>NZ_JBHSSW010000028.1:0-16679 GCF_042659465.1 Ponticaulis profundi | reverse complement strand
AACCTCTTCGACGATACCGTCATCGAAGGCGAAGGGAGCTACAGCCTCATCTGGTCTCGGTCACGTCGCCAGAACGGCGACTGATGCCTCCGACAGCCCCACCCGGCAAGACCGGGTGGGGCTGTCCAGCTTCTGCACGCAAGCCGCGTTAAGCAAATCGAAGCGGGTCGTATATCGTTGCCGGATGATAATGTCCGACAATGCATTCGCCCGGAAGATTCTCTGTCAAACTCAACGCCGAACCAGCGTCGGGACTTAATGCGTGTGCTTCCAGCTCATCCACCAGCTCGCAAAAGAGGTACTCAAGAATAGAGCCCGCGAAATCTTCGAGTGCGTGTGATCGGATCATGACCATTGGTATGTCGCATACGAACATTGTCGGACTACCGATCCCTGTCAGCGCCTTCTTCGTTTCCCGAGAACTCGCTACGCGGATGCCCAAGCAATACAGATACTCGCTCCCATAGGTTAGATAATGCCCGGCACCGCCGGCCCTGCTGAATAGCTCCTCCTCTCGGGCACAGAAATACAATCGTCCCTCGCGGCCACCGGCAGGATCGCGCGCTTTGATTTGATCAATGGCGTTCTGAAGACGCTCTTCTGTCGCATGCTTGAACTGGCCGTTCAAAAAGACTGATCTGGCGCGATCTTCAACTTCGGCGGCGTTCAAGACCTTCAATCCATTCTGATAGAACTGAGCCAGGTCATTTGTTCGGGTGGCGTGGCCTGCCCGAAAAGCCCGGTACTCCTCCCGCAACCTGTCGGCAGTAAGCATCTTGATGTCGGTGATCTCACCCGTGACATCATGGATCAGGTTGTCCAGCCAGGAAAGATCATCCGAGACGACGAATTCAGGCGGATGGCGGACAAATTCAGCCTTCACCTCTTCGGTGATGAAATCGCCAAGCATGTGCCAGATGCGGTCGCGCCACGTTTCAACGAGCGGATAGCAGAACACATCATGTGGCGGCAGCGGGCGTTCA
This sequence comes from Ponticaulis profundi, assembly GCF_042659465.1. Taxonomy (NCBI): domain Bacteria; kingdom Pseudomonadati; phylum Pseudomonadota; class Alphaproteobacteria; order Hyphomonadales; family Hyphomonadaceae; genus Ponticaulis; species Ponticaulis profundi. Next base: position 15,696 of record NZ_JBHSSW010000028.1, on the reverse strand, counting down.
GCGAGGCTCGCGGCTATCCCGCGGTCCTCGTAGCCCGGCAGTATGCTGCCAGGCACCAACCCGGACCGAGGATGTGTACTCATCATATTGATCCCCTCATCAACCTTTGGGTAGCTAGAACAAAACTTCAGCCCTCTTCCCGATCGTCATCCAAAAGCGCCGCCGGCTTGAGGTCGAGCGCTTCGGCCACGTGCCAGAGCGTGATGATAGTCACATTCTGTTGGCCGCGCTCCATCGCGCTTATATGTGCGCGATCGACGCCCATCCTGTCGGCCAAAGCGGCTTGGCTAAGGCCGGCTTTCTCCCGAAAAAACTGTAGATTCGCACCGAAGACTTCCCGAATATCCATCCGCCAGTAAAATGCGGATCGCGTATTTTAGTGCGACGTACTATAATACGCGGAACCGGTGCAGGCCCGCCGCTTCTGTCGCAGCTGGATCTTGAAATTTCAACCGACCGGCGCTTGCGCCGATTATGGTTTCCGGTTCATTGATACTAGCGCCAGACCTAAAGGACGCCGATGCCCGCAAGCCAGTTCTCCATCGCTAACACACCGCCGAATGACGCGACCGTAACTAGCTATGACCGTGACCATTTGAGACTATACATGCGTCTCATCGACGCCAATGATGCTGGCGCAACGCTCGAAGAAGTCGCCTCGGCTCTACTAGGTATCGATGCCACGCAGGAACCGGAACGCGCCCGTCAGGTTCACGATAGCCATCTGTTCCGCGCACGCTGGATGACAGAGCAAGGTTATCGGGACCTTCTAAGGAATGGTCTTCCAACCGCTTAGATCGTACATCGATGCACCAAGTGCATCACGCGATGCCTGTTGTCATTCTATGCAACTCCAGATTTATGGCGAAACATTCCAAACACTATCGCCGCTTCACATTTCGGCGCGTTGTTGGGAGGAAGTCACGATGTCCACCGATTGGCGCAATGACGACGAGTACGATCATTTTGAGGATCTCGGAATCTCGGGACTCGCTTGGGAATGCCTTCGGCGTAACGCCGACTATCGCAAAGAATACGATCTCATGAGGGAGGGAAGCGGAGCTCCGGCTGATTGGGGGCTACGATTTCCCAGCAGATCCCAAACTCAACGCGCTCAGCGCTCCTGTCTTCTGGCTGCCTTCCGCAGCCCCTGCTGCGGTCCACCTGATTGCCTCTCTACCCGACCTCGGATTGGGCAGCGCCATTCTCTCCGAGGCTGTTACGGACAGTAGAACCGGCGTCGATGGATTGTCATGGGTTCGGCTGCATATTGGCGACACTCTTGTCGGCGATACGATCGGAGATCAACCAATCGGCATCCTGCTACCGCTTGATAAACACTGGCCCGTTCGGCTTGCCGCCGCTAACAGGCTGTATCATCAACTTATCGACCATCACGCCGATCCATCCCTAACGCCACAACGGCGAGAGCGCCTGAAACGCGCTCTGCGCACCGTAGATGGTCGCCAAAGCGGCGCAACCTATCGCGCTATCGCTACGGCCTTTTTCGGAGCCGACCGCGTCGCCGCCGAACCGTGGAAAACAAGCTCAATCAAAGCACAAGTTGCGAGGCTTGCTGCCTACGGTCGCATGATGATCGACTATGGTTACAAGCAGCTTCTCAAGGGCAAGGCCCGTTGATTTCTCTCCCGGACGAACACGACTGTTCGATATAAGCGGCCTTCGCTATGTTCGTCGAATGACGCAACCATCGCAGACACTAGCCTCAAACCTTCCCAAGATTGTGGGACGCACGCGTCGATTGCCTTCGCAGTAAAGGGCCGTGTTCGACCAGATTTTTCACAGTGGCGGTGGATATGTCATCGATTTCTCCGACCGAACCATGGCCGAGTGGTTTGAGGAGAATTTCGATATCCAGATTTTCCAACAACGCTTCCAGGTCGAAGGCGCCAGCAAAGCCAAGACACTCCGAGGCTTCGTCGAGGTCGCCGAACCGCGTTTGGTCGCCCAAACTCTCCGAGTGTTGTGGGCGTAACGCTGCGGTCTCGATGCCTATCTGAAGCCCGATCCTGCAACGGAAGAACGCCTGAAAGCATGGCTGGAACAGTTCACGAACGAGTTGGAAAACGCGTCTGCGCTGAACCTCGACGACGTGTTCAAGGACTTCTCACCCGACACCACACTTCCCAAACTGCGTGCGTCCATCGCCGCCGATCTTGTCGCGGAGAATCCGGATGTCGCGTTGGACCGTGTACACACCTATTGCGTCAAACGCTTCCGCAATCTCCTCGCATCACGCAATCAGGCCGTCGATGCAAAGACCCCGCTCGACGCCATATTCGGCGCATACGGCAAGGCGTTGCGTGATGAAGGCGCCGTCAGTGAGTTCGCGCTGCCAACGCTGCGCGTCCAGCACAAACTGTTCGACGGTCTAAACCAGGCGCGCAACAAGCGCTCTTTCGCCCATGACAATGCGCTCCTCGACGTCTCGGAAGCGCAATTCATAATCGACAGCGTCCTCGCATCGCTTGCGTTTATCGAACGCATCGAAGCTTCCCGGCGGGCGCCGGCCACGGACCTGGACGACGAATTCCCGTTCTGATCGAGCCAGACGAAACACCGATACCGCCGATCATTTGGGGTGACGTTTTCTGTCCGCTCTGATCGTCATCCCTCCCGGCGCGCATCTTACGCTTTTCTCATCTCCCACAGTCCCGCGCTTCCCGCAGCGGGAAGACCTAACCGGAGACGCGACCCATGCCCGATCCCAATGCCGGACTTCCGCCACGCTATCTGAGAACGCCCGAAGCGGCCCGCTTTCTTGGCCTGTCGGGCCGAACGCTCGAAAAACACCGGACCTACGGCACGGGACCACGCTACTCGAAGATCGGCGGGCGTGTCGTCTACGCGATCGAGGATTTACAAGCCTGGGTTAGCCGGGGAGAGAAGAACTCGACCTCAGACGACACGGGCGACGAAGTTCTGCCCGCCAAGCGACATGCAGCGATCTCGCCCGCTTATGCAAGGAAAGCCCGCTCATGAGCGGCGGCGCCACTGTCGAGCTCGTCTGGATCGAGAAGCAGATCGAGCACTGGATTCGCTTCGGCCGGATCGTGCGAACAACGATCCTAAGCCGCAGTCGCAGCACCGTCGCTTTCGACCCCGACGCCCTATTCGCCTTCGTTCGCTGGCAGGCGAATGACTTCGGTACGACGGAAAGCCGGATCGACATCCTGCGCGCGCCCAGAGCCGATGAGCCCTATGCGACCGTGCCGCATGTGACTCCCGGTGGCGAAAGTCTGCTGCGCCAGTCCGGCTGGCCCAAGGTCGAACGGGTTCTTCAGTTCGCCGATGCGATCGAAGCGCTCGGCATCGACCCGGCCGACGCCGCGCCGGACTATTGGCGCCACGTTCACAACAGGTTGTCAGCAGGCCTGGAGCCGCGAGGCTACACAGCCGCTCAACATCGCGCCTGGCTCCTGCGCCAAGCCTGTCCGCCCGATCCACTGACATTGCGCGCCGCGTCGGCGGGGAGCGTGTCATGACCCGGTTCGGTTACGTCATGACGACCTATTTCTCAGTGCTCGCGATTGGCGGACTGGCCTTCGTTCATGTCAGCCCTAAGCTGATCTGGAACGCGTCCGCAAGCGCGCCCATCGGGCTATACGCCGTTGCGTCGGACGACGATCTTGCCGTAGGCGATCTGGTCGTCGTCGATCCGCCGAAATCGCTTGCGATCTATCTCGACGAGCGCGGCTATCTGCCCGATGGCGTACCTCTCCTCAAGCACATCGCTGCGCTTCCCGGCCAGAGCATTTGTCGCGACGGTGCCGTCGTCACAGTCGACGACATCAGCGTGGCGCAAGCCCAGCCGAGTGACCGTTTCGGCCGTGCGCTGCCCGTTTGGCAGGGCTGCCACTTCGTCGCTAAGACGGAACTCTTCCTCCTGAATCGAAGCCATCCCGACAGTCTCGACGGTCGCTATTTCGGCGCACTCCCGGCAGACACGGTGATCGGACGCGCCGTCCCGATCCTCACCGATAATGACGGCGACGGCCACTATTTCTGGCGCGCCGATGACGACGCTGACGCTCCTGAAAATTCTTCCGACCGCAAATGAAAGGAACATCCACATGGCTCAGATCGGTCAATTCACCCGCACGGACTCTGGCTTCACCGGACGCCTTCACACGCTCATTCTCTACCGAGAACTCACGCTCGTTCCTGCAACGCCGTCAGATAGCGAAAACGCGCCCGACTATCGCATCCATCACGGCGATGACGACGGGCCGGAGATTGGCGCCGGCTGGAAACGCAACAGCGAGAAAGCCGGCGCATACATCTCTTTGCAGATCGACGACCCGACCCTTGCATCTCCGATCCGCGCCAATCTCTTCAAGACTGACGCGGAAGACGAGCATTGGGCGCTCTATTGGAACCGTCCCGCAAAGCGTGCCGAGAAGCGCGATGAGCGCGGCTAGTTCGTCTCGGCGCTACGCGATTTTCGCGAAGTTCCTCCTCTGCGGTCTGCTCTCCGGCGTGGTTATCTCTCACGCCGTATCAGCAGAAGCCGCGTCGTCCAGGACGGAACAACGCGGCAATCCCTATACAGCTTATATCGACGAAGCTGCGCAGCGCTTCGGCGTCCCGGCGCATTGGATCCTCGCTATCATGCGCAGGGAAAGCGCCGGCGATGCGCGCGCCATCAGCGAAAGAGGCGCGATGGGGCTGATGCAGATCATGCCCGCGACCTGGGCCGAGCTCCGCGCGCGTTACGGACTCGGCTCCGATCCGTTCGAGCCGCGCGACAATATTCTCGCGGGCACCGCTTATCTGCGTGAACTGCATGACCGCTTCGGATCGCCGGGCTTCCTCGCCGCCTACAATGGGGGACCGACACGCTACACCAAGCACCTGGCAACGGGTCGCCCACTACCCCAAGAAACCCGCGATTATGTTGCGGCGCTAGCGCCGCTCATCGGGGCATCAGTTGCAACAGAACGGCACGAACAGAGCGCGCTTCAGACCGTGGACTGGCGCGCGGCGCCGCTGTTCGCCGCACACAATGATGGACTGTCTGTTGCTGACGAAACGCACCCAGGCAGCGGCGCCGATGCTTATCTTCAGCACACATCGGGCGCCTCTGACAGCCTTTTCCTGCGACATGGAACCGGGGATCAGCGATGACCCTGCTGATCGCATTCTTGCGCAGTCCGTCGCGCGATAGCGTACTTCCGGGAGGAAGGACAGAGACGAAAGGCGCAACAACAACGGGAGGGCGAGATAAAAGGCGCGGCACGGATTCGCTCTATGCCGTTGTTGTTTTTGGATATTTCGCCCGCCGCGGTCATGGGCACAGTGCCGCCCCACCGCTCAAGCCACTGTTTTTATGCGGGATTCACCGTGCCGCGCGCTTTCAAGCGGGCGCTTTGTCATGAGCGACCGCGACAATGACATGCGCATCCGGCCTGGCCGCATCCGCAATATGGGGACAAGCGCCCGCAAGGCGCAAAGCTTTGTCGGCCAGGTCATGGGCGCCGCCCGCAAGGCCGGACACACCGGATACAAGCTGGGCGGTTCGAAGGGACGCGGGCGCGGATCGCAATTCGGTCGTGGCCGCTTTGCCGGGGCAGCGCGCGGACTGTCATGCACCCAGCGGCGCGTCGTCATCAAGGCGCGCGTCGTCCGCCATCGAGGCGCACGTTTCCGGTCCGCCCCGCTCGCCAAACACATCGCCTATCTCAAGCGTGAAGGCGTAACCCGTGACGGGCGCGACGCAGGCATGTTCAACGCCGAAGCGGACAGCGTCGATGATCGCGCCTTCGCCGAACGCTGCGAAGAGGACCGGCATCATTTCCGTTTCATCGTCTCACCCGAAGACGCCGGCCACCTTGAAGACCTGCGCGCCTACACGCGCGACCTGATGAACGAGGCCGAGCGCGATCTCGGTACCAAGCTCGACTGGATCGGCGTCGATCACTGGAACACAGACAATCCGCACATCCATGTTCTCGTGCGGGGCCGCGCCGACGACGGCAAGGACCTCGTCATCGCCCGCGACTATATCAGCCCGGGGTTCCGCAGCCGCGCCGAGCAATTGGTCGAACTGGAGCTCGGGCCGCGCACCGAGCGGGAGATTGCATCCGGACTTCAGGCGGAGGTGAAAGCCGAACGCTGGACGGGTCTTGACCGCGCGCTCCGGGGACTCGCCGATGACGGCGCCGGGGTTGCTGATCTGCGTCCCGGCTCCCCGGAACCGCGCGATCCGGAACTGCGCAGACTTCTTATCGGTCGCGCCCAGACGCTGGAACGGCTCGGCCTCGCCGACAGGCTCGCCCCCGCGATCTGGTCCCTGAGACCGGGCGCACAGGAAACGCTGCGCGATCTCGGCGAGCGTGGCGACATCATCAAGACGATGCACCGCGCCATGTCCGGCGGACCAGGACGCGCACAAACGGACTTCGCGATCGAGGACACACCGGCCGCCCCAGTCCTGGGACGGCTTGTCGAGCGCGGATTGCATGACGAGTTGAGCGGCGAGGCCTATGCCGTGATCGACGCGGTGGACGGCCGGGTCCATCATCTGCGCTTCAGCGATCTCGAGGCCACGGGTGACACGTCCGAAGGCGGGATTGTTGAAACGCGGGTCTGGCGCTCGGACAATGGAGGCCATCAGCGTATGGCCCTCGTCGGCCGCTCCGACCTCAATCTCCAAACCCAGATCGGCGCGAACGGCGCGACCTGGCTCGATCGGCTGCAACTCGCCAAGACCCAAGCGCCGCTCAGCATGGCCGGCTTCGGCGCCGAGGTTCGCGGGGCGCTCGACCGGCGCGCCGATCACCTGGTCGCCGAGGGACTTGCGACAAGGAACGGACGACGTGTCACCTTCGCCCGCGATCTTCTGAAGACGTTGCGCAAACAAGAGCTCGACGCAGCGGCCGCGCGTGTCGAATCTGAGACCGGCATGCCTCGCAGAAATTCTACAGTAGGCGATCGCATCTCTGGAACCTATCGCCGGCGTCTCGATCTCGCCTCAGGCCGTTTCGCCATGGTCGATAACGGCCTGGGCTTCGAACTCGTCCCATGGAAACCGCAACTCGAACGCCATCTCGGCCAGACCGTGACGGGAACGATGACGCCCGGCGGTGGGATCGACTGGATCCTTGGCCGCAAGCGTGGGCTTAGCGTTTAAGCAGTACCCCGGAAGGAAAAGACATGCCGATCAAGACGCAACCAACACAGGCCACCAAAATCCTCTGGGGCCAGATCATCATTGTCTCGCTCGTTGTGGTCGGTTTCATCTGGGCCGCAACTCAGTGGACCGCATGGCGGCTCGGCTTTCAGCCTCAGCTCGGCGCGCCGGCGACGGACATTCTCGGATGGCCGATCTATCCGCCCTGGAGCTTCTTCGTCTGGTGGTATTTCTACGACGCCTATGCGCCGCGGGTTTTCGTCGAAGGCGCGATCATTGCCGGCAGTGGCGGGATCGCCGCGACCGGTGTCGCGATTTTCCTCTCCGTCCTCCGGGCTCGCGAGGCGCGCGACGTGACTACCTATGGCTCAGCACGGTGGGCGGAACGGACGGATGTTGAATCCTGCGGGCTGCTCGCTGCAGACGGCGTCGTGCTCGGCCGCTTCGAAAACCACTACCTCCGGCATGACGGCCCGGAGCATGTGCTCTGCTTCGCGCCGACCCGCAGCGGAAAGGGCGTTGGTCTCGTCGTGCCGAGTCTTCTGACCTGGCCGAGTTCAGCGATTGTGCATGACATCAAGGGCGAGAACTGGCAGCTCACGGCCGGATGGCGGGCGCGGTTCACCCGCACTATCCTGTTCGATCCGACCGACGCGAAGAGCGCGGCCTACAATCCACTGCTCGAAGTCCGGCGAGGCGACAGCGAAGTGCGCGACGTCCAGAACGTCGCCGACATCCTCGTCGATCCGGAAGGCCTGCTCGAACGCCGGAACCATTGGGAGAAAACCAGCCATTCGCTGCTCGTCGGCGCTATACTTCACGTCCTCTATGCAGAGGCCGACAAGACGCTCGCCGGCGTCGCCGCTTTTCTCTCTGATCCGGGCCGGCCGATCGAGGCGACGCTTGCGGCGATGATGCACACCCCGCATCTTGGCGACCGGCCGCATCCGGTCGTGGCGCAGGCGGCGCGCGAACTCCTGAACAAGTCGGAGAACGAACGCTCCGGTGTTCTGTCTACGGCGATGAGCTTTCTGGGCCTCTATCGCGATCCCGTCGTCGCCAGGGTCACGAGCCGCTGTGATTGGCGGATCAAGGATCTGGTCTCAGGTGCGCGGCCGACCACGCTCTATTTGGTCGTGCCGCCCTCCGACATCAGCCGCACCAAGCCGCTCGTCCGGCTCGTGCTGAACCAGATCGGGCGCAGGCTGACAGAAGAGTTGAACGCCAACCGCAAGCGTCACCGCCTGTTGCTAATGCTCGACGAATTTCCTGCGCTCGGGCGTCTCGATTTCTTCGAGAGCCAGCTCGCCTTCATGGCGGGCTATGGTCTGAAAGCCTTCCTGATCGCGCAATCCCTCAATCAGGTCGAGAAGGCCTACGGCCAGAACAACGCCATCCTCGACAACTGTCATATCCGGGTGAGCTTCGCGACCAATGACGAGCGCACTGCCAAGCGCGTGTCCGACGCGCTCGGCACGGCGACCGAGATGCGAGCGATGAAGAACTATGCAGGGCACAGATTGTCACCCTGGCTTGGTCATCTCATGGTCTCCCGGCAGGAGACCGCGCGGCCTTTGCTGACGCCTGGCGAGATCATGCAATTGCCACCGGATGATGAAATCGTGCTCGTCTCCGGCGCGCCGCCGATCCAGGGGAAGAAGGCCCGCTACTACGCCGACCCGCAGCTCAAGACACGCATCTTGTCACCGCCGGACCTGATTGCCGGACCTACTGCGTCGCACCGACCGCTTGACGATGATTGGAGCGGCCGGCCGGTGATCGCCGCGCCCAAACCCCGGAAGAAGACGTCCGGCGACACAGGCGAAGACGCCGATGGGGGAATTCGCCGCGAACCTGAATTGCCCGAGCATGAAGATATTGCGCCGGAACCAGCGACGCCCGCACGGGAAGAGTTCGCGGGTCTCGATGATGAGACAGATGATGACGCTCAGCGCACCCGCCAGATGCAGGGCCGATTCCGCAGCATCGCCCGGCAGGCCTCGCTTGATCCCGATGACGGCATCGATCTTTGAGGTCCGCCATGAAGAAAGATCGGCTCAATGTGTATTTCGATCCGGCGTTGTCAGCCGAACTCGACGCGCTGGCGGCACGGCGCAAAGTCTCGAAATCCCAGATCGTGGAAGCGGCGCTGGCCTCCTACCTCTCCCCGGACGCCGCAGATCAGCGCGAGGCAGCCATTACGCGACGCCTCGACCGGCTGACCCGCGCTGTCGAACGGCTCGAACGCGACGTAACCATCGGCAACGAAGCGGTCGCCCTGTTTGTCCGTTTCTGGCTTACAACGACTCCGCCATTGCCCGATGCGATGCGCGAAGCGGCGCAGGCGAAAGGTCGCGAGCGGTATGAAGGTTTTGTGGAGACGCTTGGAAGGCGGTTGGCGAAGGGGAGCGCCTTCGCCAAAGAAGTGTCGCAAGATTTCACACCGAAAGAGTAAGCCTAAAGCCTGCTTCCCAGATATTTTGAACTGAGCTGTTCCGGACGATTCTCGCTTTCTCCTGCCCTTCCACGCCATTGTACTACTACGCCTTCAAGACTGTTGCTGTTGAGCTCTTAACGGTCTTCTTGATCGACCCCGTAATCAAATGCGGGGCCGCCAATGACCGTCCACACATTCAAATCCGAAGCGCTCGCCCGTGGCGCACGCATGCTCAGGACCGCGTTGGGGACGGGCGTCGCCGCATGGCTCGAAGACCCTGCGGTTGTCGAGGTGATGCTCAATCCCGACGGCCGCCTGTGGGTCGACCGGCTGAGCGAGGGCCTCGCCGACACTGGCGTAGAGCTCTCCGCAGCTGACGGCGAGCGCATCGTCCGTTTGGTCGCGCACCATGTCGGCGCCGAGGTCCATGCGGGATCTCCGCGCGTGTCCGCAGAGCTGCCAGGTACGGGGGAGCGCTTCGAGGGACTGTTGCCGCCTATCGTCGCCGCGCCCGTCTTCGCGATCCGCAAGCCCGCCGTCGCGGTCTTCACGCTCGAAGACTATGTCCGTGCCGGGATCATGCCGGATGTCGCTTTGGTGGCATTGCGCGACGCCATCACATCCCGCGCCAATATCCTCGTCGCCGGCGGCACCTCGACCGGCAAGACCACGCTCACCAACGCATTGCTGGCAGAAGTCGCCAAATCCTCCGACCGCGTCGTTCTGATCGAGGATACGCGCGAACTCCAATGCCTGACGCCCAACCTTGTCGCTCTGCGGACCAAGGATGGCGTAGCGTCGCTTTCTGATCTCGTTCGCTCCTCGCTCCGCCTGCGGCCTGATCGAATTCCTATCGGAGAGGTCCGCGGCGCCGAGGCACTCGATCTCCTGAAAGCCTGGGGCACCGGCCATCCCGGCGGCATCGGCACCATTCATGCCGGCTCGGCCGTCGGCGCGTTGCGCCGCCTCGAGCAGCTCATCCAGGAAGCCGTCGTCACCGTGCCCCGCGTGATGATCGCCGAGACGATCGACTTGATCGCCGTCCTCTCTGGACGCGGATCAGCGCGCCGCCTTTCCGAACTCGCTCGCGTCGAGAGCCTCGATACGACAGGGGACTACCAGATCCAACCGCTTCTTCACCCCCACACAGGAGACCATCCATGACCAAAACCACAATGCTCTATCCACGCTGGCCGCTCTACGCGACGGCGTTTGCGCTCAGCCTTCTGCTTGTTGCGCCCGCACACGCAGCAGGATCGGGCATGCCCTGGGAGGCGCCGCTTCAGTCAATCCTGGAATCAATCGAAGGGCCGGTCGCCAAGATCGTAGCGGTGATCGTCATCATCGTCACGGGACTCACGCTCGCCTTCGGCGACTCATCTGGCGGCTTTCGTCGCCTCGTGCAGATCGTCTTCGGCCTCTCCATCGCCTTCGCGGCGTCGAGCTTCTTCCTGTCCTTCTTCTCGTTCGGCGGCGGAGCACTGATCTGATGCGCGAGCTGACCGACATTCCGGGCTTTTACGCGCCCGTCCACCGCGCCCTTGTCGAACCGATCCTGCTCGGCGGCGCGCCCCGCACAGTCGCCATCGCCAACGGCACGCTCGCAGCGGCCGTCGGACTTGGCCTCAGGCTGTGGGTTGTCGGGATCGCACTCTGGCTTGTCGGCCATCTCCTCGCGGTCTGGGCAGCAAAACGCGACGCCCAGATCGTCGATGTCGCGCGCCGGCATCTTCGTTTCCCAACCTGGTTCGGGGTCTGAGCGATGATGCGCCTCGCCGAATATCGCTCAACCGCCTCGCTATTGGCAGATTTTCTTCCGTGGGCGGCGCTCGTCGCGGAGGGCGTCATCCTCAACAAGGATGGCAGTCTGCAACGCACCGCTCGGTTTCGCGGCCCTGACCTCGACTCCGCGACACCGTCAGAGCTCGTCGCCGTGTCCGGCCGGCTCAATAACGCCCTTCGCCGGCTTGGATCGGGCTGGGCGGTGTTCGTGGAAGCGCAACGCTTGCCCGCACGCGATTATCCGTTTTCTGAATTTTCTGATCCGGTCTCCGCCCTCGTCGACGCGGAGCGACGTGCGCAGTTCGAAGATGCATCGAGCCATTTCGAGAGCAGCTACTTCCTCACTTTCGTCTGGATGCCGCCGCCCGATGATACGAGCCGCGCGGGACGATGGCTCTATGAGGACGCGCCTGACGGCGGCCTCAATCCGCAAGAACACATCGCGAGCTTTGCGGCGCGCACGGATCGTCTGCTCGATCTCCTCGACGGCTTTATGCCGGAGGCCGCCTGGCTCTCAGACGAAGAGACGCTGACCTTTCTGCATTCGACAGTGTCGACGCGCCGCCAGCGCGTGCGCGTGCCGGAAACGCCGATGCACCTCGACGCGCTCCTGGCCGATAGCGCGCTTGTCGGCGGATTGGCGCCGAGTTTGGGCGGGGCGCATCTGCGCAGCCTCTCCATCATCGGATTTCCCACCGTCACCTGGCCAGGACTGCTTGATGAGTTCAACAGCCAACCCTTCGAATATCGCTGGGTCACGCGCGCCATCTGCCTCGACAAGACCGACGCCACCAAGCTGCTGACGCGCATTCGCCGGCAATGGTTCGCCAAGCGCAAGTCCATAGCCGCGATCCTGAAAGAGGTGATGACCAACGAGGCGTCGACGCTGCTCGATAGTGACGCGGCGAACAAGGCCGCCGACGCCGATGAGGCATTGCAGGAGCTCGGCGCCGACATGGCGGGCGCCGCCTACATCACTGCTACGCTGACCGTCTGGGATGAGGACGAAGCCGTCGCGGACGCCAAGCTGAAGGCGGCCGAAAAGGTCATTCAGGGTCGTGACTTCACCTGCTTGCCCGAGACCCTGAACGCCATCGAGGCGTGGCTCGGCTCGCTGCCCGGCCATCTCTACGCCAATGTCCGTCAACCGCCAGTCTCCACGCTCAATCTCGTCCACATGATCCCGATCTCGGCGGTCTGGGCAGGACCGGCGCGCAACGATCATCTGGACGGTCCGCCGCTCTTTTACGCGGAGACGGAAGGCTCAACGCCGTTCCGCTTTTCGCCTCATGTCGGCGATGTCGGGCACACGCTTGTCGTCGGTCCTACCGGCTCGGGTAAATCCGTGTTGCTGGCGTTGATGGCGCTGCAATTTCGTCGCTACGGGCGCAGCCAAGTATTCGCCTTCGACTTCGGCGGCTCGATCCGCTGTGCGACCGTCGCCTGTGGCGGCGACTGGCAGGATCTCGCCGGCGCGCTCTCGGATGACGAAGCCGCCGTCCAGCTTCAGCCGCTGCGCAACATCGACGATATCGGCGAACGCGTCTGGGCGCAGGACTGGCTGTCCGGCCTGATCGCGCGCGAAGGCGTCAACATCGATCCGGTTGCACGGGATCATCTCTGGTCGGCGCTGACGTCGCTCGCCTCGGCGCCCGTCGGAGAACGCACGCTCACGGGGCTATCCGTCCTGTTGCAGTCGACCGAACTCAAACAGGCGCTCGCGCCATTCTGTCTTGGCGGCCCCTTCGGGCGGTTGCTCGACGCCGAAACAGAAGAGCTCGGAACGGCGGACTTCCAAGCCTTCGAAACCGAAGGGCTGATTGGATCGGCCGCGGCGCCGGCCGTGCTCGCCTATCTGTTCCACCGGATCGAGGATCGCCTTGACGGACGGCCGAGCCTCATCATCGTCGATGAGGGCTGGCTCGCGCTCGATGACGGGACGTTTGGCGGCCAGCTCCGCGAATGGCTGAAGATTCTAAGGAAGAAGAACGCGTCCGTCCTCTTCGCCACGCAGTCGCTCGCCGACATCGACAACTCCGCGATCGCGCCGGCCATCATCGAGAGCTGCCCCACGCGGATCTTCCTGCCGAACGAACGCGCCTTCGAACCGCAGATCGCCGACATCTACCGCCGCTTCGGCCTCAATGAACGCCAGATCGAGATCGTCGCGCGGGCCATGCCGAAGCGTGACTATTACTGCCAGTCGCGGCGCGGCAATCGGCTTTTCTCGCTCGGTCTCGGCGAGGTCGCGCTCGCCTTCACGGCCGCATCGTCGAAGACCGATCACGCCGCCATCACCGACATTCTCGCCGAACACGGGCGAGACGGTTTCGCCGCAGCCTGGCTCGCACGTCGCGGTCTCGATTGGGCCGTCGAACTGCTCGGCCAAGCACCTGATCCGATCCCATCCCCTCAAACCAAGGAGACTACTCATGCGTAAGAAACTCGCCGCCCTCATGCTGACCGGAGCCATCGCTTTGGCGCCGATGCAACCGGCCTATGCGCTGTTCGGCGTCGGCGACGTCGTCATCGATCCGACCAACCTCGCACAGAACATTCTGACCGCCGCGCGCACCCTCGAAATGATCAACAATCAGATCGCGCAGCTTCAGAACGAGGCGCAGATGTTGATCAACCAGGGACGCAACCTCGCAAACCTGCCGCACTCATCGCTGGCGCGTCTGCGATCGATCATGCAGCAGACGGAAGATCTGTTGGGCGAAGCCCAGCGCGTTGGATACGTCGTCTCCGAAATCGAACGCGTCTTCTCAGAACAATATGGAGACGCCGCAGCAACGGGCGATTTCGCCGCCATGAATGCCAATGCCGAGGCGCGCTGGCGGACCTCGGTTGCTGGCTATGAAGACGCATTGAAGATCCAGGCCGGCGTCGTCGGCAATATTGAAGCGACGCGCACGGAACTGAGCACTCTCGTCTCGCAAAGCCAGGGTGCGGTCGGCGCCTTGCAGGCGGCCCAAGCCGGCAATCAACTTCTCGCATTGCAAAGCCAGCAAATGACGGACCTTACCGCCGCCATCGCGGCGCAGAACCGTGCGGACGCGCTGGACGCGGCTCGGCGCGCCTCCGCTGAGGCACAGGGACGCGAGAACCTCAGCCGTTTCCTCGATTACGGGACCGGCTACACGCCAACCGCCGTCAGCATGTTCCGGTAAGTTCCGTGCGCAGATCTCCCGACCAAATCATCAGGCTCGTCGCTATCGCCCTGGGCGGGCTTGCTGCGCTCTTCGCCGCGGTTGAACTGGCGAACACGGTCGCGCCTGAAACGTCATCGGCTTCGCCCGTGACCGACGATCCGTTACAGGCTGAGCTCGTGCGCTGCCGGTCGGTGACGCCGGAAGAGCTGGAAACCGACACGACCTGCCACGCCGCCTGGGCAGAGCAACGCCGCCGATTTCTCGGGCTTCCCGGCGACAATTCCGAGAAGGAGTAGGATATGGGCGGAGTTGGCGTCATTGACCGCTTCCTGCAGGTCTTCACCTCCTACATCGACAGTGGCTTCGGCCTGCTCGGCGGCGATGTCGCCTTCCTCGCAACGACGCTGATCGTCATCGACGTCACGCTCGCCGCGCTCTTCTGGGCATGGGGCGCCGACGACGACATTCTCGCCCGGCTCGTCAAGAAAACGCTCTTTGTCGGCGTCTTCGCCTACATCATCGGCAACTGGAACGCGCTCGCCCGCATCGTTTTCGAAAGCTTCGCCGGGCTCGGCCTCATCGCTTCGGGCGGCAGCCTTAGCGCCGGCGAGCTGCTTCAGCCCGGCCGCATCGCCGAGATCGGCCTTGATGCAGGCCGTCCGATTCTCGCGTCGATTTCCGATCTGATGGGCTTTGTCTCCTTCTTCGAGAATTTTCTGCAGATTATCATCCTGCTCTTTGCCTGGTTGGTTGTTCTCCTGTCATTCTTCATTCTAGCGATCCAGCTCTTCGTCACGCTGATCGAATTCAAGCTCGCCACGCTGGCCGGATTCATCCTTGTGCCCTTCGGCCTCTTCAACAAGACGGCCTTCATGGCCGAGCGCGTGCTGGGCCTGGTCATCTCGTCCGGCGTCAAGGTGCTGGTGCTCGCCGTGATCGTCGGCATCGGCTCGACCATCTTTGGCGAATTCACCGCCGGGTTCACGGGCGAGCCGACCATCGAAGACGCCATGGCGATCGTTCTGGCCGCGCTTTCGATGCTCGCGCTCGGTATCTTCGGTCCGGGCATCGCCAACGGCATCGTCTCGGGCGGACTGCAACTCGGCGCAGGCGCGGCGGTTGGCGCCGGTCTTGCCGCCGGCGGGCTCGCTGTCGGCGGGGTCGCTGGC
>NZ_JBHSSW010000027.1:0-1273 GCF_042659465.1 Ponticaulis profundi | reverse complement strand
GTGGAGTGAACCCCATGAGCTGGACCACATGGCACCATTCGAACTAAGCCGCTTTCTGGGCAAACAGGGTTTCGAATTCCTCGGGGGTTCTGTAGCTGAGGGCTGAGTGAAGCCTTCTCGTGTTGTAGATCTGCTCAATGAAGATCGGCAAGCGGACTGCCACATCGGCAAAAGTCTCGTAACCGGCTCGATAGACCTCCTCGACCTTCAGGGTTTTCATAAAGCTTTCAGCCTGCGCGTTATGATAAGGATTGCCGACGCTGCTCATCGAACCGCGCAAGCCTGAAGCATCAAGGGCGTCCCGATAGCTTTGGGATGCGTACTGACAGCCGCGATCCGTATGATGAATGCAGCCCTCGGAAGGCTTTCTGGTCATGACGGCCGCGCGCAGAGCTGCGAGTGCCAGTTCCGTATCCAGATGCTGTGACAATGCATAGCCTATGACTTTGCGGCTACAGGCATCCAGGATGGCGGCCAGGTAGCAGAAGCCTGTGACGACACGGATGTAGGTGAAATCCGCGACCCAGACCCTGTCAGGGCGATCGGGAATGAGGTTGCGATACAGGTTGGGAAAGATTGGAGAGTCATGCCGGCTGTCAGTCGTACGCACAGAGCGCTTGCGGGGCTTGATGCCCAGTCCCGCTACTCGCATGACCCGTGCTACCCTCTTGTGATTGATTGCAAAACCACGGCGCCGAAGCTCGTGGGTCACGCGTCTATAGCCATAGCAGGGTAGCTCATCCTGGACATCTTCGATGATGGCGGTGAGTTCGCCGTCCGTCAGCGTGAGGGTCCTGGCAGAGCGGTAGTAGTAGGTGCTGCGCGGCAGGTTCATGGCTTTGCACCCCCGTCTGACGGAGCAGCCAAGGGGCCGCTGATCACGAAGGATCTTTCGCTGCCGCCCGCGGTCGACATCCGTGGTGTTTTTTTGCAAGATCCAGCTCCATCGTGAGCTGACCCACCTTCCGCTCGAGCGCGGCAATGCGAGCTTCATACTCTGCAATGACACTGGCCTCGGCTTCCTCGTCGTTCAACTCGCCCCGGTCATATTGCGTGAGCCATAGCTGAATGAGGTTAGCGGAAAGATTGTGGCTGCGCTGCGCATCGCGCCGCCCAAGAGCACCAGTGCGGATGTCTTGGCAAAGCTGCAGCTTGAACGGCGTGGAATGCCGGCGGTAGGGACCTCGTGACGTCATGGGCCTTCTCCAATCAAGGCCCGTCCAGCGTATCAGTTTCCTAGGGGCCTGTGGTCCAGCCCATGGGGTTCACTCCA
>NZ_JBHSSW010000026.1:0-1558 GCF_042659465.1 Ponticaulis profundi | reverse complement strand
TGAGATTGGGGTTTGGAAGGCAGGTGAGTCCGAGCTACAGCACGGCCCATCGAAAGATGGCCAAGGGTGCACACGGACCTCACCTGCCGATCCCAGAATAGCAGATTTCGCTAAGACAAGGATGCACTGATGCAGAGCGAAGTGCATCTTTTGTCTTAGCGGCTCCTGCAAATGTCGTCCCGGGCGACGTGACACGTAGGGTGGGCCTTGGCCCACCAATTGGTTTGATTTCGGTCGGAAAGACGATCTGGTGGGCCAAGGCCCACCCTACGGCTGCATATTCTGTAGCTCCGTAGGGGGCATTAGGCCGAAGGACGTAATGCACCGCAATCGGTAACACCTCATGCACTTCGGCGGATTGTGGCTCTGCCCGATTATCGCAGCTGAAACGACCTTCACATCTTGCGTCTTCCCAGAGGAGGCTTTGGGGGGCAGTATTGGACATGCAAAAAAACTCCGATCCCGACAAATCCAGCTCATTTCCCGCTGACAGACTGTTTAATATGCTGGCGCGCGCCCCATACATGTCGCTCGGAGTGTTGTGGGAAGAGGCGGTTGATCGCGTTGACGCTGATCCGAGCGGTGCACTCATCGCCGCTCGTCGTTTGCTTGAAGCCGCTTGCCGGCAGGTCCTGGATCGAACGAGCAATGACATCTCGCCCTCTGCAGATTTAGCGACCTTGTATAACCATGCTTCCCAGGCACTTTCGGTCGCTTCATCTCAACAAACTCAGCAGACCTATAAAGCGTTGTTTGGTGCAATTTACACGATTGTTCAAAGTGTTGGAGAGCTGGGTAGCGCATCTGGAGATGCGCATGGAAAGCCGTCACACGCCTATGTATCGTCAATTTCAGAAGCGGAACTGGCGTTGAACCTTACCGGGACGGTTTGCATTTTCTTGTTATCGGCGCTCGAGTCGTATCTGACCTTAAATGAACGCATAGGATCGGATGGCCACGTTTTTCTCCGCTTTGACAAAACGGGCGTATGGCGCATTTTCGATCATTCTCGCAATTCGCCCAAATCGCTGCCTTTTTACGAGATCGATACCGGTCCGGCTTTGTGGCTCGTTGGCGATAAGGGCATTTATCTGATGAGCAACGGAAATCCGCGCCCCGGCTTCGATGGTTTAAACATTCCGCAGGGACGAGAACAGGAAATAAGAAGCCTGACGGTCCATGCGAACGGATGTGATCCGGAAATTGTTGACTTTGAACTTTGGTGGAAAGTTCATTGTGCCATCAATGATGGAAGTGATTTTTGCTATCCGCTGGAATGCGGCTTGTTCGAAGACGTGCTAGAACATTCTGACACGGAAATTGTCATCGTCGTCGGTGAGGACGACATCGCAATACACTCGGATCGGGAGTTCCGCGCAACATTTGGCGATCCCGCGCTTTCCTGATTGAAAACAGCAAACACGACGTGACACGTAGCAACTGTTAGCACGGAAGTGGTTTGAACCGGTAGTTTCGATCCTCTTTGACCATGCTGTTGAGCCGGGTGAGCAGGCGTCTGGCGAGGGCGATGATGACCACTTTGAACGGTTTCCCGGCT
>NZ_JBHSSW010000025.1:0-10222 GCF_042659465.1 Ponticaulis profundi | reverse complement strand
ATCTTCGCTGCCGTCTTTCCAGCCAAAGCCCCGCCAGATGAACGGAACGCGGCCAAGCCCGGCCTTGTCCAAGGCTTCGGTGAACTCGGCATGGCGGAAGCGGTCGCCCACGATGCAGGCCGGGGTGATGCCGTCCAGCTTGCGGACGATTTCGGCCATCCACGGGCCAGGGGGAACCGTCATTTCACCCATAACGGACAGCTCGCCGCGATCCTGCATTTCCGCATAGCGCCCGGAGACGCCATCAGACGCGCCACGGTCGGCCAAAGTCGGAAAGGCGGGGAATGTGCCCAGAGCCTCAAGACGGCCTGTCTCGGGCCAATACATGGCCGCTGCGGACATGGAACGGCTGCCACCCAGATCCACGCCCAGGATGCAGGGACCGTCACGCGCAGGCAGATCGTCGGGGTTCACTTCCGCCGCCAGCCATTCGTCCACGGTGATTAGGACGCTGCGATCTTCGGTCGAAACACGTTCGTTGCGGTTCAGGTTGCGGAAGCTGGACAGGGCAGAACCGCCCCGCGCAATCGCCCGCCGTGCCTGCGCCACCAGCCATTCAACCGACGAACCGATGCCCTCAGTCGCGCCGGGGTTGGCTGCCAAGAGACTTTCCAGATCGTCAGCCGGCAGGCCGAACGCAGGTCGATGTTCCTGGACGTAGCAACCGGGCGGGGGTTCATCCAGCCAACGGGAAAAGGTGTTTGCGTCGTCAGGGGCCGAGGTGCTGATGATTAGCGCCCGGCCATCGCGCTTGCCCAGACCGGACAGGATCGCGTTTTCCAGATCGTCGCCCTTGGCACGTTCCCATGCCGCCCGTTCGTCCATGAGCGCCAGCGTCGGTGCCCCGCCCAGGATGGATTTGCCATCAGCTGCAATGACACGGGCAAGCCCGCCGCCGTTGCCGTCATATTCGACTTCCAGCTTGGACCCGCGCCGGATCGTAAATTGTTCCTGGTCGTCCTCGGGCAGTCCCTCGATGAACCCGACGAGGAACTGAAACGCTGTGCGCGCCTGGTCACGGTTGCGGGCGGCAAAGATGATTTCCCGTTTGGGCTGGTCGTCCCAGATGCCCATGAGCGCGGCCAGTGACAGGCCCGCCGATAGCGCGGTCTTGGCGTTGCCGCGTCCGATGGACAGGACGCCGACCATCACGCCCTCGGCCAGTGAGCCGCGCACGAATTGCCGCTGAAACTCGGCCAGCTTGAGCGGCTGCCCGGCCATTTTCCCCTCGGGAATTTTCAGGGTTTCGAGGAAGGCAATCGCCAGATCAGCAGGTTCGGCCCCGGATTTTTCAGGAAGCGAGAAATGAACATTCAGTCCCCGGTGCCCTGGTTCTGACGTTTCTGCGGGATTGGGACCATTTCGCCCCGCTGCGCCCCGTTGTGCTTTGCGCCCTGGATGCCCCTGCCGTGCCCGCTTGTCGGCCTGTGCAGCCGCCTCAGAGCCGCTCACAAGCCCGTCCTTGCGGGGTCTGCCTCGGGGCTTGCCCGTGGGTTTGTAGCCGCCGCCCATCAGATGCCGATGCGCCTGTGACGTGCTGCGATGCGGGTCGCCGCGATGGACAGTCCTTGCGGTGCATCGGTCAATCCACGTGCGTCATACATCATCGCTGCATGGTCGATGACTGCCAGCTGTAGATCAGCGGGGATGCTGGCCGGTTCACCAAAGCCTGCGGGATAGGTGATGCGGATCGCAGCGCCGATGCCATCGCCAGTGAGAGACAGCACGGGGAAGCGTCCGCAGTCCATCCAGAAGCCTGCCGGGTGCGGTGTGGCGTTGCCTGCCTCGTCCAGCAGTTCGACAGTCACGGGATGCTCAGCCAGCCCTTCCACCCAGAACGGGCCAACGGGCAGCGGGATGCGCTTGCACCATGCGCGCAGCGTGACAGTGACGGATTGGGCCAGCAGGGCGATACCGCAATGCGCCTCAATCTCAGATGCCGCTGTGTCGATCAGCATGGCAATGCCAGCGTCGTCGTCGTCGCCGTCGATCCGGGCACGGTCTTTCACCTGGTCCAGCGTGACAGCGGAACCGGTGGCAATGGGGGTGCGGGTGTGAGACATGACGGGCAACCTCGGTATCAACGATACCGAATGATACCACACTGCCAAAATCAGCGCAACGGTATCTTTGGTATCAGATGGTATTGGAGATGCCGCAGGAAAGGTGCGCAATATTGCACAGGCTACTAATAGATAACCTCCCCCTCTATGCACCGATCATGGCTGATTAGACGGCTGCGGCGCGATTTTGGCCTGCGGCCCGGTGGTATGGACGGCCACACCTACGGACGCGCCATCGATGGCCTTTGGCAAAATCAGCCTGAGGCGAAATCTGCCAACGGGCTGTTGATGATGATTGCCATGAATGAGGTTGCGCGCCCTGGCCTTTCCGCCTGCCGGCGGGCGCAAGCGCCGGATCAGGCTGGAGGGTGAACAGGGTTCAGAGGGGATGAACAGGGTTCAGGGGTCGCCGTCGAAGAGCAGGCAAGGGAAGGGGGGAGGGTGTAGGTTATAGATAGGTGATCGATTTCGACCACCCTTCCATCATGTCCATGAGAACAGCGCGGCGTTGCCAGTGAAAGCCTTGCGGACTTCCTTGATGATGCCTGCGCCGATCAGAGCTTTGCGCGCATCCCGCAGACTTAGCTTCCCCGCCCCAAAAGGACGGGGGGAGAGTTATCTATTAGATAGCCTGTGCAATATTGCGCACCCTATGCCCACTCATAGACGGTCGTGCCGTAGAAGCTGGACGCGCGGTGCTTTTCCTTGATGATGCCTGCATCGGTCAGAGCCTTCCGTGCATCCTGCATCTTCCGCAGCGGCCACACGCCATCGGGCATGTCGTGGCGCATGTCGTTGGCGATCTGGAAAGACTTGAGGCCCCCGGCCCGAACCTTGAGGCGCAAGAACAAGGCGCAGGCATACGGGCCAAGCGCCATCACCTGATTGAGCTTGTCATGCCCCTCCATGAAATATCGCCCGGTGCCGACAAAGTATTGCCCTTCGCCGATCTTGCGTTGCGTCCAGTCGTGAACGCTTTTCGCCACATTGCGGATTTCGGCATCAGTGAATGCGTGGCCGCTGGTCCGATCAAGATGCTGGTCTGCGAAGGTCTGGGCCACGTCGATCAGGGTTTCCAGATCGTCAGCGTGTCGCGCCTGGTTGCGAAGATAATCTAGTAGGGCTTTGTTGCGACCGCCTTGCTGGATCAGCTGGCGCGCTTGCTGGTCGAGGTTGGCCGCAGGGCGCAGCTTGTGAAGGTCAGCCAGCCCGCCGCGGATGAATTGATAACGGCCCTTGGTGCCCATCGACGGCGGTGCGATCACCAGCCCGCCGGTCCCGAGAATATCCACCGGCACGGACGGGTCAGGACGGATTTGCCGGGACTCGCCATTGTGGAGATACCAAAGATGCGTGCCGCCGGATGGGGTTCTGACCATGATAGGCGTTGGGCCATATCGCTTTTCAGTATCGCGTCGCAGATCCTCGTCGGGGCTGTCGATGTCGATCGGCATGATCTTTGTGCGCGCGCCCGACATGAATGCCAGCGCTTCGGCCTCGGGAAAATCGAGGGACCATTGGTGCGACAAATCGCTGCCCGCTTTGGTGAAGCCCTTCACCGCGGGGCGCTTCCCGTTCATAGGAAATGTCGGAATGTTGTGTGAGGCGTAAATTGGCTGGTGTTCAGCAAAGATGCCCAAAGCCGTTATCCCTGTTAGCACCTTGGGGGATATGCCTCTTGCCGAAAAGGTCAGTGTGGTCTAATCTCGGCTTACTCATAGAAGCGCCCACCAAGGCAGTTTCGATTTAGAAACCCGTTCCGGATTTGCCCCCGGAGCGGGTTTCGCTCATTTCAGGCTATGCCTAACTTACGACGATACCCCTAGATACCGCATCCGGCAAGTCAGTGCATCGCAAGATGTTTCTGGCAGCCCCCATCTATCGCCCCCCGAACAATCTAGACCACAAGCCGCGCCGCTGCATTTCAGTGAGCGCGCGCACCTGGTCGGCCAGAGCTGCCAGCTTGGCATCGGTTTCAGCCTGTCGCTTTTGAGTGTCCTCGATCTGCGCCAGGACGGCCGGTGCGGGGGCTGGGTTGTCGGTAGGGTTGTGGTCGGGGTTGCCGCTTAGAACCCGCCGCGCAGCTGCCGCCAGAGCCTCGGCCGCAAACTCGGCTTGGGTCTTGCCGGCCTTCTTTGCAGCCTTGTTCAACAGGCTGCGAAACTCGGGGGTGAAGTCATCGCCCTTGAGGGTGAGAGTTGGCCGGGTATCGCGTTTGGCGCCGGTCATTTCTCAAGCCTAGCCACGCGGGCTTCCAGATCAGCCAGACGATCGGTCACGGTTGGGCCAGCTGCGCCCCCCTCATAGTCATCTAGGAACGCTTCCAGCTTGCCCAGAAACTCGGGGTTGTCTCGCAGGTGCCCCCCGAGGCGTTGAAGGGTTTTCCGGGCTTCCTCGGGTGCGCGCACGTTGATTTGCGGGGTGCTCATTGTGGTGCCCTTTGCCCAAACGTGTCTTGGTATCGCTTGCGATATGCCGCCGCTGTCGAGGGCAGGGCGAAGTGACGACGAGCCTGTCGCCATGAACGCCCCAGGTCGACAACCTCGCCAGCGTCAACCAGCTTGCGCAGCGCCCGGCGAACCGACGACGCTTGCGCGCGGCTGATGGGATTCACGCCATAGGCCCGAACCCCTATCGTGATGGTGTCTAGCAGCTTGTCGGGGTCGCTCTCGAAGACGTCGAGAATAGCCCGCTGCAGCTTTCCATAGCCCTTGCTCATAAGTGTTGCATTTAGTGCCGTTATTCTCAGAACGCAACACTTAAAGAGAAAGCAACCCTCGTCGGGGTGCCGTGCGGGGTGTTTTCGCCTTTTAGGGTCGGTCGCGGGTGTAACGGGTCTTATGACTCGCACCCCATCAGCAACCCGCGCAGGTCGAGGTTGTGGGCCAGCCACTGCAAATTCTTGCAGTGAGCCGCCGCTATCTTGGGAATTCCCAAGATGCACCCCGCGCCGGGTTGTCGGTCGGGTTGTCGCGTTCCCGAGCTTCCGCCCAAGCCAGAAACGCCGGGTCGCGGTAGTCGTCGCGCCCGGTTTCGTCGGTGTAAGCCTTGCGCAGATCGTCGCGCAGCTTCCGGTGTTTGTGGGTCCATCCCATAGCAGAGTCCTTTCAAGGTAAGTGGTCCAGTGACCGCCTTGCCTTGCCGCGCCATCCGCGCCATTCCGTGGGTGCCATGAGTTGCCGTGAACGACTAATTTAGAGACCGTCGAACGTCTTAGCTGATATAAGCATAAGGCAACCCACCTAGCAACCCATGAGGCAACCCCATGTCTGAGAAAGAGCATTTGCAGGAGTTTCGCGATAACTTGGTGAAGCGCCTTGCCACCCTTGTCTATCGCGGCACCTCGGCCACCAATGAAGAGTGCATCAGTGAGATTGCGCGGGTGAAGGCTGCCCTTGATGCCGTCGATTTCATCATTGCCAATGACATTCCCAAGCCCCCGCCCGTAGATCCTACGTTCATGGTCATTTAACGGCACCCCTTGCAGCAACCCGCGCGGCAACACGTGAAACGGTCATAGCCGAAACGCCGCACAGCCGCGCGGCTTTCCTTTGAGACATTCCCCCGGCAAGTGCCGCCTCGATGCGGGCGGTTGTCTTGTCGTCGGTTTTCGGTCTGCCGCCCTTTGGCTTGCGGCTGGCGATCTGGTCACGCAGCAAGGCAACCTCGGCCTGCAATTCAGCGATCGTCGCCGTCTGGTCGTGGATGATGCTCCACAGCGTTTGCTCGTTGTCCATCCGGGCACGCCCAAATTCCACCCAGGCCGCCTTGCCGCTTCCCGGCCCTTGGCTTGGCGGGATGCGATAGGTCGTCACGTTCACGCTTTCCATCGGGTCGGATTTCATCGCCTAGCCTCGCGCTGCCTGTGACTGTAACATTATGCACTGTTACGCATTGCGGCGCAATCTATGTTTGGCCGATAGGATGCCTCTCAGAGCCTCTAGGACGCTACAGGAGCGCCGTTACACCTATTGTGGTGCCGTTCCCTTGCCAGATAGTGCTTTGCCCGTCAGCGGCCCGGAAAACCGCCTGTTTGAAAAGGCCCCGGCACCGTGAGGATGCCGAGGCCCATTGCCCTGACGCGGGCTGCGCACATGCACGTGCGTTGACTGTCCCCGGATTGCGCCGTGACAGCCCGCGCCGCGCCCCCCAGTGAAAAAGGGCCGCGCCTTGACGGGGTTTTCGGCCATTCCGAGCCGGGCACTCACCGTCTAATCCCAGATGCTTCGCGTGACGGACAGTCCGCAGGGCGCATCCTGGCCCTATGTCGCCACGCCCCCCTCGCACAGCAGCTCAAACCGCAGGCCATCATCGGACGGTCGCAGGGGTTCGCGGATGTTGTATTCGGTGCCGTCGATCAGGACGCGCCATTCCGGGATGATCTTGGCGGTCTGGGTGTCCTGTCGGAACGTCAGGATCACGGGCTGCCGGCCTTCCAGCCTGGACGCCATCACCGTTTCGCTGCCGCGTAGATAGGCGATATTGCACCAGCGTTCGCAGCGGTCGATCCATGTGCCGACAAAGTTGCCGAAACCATCGTTGACCATTTGCTGCGATTGGAACGTGGCGCGCTTGCGCATCCGCCCCGGCTTCATTCTTCGGCCCAATCAATGAAGGCCAGCGCGTCGGCTACGGTCTTGTCGTCCAGCCCTGCCGCCTTGGCCTCGGCCATCGCCTTGAGCATCACGCCCAGGGCGCGTGCCTTGCCGCCGTGGTCGAACGCCTGCGCAGGTCGCACAACGTCGATTGCCACGGTCGCGCCCAGCTTTTGGGTCGCTTCCTCGGCCATGAGATTTGCAACGGGTTGCAGCACGATCTGCGCCAGGTGCCGCTGCGCCTCGCGGACCATCGGCCCGGTTGTGCTGCGGTTCATCAGGCCGGGCAGGATGCCGAACGCGCCGAAAACAGCATCCTTGGCGTCGGCCAGCAGCTTGTCGGCCAAGGTCTTGTCCAGTTGCGGTGACAGCTGGTCAGGTGCCTTGCCAAGTTGCGGGTGCATCCCTGCTGCGACGGATTGCGCCACGCCCTCGATCACCAGCGTTGCACCACGCCGCCCCCGGAAGCCGGATCGCAGCGCGTCCATGTCATCGGCGCTGCCCTCGGGAACGGGCACGATCTGCGAACCCAAGGGGGCATCGCGGAAGGTGTCACGCAGCGCGCTTTCCAGTTCATGCAGCAGCTGCGCCGACAGTGGCGCGCGGCGCAGGGGGCCGGTGCCGGTCCACGGGGTCGCCGTGTCGCAGCCAATGCGGAAATGCAGCACCTCGGGGGCCAGGACGGTTTCAGCCCGCCCGCCGCCCGCCTCGGGGATCATCAGGCGATAGGCGCGCGGATCGCCGTTCCGGGTCGAGATGTCCCAATCGATCGCCGGAACCAAACGGTCGCGGATCAGAAACACAGCCTCGCCCCGCAGCGCCAGAGCGCGGCCAGCAAGCGCCATGTCGCGCCGGGACAGCATGTCGGTGCCCGTCACGTCAGAGAGGCTTAGGCAGCCTTCCCAGAGGCCCACAGAGGTCTGCACAGCTGCCGTCAGTTCGCCCAGGTTGGATGCGCCCGAGATCCAGCTTTCCCGCGCCGCCATGATCGCCGCCGTATAGCCGGGGGCAATGGCGCGGGTTTCGTGATGTTCCCCCACTGGGGGAGAACGCCGGAAAATATCCATCAGGCCCATGTCACGCCCTCCAACGGTTCAGGGGATTGACCAGGCCCCGATACGGTTGCCGGTCCTGGTGCGTTTCCCATGCCCGTGCCTCGATCTGCGCGGTTGGGTATGCAGGCCGCGTCACGGCGGACAATTCGCGGAGTGATGCGCTAGTGATCGTTCGCACGGTGTCATTGCCCCGCCGTTCGATCCTTTCGCCCCCTGCCAAGACCTGAAAACCGGGTGACAAACCCCTGATAAGGCCCCCGGCATGAGCTGCCAGAAAGTCGCGCGACCAGCTGGTGCCGCCGTCCAGTTCCGCACGGATTTCCAGCGCGTCGTCGGTGTCGCGCAAGGACAGGGTGCCCGCCGTGGTCGATGCCAAGGGGCGGTTGTAGTCGTGTCCGAAAAGCAGGTGGATTTCGCCACCTGCCTCAATGCGATCAGCAAAGGCCCGAGGGGCGATAACCTCACGCCGCCCCGGTGCCAGTTCGGTTTCCGCGTTATACGGGAACCTCGCCACAAGACGGGTTGCCCCGCCCTCGGCCCGGATTTCCAGCTGCCCGAGATTACCGCCCCACAGCATCTTAAGCCCCGATGCCGGTCAGGATGCGGATCTGCGAACCGCGCGCCACGGTGACATCAGCCGTCAGCAGGCCGGTCAGCCGCAGACCGCCATTCTGCGCATCGGTGTAGGGGTCGCGGATCATGTCCAGCCCGCCCCAGATGCCCAGGAACGCCGGGGGGATGCCGCCTGCCGAGGTGGTCAGGATCGCCGTGCCTGCGTCCAGCTGGTTTGCCAGGGCAATGTTGCCAGCCGGAACGTGCTTCACCAGGCGGTCCCATTCCGAGACAGCCGTTCCCGCGATCAGCGCGCCGTCCAGCTCGGCCCAGATTTCCGGGTCAAACGCCATGTTGACGCCCGATGCGCTGGTGATCTGGTTGGCCTGCATGAACGCCACGACCTCGGCCCGGAACGCTGCCCAGGATGCAGCAGCACCCACAGCGGTCGAGGTGATGCCATAGGTGGCCGCGCCGGGGATGATGCCCAGAGGTTCGCCGCCCGTGCCATCGCCCATCAGCACCGCCCGGTCCAGCTCGGCACCGATTGCGCCGTTCATGTCGCGCCGGATCGCCTGTTCCAGCCCTTCACCAGCCTGCTTCAGCGCCTTGCGGGTGATCCGCATGTGAGCGCCCAGGGTGTGGTCGGGGGCCAGCATCCGTTCGGCAGTCTGGAACGGGTTGGGGCCGGGCACGTTCGCGCCTTCGGTCGGTGCCCATCCGGCAATGGCGCCAGAGGTTGCCACAGGCCATTCCACGCTGCCTTGAGCGATGTTGACGGTCTGGATGCCGAGACGCGCGGCCACCGATGCCGGGAACAGGCGGTCGATGATCGGGCGGGTCTGCACGGGGTTGGGCACGTCAGCCGAAACCGTGTTGCGCAGTTCCAGCGCCGCCAGGGGGATCGGGATACCGCGATAGCCGCCTTGGCTGCGCATTTCCGCGACAACCTCGGCAGTCTGGCCCGACAGCGATTTGCCCTCGTCCAGAGCCAAGACGATCTGGCGCAGCTCGAAGCCCGCGACCAGTTCGGCATATTGGCGGTCGGTGCGGGTTTCCAGATCGGCCCCGGCTTCGCGCCGTTCGCTATCCTCGGCGGTCAAAGCCGCGCGATAGCGGATTTCGTTCTGCCGGTATTCCGCATCCAGCGTTTCCATCGAACGGGTTTCGTCGGTGGTCGGGGTTTCCTTGCCGACCAGAGCCGAAAGGGATTGGCGGATTTCAGACTGCCGCCGTTGAATTTTGACACTATCCAGCATGGTGATACCTCATGTTGCCGGGTTGGGGTTCGTCGCCAGATCGGCAACAGCTCGCATCCACGCCTTGCGGTCGTGGGTGACGATTGGCGCGGGGTGTCCGCACTCAATTCGGGTTTTTCGGGTGTGGCAGGGGCTGCACCTGGTGGCGCAATTTGCCACGTCAAAGGCCAGATCGGGCCGGGTGCGGACGGGCTTTACATGGTCGATTTCCAGCCGCCCACGGGTCTGTCCGCAATCCACGCAGGCCCATCCATCGCGTTCCAAGACGATCTGGCGCAGCACTTGCCAGCGTTTGGTCGAGGTCACGCGCCTGCTATGCCGGTGATAATCGTTACTCACAGCCATGCCGCCCTCGCTTTCCGGGTCGGGGCTGCCAGCATCCGCGCGCCTTGAGCGATGGCCAGGACCGCCGCCGCCGCCGCGTCGATCCGGCCCAGGGCACGGCCTTTCGCCAGCTTGGCGTTGCCTGCCGGGTCGATCAGGGTGATTGCGTCAGAGAATGCGAACCGCAGCAGCAAGGACGGGGTGGTTTTCACCTGCCCGTCAAACAGCGCGCGCCGGAACCGTTCGATATCTTCGCTGCCGTCTTTCCAGCCAAAGCCCCGCCAGATGAACGGAACGCGGCCAAGCCCGGCCTTGTCCAAGGCTTCGGTGAACTCGGCATGGCGGAAGCGGTCGCCCACGATGCAGGCCGGGGT
>NZ_JBHSSW010000024.1:0-5866 GCF_042659465.1 Ponticaulis profundi | reverse complement strand
GCAGGCGGCACCCCAATTCGTCGCAACTCTCGGCGGGTAGGATCGTGCGAAGCATCTTTCTGGCATGGCACGTCGCGTCAGGAGGTTCAGAAAATCCTCCGTGCTGCGCAACGCTATGAGCTGGAAGGCAAGAAACCCGGTCGGCGCAATGGCCCCTTGGGTGGCGTGGCACTGGAGCTTCTGACCCTTTTCGCCAACCTTGTAAGCTTCAAGACAGGCCGACTGGACCCTTCACTTGACTGGATCACCCGAAAGCTGAAGCGGTCGCGTGACGCGGTTGTTCGCGCCATGAAGGCGTTGCGCGATCATGGCTTTCTGGACTGGCTACGCCGGTACGAGCCGACCCCAAATGAAGGTCGTGGGCCGCAGGTCAGGCAGGTCAGCAATGCCTATCGCCTGTCGGCACCTAAACGCGCCCTGGCGCTTTTGGGACGTTGGGCAAGCCGTCCCGCTTTGCCCGAGGATGAGGGACGCGAGCAAGCTGATCGCAGCGCCATGGAGGCAGAGTTCAAAGCAACATTGGATCTCAGTAGCTACGCCACCTTCCAGTGTGGTGACTCGCCTCTTGGAAAAGCTCTCGCACAGCTGGGAAAATCCATTGATTTACGCGAGTCCGCTAAGCGGACTGAATCCCAAGCTACCTCTTATTCTTATGCTGCGAGCTAGTACCGACAGCCCGTGTCATATCAAGCCGCGTGCTTAGAGCAGCACCGATCCCCATGATATGCGCAGTAGAAGCATGACCGTTACAGATAATGCCTCGACCGGAGTTCTTGGTGCGATGTTGCATGGCTGGAGAAATAAGCGTGTAGAAGCCGAACAGCGTTACAAGGCCGTTTCATGCCATGAGAGCGTAGTAGGCGAGTTTTTCAGCCGTGCATGTGTGGATCAGACTGATTCAGAACGATGCAAAAGGAGAGCATCGTTAGGCGTTTCTGCGATACCAAGCACGCTGGCGGGCGTGACGGATCAACAAAAATCCTACGCCAAGCAGGACAACGGCGCCTTCCCATTCACCTGTAACGAGCGCCTGGACGCCAAGGACGCCCAAGAGGATGCCAATATAAAGGCCCCGTCCCTTGCGACGGTAGTTGGCGCCGCACGCCGCACAGACCGTGTAGCCTCCACTGACCTCCGTGCCGCAGTGCCCGCAAAAGCGAGACGCGACCGTTTGGGTATCATGATGATGAACATGCGTCATTGTCATCGTCCTCGCTCTTGCTTCCGTGCCGCCTTTTCCGAGCATCGCACCGGGTTTTCAACCTGCGCCAGATCGCATTGTAGGCTTCTATAACCTCCATCTTGCGATGTTCGGCTTCAAGAAGCTCATTCCGCTCAATCGGCGTCAGGTGATCTTTCCAAGACATACGCCCATAGTATGCTATTATTTAGCATACCTGTAGCTGTATCCGTTACAGTCAGTGATAAATTTATGGTTGTTTTTGGCAATAGCTTTACATTTAGGTCAGGAATACCTTACCTCATCCGCCGCTCATAATTGTGCTGGCTAGGCCGCAACCTGTCGTGACGGAACTGATGATGAAAGAGAACCTAAAGCTGCTATT
This sequence comes from Ponticaulis profundi, assembly GCF_042659465.1. NCBI lineage: Bacteria > Pseudomonadati > Pseudomonadota > Alphaproteobacteria > Hyphomonadales > Hyphomonadaceae > Ponticaulis > Ponticaulis profundi. The sequence goes on along the minus strand of NZ_JBHSSW010000024.1, from coordinate 4,301 downwards.
CGACCTCCTGCCCCCACCAGGTACAAAAGGCTTTCTGGTTCTGGAGCATCTGACCGCTGCAGAACTGCAAGATCGCGGACAGGAAACAGAGGCAGACAGTGTTATCAGGCTCAGCCTGTGCAGCACGAGGGAGGGGGAAAATCCGGTTCCAGTCTATGAACTTCTGCTGTCCGAGGATGAAAGCCATAACCCTATCGAGGCCCACAACCGCATCAGGACATGGGCTGCTGGCTTCATGATGGGTGCGAACTATGCTGGAGAATCCATCGGGCTTGTCATCAAGTCCACGCAGGGAGCCTGAATGTCCGGAATGAGAGCCCAAGTCAGGCTTAGGAGCTAACTTTTCTCATCCGTCCTTGACGCCGCAGGGGGTGTTCGGGTTATGGCTAGTGTTCCCGTATTGTTCTAATAGTCATGACCCTGCACCTCAGCCCTATCAAGATCACGCTCATCGACCGGCATGTGCCTTTGGCATCCATGCCGGTTCCAGCCGGTTTTCCGTCACCCGCCGCGGATGATCTTGAGGATACGATCGACCCGATCAAGTGGGTAGTGCGGCATGAGCATGCGACCTTCTGGTGGCGCGTGTCCGGCGATAGTCTGGAGGCAGAGGGCATCCTGGACGGCGACCTGATCGCCGTGGATCGCGCAGGAAAGCGCCGCCATGGCCGCATCGTCGTTGCGGTGGTCGATGGTGCCATTACCGTCAAGAAGCTCGCCAAGCGCGATGGTGTCTGGTTTCTCGATCCGCGCGCGCGCGCGGATGGCTATGCCACAATCCCGGTCACGGAGACGACCGAGATATGGGGAGTTGTCGCCGGCGTCGTGCGCCGCCTGCCCATAGAATAGGGGCGGTCCTGGTGGAGCAATCCGACCGCCCCATTGCACTGATCGACTGCAACAACTTCTATGTCAGCTGTGAACGCCTGTTTGATATGTCGTTACGCGGCATTCCTGTCATTGTTTTGTCCAACAATGACGGCGCAGTAGTTGCCCGTTCGGACGAGTCTAAAGCACTCGGAATACGCATGGCCGAGCCAGTCTTTAAGATCCGTGATCTGATGAAGCGGCATGGGGTCAAGGCTATGTCGTCTAACTATGCGCTTTACGGTGACGTAAGTCGCAGAGTCTCTGAGGTCCTGCACAGCTATTCCCCGCGCCTTGAGACATACTCGATTGACGAGAGCTTTGTCGATTTATCTGGCTTTGGGGATCGCATGGAGACCCATGCTGCCCAAATGAGGGATGCAGTCAGGACCGAAACCGGCATCCCGACCTGCGTGGGTATCGCGCCCACCAAGACGCTTGCCAAGCTGGCGAACTATGCCGCCAAGAAGAACCCGCTTTTTTCCGGGGTCTGCAATCTCATGGACCAGGACGTGCGGGACTATGTAATGCGCCGCATTCCTATCGGAGAAATATGGGGCGTAGGGTCCGCGACCGAGGCCAAGCTGAAGGCCCAGGGGATCAACTCTGCCGCCGAGCTGCGCGACCTGCCTTTGGCCTTAGGTCGGAAGATCGGCACGGTTGTTCTGGAACGCCTGGTGGCCGAGCTGCGCGGGGTGTCCTGCGTCGATTTTGAGGACGTGGCCCCGCAGCGCAAGGGTATGGCTGTCACCCGCTCCGCGGGCACGCCCATGACCAGCTTCGATACGCTGGCCCAGGCCATCAGTGCCCACGCCACGCGGGCGGCCGAGAAGCTGCGGCAGCACGGCTTGGTGGCAGGCACGATGACAGTTTTCTACCACACCAACCCGCACAAGCCCGACAGGCCGCGCCATTCCTTTTCGCGCAGCATTCGTCTGCGGCCCATGTCCAACCACACGTTCGACCTGGTGGATGCCGCCGTGGCGGCCGCGCGGCGGGGCTGGAAGGGCGATCCGTCAGGGAATGGCTACGGCTATACCAAGGCCGGGATCATCCTCGATGACCTGCTGGCCGAGGCCGACCGACCCGCCATGCTGTTTCCCCCGGATCGACCGCGCGACGCGCGCCTGACGGACGCGCTCGATGCGATCAATGACCGTTTCGGCAAGAAGACGATGGTGCTGGCGCGGGAGGGGGTCAACCGATCTTGGGCGACGAAGGCGGATCACCGATCGCCGCGCTACACAACGCGGATCAGCGAGCTGCCGACTCTGAAGGTCTAATAAAGTGTCGCCCTAACTAAAAAGCCTTCGTAAGGTGCAGGTCACGGCGTGCGGAGATTGGCCATGCGATGGATGTTCGCTTTTGGAAATAAAGATTAATGAAATAAATTGAGATAGCATCAATAGAGCCATAGAGACCCGTGCCGAGTGGAAGTTGAAGTTAGTAAAAAATCTATCTAGGCTGTTTTAACTAATCAAATGATGGAGGGAAACAATGAGCCGTGCAAGAACGATCATATCGACTGCGATTCTTATGTCGCTATCTCAAGCTGCTTTTTCCCAACAAACGGATCCAATAAAACAGAAAGAACTGGAAAAAGCTTTTTCAGAACTAAATATAACTTTGATGCCAACTGCAGACAGTCGCGGGTTTTCGAGTAAAATAGAGAATTGTGTAATTTCAATTACCAGATATTTTTCGCGTGTGAGGGTTGGAACTATGGCGGGGGATGTTTTGGATGTTAACCCACCCGCGCCAGGTACTATGATGGAAATCGATCTTAGTGCAATTGACGTAGCTGCGACGAAAGATGCAAATTATGGCCGCATTGGTATATATTGTATTCCTGAAAGAACTTGCGTCTATAATAGTCAATATGAATACATCGGATACGTTCCAGGAACGCCATACCCGAGCGTTCCAAAGGCGAGGGTGGCGTCAACAAGCGATTCTGCATCATTCTTATTTTATTCTCCGCAAGTCAGTACGGATCGTTTCATATCAGGAGTTTCACAATTGGCAATTGCATGCGGAGCGCCCGTCTTACCATTTTAAAGAGGCCGACGTCCCTCGTGTCTTTCGGTCTAGGGCTGATCGCCCTGGACCGCCCGCCCCGAGGGACCGCGCTCTAGGCTTGGCCGGCAATAGCCGGCCTGCGCCCCGAGCCTATGCCCCTGCCCTTCCTTTGCGCTTGGTCCTGGCCGGTTGTCTCGTTCCTAACTTGCCCGTGCAGAGGCGCAATAGTCAGGTCAGCGGCACAGTCTCGGCCCTTCGGGTCACGATCGCTCGCGCAAGGCCGGACCTTCCTCTGTTCTGTGCTAACGTCCTCTAGCAAGGTTGAGCAGGGCATTTTCTCTTATGAGGTAATTTTGGAAGAATGTTGCAAGACCTGTTTCTGTCATTACTTCCAAATGGGAAACCGTATAAGAGCCTCCTGGCATTATACCTCTATATTCTCTACTAATAAATATCGAAGCTCTATCAACTTGCGCCGGTGGGCCTTCCTTTGAACCGTTATCAGAATAGTTAACGGTCCAAAGAGTTCCATCAGGAATCACTACGATAGGCAACGCCATTGCCCAATGTGGTTTTTTTGAACCTACTATGTCTACAAGTTCGTCGTCTGAAATTTGATCTACTAAATCGTCAAGAGATTGAAGCGCCTGCGACCACTTATCAAAAAACTCGGCGTCGTTTACATGCAGGTCATCTTTATTGGCATAGCGCCCTACCTGCGCGGTGCTCTTTCCGACTGGTTCGCCCTTTGGATATAAAGCGCTAGTCCCAATGCGCATGCCTTGCATAGCTGAAGGTATTTGCATTGTTGGAATATCATATGGAGTATTCTGATAAGGGTCTTTATTTTTAGTATGAAAAAAGACCTGATGGAAAGCCTCAGAGGCCCTGCGATGCACACATGATACTAGAAGTGGAAAGTGTAGACCGATCGACTTACATTCGATAGCAGCTACAAATGTTGCGGCGCCTTGAGTTAGACCCACCCGTAGGTCAAATTCCCGGTATTTTTTCGTGTCAGGATCTCTGTACTGCCCACCATGCTCGCATGAGATACCCATTTCGGTAAGCATCTTAAGGATGCGTAACTCGAACGAAAAATCTGAAGCTTCGTCGAGGTATTCTTCTAAAGCGTCTAAACCAATAGGGTCTTTTTTTAGCTTCGTACTCAAGTTCAGCTCCAATATATTTTATCCCATGGCAGATCATACTTGAGAAAGCCCGGCTGGTCGCCGGGCTTGTGTTTGATCCTGCGGACGGGCCGGGGGATCGACGCGGGCCAAGGCCCACGCTCACCCCCACCCCGACGATCTTTCATTTCATATCCGCCAACAGACCTGATCGGCCCTGTCAAAAGACAAGCGCCGCCTGCGGCGTCGTCTCCACCGGGGGCCGTGTCCTCGCCTTCGGCTGCG
>NZ_JBHSSW010000023.1:0-19400 GCF_042659465.1 Ponticaulis profundi | reverse complement strand
GTGCCGGCGCGCGCAGCCGGCCCTAATCGCCGCAAATCCACGCGCGGCATCTTGGCCGCGCAAACGCTCGAGCGTGTCCCGGGCAAGCTCGGCGGTGTCTGCCAGCCCGGCTTCCAGCCGGTCCAGCCTGCGCGACAGCCGCGCGTTCTCCCAGCTGGCTAGCTGGCCGCCGACATCGCCGCAACGCAGCCGGTCAGCGACAATCCAAGCCGGATGCCGTGGATCAACCTGAGCCAAGGCCTTGGTCCACAGTACGTTGGGAACTTTAGACAACTGAGCGGCGGCCTCGCGTGCATAGGCGTAAAGGCCGTCCAGCGGCAGGTATCGGTGCTGATGCGCCACGTTTTCGACAAGCCAGCCGATGGCAATCAGGTGACAGGCCTCATCCTGCCCGCGCAGCAGTCCGGTGATCGTGGCGAAATGCGTAAGGAACGCCATCGGCTGTAGGCTGTCCTCCGCCGCTTCAGGGCGGCTGACCCGGCGGTGGCAAACCGTAACGTCGTGAATGGCCAGCGTACGGGCGGCCAAGCATGTGGCCCAGTGAAAAGGGGTTTCTTCTTGGGGCAGATCCCCTTCTGGGAAGCGCAGCCCTTTACCCTGCAGGAAGCTGTGGCGGTAAAAGGTGCGCCACGGCGCGGCGAGCAGCCGAAGCGCATGCCGCCGCACCGCCCCGACGTCGTTACCCCCGGGCGTCATTGCGCCCCATGCGTCCGTGTCGGGGGGAGGGCGCAAAGCTCCCAGCCCCTCGTCGAAGATCTGATAATTGGCGATGGCGATATCTGCCTGCGACAGCGCCAGCCGGCCGCGCAGCTTGGCAAAGCCGCCCGCATCGATCCATTCGCAGCCCGTGACAAAAAAGATCGTCTCTTTCGCAGCCAGCGACAGGCCGATATTGGCAGGAATGCCCATCCCGCCGGGCGTTCTCGCGCCCAGAAGGACCGGCTTCAGCGCGACCTCGGGGTGAAACCCCGCCTGCGCGAGATGCCCGTCAATCATTTCGGATGTGCCGTCGGTCGATCCGTTGTCGATCAGTATCAGCTCGTCACCCGGGCGCGCCACGGCCGCGATCGATACCAGGCAGCGGGCAATGTGGGGCGCGTCATCGCAGCAGGTCAGGATGAAGCTGATCAACATTCAGACGCCCTCATCCAGCATGAACGTGACGAGGGCTTCCGCCTGGCGCGGCTGCCACGCAGAGAAAAGCTGAAAGTCCTCGGGACCGAAACGCGCATAGGTCTCCAGCATCATCTGCGTGAAATCGGGGACGACGTCCGCGTCGATCTGCTCGAGGTTCCAGCGGCAGATATCGTCAGTGAACTGGATGAGCTGGCGCATGTAAATGCGCCGCTGCGGGGCCGCCTGCAGGGTTCCGATCAGTTCGGCGAAGATCTCGCGCAGGCACAGGCGGTCCCGCCCGCGCCGCGTGGACAGGTGGTGGCGGTGCTCCTCGACGACATGGGTCGCGCCGATCCGGGCATCGGCCTGAATGCGCTTGGCCCTGAAGAAGCTGAGCCAATGTAAAAGGATGTCGTTATGGACCAGGGTCTCCGAGCACCGGATCCCGGCCTCGCGCAGGAAATCTGTCCGGTAGATCTTGTTCCACGGATAGCTGCTGATCCCGCACAGCTCGGCTGCCTCGGGTAAGTTCAGCAGGGCCGAAGGGCGATCGCGCAGAACGCGGCTCCAGCGTACCTCTTCGGCGTCGAAAGAGCCCTCGCGGGTCCGCACGCGGCTGTCGCTGTGCCGAAAGATGGTAAAGTCGGGGCTGCCGGCGGCCAGGTGCTGGTGGAAGATGTCGGGCAGTGCAGAGGCCAGGACATCGTCTGCGTCGAAGAACAGCACGTTCTCGGCAGTGACCGCCGCAAGGCCCGCGTTCCGCGCGTGGCCTGCCCCGCGCTGCACGGGTAATCTGAGATAAACCAGCCGCCCGCCGAGATGCTCTTCAGTGAAGCCCAACTGAGCCGGATTGCAGGCCGGGTCCGAGGCGTCGTCTACGACCACGATCTGCGAAAAGATTCCCATCCGGACGATCTGATCCAGCAGCTGGCCCAACTCGTCCGGCAGGTTCCAGACCGGGATGACGATCGCCAAAGACGCCGGATCGCTCATGCTAGACGGCGAAAAAGCGCAGATCGAGAAGCTCGATCTCCAGGGGGCCGGGCGTAAAGAACAGGATCAGGTCGCGCCACTCGGCCTGGCGCGGCAGGTCCGGTGCCGTGTCAATCTCGATCACGTCCAAGTGGGTGGAGGGCGATGCAAAGGAAACCAGTGACTTTCGGAACGGCTGGTCGACGAAATCGCCACCCCGCCCCGAGCGCAGGGTGAAGCGAGACAGCGTAGATTGCGGGGCTGTGCTGCGAACCACCAAACCGACCGCGGCGGCGGCGCCCAGATCCATGGGTCCTAAGGTGATCGTCAGGCATTGCCAAGCCGGGGCGCTGCGCGATCCGCAGGTCAGGCTCAGCGCCAGCATGTTACTCGGCGTGCTGCGATATTTCCCCTTGATCCGCCCGTTCGCGCTGTAGCCGAAGGAAATGCCGTTCAGGATGTGCGTGCGATCCGCGCCGATGGCGCCGCTTGCCTCATGGGCGCGCAGGTTCTGGAGGGTGAACCGCACGTCCGCGTCGGGGCCGAGAAAGAGATTGTCCTGCATCTTCGTCGCTTGCTGGGGCCATGGGCGTTCCAAGGCTTAATAGGGGAAAGGCCGGGGTCTGTCATCCGCTAGCAGCTGTGTCTAGATGACCGGCTCTGTTAGCCAAGGGATGCCTGATTTGAGGATAGCGTTTGCGATGCTGAGTTCCCGCGTCTCGGGATGCCGTCCGGGGCGGCCTAGGGCCGGAAACTCAGGCAGTTTCTCTGCCGCACTCACGACTCCCAATACGCCCTCTCAGCGGCTACCGGATTGTCCAGAGCGATGTAGTCCACGATTCTTTCAAGATCGCGGACTGCAGGTTCAGCAATGACCAGCTGCTTCAACCTGACCAGCCATACTTTACTGCGATCCCGGCAAAGACCTCGCCCGCAGGAGCTGCCTTGCCTTCTCGGGTGGCGGCGATACTGTCTCTGATCCGTTCCATCTGCCAAGTGTTGGCTTCAAGATACTGCTAAGTCGCCTGATTGACGATGTAGTTGCGCGAACGGTCCATCGCGCCCGCCAAAGCGTCGATCTCGGTCACCTTGGTTGTGCGGATCGTGATTGGTTCGGATGTCGCGCGCTGTGGCATGGTGTGCTCCATTGTAATCATCTGTTATTATTTGCGATTACATCATCGTCTGATGCGTACTCCAAGCGTAGTGAGCCGTGCCAGGTCAAATCACCCACCCTTCCTTGCCGCCCTTAAATTACTCAGGTTCTTATTGAATAATCGGATTATTCGTGTTATCCGGTTAATATAGATACCAGATAACTTGAGGACATCCATGCCCACAGTCGTCATAGCGTCTCCCAAGGGCGGGGCCGGGAAGTCCACAACGGCGGTTCTCCTGGGGACAGAACTTGCTCACGCAGGCGCAAACATTGTCATGCTGGACTGCGACCCGAACCAGTCTTTGACTTTATGGGCAGACCGTGGGCCGCTGCCCGATCGGATCAGTGTTTTGTCGAGCGTCAGAGAATCCGACATCGTGAAAACCATCAAGCGACACGATACTGACGGCCAGATAGTGATTGTTGACTTAGAAGGGGTGGCATCCCGACTTGTTTCCCGCGCGATTTCGCAGGCCGATCTTGTCATAACGCCAATGCGTGCCACTACTCTGGACGCAACGATCGGTGTCCGCGCCCTGCAACTCATTTCGGAAGAGGAAGAGGCGCTGAACCGGAAGATCCGGCATGCTGTCGTCTTCACTATGACGAAGGCCATCAGGTCCAAGCAGCACAGCGGAATCGCCGGATCACTGGCAGAGCAGGGGGTGGATTTGATCAACCCCCCGCTGATGGAACGTGCAGCCTTCTCAGCGCTTTTTGAGTTCGGAGGCGACCTGCATACCATGCCTGCGCAAGGCAACATGGAGGGCGCTATCGAGAACGCAGCGCAGTTTGCGCAGGCGGTCTATCAACGACTGGCCGGGGAGGGGGGAGAATGACTGGCAAGCCATTCAACATCGACCTTGGCCGTCTGAAGACACGCGAAAAAGACAGAAGTGCGCAGGCTGTTGAGAAGACCGACAGGGCAGGTGAAGAGCTGGGCTTTGTTGCGCGTGAGCCTCAGAAGAAGCGCGGACGGAAGCCAAGTCCCCGCACCGGCCAGGTGCATGCAAAGGTTATGCCCGGAATTTCAGAAGAAATTGCCCACGAGGCGAGACGCAGGGGCGTTCAGCAAGGAGTCATCATCGAAGAGGCCTGGAAGTTATATAAAGAAAAATCCGGTATTTAAGATTATCCGGTATTTTTTTTGTTCTGCATCCACTTCCGGCAGAAGCCCAGGAACGCTGCTTCAGGATTGCGCGGTGTTTCGGGCAGCCACTGCCGCCATTCCCGTTCAAGGTAGTGAACATCATGGCCGGGCGCGAGCATGCGCGCGGTCTCGTAGACATCAGAATCAAGTTGCGGTGCTACAGCTTGCGGAAGGACCGCTTTGACGTTCTGCCGGTTCGTGAAAAGAACCGTGTCCTCTTGCTCGTCCATTTCTATGGAATAGTCGGGCATATGGTCGTGCGACTGGTCTTCGCGGATAATGTTCATAACCAGGCGCCGGAACTCGCGCAGCGTGGAGTTTGAGCCGCATTTCTTCTGAAGAAGTGACAGGCCAATCCGCCATTCCTTTTGAGCGCCACAATGCTTGCGGGCAATCTCATAAATTCGGCGTTCGAGAGGTTTTCGGAGACGGAAATAATCGCGATGAAGAGTCAGCACTTCCTTGGACCGGATCGCATTGAACACCCAGTCCGAAAGCTTGACCTCGACTTCCTGCATCCGCCCGTCACGCGTTTCCCGGACAACCTCGGCGCTTTCGATCAGCCCAAATGTCCGGAACACTTCCTGACCGCCCGTTATAATATTGGTACTGATCCGCGTACCAGCCAGCCGCTCTAAAGCTGCTTTCAGCTGAGCATACCCCGAACCAGCTGTGTTCCGGTTGGTTGCCACAAGCATGTCGAACGCCCGGAAGCGAACCGCTTGCGACACCCCCTTGCCCTCATTGATAGCTGTCATGAGCTGACTGATGCAGTAGATCAAAATATCCCTGTCATGGACCGTCGCTAGCCCATCCACGGAAGGCTTGATCGCAATCTTGATGCCGTTGTGCTCGTACTCACGAACGCGCGTATCCGGCTTGGTCGAAAGCGAAAATATTGGATGTTCCATCGAGGCCATGTCAGCCTTCGGAACAGCATCAAAGATATCGCAGACGAAGAAATCACCTTGCGGATACCTGTCAGGCAGAAGGGGGGAGCGGTTAATCGCGCTCTCGTCAGACAAAGCAAAATCCTTTCGTACTTTCACACACAGTAAGACTGAATGAGTGAGAAGTCACGATGATTCGTACTTTCACACACAGGCACAGAGCTTTCGTACTTTCACACACGTTCTTTCGTACTTTCACACACGTTCTTTCGTACTTTCACACACGGTGGTATTAAAATACTAATTCCTTATCAATCTCTTAAGGGTCATTTTTTTTGCTTAACACATCTTTAACACATCTTTAACACTGCCGGCCTGTGGATAACTTGAAAAATGCTCAGTTCAGCGGGTTCTGATCGAATCTTCCGCGGTAGGTCTTGCTCTTGAAATACAGGTTCTGCTTCGCCTTGAGCGGGCTCCGGTTACCCACCAGCAACAAGAGATCGTCAGCCTTCATGTTGGTGATCTGCTCCGCCGTCATGAGCTTCTGACGCTGCTCCGAGTAAGAAAAATCCCGACCCTCGTTCGGGGCCTTGCCCTCTCGAATTTGCTGAGAATAGACAGTGCTTTCCCCAAAGTGGCGCGCAGCCCATTCGGCGGTTTCGATGTCGTTGAGGTTAAAGACGCGCTTGGTGATGCAGGAGCCGAAGATCGAGCGGGCATCATTCGGCCCATAGGCCTTTTCGACCTGGCCCGTGTCTTGGGTGACAAACAGTGCTTCGACACCGGCCCCTGCGGCGACGTTAGCAATGTTCATGATCTGCTCCATGCGGCCCATCCGCACAAATTCATCGAGAGCCAGAAGGATTGGAGCCTTGACCTTACGCCGCCCGTCCTGGCGCACGACGGTGCCTAGGACGAGATTGATAAACAGGCGCATGAAGATCGCTTGCTTATCCACCTGGTCGAGCGGCACCGCAATAAAGAGATCGACCCGATCATCGAGAAGATCATCCATGCGGAAGCTGGACTCGGCCAGGAAGTGGCGCATGTTGTCGGACTGCATCCACTCAAAAGCTTTTGAGACCGCTGTCTGAATCGACCCACGTTCTCGGTCACCTGCGCGCAGAATGGTTGCGGCAGTCTGGGCAGGGCGGTGACCGACAAGATCACCATTTTCAGCCCAGGCCTCAAGCGTGCCGTCGAGGTTTGCTGACAGAAGCAGATCGGCGACGGCGATCAGGTTGCGCCGGTTCGGTTCTTCTTGCGTCACGATTACTTCGATCGCCGCCGCGACCAGCTGGCGGGCCATTTCCGAGAAATGCGCACCGTCGCCTTGTTCCGGTTTGACCAGGCCGTCCGCAACCAGGGCCACGTCTCGCGCTAACTCGTGGGGCCGGATGTAGTCGAGCGGGTTGAACTGATCCTGTCCGTCCTCGACGAGGCCGAAGGGGTTGAGGACCGCCACCTTGCGCCCGAGCTCTTCGCGGTGGCGGCGCGTAACGGCGAAATTCTCGCCTTTGATGTCAAGGACGACGACCGGCCCCTGGTGATCGAGGATCGCCGGGATCACGGCGCTAACGCCCTTGCCGCCGCGTGTGCCGGAGACGACGAGGTGATGACCACCACGCCATCCCTTCGCATCGTTCTTGACGTAGCGCAGGAGCTTACCCTTGTGCAGGGCGAGGGGCAGGCCGGTCTTGTTGCGCACAAGCTGAGCAATGTCGCGCGGCTCCATCCATCCCGCCTGCCACGGGCCGGTGCGGGATTTGCGGTTACGCCCAATACGCGGATTGAAAATCGCCGCCAGCGGAGCGCTGAGAGCGAAGGCTACCCCAAAGGCTCCAAGCCCAAAGGAGATTGCCATGGCCTGTTGCTGAGGCTCTGAATATCGGTTCAGCCCCTTCAGGCCTTCCCAGATTGCACGGGGGAGAGGCCGGCCAGCGCCTGTCCATGCTTGGACTGTCGCCAGCATGTCGCTGAGCGGCCCTCTGAGGGGCCACAAGGCGGTAAGGGCGGCTGCGCACAGGCAGAGCCATGCGAGGAACTTCAGGGGCCATCTCAGGCGCTCTGCAGCTGTCCCGAGGGTGTCGAGGATGGTGGCCACGGCGATGATCGGGAAGGCATAGGTGGTCACCGGGTAAATCGCGACCGCTTGCGGGGCGAGGATCAGGGCGGCAGCGGCCAGGATCACAGCGCCGATCATGATCACCCAGTGGCGGGCTTCCAGAACAAAGCTCATGACTAGTCCTCTTGCGGGTCAGGAAACAGAATCTGCCAGAGCCCCCGGTTACGGTCCCGTTGGGTGAGGCGGTCTGGCAGATCGCGCAACACGATGCTCCGAAGAGCGGGTTCGGCGCTCAAACGGTCGAAGACCAAAGTGCCTAGAAGCCATTTGAGGCGGTCTTCGTCCTTCTTTTGAGAGTGACGTCGCCGGGCATCGAGCGCTGCGATCTGAGCGTCGAGTTGGGCTTTCTTGGCGGTCAGTTCTTTGATCCGGTCGTCGGTTAGTTGGCTCTGGGACATGGGGAACCCTGTGGCAGTTAGTCAACCCTAAGAAGAAGAAAGAAGATTGAAAAGATCTAAATGCGCGCTTATACGTTGTCTTCGACAACGTGCGCGTCCTCATGGGGCTTCGCCCCGCGCCGGACGGCTTCCCCCAAGGCGGCAATGCCGCCTGACGAGGGTCTCGACCCTCGCGCTCCCGACCAGCGCTGCAGGCGCTGGACCCTGTTTGGAAAGAGACCGAGACGTGGCGATCTATCATCTCAGCGCAAAGGTGATCAGCCGGGCGGGTGGCCGGTCTTCCGTCGCGGCGGCCGCCTACCGTTCGGCGGGACGACTGCGGGATGATCGCCAGGGCACGGAGCACGACTACAGCCGCAAGGGCGGTGTCGTGCATTCTGAGATCATGGCCCCCGAGAATGCACCTGACTGGATGCGCGATCGCGACCAGCTCTGGAATGCGGTCGAGGCGGTCGAGAAGCGCCGTGATGCGCAGCTTGCCCGCGAGATCGAAGTAGCCCTTCCCCGTGAGCTTGATCGGGGCGAGCGCCTGGATCTGTTGCGCGGTTTTGTTCAGCGTGAATTTGTTGATCGCGGCATGATCGCGGATGTGGCCATTCACGAGGGTAAGGCCCGTGATGGCCATGGGCAGCCTCATGCGCATGTCATGCTGACCATGCGGGAGCTGACCGGCGATGGCTTCGGGAAGAAGGACCGCGGCTGGAATGCGCCGGATCTGCTGATGGGCTGGCGCGAGGCCTGGGCGCGAGATGCGAACACGGCCTTTGAGCGGGCCGGTCGGTCAGAGCGGATCGACCACCGGTCCCTTGAGGTTCAGCGCGCCGAAGCCGAGCAACAGGTCGAGCGCGCGCGGGGGGGCGGACAGGAGGAGCTTGCGCTTGAACACGAGAAGAAGGTGGTGGAGCTCACCCGCGAGCCTGAGCCAAAAATTGGGCCATCGGCCAATGCTCAGGAAAAGCGCGGGATTGTCACGGAGCGCGGCGAGGCTTTCCGCGCGGCTCAGGCCCGCAATGCACAACGCCAGGAGCTGGGCTGGCGGCAGTTGGAATTGCGGCTTGAGCTGATGGAGCGGGGGCGCGCCTTCATTGCCACTGCACGCGAGCGGCTGGATCAGCTTTGGGGCCGCGTCGAGGCGGCGATGTCACGGATCAAGGAGAGGGTTATGGGTGAGGTCGAGAGGCCGCAGGTAGGTGCCGACCGGGGCAACATGGATGAGCGCCGGGCGGCGGTGTTGGGGCGCGACGTTCATCGGCCTGAGGTGCAAGCGCTGGACATCGGGCGTGAGAGGGTTGCGCCCGACGATCCAGACCGAGATCGGCGGGATGCCATCCTTGGGCGGGCACGTAACGCCGGGCAGGCGCGGGATGTTCCTGCGGTAGAGCGAGACATTGCGGCCCGTGGCGCTGAGAGCCGTAACCAAGGGCGGCGGGATAATATTTTCGGGCGTTCGCGTGATGCGGGCCAAGCGCGTGGACAGGGTCAGGATCGCGACAGAGAGCGCTAAAAACGGAAGGAAAACTACATGAAAAGCTTGCAAGAGATCACCGCTGAACTTCGGAAGCGCAGTCCTATCGATGCTGCTGAATTCTCCCGGATGTCGGGTCCTGTGCTGAGTGTATCCTTGATCCGCTTGGCCCTTGAGAGCATCAGCGGCAAGGAGGGTTGGGACGGATATCGATACTACTGCGATGTCATTGAGCGTTGTGGTTGCCATCCAGAAGAAGGTGCCTCTGAATCGCTGATGCTTGCCTATGAGAAAGCGCGGCAATTGGTCGTCGCTGAGCCGAAGAATAGAGTTGAGCTGGATGCCATGCTCGAACAGGAGGCGCTTTGAACATGCAAGTGGATGATCGTGAACCCTTCATTTTTCCTGATGGGCGGACTGCCTTGATCAAGTACACGTTCGTGGTGTCTCCTGACCAGCCAGGGCTTGGGCGTCATGGGCTGTTTCGGCCCGACGCTGGAAATGTTCTATGGCAGAACGGGGCGGAAGAACCCTGTCTGCTGTTCGGCGGTAGTGCGAAGGTGCTCGAAAATTTGTGTGAAAATGCAGCCCTTCTACCCTGCGTACCCGTGCGGCAGAAGGCGCATCAAGCATATCTGAAAGCGCGCAAATATCTCTGGAGTGAGATGGTAGGACGCGTGGTCGCGGTCAAAGGTGGTGGCAAGGCCGAGAACAATATTTGGGTTGTCGGCATCGAGGAGAGCTCGACGGTGGAATTCGAGATCATGCTGGCGCGAGAGCAAGTCAGCTGACTTTTGTACGGCAACGCCCCCAACAGTTTTGCCGAGGGCAAGTGACGTTGATGGATGCTGCTTGAAGTCTAGCCGGCTCGCGGAAGAGCGGTCCGAAGCGGTTCATCACCTCGTCGTGTTTAGCTACAGAATGATGAATGTCAGGAAGACTAAGGGCATTCTTCAGGTCAAATGTCATAGCCAAAATCGTACATAGACGCATGTTCAGTGCCAAGCGCCATCGCCTCAAGATCGCCAATATTTCCTGGGCAAAAACGGTCGTTTCTGGCCTGATAGATCTAGGTCATGAAGCCTCAGCCACTTAGCTGGGAAAAAATCCCCTCCCAATACGGCTCTAGTTTTGTCACAGTTATGTCCATCCAGACTGGACAGGGTTGGCAAAGATTGCCATCATTGCTCGATCCAGATCCAGTGGAGGAGCAGATGGCCACGATGAATGTCTCGATACCCGATCCAATGAAGGCTTGGGTTGAGGAACGGGCACGCGGAGGTAGCTTCAGCAACGCCAGCGACTATGTCCGACACCTGATAAGACGGGATCAGGAGCGCAGCCAGGCGCTAGAGCAGCTCCAAGCGGTCATCACGGAAGGCTTCCAAAGCGGTGAGCCACGTCCCTTTGATGCGACAGCATTCAAGGCTGGGATGCGCAGCAAGCATGGGGAATGACTTTAGGTATACGTTGAGACTTGCTCCCCGGGCTAAGGCCGACATGGAAGACATCTGGCTGTACGGAGTAGCGGAGTGGTCACTAGAGCAGGCGGACCGATACATCGACGGGATCACGGCAGTGTTTGACCTTCTCTGTGCAATGCCTGAGCTCGCCCGAGAGCGCGCCGAGTTCATCCTTCCGGCTCTCATCTCATCGTCTACCGCACCATGGGCGACCACCTCGATGTCCTACGCATCCTCGGTGGGCGTCAGAACTGGCAGAGGCTCTTGGAGGTGCTCGAATGATCCTTGGCTATGCCCGGGTGTCGACTGTGGATCAGAACCTGGACAGCCAGCGCGATGCGTTGGCTGCAGCCGGGGCAGAGCGGATCTTCGCAGACGCCATCTCCGGCACGGTGCGAACCCGTCCTGCACTGGATGAGCTGCTGAGGCAGCTTCGGATTGGCGATGTGATCGTTGTCACCAAGTATGACCGGCTGGCGCGCAGCCTGAAGGACCTCTTGGAACTCGTCGACCAAATCAAGGCGCGCGGGGCGGGCTTTCGTTCCCTGGCGGAAGACATCGACACGACCACGCCAGCCGGACGGCTGATCTTCCATGTCTTCGCCTCGATCGCCCAGTTCGAGCGGGAGCGGATCTCGGAGCGAACCCGGGAGGGCCTGGCAGCCGCAAGGAAACGAGGTCGGGTGGGAGGTCGTCCTCCTGCCTTGTCATCTGCCCAGAGGGTCGAGGTGAAGCGGATGCGGGATGAAGAACAGCGTCCCTTGCCGGAGATCGCTCAGCTCTTTCGGGTCAGCACGAAGACAATCCGAAGGGTGACGTGACTTTTCGAATGAAGGAGCGCCGCAGACCAAAAGAACACGCAGGTCCGAAGGTCTAGGCTCGCAGCCGAGATATCCAAGTCGTGCTTCGCTATCTTGAACTGCTGCCGGTTTTCTGGACAGCAGGTTAAGCTAGCATGGCGCGTGCCTCAAACTCCATTGGGCTGAGGTAGCCCAGTTTTGCATTGCGGCGCCGCATTCCGCCAGACCCGCAACATTAGCCCCGAGGTTACTGGAGGCGGCGTTGCTAGGGGCGGTGATGCGGCGTTCTAGGTCAGCGTGCCGCGAACGTCCTGCCCGACCTGCTCAGCCAGATCCCCGCAGGCGAAGAGATCGGCAGCGTCACCGCTAACGGCGCCAATGATACTCGCAAGTGCCATGATGCGATTACTGACCGCGGCGCCCACACCGTCATCCCGCCCCGCAAGAACGCGAAGCCGTGGAAGACCGTCATCGCTGGAGCAGTCGCCAGCAACGAGACCCTGCGGGAGTCGAAATATCTCGGCCGTTCTGGCCTGCCCCTATCGGGTGGTCCGGTTTCAGTCTTAGTGCATTACGGGTCTTGGCGTTATGGCTGGGGTGGCCGGCGAAGCGGCTCCGGATGGCGAAGCCGGCCACTGGATGGCCTCGGGAGCTGGCGGGCGATACCCCAGTGATGAGTGTGGGCGCTTGGTGTTGTAATGGCGGCGCCAGCTCTCGATGATAATCTTCGCCTCAGCGAGGCTGTAGAAGATCTCCCCGTTCAGCAGCTCGTCGCGGAGCTTGGAATTGAGGCTCTCACAGTAACCGTTTTCCCAAGGAGATCCCGACTCGATGGAGGCGGTCTTCGCGCCGACGGCGACGATCCATTCCCGTACCGCCTTGGCGATGAACTCCAGGCCATTGTCGGACCGTATATGATCCGGCACGCCGCGCAGGATGAAGGGATCGGACAAGACGTCGATGACGTCGGTCGATCGGAGCCTCTGGTCGACCCGGATTGCCAGGTACTCCCGGCTGAACTTTCGTCTATGGGATTGAGCATGCGGAACTTCCTTCCATCGTGGGTCCGGGCTTCGACGAAGTCGCAGGACCAGACATGGTTCGAACGCTCTGGCCGCAGACGGATGCATGACCCGTCGTTCAGCCAGAGCCGACCCTTCTTTGGTTGCTTTTGTGGCACCTTCAGCCCCTCCCGCCGCCGTCGGACGCATGCGTCCGACCCCTCGACCCGTTTCACGTTCACCGCCCAACCGGCCTCGCGCAGAAGGGCGTCGCCGGTGTTCGCTCGGACCAGTGGCACAACCACCGGCAACTCCGGCAGTATCCGTAGCGCCCATATTGCGAGGCGAGCGCGATGATGTCGGCCGTCAGGGCGCCTTTATCGGCCCGTCCGCTCGGCACTTTCCGCTGTGTCGAGCGATGCTGCCCGAGCACGCGACAGGCGAGCCGTTCCGAGATCCGGAACTTCTGCCTGACATGCTCGATGCAAGCACGGCGGCGGGCGGGGCTCAGAAGTTTCCCGATGCGTTCGGCCCATGGGCCTCACCCCGAAGGATGAGCTTCTCGAGCGTCAGGTCAGAGACGGCCTTCCGGAGCCGCTCATTCTCCTTCTCCAGCTCCTTCAATCGCTTCACTTGGTCGGTTTTCAGCCCACCGAACTCCTTGCGCCACCGATAGTAGGTGAACTGCGTCACGCTGATCGACCGAACGGCTTCGGCCACCGACTGGCCTTGCGACACCAACACGTCAACCTGCCGGAGCTTGGCGACGATCTCCTCCGGCTTGTGCTTTTTCTGGGGCATTCCTGCATCCTCCAAATGGCTCAAAAGCCATACCTTAGGGAGGACCACTTTTCAGGGGGCAGACCACTGCGATCTGGCGAAAATGGAGCGGAGACCATCGACGAAGCCGTGTCGAAATGAAGATGCACTGCATGAAACTGCTCCGGCAGCGCCTCATGGACCGACAGGTGCCGGAGGTCCAGATCCGAATTGCCGTCATGACCGGCTACGCCGCACTTGGCATCCATATCACAGAAACAGTGAGATGAATCTGTTCGGGGAAGGGGGAACAACCTCGGCCATCAGAGGCTTTGTACAACAGCGCCGTGGCAAGCGTACTGAGATGCGCAAATGCTCTGTCATTCTTAGAGTTCAGACAATAAGAACGAACGGCACCAACTACTTGACGAGCTGCCATGATCTAACGATCTATCAGCAGCACCGGACTGGCAGGGCTGCAGATGCGAAACAAAAACGAGACAAAAAGCGAATGGAGGCTGAAGTGATTGATCGAGCAGCAGATGCCTCAGAACTAGAGCAACAAGGCGCCAGAGCCGGCGGCGTGGACGATGCCTCACTTCGCCGACAGATCGAATCTGACAAAGCAATACAAAACCTAGCAGAAAAAATTGACAACTTAGAAAAGAACTTGACCTCTGCGCAGGATCTTGCCGCGCAGCGGACTCAGGAACTAGAACAACTAACAAGATTCTTGGAAGAGAAAAATGCATTGAAAGCAGATTGCTCCGAGCTTCAGGAAGCCGATCGCTTGTTAGATGAAAGAGAACAAGAGCTGCTGAAGATGCGCAGAAATCTGAATGCTGCGCAAATTCAACTACGAGAAATCAAATCAAGCACGTCTTGGCGCATAACCGCCCCGATACGCCGCATAAAGACTGCGCTTCTATCCCTGAAATAAAGAACCTGTTTGGGGCGCGATTACAGCTAGTTCGGTGAGTTATAATTAATCAGTGAAGACTTCAGCGGCATGGAACTGATCGTTACCACAATATCTTTGGGTATTTTTTCTGCGAATGGGAGGGGGTGTTGTTTTCACCCCTCCTCCATTCCTACCTCTATCTAAACCACAGGGATTTGTTGTAAGCCGGGCGCCAATGAGTGAGCACTCAATGCAGTTGCCTCTCGCGATTTACGCAATTCGTAATCCATACCCAAAAAAGTATCAAAGAGCAGTCGTGAATTGTATCCAGTTATTCCGATTATTGCAATGTCTGCTTCCGACATGGCTACGCTGCCCCAAGTACCCATCCTGTGCTCCCAGTAGAACATGTCATTTACATCCCGACCCAAAAAGAACTCTCTATCAAATGAGGTGGTGTCTATAAACTCAGAGAACGCCGTTCTAGTAAGGTCTGACCCGCCATTAATATCGTATGTGCGGGAAAGTTCAGCGGCCGACCCTTCGCGGATACGATGAGAACTGTCTTGATAAAACCCCCTAAGTATCTCCCCTCCAAAACCCCTAACGAAAATTGAATTATCGTAGTCCTTATTTAAAGCTACCATTGGCTTTAGCCATGCAGAGGTTGGCCCGCGATAACATGCCGTGGCCTCTCTAAACGCCACAGATAAGTTATCTCCGACAACGTTCAACCTTGGTGAACTTAACTGCCAAATATGGACATTTTGCCCGTAAAGATCGGCAATAGCCTTAGCTGCTTCGGAGTCCTCCGATTTCGACTGAGTTCCATCTTTGCTGCGGACCCACGTGAAAAGTTCCGGTTTGAGGTCATGTAAGGCAGCATACAAACCCCGACTATCATTGCCACCGGTCAAGCCCATAAAAACATGGCTTTCTTGGTCCTTCAAGAAATGTTTCAGCGCCGCCAAATGCTCCGTGAGCTGTTCGGCAGCCTCATTAATTGAAGAGGTGCTACTGAGCTGTTCACGAGGCCAATAACGCCGCACCTCCATTCTTAGCGTAGTGATGGATGTATTGGGTGTAAGCTGGCGTATCTCATCGAATGGCGTCCAGTTGCCAGGAAGGTACTTAACATCCTTCTCCTGATAGTTTTTGGACGTCAGGAATGGAATGAAATAGTCCCCGTAGCGCAGACCAAGACAATCCGCGATGAGCCCGGCGTGGGAGGAAATAACCCGTTCTGACTTGTGGTAGAAGACGGATCGTGATCCGATTGCGTCATGGAAGATTTCCCACGTGCAATTGTTGCAGACGAGCAACGCAAAGCGCCCAGCTAGTTCATCTAACAAATTAAGCAGCTGGAGCCTTTGGCTTGCTACCTTTAAAATAGATTCGGCTATCTCGCTCGAACCGAAATGCGCCGCTTTCGGGTTGAAGCAATGTCCAATAAGAACCACTGTGGAAGAGGCGTTGGTACGAGCAGTGACTTTGGCTGACGGATGATAGAAGAGCCTGGCTCCCGCGGGCGAAATCATATTCCAACCCGAAGGCGTCTTAGCCTCTATCGAGTGCTCCTGTGTGAACAGAAAGCCATTTCGATAACGAATCTCTTCTAGCATCATGATGCATTTTCCAACCTGTTGATATTCGCCTTGGTGTACGACGAGCAGTTTTAACTACTTCTTTTGGTTTCGCATAGTGAGCCCGATTCTGGTTCGGCGGCGTGAACCGTATTACTAGCATCAATCAAGGCGATCGTTTTATCGAACCCCCAAGACTTGATGTCTGCAGCATTAAATTTCCGATTTTCTCCGTCTTGCAGCACCACAGCTTCTGTACCGAACCATGAGGTGGCATTCGATATCGCCTGCGTCGCTTGATCGCGAAAACCAATGGTTGACATGTGATCATCCAGGCTTGATTCGCAGCAGATAATAACTTCTTTTGGATGGATACTGGGAAGATAGCGTAATCTATGTAATAGGCACTCCACACCAAGCACGACAAGTGTGTCGGTAGTAACCTGCTCGCCAAACGTAAGAATAGGTACTTTGCGCAAACTCAGAGCGTCCCGGGCAAAAAAAGCCATTCTTTCTACGCTATCATGAGAGGGATTGTACTCAAATATCTCGAAGTAGGCGTGCGCTTCGTTGTCTTTTGATGCTGCGTCTAGTATTTTCAATGTTGGCGTCAATTTCTGCGCGGGCCCTCGTAGATCGGCGGCCACAACGACCTTCATATTCCGATGCGCTGCATCTTTATTTAATCGTGCCGGCAGCATTGAATTTGGAACCAAAAATGGGCGCTTGGACTGATCTCCATCGTATTTCAACTCGCAGTCAGATTTCGCTCTATAATGGTTTTGCGCGTGTAGATACTCCCTTCGCGCGCCAAAATAGAAGCCGTTCATGCCCAGCACTGCGTCAGCAACGATGGATGTATTGGAGTCTCGCTGGAAAGAAAGCGGTCCTCCTGGAATGTTAACAACAGATTCCGCACCAAAACGCTCTCGAATTCGTCGTATGAGCTCACTGTCACCGGAAAACCTAACTGTATCCCAGTAGCCAAGGCGGTCTTTGATTGGCTGACGGCGGAACATAAAGGATGAGATGTTTGCATTTATAAAGTTTCCCCCGCCGGTCCAACGAGTGAAGCTTAGATCGGAAAATGCTCTTGCCTGCATGGTTGTGCTACCCATGACCCTCAAATTCGCCTCCATAAAGCGGACTTGGGTTTCGATTTTCATAGGATGCGACCAATCGTCCGCGTCGTGAAGCGTGACATAGACTCCCCGAGCCTCATCCAGGCCGCGATTTCTTGCGACATAGGCTCCGCCGTTGCGATCCATCTGTAAGACGCGTATCCGATCATCCCCTGCGGCATAAGACTGCGCGACGCGGATCGTATCGGCATCTGGAGAGCAATCATCTAAGACGATAATCTCGAGATTTCTCCACGTCTGCTCCTGTAGCGATCGCAGCGCAGTGGGCAATGTCTCGGCAGCGTCGTAGGCTGCGATCAGAACCGTAACCAGCGGACCATCATCGACCGATCTAAGGGTTCTCGCAGCCGTCATTCGATCGTATAATGGGCGGCCATGGTCTGGGATCAGCGCTATGGGTTCTACTTCGGAGAGCTCCAATGCACGGTTGACGTAGCGAAGCTTCTCTTGTGGCTCGTCAGCAAGATTTGATACAGCAAGAAGAAGATCTGGACTGATTTCGCCGCGAGCTCGCGCAGTGTCAAACGCAACTCTTGCATGTGATTTGTTACCTAAAAAAACGTGACAAAGAACTTCCGTTGTCGCCAGCTTCCGCCGGAAGTCCAGGTCAGGGGCATCTCGACGCGCTGCGGGCAAGAGGGAGAGCGCTTTCTGGTATCCAACCTCTGACTTTTCTCTCATAAACCACAGAGCAAGTTCCCTGGTGGCGTGCGCCCGAGCAAGCGCATCAGTCGATTCAGCCGCTAAGACCGCCAAATCTACTAGAGGCGCATCGGTGAATCCAAGAGATAGAAGTGACGTCCGTAGCCGCGCGACACGCCGAAGATCTTTGCTTCTCTTGAACCCTGATTTTGCATAGCGGAGAGCCTGACCGTATAGCGCATAATGTACCAATGCGTTTAGGCCGCTTGCGGCTGCGTCAGGATGTGACTCAAGGTAAAATGAAGTGTCGAAGTGCTTGCCTGGATTGCGCCCCATCGCGGCACCGTAGCGTAGGTAGTGCGCCGCAGGATCCATTCCTACTGCAGCAACGTCTGGATACGTCTCGAGGTACCAGCGTCCATGGACCTCTCCAGTCCGCTTGATCAACTTGACTTGTTCGCCGAACCGCATTCTTCATCCAATCTTGCACTTCGATGCCCTCCATCTACGCTATCGTGATAGAATTCAGCAACCAGCTTGAGAGGATGAGATTTCTGATGCTCGTTAGGAAAAGCGTCCTTGGCAGCAACGACGTGCTAGAGACAATCAAGCTGACGGCAGAGACGTCTCGCGGCCTCCCGTCGGTACAATTGATCTTTCAGCACAGTCGTCCATGCTCTGATACGTCTTTGATACTACCTAATGCAATTCCTGCCGTTGGTGAAGAAACTTGAGAATAATAATACACGCAGGCACGCATAAAACTGGCACAACAAGTATCCAAAAGGCGCTCGAGCTAAACCGAGGCCACCTTCTCAGGAATGGTGTTAGCTATCCTAGCTCAACCTTATATCCCTACACGCATCATCGGTTTTCGCACGATGTGACTGGCGATGACCTCCATAGTTTGGAAAAGGCGCGGGATTTTGCAGAGGCTTCCGTTTTGAACGCTCGCCGAAATGTGGATACGATAGTCTTCAGTGCTGAGCCTATATACCGCCATATCGATGGCGGAAGGGCGTGGCAAGAATATTCCCGTATCTCTAATTATTGGGAGAAAAGACTGGTTTATCTTAATAGGCTTAGCGGTATGTTTCCCGAGGTAGGTACTGAAGTACTTCTCTACTTCAGGAACTCCGATAGCTTTTTGAGATCTCTTCGCCATGAGCTTGTCAAAACTGGCGTTTGGGATGACAACCGGCAAGGTTTTGATAAGGCCTACTCAGTTTTGGTTGATTACGATAAGCAACTTGACGTATTCCGAAGTGCCTTCAAGAAAGTAACTGTATTCAGTTACGAAAAATGCACGTCCGAGAACCAAGACAACTCTATCCTTCAGTCTTTTTTTGATTTTGTTGGAACGACTTTGCCTGGGCGAAGCTCTTCAATTTGGGAGAACTCTAGTTCATAGTCGCTATCTAGCCGTGGCGGAAAATTGTGGGATAGTAGGCTTGGCGGGAGGATAGCCGGGCCTCTCTATCGATGAGGCAACTGGGCTTTGATGATCTGACCGCCCCCCGACGGCATCTGTGTGCCAGGGTGGGTCTGTAATGATCCACAAAGGGGAGCGGTCATGTCTAAGATTATCACGGTCGGGCTCGATCTGGCGAAGAATGTATTTCAGGTCCATGGGGCTGACGGCGCAGGCCGAGCCGTTCTGCGCAAGAAGTTGCGACGCGCGCAGGTGCTGGAGTCATCGCCTGCGAGCGGCCAATCAGTCGTGGTGCCGGCGCGCGCAGCCGGCCCTAATCGCCGCAAATCCACGCGCGGCATCTTGGCCGCGCAAACGCTCGAGCGTGTCCCGGGCAAGCTCGGCGGTGTCTGCCAGCCC
>NZ_JBHSSW010000022.1:0-8524 GCF_042659465.1 Ponticaulis profundi | reverse complement strand
CTTCTCGGCCAGCTCCTGCGCCACACGGGCCACCTCGACGGCCTGTTCCTTGATCTCCCGCCAGACCTGCACGGCCGCGACCTCGATGCCGCGCTCCTTGAGCTGCCACGCGCCGGCGGAGAGCTGCGGCAGCGGCTGACGGTCCAAAGAGACGGCCCGAACCGTCTCGCGCAGGGCTTCGGCCTCGTCGCCGCGCTCCCGTGCCTCCAGGGCGCGCTCCTGGGCCTCGACGCGCTGCGCCTCCAGCGTCCGGTGATCGACGCGCTCATGGGTGCCACAGCGCTCCAGGGCGTGGTTGGTGTCCCGGGCCCAGGCTTCCCGCCAGCCCTCCAGCAGCTCCCTGGCGTTCCAGTCCCGGTTCTTGGTGGTGAACCCCTCGGGACCGATCTCCCGGGTGGTCAGCAGGATATGGGCATGGTGGTTGCGCTCGTCCCCCTCGCGCCCAGGGGCGTGCAGGGCGATATCCGCCACCATGCCCCGGTCCACGAATTCGCGCTGGCAGAAGTCGCGGACGAGCTGCAGCCGCTGCGCGGCGTCCAGCTCGCAGGGTAAGGCTACCCTGACCTCACGGGCGACCTGGCTGTTCTTGCGCGTTTCGGCCAGCTCCACCGCGTTCCACAGCGCCGCCCGGTCCTGCACCCAGGTCGGCGCATCTGCAGGCGCGAGGGTCTCGACGTGATCGACCCCGCCCCGTGCGCGGTAGTCGAACGCGAGGCCGGTGCGCTGATCCACGATTAGCTCGGCGCTGCGGTACGCCGCCGCCGCCGTGGCGCTGCGCCCGGCGGAGCGGGAAATCATCGTGGCCCGAAGATGATAGATCGCCATATGCGTGCCGCACTTTGCTAAGGGTTCAAGGGAAACGCGAGTGTTCCCTTGCCCACACAAACGCGCAGCGTTTGTATAAGTGGGCACTTCGTGTCTTGCACCCTACGCTCAGCACCTCCAGACTTGCAACCATTGAGCGACCACAGGATTTCAAAATGCCCAGGACCATTGACCAGCAGATCGCCGAGGCACAGGCCAAGCTGAACCGCCTCAAGACCCGACAGAAAGCCAACGACACTCGCCGCAAGATCATCGTCGGCGCCATCGTGACAACAGAGGCCTTGAAGGACCCCAAGATCGCCAGATGGATGGCGTCCACCCTGCGCAAGAACGCCACCCGCGAGGTCGATCAGAAGGAGATTGCTGGACTGCTGGCCGAGCTGGACGCGAAGGCGGGCACCGCATGAGCACTGCCGCCAAATCCCCTGCCGAACTGATTGCCAATTTGACCGACCAGGTGCGGCTCCTGCGCCAGGACGTGGGCAACCTCACCGCCACCGCGACCACCAAGGCCGAGGCGGCAAAGCTCATGGCCAGGATCGAAAAAGCGTCGGAAGAGGCATTCGTGCACGCTCAGGAGGTCATAGACGCCTCGGAGCATCTGGGCAGGCGGATGCACCAGGATAGCGCCAGCGCCGCTCAGGTGGCCGCTGAAAGGGCCATCAAGAGCCTGGAGCATGAGATCAGCGCCGCCGCCAACCACATGCGCCTGGAGAGCGTCAGGAGCAGCAAGGAGGCCCTGCATCGGTTTGGAGGGGGTCTTGCCGTCTTCGGAGGAATTGCGGCTCTGGGGGGCGTTCTTGGCATCGTGGCGCTGCTTCTCATCCAGGGACGCGGCGATGCACGGGAGTTCGGAAAGCATCCGGAGGTGTTCTGTACGTCAGCCGGGGGCGAGATCGCCACCAACAGCGATGGCAGACGCTTCTGCGGCATCTGGATCGATAGCTGAAGCAGACGAACTGATGAAGGTCGCCAGGGGGGTGTTGCAGTTGCAGGATCATCGAAACTTGCACAGGTGACGGGCACCGCTCTCAACTCAGCTCCGCCAAACGTCGAAAGCAAATTTGACAGCAAGACAGAGGCAGTGAGAGGATCAAAAGGTCACAGAACCGTGAGAGATGTATGACACTTGCCAAAAAAGGAACCAAACCCGTCCAATTGCCAAAATCTTCGTTGGTCTATAAAAAACACAAGCAGGCCGAGCAGGCCGAGCAGGCCGAGCAGGCCGAGCAGGCCGAGCAGGCCGAGGCAGAGCGACGCAAGGCTGAAGAAATCGAGCGGATGATCGAGGCCAAGGTCAACATGGCATTGCGCCGATTGCTGCACTGAGAGCAAAGGGCCACTCCGACTCTTTCGATCGCAAGGACGGAAGAGTCGGAGCCAAATAATGGGCAGAAAGCGATCATGGCAGAAGTTATCGTGCTTAGGGACATTCACAGCAAAATGCACGTCTTCGAATGCCCGCCCTGGCGCGTGGTGAAGATGACGTCGACCTTTGATGGCACCAGCGTGGATCTGTCCAGTGGGGACGGGATCGCAACAGTTCGGGTCAGCGAGACACCGGAAGACCTCTCAATCCAGTTCACGGACGAAACGTTACCATTCCCGACGGTCCAAAATTAAAAGTCCCGTTTTTATCCTTTCGGGAACAGGAAATTGATCATGGCCCGCTCGGAACCACTGAAAGAATTTCTCCGCCCATCCGGATATGGAAAAACCGCCAAAGATGAGGTGTCCCTGGCGGTTACGGACTAGCTAACCTGGCTGATGATGCAGCCATCGCAAAGATGGATGCACCCGCCGTCATGTTTTTTAGGAACATGACGGCAACGATCAGGTTCACTCATATGACACAGATACCGCCACGCTTGGTCGAATTGGTCGACTGGATGAATGAAGCTCTGGATCGAGCACGCAAGAAGCGTGAGGGGCGCGAAGCATCCTTACAGGCGCAATCGCACTATCTGCCCATTCTGCCAGTGACCAAGATCAGACAGGACGAACTGCATACGGAGCTGGTGCGGGAGATTGAGGAAGATCTGAAACGATCTT
The DNA here is from genome assembly GCF_042659465.1 of Ponticaulis profundi. Classification (NCBI taxonomy): domain Bacteria; kingdom Pseudomonadati; phylum Pseudomonadota; class Alphaproteobacteria; order Hyphomonadales; family Hyphomonadaceae; genus Ponticaulis; species Ponticaulis profundi. The sequence goes on along the minus strand of NZ_JBHSSW010000022.1, from coordinate 5,647 downwards.
AGGCCAATTCCAGCCTTTCTCTTTTCCGATGCAGAACAGTTGATATGGGCCAGTTGACCACTGGCCCAAAACTCTACGCAGTTTCAGATTTTAAGGTCGTCCGGCTCGGTCCCGGCCTCGATGGCCTCCCGAAACCAAGTCGGCTGCCGGCCCCGTCCTGACCAAGTCTGCTCCGGATTGCTGGGATTGCGGTATTTGGGCGCGAGCGCGGCGCGTTTCGTGGTTTTGACGTCCGCCAACTCGGATAAAGAAAACCCGTATTCGCGGGCCTTTTCCTCAAGATCACGCCTGGCTTCCGCTTTGCGGCGATCATCATAATTGGCGATGGCCTTGTCGAGGTCCTTCTTAAGACGCTTCAATTCGTCCAGGCTCATGGTATCAAAACTAAGATCAGGCATGGGTATCCTTGTTTTAGAGGTATCTCTTTCCCTATAATTATTGGTTGTAAAGATAAAGAGAACAAATAGACCTTAGCGATTGGAATTTCCTGCTTCTTTTTCCTATCGGACATAATGTACAATTGCCTGATTAAAGCACAGTCCCAAACCGCCGGTAAACAAACGCTAGAAACAATAGCTGGATCTCAGTGGAGCGCTGACAGTTAGGACGGCGGGCCTCAGCATCGAAGATGGCCGTTCATGCACCGGTAAGGCGAAGGAAGAGGCCAGATGGTCCGCTCTGAATTGCTGGAGAAGCTGGTCCAAGCGCATCCGCATCTGCCCCGGCACGTGGTGGAATTGGCTCTCGAGGCCATCCTCAACGAGATCACCGCCCGTCTGGCGCAGGGCCACAGGGTCGAGTTGCGGAGATTCGGCAATTTCACCTGCAGAGTCCGAGAGGCCCGGATGGGTCGCAATCCTAGGACCGGTGAGCCGGTGTTCATGGAGACCAGGCAGATCCTGCATTTCAGAGCCGGCAGGCACATCTTGGATCGGCTCAACCGACCCACACTCCCCGGCTGATCCCTACATGCGCCTGAAGCCGTCAAAGGCCGTCAGCAGGCCCTCTACCGCTTCGGAGGGGGTCTGAGCCGTCTTCGGGGGAATTGCGGCTCTGGGGGCCGTTCTGGACATCGTGGCGATACACGGGAATTCAGGAAGTATCTGGGGCAAGCTAGCCACCGGAACCACGGACGTCGTTTCTCCGCCTTTGGGGTTGATCCCATGTCCTGGCCGATTGATCGAAGATCTCGAGGGGTCGTTGCAGTTGCAGGATATGGCCGATGTTAACCGAAATTGCATTTCGGTCGCCGCGCTGTGTTTCGAAACGACCCTCCAGGATCATTTTAAGCCGCCGAAAGGGCCGAATGACCCTGCCGTATGTCTTGAACGCGCAGCAGGTTTGCGTATATACATAAACGCATGTTGATGATCACCTGGGACGCGCCGAAGCGGCAGACCAACCTTGCCAAGCACGGTCTGGATTTTGCCGATCTCGACGAGGCGTTTTTTCTGGCTTCGGTCGTGGTTCCGGCAAAGGCGGGCCGGCACATGGCGATCGGGCATCTCGCGGATGGCACCGTGGCGGTGGTCTTCGCGGCCTTGGGCACCCAAGGGGTGTCGGTGATCTCGATGCGCCCCGCCAGCGCCAGGGAACGGAGCCTGCTATGAGCAAGACCCATCTGACCGAAGACCAGATCCAGCGGATGATCGCCAGCGATCCGGACGCTCCGGAGGCCACAGCGGCGCAACTCGCCCAGGCCCGGCCCTTCACCGAGGTGTTCCCGGCCCTGTCCGACGCCATGCGCCGGAACATGGGCGGACGACCCAAGGTCGAAAACCCCAAGGTTGCCGTCTCCCTGCGCCTCGATCAGGACGTGGTGGCCCGGTTCAAGTCCAGCGGTCCCGGCTGGCAGACCCGGATGAACCGCGCCCTGCGAGAGGCCGCCGGGCTCTGATTTCATCTGTTTCATTGCTTGCGAGCGGCAGGAAATGGCGCAGCACGAAGCGCGGTGCGTTATGGTATGTCATTTCGAAAGTCTCTTCATGCCGCTGACATTCAGCAAGACTTCCGCCATGATTGGTCCGTGCGAGTTCAGGAAGCGGCGTCCAATTCCAGGCGGAGCGCTCTGTTCCCGTCCCCCTGTCCCGGCCCTGTAATCCTTTTGGAAAAATTCGGTCCGGGGCAGGCTGCGCCCTCAACGACAAAGGTAAAACTGGTATCTAAAGGCCCATGCAATTGTATTGTATAGAGTGAATGCACAAATATCTCCCTACCCGTAGCAAGGCTGCTTATCAGGCAAATACCTATGCAGTCTTAAAGTAGGTGGCACCTACTCATTTGCTCAGCGGGCGGCATTTTTCAAACTGCGATACGAGCGCGGCCACACCTTCGTTCAGCATTTAATTTTTTTTGATTTCCCATTTTGTTATCTGCATCCCCAAGGCAACAACATAGCGTGCAACGGGGCTATGCAGGTCTTGAGGGGGCACGGATGAATCCATCGCCGCATAAAGTGCAGTAGCGTCGGCGTATTCCGCTTCAGAGGTGATCTCGGGTGGCACAAGACCAAAAAAATGCCTGAATGCCACCTCAAGCTGTTTTTTGGAAACGGCGGCAGTGACAGCTTTCAGCTGACCTTCATAATTATCCATTTACCGGCTCTATTCTATATTAAAAATAAAGAGGACTTCAACCTACCTCATGATTGAGATGATGTCTGCTCTTTTAAGAGTTTCATGCATTATATCGAAAGAGCTGCATAGCGAAGCTTCAGCAAGAATGAGGGCTATTAGGCTGAGAGACGGGATCACAATGGCGGCAATCAACGATATCGCTAAGTATGGATGAAATCATTCTTGGTCCTGGACACGACCCGCATGACCTCACAGAACTTGAGCGAGCCTGCTCATACTCTATCGCAAAAAAGGAAGATCCATGCTTCGCTCGCAATTGATTGAGAGGCTTGTTGAGACTCATCCGCATCTCCCTCGGTCCGTGGTGGAAGCGGCCCTCAACGCAATTCTGAACGAGATTACTGACAGTCTTGCGAAAGGGTCGAGGATCGAGATCCGGGGGTTCGGCAGTTTCTTCGGCAGGGCCCGACAGGCCAGGACAGGCCGCGATCCCAGAACTGGTGAGGCTGTCCCGGTCTTCGCCAAACGGGTTCCTCGGTTCAGGGCCTCAAATCTTCTCCTCGATCGGCTCAACCGCCCCACAACCCCTGGCTGACCCCTGCCCACTCCTGCCTTCCGGCGCATAACACCTCATATCCGCCACAGCGCAGCCAGGGGTTGAAGCACTACCCCTGCACCAGGCGCCGCCTCACCAGCAAATCCCGCTGCTGCCACCAGCACCACGATCGAGATCAACACCCTCCCCCTGACCCCCACCCGCCGCGTGCGCACACGCCCGCGGAGTCGTCCATTCGGCCCACAAGGGGCCTCACGTCCGACGGCAATCAAAAACTCCACAATCCGTCCATCCGGCGGGGGGTCGCCAGCTCCCTGGCGGGCGCTTCCCCCCGGCGCGCAAGCGCGCCCGGACTGTGGATTTTTTGCCTGCCTTAAGATCATTAGAAGGCAAAAAAATAAGACATTGTTTTTTATATATTATTTAGGGGGGGTTAGGACACACTGTGTCCTAGGGTTAGGACGCACTGTGTCCTAGGGTAGGCTTTTTTCTTGCGATGCCTGTCCAGTAAATTACAATGCTGATGTAATTTACTGGACAATGGACGACAGATTTCTGTCTTCGTTTGTCCTACCCTTAGGACAGAGAGTGACCTATGCCGAATGATGACCAGCCAAGCTCGCTGCCTGTGAAAAAACAACGTGGAACATGGGTCCAGACCGAACGTGCCGCTCATGAAGCGTGGGCAATGTTCTTAGGGCTGCCCGGATCTCTGAATGCTTCTCGGGTGCTTCACTTGCTGATTGCTCGTGTCGAAGACCATAATGCTGTGGTCATGTCGCAAAAGACCATGGCAGGCCTACTAAGCATCGACATGCGGACAGTGCGTCGCGCAGTGGCCATGCTCAAAGAGCACCGCTGGATCGAAACCCGGCAGATCGGTGACCGAGGCACAGTCAATGCTTACATCATCAATGATCGCGTTGCGTGGAGCGGCCCGCGCGAGGGCATCCGATACAGCTTATTCACGGCCAATGTTGTAATCTCGGACGCCGAACAGCCTGATAGCAACACCTTGGACCATCAGGAGCCGCTGCGGAAGCTCCCAAGCCTTTACCCTGGTGAGCAACAGCTCCCATCAGGCGATGGCTTGCCGCCGGAATCGCAGCCATCACTCGAGGGAATGGAATTTGACCTGCCGGCGACGGTCAAAAGGAATACACCCTGATGCCCCAACACTGCAACACGGTGCGAAACAGGTGCACGATCGTTTCATGCAACGCAATGAAACATCCTGATACGCTATGAAATACACGGCAGGACAAGCTGCAAAAGCAGTAGGCGTTTCAAAGGCAACAATCACTAGAGCGCTGCAAAACGGAAAGATCTCAGGGTCAAAGGACGACAATGGGGCCTGGAGCATAGATCCTGCTGAGTTGCACCGCGTATTCCCTCCCGTTGCACATGCACTACCCGCAACACAAACTGTGAAACAGTCCGCAACGCCTGAGAAAGTGAATGAAACGGGGGTGTTGGAGCGCGAAAATCAGATGCTGCGTGAAGCGCTGATCGAGGTTCGGCAGGAGCGGGACAGGTGGCATCAAATTGCAGAGCGTCTTTCCATCGCGCCTCCAGCACCTGTACCAATTCAGCAGAAGGTTGCAGAAGGTTTCTGGTCCCGGCTTTTCAGAAAAAGCAACGGTACTTGAAGCCGAAGGCTTTTCCGACCTGCAAAAACGAGTAGATACCCTTGCAGTTTGAAGATGCTCTGAACCTTTACAGGATGCATGATGAAGCGTCTTTTGGCGGGCCTAGCGACAGCAGGGTTGGTTGGCTCCGGTGCATCTCCTGCCACCGAATTTACATGGCTGGAGATCTCATCTTTGGAAAGCCATCTTGGCAATAGGGCGAACGCGACCATCCTGGCATCCGACTTTGTTTCACGAGCCTACAGCCTTTGCGCGGTAGGCTCGTACGCTCACACGCTGTCCGCAGGAATCAGCGAAATGCGGCAGACTATTTGGCCTAACGAGCTAACGGTCACAAAGGTTCTAACCTGAAATCTTGTTAACCGTTAGGGTGAGGAACAGCGTAAGGGGAAATTAATGGGCCGAGGCTTGAGCAAACAGCAAAAGGCGATCCTTGCCGTCCTAGAGCAAAAAAAGGACGCAGGCGAGTTCGTGGTTACAGGTGCCATCATCGACGCATTGGGCCTAAAGCGCGCTCCCAACGTCTATTCGTCGGTGTCTCGGGCCATCAGCCGTCTTTGTTCCCGCGGGCTAGTGGTAGTTTATCAGCCATCCATCAACCGCCAAGGCAAAGGCTTTGGATACGGTTTGCCCGGTCAGGATCTGCGCTAGAACCGCGCAGATCGCCGATGTAATGCACGCGACCCTTTGTTGCCCGTTTTAAAATTGTAGAGTCAAAGAGCGCCTTACCAGCCGTGATCGTGGCCGTCGTCGCGCTCATGGGCGCGGCGCTCCTGCTCCTGCACCCGTTCCCGCGCCTCCCGCTCGGCAGCCTCGCGCTGCGCCTCCTGCCGGCGCTCGATCTCCAGATCCCGCGCCAGCCCCTC
>NZ_JBHSSW010000021.1:0-3666 GCF_042659465.1 Ponticaulis profundi | reverse complement strand
TACAGGCCGTAATCATGCCCTCTGTCGCGCTCTCGCCGCGCCTCCCACTCCTGCTCCCATTCGTGCGCTTTGCGTTCCTCGACCAGCGTCACCGTTCTTTGAGCAACGCGTTCACCTGTTGCACTAAGCTCGTAGTTTGCTCGGTCTGAGTGTTGAAGGACCGCAGCAACTGCGCTTGAAAATGCTCGATCTCGCTCTGCTTCTGTTCGATCTTGTCCAGGCGCTTTTGCACGTTCCCGTACAAAGCTTGCAGCTGCTTCGATGTGGCCTCTGACGCTTCGAGTGAGGTCTCGGAGGTGCTCACCAATGTTTCGAATTGTGCGAGCAGCGCCCGCTCGAAGGCTGTCAGTTGGTTCATGGCTCAGCTCCCACTCGGCAGTTTGAGGCACAGAAACGGCTGCTCCCCTTGGCAGATCATCGGTTCGGTCCCGTCGGGCAGCATCAGGTAGCTCTGCCCCCCGCTCCTGAAGATTGGAAACAGGTCCGGCGCGGGGCTCATCCAGTGCCAGACTGACAAGCCCGCGATCACTAGCCAGGTCACGATCAGCGCCACCCACCACCAGCGCGCGGTCCAACGAATGATCTCCAACTCGTCGGCCACCATCATGCTCGTGTCTAGGATATCGCTGTGCATGGTGCGCAGCGCGGCTTCGGATTGTTGCCTCAAGCTGCTCGCGAGCCGCGTCAGCTCGGCCGAGGTCAATGCCTCGATCTCGGCTGTCTGGCTCGACAGCCGCTGTTGCAACCGCGCGGTCAAGCTCTCGGTCATAGGTCCATTCCTTTTCGTAGATCCTGCCCTTCATGCGGAATTTCTCGCCGCTGTCCGGGTCGTGGACGGTCAGGTAGTCCTTGCCCTGCCGGGGGACCTGCAAACCCGCCTCCTGCAAGGCCAGGACCATGCTGCCGCGATCCGTGACCCTCTCAGCCGCCACAAGGGCCGTCAGGTAGGCATGAATGCCTTCCCGGCCTTCACGGAGCCGGAAACCGTCATCGGCCCTCTCCGGCGCTCTGTGAAGCTCTGTGGCCCGCTCGGTGTCGTCGGGACGCGCCCAGCCCTGGGACCAGTTCAGCGTGTCCCGCAGCGGCGCATAGGACCGCTCCCATCCGGGGGGCGCCACGTTCAGCGCCTTGCCGGTATTCAGCTCCATCCGGGGCGTCACGAAGTGCAGCTCCACCCGCCCGCCCTCGGTGTGCTGATGGCGCACCCACGTGATGTCGTATTGCTCCGGGTCCATCCCTGCAAAGGCCAGACGCTCGAAGGCGTCCATGGCCTCCTCCTGCTGGTCCTTGCTGGGCGCATCCTCCAGGGCGAAGGACAGCACCCCGTGCGTGTAGCTCCATTTGCGCTCGATGCTGTCGATCAACTCGCGGGTCCGATCCATGTCGCCCCGCACCACCTCGGGCGGCGCATGGCCGCGTCCCTCACGGTCTGCAGCGGTCAGATAGGCGGCAATCTCGGCCCCGCCCCCGCGGCCCCCGCCCGTGAACTTAATCAGCATCGGCGGGCCGCTCATGCGCCGCCCGCAAGGCGGAAAGCTCCCGATCGATCTCGATCAGCCGCATCAGCAGCGCCGCAGCCGGCACTGGCCTGCGCCGGTTCGCGGCGCGGGCCAGCTGGTTGAGGTTGTTCCCCATCCGCGCCAGCTCCCGCAGCAGGTCGGGATCGACCTTCGGGGGTTCGCGCCGCTTCCGCAGGCGCTGACCCCCAAGGGCGAAGCGCACCAGTTCCGACAGCGAAACCCCCTTGTTCTCAGCAATAGCCTGCCATCGCTGCTTTTCCTCCGGTGTCGTTCGGATCTCGATCCTCATGGAAAACAGCCTCTCGGGGGGGTGCAGGGACGAGGCTCTTGCCGAGGTTCAGGGGCAGGCCCCTTCCGGCACGCCGGATCGGGGGATTGAAGGGGGCCTGAGGCCCCCTCACAAGCGCGAAGGACGGACACGCAGTGTCCGGACAAGAGTATGCTTGCGTAGCAAGAAATAAATAGCAAAGGGCCTGCCCTTTCAAGATCGGATTGTTTGGCGTCTTTCTGAATCTATCGATCCTGGCACTTCCTGCCTAATCTCTTTGGCTAGAGTTGAAGACCAGTTTCGGCCCTCTCTTGTTCATCAGCCTTTCTTAGATTCTTAGGATACATGGATACGCTAGTGCATTTTGGCCGTTTCAGCCTTGTTATGCTGGCAAAAATGGAAATTGACAGTTACCTCACAGGTAACTAAAGTTACCTCACAGGTAACTGTCGAGGTGTCGAATGAGCAGAATTCCCATCTATGAGCTGCGCCGTATGGGGGTATCTCAGGAAGACATAGAAATTGCCCAAAAGACCCAAGAAGCGCAGCGGCGCACTGGATCGCCTGTGCAATCGATTGGCGTCATTGTCGGAGCTGTCCAGCAGCGCGCCAGGCACAATCCGAACCTGCCTGTCGACCTTTCCGACCGGGCCATGCGAAAGCGTGGAACTTACGACCAAGCGGCGCTCTTGGCGGATCAGGCTGCCTTGCAGGAGAAAAGCCCGGAACGTGCTATGATGGCTCGTCAGGCGTCAAAGACGCTGAAAGAACTCAGTGCCGCGCAGCAGCTCGAATATGATTTCTTCGGAGGGGGCAACGTGTCCATCGCATTCCAGTATCAGGACGCCGTAACCGAACGTCTGTTTGAGGCGGCAAAGACCCCTGCACAGGCCAAAGAAGCTTTGTCGATCCTTTGGACGATCTGCCGCTACCTAGGATGGCAAACCTACGAATGCACGAAGACCGCCGCTGACCTTTGCGAGCTTACGCGGACAAAGCCCCCTCATATGGCTGACGCTCTCAAACTGTTGGAGCAGGTCGGAGCCATTCATCGGGTTAAAAGGGGCCGCACTAAGATCATCACTGTGACACCGGAAGGGGCGTTCCGAGGGAAGGTCAGCGCTCACGCCCAAACTGTCGAACGCTACAGGCTCGGCGTCATTGAGGGTGGCAAGTCTGAGGATTGAGCAAGCTGTCAACCGTTAGGAGGGTAGGGTCGTAGGAATCACATGAAAGGAAACATCATGAGAATTCCTGTATCTCAGCTCACCCTTCTCTCTGTTGCTTACAAGGAGGAACAGTGGCGCAAATTGGCAGCAATTTCTCTCTGGGGTATGCCTTATCCACCAACACTACTTGGCACAGTCCAACCTCAAACCATTCTTGGTGCAGATCAGACAGTCCTCGGCGGAACATGGCGTAAAAAAACTCTTCTAGGTGAGTAAGAGACCCTTGCTTCCAAGCCCAAGAACTAAAGAGGACATGCAAAGTGGACCCTAGAAGAAAAATAGACGAAAAATGGCAGCGTCTGGAAACAGGCAAAGTCCCATTTATTGAATCGTACCGAGAAATTGTTCTTGAGGAACAGCCTATCGGTCAGCCGATTGAGCGTGAAATAATTGTTCTAAGGATCAACAAAGCTTCGCTTAAGCTGAACCTATTCCTTGGTAGTTTTATCCTAATTTTAGTGGTTTTTACGGTGTTTCAAAGTTAATTAATTCATGTTTCCCATTCGGATCAGAGCGGACGCATTACAGGCCGTAATCATGCCCTCTGTCGCGCTCTCGCCGCGCCTCCCACTCCTGCTCCCATTCGTGCGCTTTGCGTTCCTCGACCAGCGTCACCGTTCTTTGAGCAACGCGTTCACCTGTTGCACTA
>NZ_JBHSSW010000020.1:2500-5000 GCF_042659465.1 Ponticaulis profundi | reverse complement strand
GGCCCTTCCACTCAGGACCACCGGATCACTATGACCGACTTTCGTCTCTGCTCGACTTGTCAGTCTCGCAGTCAGGCAAGCTTATGCCATTGCACTCAACAGCCGATGTCCGACCGGCTTGAGCTTACCATCGCGCGCCTCCGTTACGCTTTGGGAGGCGACCGCCCCAGTCAAACTGCCCGCCACCCAGGGTCCCGGCCCCATCCAGGGGCGCGGTTAGACATCAACGAAAATAAGGGTGGTATTTCAAGGATGGCTCCACACCAGCTGGCGCTGATGCTTCAAAGCCTCCCACCTATCCTACACATATCGTCGTTAATGCCACTGAGAAGCTGCAGTAAAGGTTCACAGGGTCTTTCCGTCTGACCGCGGGTACCCCGCATCTTCACGGGGAATTCAATTTCGCTGAGTCTATGTTGGAGACAGTGGGGAAGTCGTTACGCCATTCGTGCAGGTCGGAACTTACCCGACAAGGAATTTCGCTACCTTAGGACCGTTATAGTTACGGCCGCCGTTCACCGGGGCTTCAATTCGGAGCTTGCACTCCTCCTTTTAACCTTCCGGCACCGGGCAGGCGTCAGACCCTATACGTCGCCTTGCGGCTTCGCAGAGCCCTGTGTTTTTGATAAACAGTCGCAACCCCCTGGGTTGTGCCCCTCACAACTGGTTGCCCAGAGATGAGGCCTCCTTCTCCCGAAGTTACGGAGGTAATTTGCCGAGTTCCTTCAACATAGTTCTCTCAAGCGCCTTGGTATGCTCTACCTGTCCACCTGTGTTGGTTTAGGGTACGGTCTATAGTGAGGCTATTTCCAGGGACTTCCAGGCCGCCAAACCAATCCAATAAGGATTGACGACTTTCGAAATCCGTCACATCTCACATGGCCCACGAATATTAACGTGGTTCCCATCGACTACGCCTTTCGGCCTCGCCTTAGGGGCCGGCTAACCCTGCGCAGATTAGCTTTACGCAGGAACCCTTGGACTTTCGGCGAGCGGGTCTCTCACCCGCTTTATCGCTACTCATGTCAGCATTCTCACTTCCGATATCTCCAGCAAACCTTACAGTTCACCTTCACAGACTTACGGAACGCTCCGCTACCGCTCTTACGAGCCCACAATTTCGGTGAATGGCTTTAGCCCCGTTACATTTTCGCCGCAGAAGCGCTTGATCAGTGAGCTGTTACGCTTTCTTTAAAGGATGGCTGCTTCTAAGCCAACCTCCTGATTGTCTCAGCACTTCCACATGCTTTACCACTTAGCCATTACTTGGGGACCTTAATTGGTGGTCAGGGTTGTTTCCCTCTCCACGACGGACGTTAGCACCCGCCGTGTGTCTGCCGAGCAGTACTCTCTGGTATTCGGAGTTTGGTTAGGATCAGTAAGGCGGTGAGCCCCCATAGCCCATCCAGTGCTCTACCCCCAGAGGTATTCACTCGACGCTCTACCTAAATAGATTTCGCGGAGAACCAGCTATCAGCAGATTTGATTGGCCTTTCACCCCTAGACACAGGTCATCCGAGAACTTTTCAACGTTCAACGGTTCGGCCCTTCAGTGGGTGTTACCCCACCTTCAGCCTGCCCATATCTAGATCATCTGCCTTCGGGTCTAATACAACGAACTCGACGCCCTATTCAGACTCGCTTTCGCTTCGCCTCCACCTAACGGCTTAAGCTTGCTCGCTATACTAAGTCGCTGACCCATTATACAAAAGGTACGGGGTCACTTGCGCTCCCCCTGCTTGTAGGCATCCGGTTTCAGGGACTGTTTCACTCCCCTCATCGGGGTGCTTTTCATCTTTCCCTCACGGTACTTGTTCACTATCGGTCGGTAAGGAGTATTTAGGCTTGGAGGGTGGTCCCCCCATATTCAGACAGGATTTCACGTGTCCCGCCCTACTCTAACGAAGTCTTTTTTACCAGTACGGGGCTATCACCCACTATGGCGCGGCTTCCCATCCGCTTCCTGTTTAATTGACTTCAGGCCTGGTCCCCGTTCGCTCGCCACTACTAAGGGAATCTCGTTTGATTTCTTTTCCTACGGGTACTTAGATGTTTCAATTCCCCGCGTTCGCTTTTCAACACCTATGTATTCAGTGTGAAATACCTCACTAATGAAATGATTAGTAAGACCCGGCCCGAGGGCCAGGAAATAATAATCATCTCGGAGGTGGGTTTCCCCATTCGGAGGTCTGTGGATCAAAGGGTGCTCGCACCTCCCCACAGCTTATCGCAGCGTGCCACGTCCTTCATCGCCTCTTACCGCCAAGACATCCACCAGATGCCCTTTGGCACTTGATTGCTTTAAAAAACCCATGCGTGGTGGTGAAAGCACCGCCACACACGGTTGTCAGTCAGACAATGTTTTGTTGTCAGCAGGTTTGCCCTCAGGAATCAACGCCTCTACCGGCGCCGGACAAACCCTTCTTCACGATGTAAAATAGAATAGACCAACTTGTGAGTTGGAACTTGTTTCTTCAACGAGTCCAGTAAGTACCTGGTG
>NZ_JBHSSW010000019.1:0-4902 GCF_042659465.1 Ponticaulis profundi | reverse complement strand
CTACTTTGCGGGCCGCATCGAAAACTGGCTGGTCACGGCGCGCAAGCAGAACACGGTCGTCGTGATGATGACGCAGTTTGCGCATCAGCTCCAAGCCTCCGCGCATGGCCGGACCCTGATGCAGGCGCTGCCTACGAAGATGCTCCTGCCGAACAAGGACGCCAGTGCCGAGGACTATACCGGGCTGCCGCTGAACCAGAAAGAGCTGGAAATCCTCATGGGCGTGAATCCCGGTTCGCGGATCGCCCTGCTGCGGTCGGATGACGGCTCGCATGTCATCGACACCGATCTTTCGGCCCTTGGCCCGCTCTTGACCATCCTCGGCGGCATGAAAGCCGGTGAGGCGCTGGTCGGCGCGGACTACCGGACCCGCCCTGATTTTTGGAAAGGATTTGAGAATGCGTAAGCATGCCCTTTGCGCCGTTTTGGCGTCCCTGGCCCTGTCTGCCTGCGCTGGCACCCAATCAAAGCCGGTCAGCAGCAAGTGCTTCAATGCGCGTGGCGATCTGACCTGCGATCTGCGCCCCCTGCCCGAACTGTGGGGCGAGGCGCGACAGGACGCTGTGCGCCAGGTGGGCGTGTATGAGGGTGCGGTCGAGGACGGTCCCTATGCGCAACGGTGATCTTCGCTCCCTGCCCGCGAAAGGCCCGCGCGAGACGTCAAGGATCGAGCAAGGGACTGCGGGCAGCTTTGCGGTGGCTCTGACAATGCCGTCCAATATTGCACAATCACTGACCGCACCCCTCCACTCCCTGATGCTGTCCAGCAGCGTGATGGCTTTGATAGCGCCTGTCTTTGCCCTGATGCTGTCCGGCACGGCGATGGCGCAAGGTGTGCCGGTTGTCGATCCGGCCAAGAATGCCCGCGAGGCGGAAATCACCCTGCGGCTTGAAGCGGACCTCGTTCGGCAACGGCAGAAGGCCGAGGAAGGCCGTAAGCGTGTCGAAGCCGAACGGGAGCAGGTCGAGGCGCTGGAGGCGGTCACCGAAGGGATGATCCTGCCCGATGATGGGGCGAGGGCTGAGGAAACAGTCCGGGGATTAGAGGAAGGCTTTGCGCCGTCTGCGGAAGTCTATGCCACCGACAACAGCGCCGCGGCGGACAGGCTGTTCAGCGGCGAGCGTGAGAACGTCGAACAGATCATCATCCGGGCGGCGCAGGACACGCACCACATGCAACGTGCCGGGTTGTCGCTGATCCAGTGGCGGTGCTGGTTGCAGGCTCTCATCTGGCAGGAAAGCCGGTTCAACCCTCATGCTCAATCGCCTGCGGGGGCTTATGGCCTCACTCAAATTATGTGGGAAACTGCTGGCGATTTGGGGATTCAATCAACCTACAAGTCAGACGCCTACGTGCAGGCCGAGGGCGGCGCGCGCTATTTGGCACAGCGGCTGAACGAGTTTGACGGCGACATGATCCTGGCGCTGGCCGCCTATAATGCCGGGGCTGGCAATGTGCGCAAGCATGGCGGTGTGCCGCCGTTCAAGGAAACTCAGAACTACGTCCGGATCATCCCGACCAAGTATCAGGAATACATGGCGGCGCTTGGCGCGGCTGACCAGATCGGCAGCATCGAGGCCAGCTATATGGCGAATGCCGAGAAGGCGATGATCGGCGGGGCCACGGCGGAATATGCCAGCGAGGCCGGGCAGGACATGGGGCTGGCGATGGCGCGCCTTGAGGAAGCCATGTCCCGTATTGGAGAGACCACCAACGCAGCAGAGGCGATGGCCCTGAACAGCTATGTGCGCGCCGAATTTGTGCGCCTTCTGGTCATCAGGACGCGCCTCGTCGCCGCCCGCTCCAAGCCGATGACGGCTGAGCAAATAGCGGCTGCATCAGCCTTCGCGCAGGAACGCGCATTCATGAATTTTGAAGGGGGATTGTAAGATGCGGATTGCATTCAAGGGATTGATCGTCGGCGCGGGTCTGTGCCTGTCTGTGGCACTACCCGCGCCGGTCACGGCGCAGGGTGTGCCGACCGTCGATACCCAGTCCATCGCGCAGCAGATCACGCAGATCAGGCGGATGCTGGAAGATTACGGCATCCAGACCGACATGCTGGACCAGCTTGTCGAGCAACTGGCCGAACTGCAATCGCAGACGAACGAGCTGCAACAGATCTATGCCGTCCTGACCGGCAATGCCGACATTCAGGGCCTTCTCATGGGGGGCGGGCTGGATACTGTTCTCGCTCCGAAAATGACTAGCATCCTGCAAGCCGCCAACTCGGCATCCTCCGGCGACTGGTCGGGCCTGTCCTCAGACTACCGTGAGCAAATTCAGGCAGCAGCACAGTCCACGATGATCGGGGCGGGCCTCGATCCGGCACGGGTCGAAGCCATGGGCCGGGATGGCACCGTGGCGGAGAAACGCGCCGCCAACCAAGCCACGACCGGCGCGATGGTGGCGGCCTCGGCCGACACTGCGCAGCGCGAGTCTGCGGTCAGCCTCCAGCGCCTTGACCGCCTGGTCGGGGAAATCCCGCAACAGACCGGCATTAAGGAAGCCATCGACCTGAACACCCGGATGATGGGCGAGGCTGTCAGCGAGCTGATCAAGAACAATCAGCTTCTCGCTCTCCAGAGCTACGGGATGGGCATGTCGGACGTGTCGATTGCCAGTGCCTGGGCGCAGGAACAGCAGATGCTCGATTTCACCATGCCGGATTTGGAGTGAGGCCACCGATGTTCAATCGCAAAAACACAACGGCGCAAGCCTCCGCCACGGCTATCCCGTCCCGCAATGTCAGTGAAACCGAGGAAGAGCTGATCTATGGCGCGCGGCGGCGCGGTGCCTTCTGGCAGAAGTTCGGGGTCGCCGGATGGGGCTTCGGTGCCATCGGCTGCATCATGGCAGCGGTGATCGCGGCCAGCCATGAGACGCCCGCCCCGGTCCTGGTGCCGTTCGATCCGTCCAGCGGCATGGCGCTGCCGATGGTGAACCTGCAAACGATCTCCGTCAGCAACCGTGATGCTGTCGTGCAGTCGCTGGTCCACGCCTATGTGCGCGACCGGGAAACCTACAGCATGCTCGACAATGACCTTCGGGTCCGCTCGGTGCTGGCCCGGTCGTCGGGGGCGGCGCTGCAATCCATGCGCAGCCTCTGGTCGTCGGAAAACCCGGACTATCCGCAAAGCAAATACGGTGCGAATGCGCGTATGGATGTGGAAGTTCTGTCGGTCACGCAGATCACCAATGATCGGGCCCAGGTCCGGCTGCGCAAGCGGCTGCAGGACAGTGACGGGGAAACCCGGGGTTTGTTCACGACCACACTGGCCTTCCGTTACGACACGACCGACGCCCGGTCGCTTGAGGATGTCTGGACCAACCCGTTCGGCTTCTCGGTCTACGAATACGCAATCACCTCTGACAGATCGGAGATCCAATGATGCGCGGCATTTGTCTTGCCATTGCCCTGTGCGCGGCCAGCATGGGGGTATCGAGCGCCTTGGCCGAAGTGACCCCTCGGGCGGGTAATCTCGATACCCGTGTCCGCTATGCCCAATGGGTCGATGGACAGGTCTACCGCGTCCAGACGCAGGTTGGCCGGGTCACGTCCGTGGAGTTCGGCCCGGATGAAGAAATCACCTCCGTGGTCGCGGGCGATACCGTCAGCTTCAATTTTGATGCGGTGCCCGGTGGCAGCGCCTTCGTGATGAAGCCCACGACCAGCGGCGCCGCCACCAACATCAACGTCTATACCAACAAGCGGCAGTATTACTTTGAGGTCTCGGAAACCGCCTCGGCGCAGTTCTCCGTGGTGCGCTTCACCTACCCGCGCGGCTCGGGCAGCGCCACGCCCGCGAACCGCCAGGTGGCCCGTGGTCCGCTGAATTACGACTACGGCGGCAGCATCGTGAACGGCACCACCCCGACGCAAGTCTGGGACGATGGGGCCTTCACCTATTTCAAGTTCCGCCGCAACGGCGAATTGCCCGCGATCTTCAAGGTCACGGCAGGGCAGGAAATCACGGTCAATTCCCAGACCATGCCCGATGGCGTGGTGCGCGTGACCGGCACCAGCCCATTCTGGATGCTGCGCTTGGGGACCGTTGAATCAACGGTGGGGATGATGAAAGCGGTGAGGTTGGTGCAATGAGCGAACAAGAAACGGCAGACCTGCGCGAACGGCTGGCGGCGCTGGAGAAGTCCAATCCGCGCAATCAACCCAAGGCCCGGCCTGCGGCAAAGGCTGCCAAGATGGCCGGGCTTCTGTGCGGCGGTGTGGCTATTGCCGGACTGGTCTATGTCTATTCGCTCCCTGACGGCGCAGCGGATCTGACCGTCCGTGAAGCCCAGGAGTTCCAGAACGAGGGCAGCGGCTTTGGCGATCTGCAAAATCCCCCGTCCGCGGTGCCGGCAGCGGTCGAGGTCGCAGAACCGGAACCGGCCCCTGCCCCTGCGGCTGGCAGCGACAATTCCGAAGTGGTCGAGCTGATCCGGGGCTTGCAGGACCAGATCGACCGGCTGTCCGAGGCTCCGGCCGAGGACGCCGAGGGTGAGCCTGTCGTGGATACGGAAGCCCTCGAACAGCTGCGCCGCGAATTGACGCAGTTGCAGGACCAGGCGCGATCGCGCGAACAGGAACTGAACGACCAACTCAGCAGCCGTAACCTCGAAATTGCCGAGTTGAAGAACGATCTGGACATGCTGCGGCTGCAAAACGGCCAGAGCGTGATGCCGGGTGGCGATGACGATCTGCTGACACAGCGCCGTCAGGCCGCCGACGAGGCGGCCCAATTGGAAGAGGCCCGGTTGCAGTCCTCCATGGTTGCCCTCGGCGGCGGCGGTGCAGCCGGTGCCGTCGCCGATGCGGCGGGTCTGGGAGACGGGGCGGCTGCGCAGCAGGCGGCGCGTCTCAGCGATGATGCCCAATTCGTGCGCGATGCCGGGCGTCC
>NZ_JBHSSW010000018.1:0-11986 GCF_042659465.1 Ponticaulis profundi | reverse complement strand
AGCGCCGTCTCCGGGGCGCGGGTGAGGCCAAGCGCCGCCCCGCGCTCTTGCACCCGGTCCAGGGTCCGCTCCAGCCAGTCGCGGGCCTGTGTCCGGAACTCGCGGGCCACCTCGCGGACCTGAAGGCCGATCTCGCGCACTTCCTGCCAGCGATCGGAGGCCGGTGTGGCGATCCCGCGCCGCATCATGCTCCAGCCCCGGGCGCCGACATCGGGCAAGGGCGGGCGGTCCAACTCCACCGCCCGCGTCATCTCTGCGACACGGACCCGCTCGTCGCCGTTGTGCTCGGCCACAGAAGCCCGCTCCAGCGCCTCCGCGCGCTGCGCCTCCAGGGTGCGGTGATCCACGCGCTCATAGACGCTGCAGCGCTCGAGCGTCCGGTTGACGTGCTCGGCCCAGGACGACCGCCAGTCCACCAGCAGCTCCTTGGCATTCCAGTCGCGGTTCTTGGCTCCGAACCCCTCGGGTCCGATCTCTCGGGTGGTCAGCATGATATGCGCATGGTGGTTGCGCTGGTCTCCCTCACGCCCCGGGGCGTGAAGGGCGATGTCAGCGACCATCCCCCGGGCGACGAACTGCTCTTGGACGAACCCGCGCACCAGATCGCGGTTCTGTTCAACCGACAGTTCGGAAGGTAGGGCCACGCGGACCTCGCGGCTGACCTGCGCGTCCTTGCGGCGTTCGATCTGCTCGACGGCGTTCCACAGCGCAGAGCGATCACGCGCCCAATCCGGCGCATGCGCGGGGGCGAGGATCTCGGTGTGCTCGACACCGTGCTTGCGGGTGTAGTCGTGCATCTCACCGGTGCGGCGATCCACGACACGCTCGGCGGCACGGTACGCGCTTGCGGCGGTCGCGGACCGACCCTTGCTGCGGGAGATCACCGAGGCGTCAAAATGATAAATCGCCATGATCGCCCTCCTGGCTTGGTTTCGAAAGGATGCGCAGCGGTCCTTCGCTCACACGTCGCTCGCGACGTATAGGTGAGCACTTCGTGTCTTGCACCCTATGCTCTGGGCATCCAAACTTGCAACTATTGAGCGACCACAGGATTTCAAAATGCCCAGGACCATTGACCAGCAGATCGCCGAGGCACAGGCCAAGCTGAACCGCCTCAAGACCCGACAGAAGGCCAGCGACACTCGCCGCAAGATTATCGTCGGGGCTGTCGTCGTGAAGGCGGCACTGGAAACACCTGACGCTGCCGCAAAGCTGGCAGGCCTGCTGCGCGACCGGGTGACACGCGACCTCGATGTGAAAGACATTCAGCAGCTCCTGGCCAGCCTCGACAAGAAGGCCGCGCGCAATGGCTGAGTTGAGAAACCCTGCCGCCGCCCCCACACCCCAGGACGAGATGCTGGAAGCCCTGGTCTCCGTCACCGCGGAGAACACCACAACGCTGATCGACGTGCAGCGCCAGGCAGCAGCAACAGCGGCCTCGGTGAAGGATGCCCGCACCTACATGGCCACGGTCGTCAAGAACACGGACTGGGAGACTAACGGCAAGAAGATCGCCGCCATTCTGGACAAGGCACTGCTGCAGGATCGCGCCGCCCTGCATGCCGTCAGTGAGGCCGCACGCGAGATGCGCGGGACATCCATCGAAATCACCCACAGGGCCGGAGACGCCGCTGTGGCGCAGAAGGACGCCAGCAAAGCCTTCCACAGCGCCGCAGAGCGGCTCCTGAGGGTCATGGAGGTTCACCAGCAGGGTCGGTGGCGCAGAATGGGCACCATGGCCCTCATAGGGGCTCTCTGCGGTGCTGTGGGGTTCTTTGCCCGCGAGCCGGCGACCAAGTTCCAGCACCTCTGGGATGCAGGGTCCGCGCTGCGCCAGGATGCAGCCCACCGCGACTGCAAAACCCTTGGTGGGGAAACCCTGCCGTCCGGTGAGCGATTGGCCTGTGTCATCTGGCAGGACACAGCTCAGTGAGTCCAATTGAGTTAAGTCCTAGGCGATGTCCCATGGGTTGATGATCTGCACGCCTGTCGGCGCGAAATCGGCCACATTGCGCGTCACGATTGGCATGGCATGAACAAGTCCTGTCGCAGCGATAAGGGCGTCCCTGTCGCTGCGGGGGTCAGGAACATGCAGAGCAGCGCAGCAGAGCGCCACAGGGCCGTCTACCGGCAGGATACGCCCCTCAAATGCCGGGAGCACCCTATCCGTCATCCAGGCTCTCAGAACGGCCCCCTGAGCGCCGTCACGCCTCTCGGCTTGCCTGATACCCATTTCAAGCTCCAGAAGCGTAATGGCCGACAGGAACAGGGCTGACGGGTCTTGACCTGCCGCCCAGGCTACGACGTTGGCATCCGCCTTACCTGCCTTTGCCTTACGCAGTTCGGACACCACGTTCGTATCGAGAATGAACATCAGGACAAATCGACCGGCTTCGCGAGGCCACTCAGTCGACTAGGTTCAAAAGAGACCTCTGCCGCTTCCGTGTCAGCCAGCAGATCAATGATGCTCTCTCGCTGCCCTGTAAGCCGCCTGTAAGCTTCAATGCTCAGCAACACATGCGCGGGCTTGCCACGGTCCGTGATGAACACAGGCCCGTTCTGAGCAGCCCTTTTTGCACCGCTGGCGTCTTGGTTGAACGTCCGGCTGGTGATCGTTGTCAGTTCCATAGCTCACCCCTCCTCATCAGGTTATTGTAGAAACATGGCTACATTTCGTAAAAATGTCAAGCAGACCACCATATCTCCTAGTGTTAATAGTGTTACCTACGGAGTAAGTTACGGGTCTGAAAATTCCCCATAGTCGCCTGTTTATCAAAAATAAAACTATCCACAGGGTTCCGAAAGGTGCGAACTAGGGTTCCGAAAGGTGCGAATTTTGGTTCCGAAAGGTGCGAACAGCGGCGGTTCCTGATAGTGCGAAATGTTGGTTCCTGATAGTGCGAATTTATGCTACGGCTTAAGCATGGCCCTACTTCCTGATCGACATCCTCAGAAAGACTTCTTCATCCTCGACATCGCCGATGTCGTGCCGAAAGATGATACGGCGTCGATGGAACACCCCATGTTCTCACTGGCGACGAAGCCAGACATGCGCCACTTGCACTATGCATCTGGGGATGTTCGCTTAGAGATTACGCCGTCCTACAACGGCCTGCCGACCATCTTCGACAAGGACATTCTGATCTTCTGTATCAGCCAGCTGATGCATATGAAAAACCGGGGTGAGAAGGTCGGTAAGCGCGTCAGGTTTACGGGGCGAGAACTGCTAGTTTCAACGAACAGGCCTACCAACAACCTCGGCTACCAACGCCTAGAGCAAGCCTTCAAGCGCCTACGAGGAACAACCTTCAAGACCGACATTCGGACGGGCGACCGTATGGAAACCCGAATTTTTGGCCTGATTGACGAAGGTGGATTCGTCATGCGTGATGATGGTTCTTGGCGGCTGGATTATTGCGAGGTGGTTCTGTCCGACTGGCTCATGCGGGCTATCGATTCTGACCAAGTCGTCACCATTTCGAATGACTACTTCCGTCTACGCCGCCCGCTGGAACGCCGTCTCTACGAGATCGCGCGGAAACATTGTGGCAACCAGCTAAAATGGCATATTGGCCTTGCCAAACTTCAGGAAAAGACCGGAAGCAATGCCCCCCTCAAGAAGTTTCGGCTCAACCTTCGCCAGATTATCGCCGACGATCATACCCCCTTCTACCGGATTGAACTGACGGGCGATGATCTCGTAATCTTCCGGCCCCGGAACACAAAAACACAGATCGCTCCCGCTATTATCCTACCTGATTGGGCCGAGGAAAAGGCCCGTGCTCTAGCGCGGGAAAAGGGTCGGGACTATCACGCCCTTCAAGCTGATTGGCTGGCCTTTGCGCAGGCAGAAACGGCTAAGGGGAACCCACCGAAAAATGCGGGTGCCGCCTTTGTAGCTTACTGTGGAAAGCAAGAAAGCCTGCGCTAGCGACTATCCAAACAACCGGCTCCAGAACCCCTTCGGTTTGGCGATGGTTTGGGGTCGTAGGTCTGCCAGGAGCGCGTGAAGTTGGTCTTCCTTGCGTTCCGCTCGTTCCGCCCGGTCCTTCAGATCCTCGATGCGTTGTTCAAGAAAACCGCGTTCTCGCTGATCGGATTCCACTTGGGCACGAAGCCTCTCAACTTCAGCCTGCAATGCATTGGTTTCAAGAGGTGTTTCAGGTGTTTCAGTGGGGGTTGCAATTCGCTTCACATCACGGTTTCTGTGCCCGTTAGCATCCTTCCACCTCTCCAGCTCAGATGCATCGACACTATAGGAGCCATCATCCAGACGCCTTGCGCTAAGCTTTCCACTTTTTATAGCTCTCGAAAGTGTAGGCTTACTGAAACCAACCGCCTTCGCAGCTTCTCCTAGGGTGTAACTCATAGGTGTAACCGCTTGCCTTCACAGTGTTGCAATTCGCCTCATGTTACTGTGAGGCTTACAGTTACGCATGTTACACCTTACTAGCAGGATCTCCAAACACCTCACCGCTTCGGCTCTACTACTCAACGCCTCTGGACAGGCGCCCGAGAACGCGAAGCAATAGCCCATGAGCCACCGGCCCCAGCCTGACCTCAGTCCCGCATGCAAAGACCCCCGGCCCTGGCCGCAGGGAGGAGGAGAGCGGCAGGACCGGGGGCTGGTGTGTCACCGGCGCCGCAGGGAGGAGGAGGCGGCACCGGGGGAGTGGGACAGTGATACGGCAGAGGCGTTTCAGCTTGGTTAACGGACCGTCCGAAACGTCCCCCGCTCAACCCTGACCCTCTGCGCCTGCCCGTAATGGGTGTTATGCGGCGGAATAGAGTGAGGGCGGGGATCAGCCGGGGGTTGTCAACACGGCAACCAAAAACGCAGCAACATATCTCTACTCTAAAATCAAAACAACTATGGTCCTAGCGAAACCTAGCCTGCTCGTCAGCCTGCCGTGTCAGCCGTTGATGCTCAGAAAGCGGACGCCGGTTGGACTAGGAAAAGAGAGACGCCGGCTCGCTCAGATGCGCGGGTCTGGACAGAAATAGCGCTTCGAGAACGGCAGTCAAATAGGCCGCGGCGACAGCGCCGACGAGGGTGAGCACTGTACGCGTCATGGCGGCGTAGGCGGGTTCCTGTGTCGAAAGCGCGCCGGCAACGAGTGCGAGCGTTACTGACATGCCGAACTGATAGACCATGCCCGGATAGTATCCCCTCATCATCCGGCTGCCGAAGAACAGGCCGGCGAGGAAGACCAGTCCTAGCAGGATCGGCAGATGCGCGTTAAGGGTCAGCACAAATAGGATCATTGCTGCAACGCAGGCGCCAAGCGCGGTCGAGACGGTTCGTTCTTTGGCCTCTGCGAATAATGTCTCTCGCGTCGGGAAGACAAGGACGAAGGTTGCCGCGACCGCCAGCATCAGGTTCGACAGGTCGATGACGGTGTAAAGCCAAAAGCTCATGACAAGCAGGACGCCAGCGCGGATCAGGGCGCTGGCCGCATGAGGACCCGGTGCCGGCGTATAGATCTCGACGAGGTTCTCCTTCGCCGCCGGCGGGAAGATGGCGTAGAGAAGCGGGATCAGGATCGCCGCTACGATGCAGGCTTCGGTGAAGCCGTCGCGCATGACCTCTAGGGCGGCCGTTGAGCTCATCCCCATCACAGACATCAGCACCGTGACGATGAGGAGCAGCATCCCCATCGGATTGCCGGTCTTCTGAATTAGATAAAAGCCGAGGAAATAGAAGAGACCCATGATCGTCACCAGCACGACCGGCATCGGCCGAGCGAAGGAGACGATTGAGGCCATCAGCCAAACCATGACGATGAAGGCAATAGGACCGCCAAACGCCTTCTTGGGATCGAAAGCCTTGCGCATGCCGGCCATCAGACCGACCGGCAGCGCGACCAGAAGCGGTGGGATCGCCGGTTGAACGAACGGGATTAACGCAAAGGTTGCGACGGCCATCGAGGCGAGGCGGACGGCATGCAGCGGATCATCGTTTACCTCGGGGCGCGGGACAACGTACATGTCGCGCCCTCAGTAGAGGTACGAGAAGGTGGACTGGACATGGTGCATCGCGTTGGCGATCCAAGCTATCGGACCGTCGTCGTCCTGAGTGTAGATCACCGCGCTGACCTTGCCGCCCGCTCGTACATTCACCGGCCAGGCATCCATGCCGCCTTCGAGTTCGATGCGTACAGGCATGCGCCGGGCCGGCTCGAACCAGCGCGTCTCGGGTTGGTTCTGCGGTAAGCCGCCCACACTGGCGCGCCCCGGATCGATGCCCCAGGAAATGCTGTCGAGGCGGCCATGAAAAATCGTACCGGGGACGGCATCGAACAAAAGGCCGACGCGATCTCCAGGCTTGACGTTGGCAAGCTGGTTCTCACGAAAGTCCGCAACAACCCAAGCGCCTTGTGCATCCAGGAAGGTGAGGCCCGGGTTGCCGGCGGCCAGATACTGACCGGACGTCAGCTGAACATTCGTGACGACGCCCAGCCCAGGCGCGACGACCGTTGTCGACAGGAGGTCGTACTGCGCCTGTTCCAAGGCGAACTGCGCGGCCTGAATCTGTGGGTTGTCCTGCCCCAGTTCCCCGAGTTGTGCTTCGGCGCTGCGAAGGTTCGCCTCCGCCGTGCTAAACTGGGCTTCCGCCGTGCGTAAATCGGCTTCGGCCGCATCACGCTGTGCACCTGACGATATCCCGCGCTCCACCAAAGCCAGGGTCCGCTCCGCTGCAGCTCGAATGTTGTCAAGATTTGCTCTTGCCTGAGCCACTTGCGCCTGTGACGCGACGAGAGATGCGGAGGACGCGTCGATCGACTGAGTCGCTTGTGCGAGATTGGCCTCGGCCTGACGGACGGCGATTTCGAAAGGCCGGCTGTCGAGGCGGAAGAGCGGTTCACCCGAATTGACGATGGCGTTGTCCTGAACCAGGACTTCCGTCACCTGCCCGGAAACTCGCGGTGCGATCTGCGCAATATAAGCGGCGACCGCCCCGCGCGAAGAATAGGGTGCTAGACGATCAGTGGCCACGTACCATGCCATGAGCAGGCCCAGTAGGAGGATCACGACCAGTGCGATTTTCTTCGCCGGGTTCTTGCGCGCCGGAGCGGCCGCTGCCGCAGGATCGGGATGGAGGATCTCCATCTCCGGCTTTCCAGCGGTGGCTGCCGCCGGATCATCGGCAGATCTGGCAGGGGGGCGGTCGGTCATGACGGGGTCGATCGAGAGGAGGGAGAGGAGGAGACTTTTTAAAGTCCCACGAGGGCGAGTTCGTCGAAGGCGTGGTTAATGGACGCTGTCAGGGTGATAGCGCCGTCGGCGGCTAACCAGCGGCGAGCGCCTAAACGCGCCGTCGCCACCGCCACTACGGAGATAAGTGGCGCTTGTGCCGCCTGATCCGGATTGCGATCGATCAGCCCCTCGGTCAGAGCGGATTCCCAAGCGTCTGTGAGCTCGTGGCTGCGCGATCGAAGTCGGGGCGTTTTCTCGATGAGTTTGGCAATCAAGAGGGCGCCCGGGTGGCGCTCAGCTTGGGCCGCGACATGTTTGACTATGGTTGACTGCATGCAGACAAGAGGTGGTTCGTTCGCTGGACAGGCTGCCACGGCTGCCCTGAGTTGGCCGACGGATGCTAACGGCCCGCTGAGGACGATGTCCTCTTTGGTTGGAAAGTGGCGGAACACAGTCCGCCGGGACACACCAACATCGTCCGCGATCTCGTCCGTCGTCGTCTCATCGAAGCCGCAGTCTAGGAACCGTTTGATCCCGCTCTGCACAATCTCAGAACGGACGGCGGCATTCTGCCTTTCGCGCAGCGAGAGATGGGTGTTGGCAGGTATTAAACTCATAGGATAGTGTGCTATGGCATTGAGTGCCATGTCAACACTAAGCGACAAAAATGCTCAGTGTGCAGTGTTGATAGGAGGCAGTCATTTGTGTAGCGTGCTTGTTGATGATCTGCCTCGCTTGGCCTTAGATCCTTTAAAATCTTTTCAGATCGCAAAAGGTCATCAATCAACGGGCGGGGCATCAACCCGCCCTTGAGTACCCAGTTGTGCGCTGAGATCCCAGATGTACCGGTCTAACTGCTCACCGAGCACATCGAGGTCTCCGGGCAAGAGGCAGGTTTCTCCTTCCAATGCTCTAAGCATTGCGTCCGCACGTTCGCGCAGGGCACGCCCGGTTTCGGTGAGAGCAATAAGAACCCGCCGTTCGTCGATCGTGTCACGCCTACGGACCACCAGCCCGGCGGCCTCCAGCCGCTTGAGCAGAGGCGTCAGCGTGCCACTGTCCAGATACAGCCGGTCGCCGAGCTGGCTGACCGACTGCAGCTCGGTTTCCCACAGGATCAGCATGACCAGATATTGCGGGTAAGTAAGCCCCATCGCGTCCAGATGCAGGCGATACAGTCGCGTCACGAGGTTGGAGGCAACATAGACGCGAAAGCAGATCTGTTGCTCTAGCAGGACCCGGTTCACGCCTTCCGCATCCCCGTTCTGTGTCCCCTCCATGGTCATCCCCGCGTGCTGACGTTGATCTTCACATCGACGTTGCCATGAATCGCATTGGAATAGGGGCAGACGGCGTGCGCGGCGCGAACGATCTCCTCAGCCTTCGCCTGATCGAGGCCGGCAATCTCGACATAGAGCGTAACGGCCAGGTTAAATCCGCCAGCACCGTTGGGCAGCAGGCCGACCTCGCCGACCACCTCGATGGCATTGTCACGGACTTTGTCGCTCTGGCCGCGCGTGACATGAATAACTGCATTTTCGAAACACGCGGCATAGCCGGCCGCGAACAGCTGTTCGGGGTTGGTGGCACCACCCTTGCCGCCCAGTTCCTTGGGCATGGCCAGTTGCAGATTAAGAATGCCATCCTCGCTCTTGATGGTGCCGTTACGGCCACCAACTGCGGTGACTCTGGTGGTATAGAGATGACTCATAACAGCTTCCTTTTGTCGCTCACTGTTTTTTACATAGCGCACAATTTAATTTTGTGCAATTCATAAACCTAGGCATGGATGCTTAGCCCCAGAACCTCTCCGGGACTATTTTTTGGAAAACCACTTTAGATAATACTCGATAAAAACAGGCCCGCCCTCGTAACGCTTGCGGCCGGAATCCGAGGCGGCGCTCTCGCTGGCGCGCTGCCGGAGGCCGGCGTTCCCGTCATTGCCTACGTGCGCAATGCGAACTGCGCCGGCGCTCATACGCTGGCCGAAAAGGACGCGCAGATCTGTCGATTTCCATCCAGATCTAAGCCGGGTATGGACCGAACACGATCGAGCCGAGGTTTGCGACACCGGAACGTCCAAGCAAGCGACCCCTTCTTGGAGACCCGGGGCAAGTTGGAGAGCGCTTAACGGGCGTTTGCGCGGGCGGCGACGGAGGCCAGAGCACGCCGCCTTGCGCCCCCCCCCCGGCGGCGGTCAGCGCTTGGACGGATCCTCAGCCCGGATGGCGATGGAATAGGGAATGGCGGGATCGGCCTGCTGTGCTTTGGCGCTGATACGGGCGTTCGCCCTGAGCTCCTCTAGCGGCAGCCCGGCGTCGGTCACCCCGTGGTCATGCAGGTAATCTGGCAGATAGCCGGACAGAAGGATGCGCCAGTCCATCGGGATACCCGGCGCGACAAGCCGGGCCATCTGAAAGATGATTGTAGTGCAGTTGGCGGTAATCGTATGATAGAAAGCGGGCTGGGCCGCCAGCTGGTTGGCCTTCTCCAGATAGGTCATGAACAGCGCGCGGCGCTGCGCTGGAGTCAGATTCAGCCGGTACAGAGCGACATCCTCGCGGCGGATGTTGGTGCGCAGCCGCAGGATGTCGGCTTCGTCGGCTGCGATCAACACCAGTTCGAATTTCTTGAAGAAACCACCGATCTCGGAAAAAGATTCGTGCCGCTCGCGCCGGATCTCGGCCGAAAAGGTCAGGTATGCCCCGTCCGAAAAGCCAAAACTGACCAGCGTATGGGCGATGGCCGGATTATCCCATGTCGATGTGGCAAGATCGACCGATGACAGCGTGCTGATGTCATAGCGGCGCGTTTCCCACTGCGAGGTGAAGTCCTGTTTGCTGCGCCAATCAAAATTGCGCACGTGGTCCAAAATGGCGGTCTGACCCTCGATCCGCGCGGTCACGCCATAAGCGACATCGGCTGCCCAGTCCCGATCCCCCAAAGGCCGGATCGTTAGCCACCAGCCCAGAGCACCGATAATGGAGGCCAGCAGAACCGCCCGGCTGGCGCTGCGTCGCCCTGTCGCGCGCAGCGCCAGAACGGCAAGCGCCGTCGCGACGACGACCAGGATCCAGAACCAGCGCGCCGGACCGTCCAGTTGAAAGCGAACGGTCAGACCGACAAGCGCCGCGGCGATCAGCACACCAAGCGCAAAGGCCGCCCCGGCAAGCCACCCTCGGCCAGATCCTAGTCGGCGCCCAGGCTGCGGCCCGGTCTTACCCACCCTCCAAAGCCTCGCCGATGATTGAGAAGGGGCTGGAGATGGTGGCGCCCACCGTGTTGAACACGAAGGCACCGGTGCTGCGAAGACCGGGTCCAGGCGTGTCGCCCCCCTCGTCGCGCCGGTTGGCATAGAGGGTGGCCAGCTTGATATAGCGGTCATGGTTCAGACCGTCCGAGGCCTCGACGCTGGAGATGTCGATAATCGCAAGCTGGGCCTTGCGCGCAGCCTGCTGCACGGCCGGGTCAGTGATGTCCAGCGCGCCGATGCGCGCGCGGGAGCGGCTCAGCCGGTTGCTGACGCGCAGCGCTTGGTCATCGGACGAGACCAGCACCGTCATTGGCGGCGTCATCGGGCCGATAACCTGCATCTGCGCCTGGAATACATCCACGTCGATATCGGGCGCTGCAAGCACAACCGTCAGACGGTTAAAGACATCGTCCTGCCCCGACAAACGCAACTGGCGCAACGCTTCCACCGTCAGCCAGCCGCCCATCGAATGGGCAAAGACGGTGATCGTGCCGATGCGGCTGTCGCGTGCCAGCGCGGCCAGCAGATCAGTCAGCGCATCGCGCGAATAGGTTGCGGATTCCTTGTCGGCCACATAACCCGCAACGGCGGCTTGAGAGGGCCAGGCGAACAGAATCGGGGTCTCGTCCAGATTGCCATCTACCTTTATCTGGGTCAGCCGATACAGCGCCTCGGGGAAGCTGTAATTGTAGCCATGAATGAAAATGACCACGTCCTTCCTACCGTCCCCTGATCCCGCCACCTGCTGCAGAAGGCCCTGCTGGGTCAGATTGGTTTGTCCCACTGTAGCAAAGCTTGTCTGCGGATCGATCTGCTCTTCAGGCCATTCAATCCGGCCCGGCTGGTGGTTGGGCGGCACCGAGATGTCAAAGGACGCGTAATTTGGCTGGCTGGCGCGACCCGAGGTGAAGACATTCACATTCCCGGCCGCCCGTGCGCGGGTTGTGGCGGCATAGACGGTGACGGTCTGTGCACCGGGAACGTGCGCCTCGGTAATGCGCAGAACCTCGGGCCCGGGTCTGGCCGCACAGGCGCTCAGGGACAGGACGGCAGCCAGAACCATGAGGCAGGATATGAAATCGGCGCAAAGGCGCCCTCGTCTGATGTCCATTCTGCTGCCCCTGCCGCCGTAGGTCAGTTCATCTGACCAAAACTCTTCTGATTACCGTCTGTTAGTCTGCATGGGGCAAGCGGGCAAGCGGGACAGTCAAGCAGACCTTTGCCGCATCCATACATACCATCACCTTTTCACCTTTCATGGCTGGGCCCTTCGCGCTCAGCGGCCCGCTGCCGTTCCAACGCCCGCTCCTGCTCCAGCACGCGTTCCCTCTCCCGGTCCTGTTGGGTGAGGGCATGCCCTGCGCTCTCAATATTGCGCTCGATCTCCACACCTCGGTCCTCACCGCGCCCCGCCCGCGCGGCCTGTAGCCGTTCAAGCGCGCTCGAGGGGGTATCGACGGCCCCACGCGATGCACGCGCGGCCTGAAGCCGCTCCAGCGCCGTCTCCGGGGCGCGGGTGAGGCCAAGCGCCGCCCC
>NZ_JBHSSW010000017.1:0-184543 GCF_042659465.1 Ponticaulis profundi | reverse complement strand
GCGCACGCGGTCTGACAGGGCATCACGCAGCGCCTGATCCTGTTCGATCATCCAGGTGTTGGGCGGTGGATCATCGGGGTGCGCCGGCCGCGAAACGCGCGGCGTGAGGGTGAGGCCGTCTGCAAAACCGGGCTCGTCTTTTGCGCGCTGTAACAGCTCTGCGGCGAGCCACAGAATGAAGCATCGCAGCGTGTATTCCATGCGCCGGACCTGCAGGATCAGGGTATTTTTCGCGCCCAGCATCATGTGCGAGGGGCGTCTTGCCGGGTCTTCCTCCGGCTCCAGAGCATCTTCTGCATAGCCCGCGATCCGGGCCATGAAACCCGCCAGGCGCGTGGCGATCTCCGTGAAAACGGGGCGCAGATCAACAGGTTTGGATGCGGGCTCTGACATGCGTGCCAGTATGTGGGCGCCGCGCCGGGGTGGGATTAGTTTTTGGTTTTTGTGCTGGATCCCGGATCAAGTCCGGGATGACAGCGGAGGGTTTCCCCTCTCAATCCGGCGATACCAGCCTGCGCTGGAACCTGCGGTGTGGTGAGAGAGGACAACTCGCGAACGGCCCGATCGAGGATCGCTTTATTCAACCCCGAGAAATTCGCGTTTGATCAGCTCCCAGCTTTCCTTGTCCGGTGCTGAGAGCACATTGGCAGGTTCGCCGCGGCCATTATAAGGCGTGCCGTCGAAGTGGGCATTATAGCCGCCTGCCTCGGCATGAATGAGGGTGCCGGCGAGATGGTCCCAGTACATGCCACAGAAATTGGCGGTAAAATGTGCGCTGCCCGTGGCGACCAGCCAGTAATCAAACACCGAGCAATTCAGCCCGTGAAAGGGACCGATTTTGGTGAGATTGGCGGCCACACGCGCCTTGATCGGGTCTGGAAAGAACATCAGGCAGAGCGCACCGGACATGGCTGACAGATCGGTCGGCGCGGCCGTTTTCACGCGGCGGGTTTCGCCATCGCCAAACACCTGAAAGGCGCCGGCGCCCTTACTTGCCATGAGAAAGCTGTCATTGAGCGGATCATAGAGCAGACCGCCTATCGTTTCGCCCTTTGAGGTGATCGACAGAATGGTGCCAAACAGAGGCAGGCCTTTGACAAAGTTCAGCGTGCCATCCACCGGATCAATGATGAAAGCGAGTTCAGCGTCAGCAAGCCCGTTCAGGACGGATTTGTCTTTCGCCCAGGCTTCTTCACCGAACACAAGCGCATCGGGGAAGGCCGCTTTCAGGGCCGCAGTGATGCGGATCTCAGCCTGAATATCGGCCGCCGTCACAACATCAATCGCAGACGTCTTCGTATCGACATCAGAAGCCTGAAGCCCACGGAAGCGCGGCAGGATTTCTGCCTGAGCAGCGTCTGTAAGGATATGACGGAGCTGGTCCATCCTGGTATCTGAAAAAGCCATGCTGGTTACATGCCTCATGCACCGTGTTTGTAAAGTAAGCTGCACGATATGCCGGTGAGACGGGGCGAAAAACACCCTCGAACACAACTCCCGCCTCTGGCTAAACCTGTTGGAAAATCAATTTAAAGATTGACCGCTCATTACCGTGCTGTAACGATTTATCCTGCGGGCGAGTGAGTGCCCGCTTGCAAATGTATCTCGGGGGGTAAAACCGTGAAAAAGACTTTGTTGGCGTGCGGTCTCGCACTGACCACTGCAGCCTGCGTGACGCCTTATGCGCCAGTACCTTATGATCGCGAACTTGCGGGTGTCGAAAAAATCCTGATCGTCGAACAATCCTTTCCGGAAGAAGCCGACACGCGCAAACTGGCGACAAATGGCGCGAACCTGACGTCAGCTGCATCTGCCGCCGTTCCGGTTGCCGGACTTTTCGTTGCCGCCATCGCTGCGGGTGTGGAAGCCAATATCGAAGCCAATCAGCGCGCACGTATTCGCGCCACACTCGCCGAACAGGAATTTGACGGCGAAGCGGTGTTTGACGCTGCGCTTGAAGCCGCTCTGACTGACTCCGGCTATGAGCTGGACAGTGTCTCGCTCGATCGCAAATCACCGGGTGATTTTGTCCAGCTTGTCAGCGACGCGCAGGCCGATGAGAAAACCGCCATTCTGGACGTCGCCGGTGCCGGCTATGGCTACCAGCTCGTTGGTGGCTCT
This sequence comes from Ponticaulis profundi, assembly GCF_042659465.1. Lineage (NCBI taxonomy): Bacteria > Pseudomonadati > Pseudomonadota > Alphaproteobacteria > Hyphomonadales > Hyphomonadaceae > Ponticaulis > Ponticaulis profundi. The sequence goes on along the minus strand of NZ_JBHSSW010000017.1, from coordinate 182,422 downwards.
ACGCAATGGCGCCCTTATGCCGCCGCGCAGGTGCGTCTGAGCAATCCGCAGGACCCGGAAACCATCCATATGGACAATCGGGTCATGTATAACCCGGTCGCGCAGCCGGACGTCATTGTCACCATCGCACCAGACGAGAAATATGCCTTCAATTCGATCGATGATCTGGAAGCCAATCCGGAACTCGCACGGGAAGGTGTGACCGCCGCACTCACCGAAACAGCGCTCGCTGTTTCCCGACTGCTGCAATAATGATGCAGGCTGCTCGGATGAAACCAGGCCTCTATATCGCACTGGCGGGCGCAATGCTGCTCGCCGCATGTGCCTCATCCCCGCCGCCGCCAATGGCGGTTGTGGAGATCACGGACAAGATTTGTGATGCAGAGCCCGACCTTCTCACGCCGCAAGCGCTTGCGCCGGAGAAGCCGAAGAAACTGTCGGATGAGATCTATCAGTTCAAGAACGACACGCCGTGTTTCACAAAAGGCGGCCTGTCGACGAACTATATGGTGTTTTCGCTGCCGTCTCAGACAGAAAATCTCGCGCTGACCATTGGCGGATTGAAAGCCCAGCACCGGACGCTTGCCGCAGATATCGCCATTCTGAACGAGGAAGGTGAGATCACGCGTCGCTTTGACCGCGAAAAATACATGGACATCGGATCGGTCTTCGGTGTGCAGTTCCGGCCTCGTGATGGTGAAGCCTTCGTGCTCGTCACCACAGATCCGGAGCGGGTTGGCGAAGCGGTCGTGTCCCACGAAACCAGACTGCTACAGAGCCAGGGCTATACCGGTACGGGCGGATCCTACACCACATTTTCCGGTGCAGAGAGCCTGTCTTCACGTACGTTCTCGCATGAAGGCATGTTGCGTATCCGCGTCCAGGCGCTGAAAGGCAAAATCGGCGATCCGAACGCATAAGGCCCGCTTCGCCCTTCACAAAAGTCTCGCCCGACCACATCTAGGTCGGGCGATGACACATGAACCTGATCTGGATACATTCCGTGAGCTGACCGAGCAGGCCTGGGCGCAGCTGCCGGATGAATTTCGCCGTGCTGCCGGGCGCGTGGTGCTGCATGTGCAGGACCTTGCCGATCGTGATGTTCTGGAAGAGCTGAACATTGTAAACCCGATGAGCCTGAGCGGGCTGTATCAGGGCGTACCGCTGACCATCGACAGCGTCACCTTCCCTTACCCGGAAAGCCCCCGCATTTTTCTCTATCGCCTGCCCATCCTTGCCGAAGCACGCAGCAAGCCAGATGTGACGCTGAAAGAGCTCATCCACCATGTTCTGGTCCATGAGCTTGGCCATCATTTCGGATATTCTGATGAGGAAATGCACCGCCTGACCGATTGAGGCGGGGTGGGCCGCGTTGTTTTCCTAGAAAACGTTCTTGTCGCGCAGGGAAACCTCTTCCGGCTTTTCATCCTGGATCATGGACGCCTGAAGCTTGCGCAGACGGAGCACGTCTTCCTCGAGTTTCCAGACCTTCTGGCGCAGACGTTCATGGTCGGAAACGAGCTGGTTGGTCCGCTTGCGCATATCGTGGATCGTGCCACCGAACCGCGCGAGCATGGCATCCTGGCTGACAAACGCCGAGTCGATCTCACGGCGCACATATCCTGTATACAGAATCAGCAGGCACACCACAAAGACCACGACCACGACAGTCCAGATCATCCATTCCTCCAACCTTGGTCCTGAAACACTGGTTGAAAAAGGTTAGAGAATGATAAGAACAACCCTGAAAACTCACTCAAATTGCCCCAAAAATTAAGTATTCTTGCGTTTTCAAGGTATTAGAAATTACCTATTCTTGTTCAGCAGAAGAATTTTCGGTTAAAGCGCCATTTCAAGAAACAGCCTTGCAGCAATCTCGGCCATATCGCCCGAAAGCGAGCCCCGGAAGTGCGGCAATACTGGCAGATTATTGAGCGCTCATCTGAGCCGGTTAACAGTATGGATTGCTGGGCGGGCAAGGCGCAGAATAAGCCGTACCAATGGACTTCACGGAGTTCAGATACTGATTGAAATCACGCATGCTGGTGTCTGTGCTGGCGCTACTGGTCGCGCTGGTGCTGCGATAGCTGCTCGTAGAGCCCGAATTGGCGTTGTACTGCTCAGCGCCTGCGGCGAGCCCACCGACCACAGCAGCGAGCGTATTGCCGAGGAAATTGCCGATTTTTGATCCGGAACCGCCGCTGGAGACGGCTGGCACGGAGGCATTGAACATGGGCATCCAGACATCGCAGGCAAAATCATTGCCGCCATTCATGCAGGCCTGACCGCCATACTTCATGATCTTCTGACCGTTATTCAGCCCGAAATAGCTGTAATAATTGAAGAAAACGACCCCGGCGCAGGCATTATAGTTCTGCTGTTCGTCGCAGGCGCGGGTGTATTCATATTCGGCTCTTGAGAATTGCGCGCGGGTGAATTTCTGAGGTGCGAGCTGGCTGCCTTCGGCAACGGCATGGGCAAAATTCACGCAGGCATCGCCGACGCGCCCATTGCAGGCTTTCTCAAGCGCTTTAGCGGCGCTGGCATAGTCGCGATAAACGCCTGTCGCTCCCAGCAGGTCATAACGCCCCTGCAATTCGCAGGCATAGGCATCGCCGCCCTCCCAGCAAAGACGATAGGCGATGCGGCGGGCGTCGCTGTGACGTCCCTCACGCATGAGGGCGTTTACAAACGCCATGTCGAGCGGTGGAAGGTCGCGAAGCGCCGCTGCGGCCAGCGGATGGCCCATGGCATCGGCCTGCTCATACCAGTTGCGGGCCGACATCAGGTCGCCGTCCGGATTGAGGCCCAGCTCGTCAAACTTTCCCATGGTCAGGAAGGCCGAAGGATTGCCGAGATCAGCCGCCAGCATAAGCAGGCGATGACCGTCTGCGAAATTGGAGGCAATTCCCTCGCCGTTAAAGGCCATATTGGCCGCGATATAGGCGCCGTTTTCATCGCCTGCCCGGCCCGCCAGAACATAGGTCTGAAAGGCCTTCTGCGCATTAGCAGGCTGGCCCGGATAACCCGAGCGATAAAGCCCGGCAAGGTTCATCAGGGATGGGGTGAAATTCTGTTCGGCGGCCTGCTGCCAGAGCGAAACAGCCTTCGCATAGTCGCTCGGCACGGCTTTGCCTTCGCGATAATAGACGCCCAGATTGTTGAGCGCCTCAAGGCTGCCATACCGGATCAGGTTTTCCCAAATGGCTTTCGCCTGATCATACTGGCCCGCCGCATAGAGGCGTTTCGCATTTTCGTTCTGCGTGTAGGAAACGCTGCCCGGTTCCGACCAGCGGGCTTCAGGAACCGGGGTCACATCGAGGAATTGCGCCCGCGCGCCACCAAACAGGCCCGCCAGGCACAAGCCCAGCACAGCCACCAGAACAGACTTCAGCATCCACAGGCCTCCCACCTACCCGTCAGACATAACTGAAGTATTTTTCACCCGCTGCAGCCGAAAGTCTAGCTGCCTTTCCACTGCGTCTTGTAAAGATCGAAGCGGCGGTCTCGCAGGTTCTGTACACTGCCCTCAACACGCGCCCAGTTCAGATCCTGAAGATCAAGGTCGGTCATGATGACCGTTTCGACGTTTTCACTCGCTTCGGCAGCAATGCCGTCGCGGGCAAATGGCAGGTCGCACGGTGTGAGAATGGCCGATTGCGCATATTGTACGTCCATATTCTCCACATTCGGCAAATTGCCGACATTGCCGGAGGTGACGACATAGCACTGGTTCTCGATCGCGCGGGCCTGACAGCAATAACGCACGCGCAAATGGCCCGGACGACTGTCTGTACAATACGGCACGAAAAGAATGCGCGCGCCTTCATCAGCGAGCTTGCGGGCAAGTTCCGGGAATTCGGAGTCATAGCAGATCAGCACGCCGATCGGACCGCAATCGGTCAGAATGGTCTGGAGCTCATCGCCGCCTTTGATGCCCCACCAGCTGCGCTCATCCGGCGTTGGGTGGATCTTCTCCTGCGCATGGACGGAGCCATCACGCAGGAAGACATAGGCGACGTTCTGAATGTCGCCATCATCGGTGCGGGTCGGGTGCGAACCGCCGATAATGTTGATGTTATAGCTGATGGCGAGCTGGCGCATTTCATCAATGAAGCGCGGCGTATAGCGCGTCAGGCTTTCAATGGCCTCAACGGCAGACAGGCGCTTTTCCTCGAACGCCAGCAATTGCAGCGTAAACAGCTCCGGGAAGACGACAAAGTCACACCGATAGTCGGCAGCAACATCGACGAAATATTCGACATTGCCCATGAATTCCTCGAAATCCTTCACCATGCGCTGCTGGAACTGAACCGTGCAGATGCGCACCGAATCCGTGAGGAAGTGTTTCGGTTTTTTCTGATCAGCCTCGCCGCTATAATAAGGATTGCGCCACACCATATGCGTCGCAAAACCGCCGGATGGCGTATCATCCGGAGCATAACCTCGCAGAATGCCAATGCATTCAAAGCCCTGTTTGAGATGGAAGCTCACGGTTGGATCCGTGATCTTCTTCTCTTCAACGGCTGTCACATAATCGACGGGATCAGGGTATTTGCGCTTGCGACGCGACCAGCCCGGCAGACGCCCGCCGAACACAATGCCCTTGATGTCCTTGGTTTCACACAGGCTCTGACGGGCATCATAGAGGCGCTGACCGATGCGCAGACGACGCCGATCCGGATCGACGCAAACCTCCATGCCGTAAAGCCACTGGCCTTTCGGGCTGTGACGTGCGCCATAGCCGCCGCCCGTGATGGAATCCCAGGTATGCGGCCCCATGCAGAGACGCTCTGAAATCCGGAAGCTTGCGGCATAACCGACAATCTCGCCGTCATACTCAACCACGAACTGGCCACTCGGGAATTTCGTGATCTGTCCCTGGATCATACCAGGCGTGTATGGCGGCTCATCCTTGTAGATGCGGCCTGTCAGGGCAACGATACCAGGGATATCCGCAAGCTCTGCATTGCGGACGGTGACGGACGATTTACGGCGTTCTTGAGACATGAAATGTCAACTGCCCTTGTCTGTGTTAGGTTTCAAGCAAAACATGAAACAGATGATTTTTGTTCGTCTGTGCCAGGCAAAGCTACGTCAGTTCACCGGATTGGGACTGTTTTCTTAGCCAAAAGCGAAAGATAAGTCACTTTCATGCGATAGCGAGAAATCTCATACTTGTGCATGATAAAATATTGACCGATCAGAGCGGTTGAACATGTGCAGGCTGATTTGATACTGTACAAATAAAACCGGGCAAAGACATACTGGGTCGGAACCCGTGGGAGGCACACATTTGTCGAAACTTATTTTTCCCGCGCTGACCGTTTTACTGCTGGCTGCGGCCTGTGGCCCCGGCAAGAAACCGGAAGAGCCACCAACGCCAGCCGCCAGCGAGACGCCGCCTGAAACGCCGGCAGATACAGCACCGCCAGAGCGTGAGACCGCGGAGACCAGCGAGCCAGATACGCCAGAGACGGACGTGGCTGTCCTGCCACCGACAGACCTGCTGACGACGCAGGATGAAAGCTGGTATTTCGGCGATGGCTGGTCAGGCGAGTATCCCGATGGCTTCTCGATTGAGGGCGAAAATGTCGTCCTGATGGGGCGCGCCAATTCCGATCTGTCTCTGGCCGCGGAGATCTCCTGCCCGCTCGACCAGAATGTCACCATTCACCAATGGAATGAAGCACGGGCCGCTGACGACGAGCTGAACTTCGTCATCATGAACAAGATCGCCAAGCGAAACGTGATCGCCGAAGGCTCGCTCGAAGCCTTCACACCCGGCGAGGCAAGTGACGTCATTGAACTGGCGCTGGCGCCAGGCGATCAGGTTGAAATTTTGCGCTACCTTTCTGAAGGGTATGGCATTATTCGGGTTGAGGGCCATGTGTACGAGGTCGGACTGCAAGATCTGGTCGACATGATCGATGGAGATCCAGTACCGGAAGACAGATACCAATGGGTTCAGGTGACATGCGATGACGAGGCTGCAAGCCGAGCATGGCTCCTCTACTCAGAGGCTATGAACACACCCGGCGTCATACAGACGCCGATTGAAGATTTCGGGTCCGCTACGGATCTCGGACAATAGAAAGTTACGACTACATAGATGAGCTATATTCTTCTCCATAATCCATCCTGCTCAACGTCCCGCAATGGACTGGACCTGCTCGACAATGCAGGGGTTGAAGTCGACCTGCGCAAATACATGAATGCATCTGAAGCTCTGAGCGAAGACGAGCTTCGAGACATTGCAAAGAAAATGGGCGTCTCCTCACCGCGCGAATTCCTGCGCGAAAAGGATGCCAAGAAATTCGAACTCCCGGACACGGCCAGCGACGATGAAGTCTTTGCAGCCATGGCGGAAAACCCACGCCTCATTCAGCGCCCGATCGGCATCAATGGCGACAAGGCCGTGCTCGGTCGCCCGATCGAAAACCTGCTGGACATTCGCTAGCAGCAGACCCGCCGGCAGCCCTCAACCGTTCCAAAGGAGCCTTTCTTGATCAGAGTGCTCAAATGGTTAGGGCTGGCGATCCTTCTCGTCATTGTTGGCGGTGTTGCGGGCTGCTCAACCTTTCTGCTTCCGCGCGTGAATGAAACGCCGGAAACCAGCCCTGCAAAACCGGACCTGCTGGCGCCAATCGGCGGCATGGCAGAGGTCACAACGCCAGAGGCATGGCGCGAGATTCGCGCCCCCTTCTGGCGCAATATGCTGCTGAGCCAGGTCTATGGCAGTCGCCCAGCTGACATTCGCGCCAGCACCGTGTCCCGCAAGGTGATTGATCCGGAATTTCTGGACGGCAAGGCCAGCCTGATCGGCGTTCAGCTATCGCTCGCCATCGGCGCAGAGACCTATCGTCAGGATGTCCATTTCGTCGTCCCGAATACAAAAGGGCCGCATCCCGTTATTCTGGGCGCGGGCTCTTGCCCGAATGACGTTACCCTGCCCTTTGACGGCGTCGAGCGCCCGGAGGACCTCGCCTATCCCGGTTATTGCGATCATGACGGCTTTGGCATGTCGATCGCGACCTTTATCTTCGGTCGGTATATCGAGACCCCACCGCTGGAAGCGCTGATTGATCATGGCTTTGCCTTTGGCGCGTATTATCCCGGAATGATCGTGCCGGATGCCTCTGAGGCCGGGCTGGAGGCGCTGGCGGAGCTACCAAAGACCGATATGGATCACGGCCCCTATGGCGCGATCGGCATCTGGGCCTGGGTGGCCAGCCGGATCACAGATTATGTCGAAACAGATCACGGGCTCGACGAAACACGCGTCATTCTGTTCGGCCATTCACGCTCTGCCAAAGTGTCTCTTCTGGCAGGCGCGCTGGACCCGCGCATTGCGGGCGTAATCGCCCACCAGTCCGGAACGGGCGGTGCTTCTGTCCAGAAAAACGGTGTCGGGGAAAGCATAGAAGAGATCACCGAAACCTATCCGCACTGGTTTAGCCCAAGCTATGCCTTATACGCCGAACGCGCAGACGATCTGCCATTTGATCAGCATGCGCTGGTCGCTCTGATGGCGCCGCGTCTCCTGCTGCTTGGCAATTCTGCGCGGGATAAATGGTCTGATCCGAAAGGAGCGTTCACCGCGGCCAAAGCCGCCGGAGCGGTCTATGCACTGCTCGGCAGCGAGACGTTTGACGCAAGAGATCTGGGAGATTTCGATCCAGATGCGGACCTCGCCTTTCAGTTTCGCGAGGGCACGCATGGGATCACGCCGGAAGACTGGACGCCCTTCCTGGCATGGCTGGACGCTCATTTCTCAGAATGAGCGCCCAATCATTGTGATGCCTAGAAGCTGGCTTTCACACCAAAGCGAAGATTACGCCCCGGCGCAGGCAGCGTGTCTTTCAGCACCGATGTCGAATAGCGAACGTCTTCATCGGTCAGGTTGCGCAGATCTGCAAAGATCTCAACGCCCTGCGCGCCCGGGAAGATGGTCGCCGCGTCGAGTGCGCCACGCAGCCCGAACAGCGCATAGCCATCGGTTTCCAGCGAGCCGACGCCCGGATCATTCTGTTCGCCCGCGAGTGTGGTGTTGAGCGACAGATTATAAGCGCCCCAGTCCGCCTTGAGCTCACCATTGAAGGTCAGCGGTGGCAGGTAAGGCACGTTTTCTCCGTTTGAAAGCTCGGCTTCCACATATTCAAGGCTGCCATTCACGCTCCATTGCGCGCCTGCGATGGCCGCATCAAAGCGATGCTCGCCGTAAATCTCGAAGCCGACAAACTCGGCATCTTCCTGACGGAAGAGATAGACCGGCGTTTCATCAATCTCATCAACCAGAACGCCGTCCTGCAGCGTTTCACCCGGCGTCAGGTAAATGAAGTCGCTGAAATCGGTATAGAAGACGCTTGCGCCGACTTCCGTAGACGCGCTTTCCCAACGAAGCGTTGCTTCCAGATTGGTCGCTTTTTCGACGTCCAGTCCGAGATCGCCGACCTCATACTGATCGGTTGCGAGGTGAAGCCCGTCTGCAAACAGCTCGCTCTGGTTTGGTGCACGTTCGGAATATGTGGCCTGCAGGCCCGCGAACCAGCCGCTTGTCCAGTGTTTGTGGACGCCGAGCGATCCGCTCAGCATGTCAAAGCCACGGCTGCCAAAGCGGTCATTCTGATAGTCGACCGTCTCAAGGCGGAGGCCACCCTCAACGCCGAAGCCATCATCCCATTCGCGGGTTTCATAGAGGAACACGCCATAGCTGGTGGTGTCTGTCGGTGCGATGAACGCCTCTTCGCCGAATGCCGCAAAGCTGATGTCGGAGAACTGAACGCCAAGCGCGCCATCGAAACCGCCAAGTGTATGATCAAGCTCAAGACGGCCTTCAACGCCATCGGTTTCATAGCGTGTCCCCGGTTCGCCCGGCGCTTCAAACTCGGTATGCTCATAATCGGAATAGGACAGCGCGCCTTCGAGCTTCGTCACAACGCCGCCGTCGAACAGCAAACCGCCCTTCAGGTCGATACGCGTCTGTTTCAGATCGATAAACGGATCTTCATGCGCGTGTTCCTCGCCCTCTTCATGATCATGTTCGTCCTCATCGTGATCGTGGTCGTCATGATCTTCTTCTTCCTCATGATCATGCTCGTCGCCATGATCATGGCTGTGACCGGGAAGACCGTATTCGGACGTGGTCTGGCGAACAGAAACACCGAAGAATGCGTCCTCGCCAATCCAGCTCAGCCCTGCGCCGAGCGTCTGTGTTTCAAGGTATGAGTTTTCGAGCACATCGCGTGCGTGCTCTTCATCACCCTCATGGTCATGTTCGTCTTCGTCGTGATCGTGATCATCTTCGTCATGATCATGGTCGTGATCTTCAGCCTCTTCGAGTGCGCGGAAACCAGCCGATTCCGCGAAGCCGGGAATGTCATAGTCGGATGCATCGCGCATGGAGCCGGTCAGTGTCAGAACGAAAGGCCCTTTGACAAAACGGGTCCGGCCGGAAAGTTCGGCGCCATCATTCACCGTGGTGCCGGCCGCCATCAGATCCGCGCTCACCCCTTCTTCCGGCAGGCTGTCGACGATGAGACCATCCAGCACATTCACCACGCCGCCAATCGCCTGACCACCATAGGCCAGCGCAGCAGGTCCGCGCAGGATCTCAACGGCTTCGGCATCAATGCCATCACCTGTCGACTGGTGATCGGGAGAGGCCGCCGAGACATCAACAGCGCCAAGACCATTGGTCAGAACAAGGACGCGCTCTGCCCCGAGGCCACGCAGAACGGGACGACTGGCGCCTGCACCAAAGTAAGTGGTCGAAACGCCGGGCTGACGATCCAGCGTGTCCCCCAGGGTTCCGGACAGATCTGCAATAAGGTCATCGCGATCCATCACCGAGACGTGAGAGATCATCTCACCGGCAGACCGCTCCGGCCCCGGTGTCGAAACAATGATCGTCTCTTCGCGTAACTCCTGCTCGCTCGCCTGCGCAAAGGCGGCCCCGGCGGCGAAGGGAATGGCGGCGCTGATCAGCAAAATTCGTTTCATGAAGCCCTCTATGTAATATTATTACGTCACTATATCGCGACATCAGAGGGTTCAAGAAAAAATTGGAAGAATTTTTCGAATGCAAAAAAAGCCGCCTGTTGGCGGCTTTCCAGATCAATGATGATGTCCTGACGAGCACTCAGACCTGCGCCTAGTGCATTTCACCCGGCATATGGATGGTCGGTCCAACCACGGCTGCGGTTTCGACGAGTAAAGCGAGCGCCTTCTCATCGAGGCCGCCTTTCTCGACGACGGCCACCGCGCCCTGATGGGCCGCAGCCGATCGAAGAGAATGCGTGATATGGCCGGTATGGATCAGCACGCCGCAGTTTCGGAACCGCGCGCGCACTTCCTTGATCCGGGTTTCGCTGAGACCACTCAGCGGGAGATAGCGGTCAAGGACCACCACGTCGAAGGCCTCAGGATCGAATTGCAAAAGCTCATCAATCGACTCAAACCGTTCAAGACTTGCGACCGGGAGATTGGACCGCTCGAGCATGTGCTTGAGCATGGTGTAATCCCAGTCATTGTCTTCAACGATTGCGATCCGATGGCCTGCCTGATCATTCTGGACCGGCGAAAAACCATGAATGTCTGAAGCCGCAAAGCCGTAGACTTTTTCTTTCAGTTTGGAAGCCATTCTGCACCTTCCTTGGGTCGCGCCATCAGCCCTGAACATGTTAACGCTGCAAATAGGTAAATTTACGTTGGTTAACACACGGTTAATGGTAAACATTCATTCATTTATCACCCAATGTGCACTATGCTTTACGGTAAGCATTCGATCATGAAATCTACTTAATAATCCGAATATACCGCTGCTTTACTTGGCTCTTTTATTTTTTCTATTCTCGATTGTGAATTCAGGAATTTTTCCAGATTTCGCGTTTTTCTGGTCTATCTGGTCCAATTTTCACTTTGCAAACAACGTGCGCGCGCCCGAACTGGTTCCGATTCGCTGCAAATTTCTTCAGAATTGCACGCGCCTGCGAGACGCGAATTTAAACTCCCCCATGCAGACTCTTCATCCGTGGAGTAGAGTTGATGCCTGTGATCTCATCTTTTGCCTGGACATCTGGACTGACAGCCGCGCTGCTTTTCATGATCTTCGGCTGGCCACTTGCCAATGCTTTGTCAGCCATGCGTGGAGTCTTCCAAAGCTTCCATATGAAGGTCCTGCTGGTTGCCGGCCTCAGCGCTGCCAGCGCACCGTTTGCCGAGATGCACGCCCCGATCCTTCAGGATATGGTCAGCCAGATCGAAAGCGGCATTTACGAGCTACCCGACTATCTCGACCGCTTGTCAGAACGCTTCTCCTGACGCATACCCTCACCTTGCGAAAACTTCGGGAGGGTTTGAGATGAAATCATTCGCTGGCAATTATTTTGAGGATTTCACGCTTGGCCGTGTGCTCAAACACGCCACACCTTTAACCGTCACGGAAGCTGATCTCGCGATTTACCGCTCGCTGACCGGTTCGCGCTATGCGCTGTATTCAGCCGCGCCGTTTGCAGAAGCCGCAGGCTTTGAGCGTCAGCCGATTGATCCCCTGATCGTCTTCCACATCGTGTTTGGCAAAACCGTTCCCGACATTTCGCTGAATGCGGTTGCCAATCTTGGTTATGCCGACGGCAAATTCCTCGCACCGGTTTTCCCAGGCGACACGCTCTACGCGACGTCTGAAGTGATCGGTCACAAGGAAAACTCCAGCGGCCGGACTGGCGTTGTCTATGTGCGCACCACAGGCACGAACCAGCATGGCGAAACGGTCTTGTCCTATGTACGCTGGGTGATGGTCCATAAGCAGGACCCGCTGAGCGACGCGCCGGAAACCGTCATTCCCGATCTGCCGGACGTTGTTGACCCGGCCAGCCTGTCCGCCCATGCAGACTATGCCTCTTATGATGGCGAACTCGCCGGTTCGACCGACTTCTATGAAGACTATGACATTGGCGAGAAAATTGACCATGTCGACGGCATGACGATTGAGGAAGCCGAGCACCAGACAGCGACACGTCTGTATCAGAACACAGCGAAGGTTCACTTCAACCAGCATGTTCAGGCCGAGACGCGCAACAAACGCCGTCTGATCTATGGCGGTGTGGTGATCTCAACCGCGCGCAGCCTGGCTTTCAACGGTCTGGCCAATGCCGCCCAGATGATTGCCATCAATGGCGGGACACACTGTAACCCGCTTTTCGCAGGCGACACGATTTATGCCTGGTCAGAAGTGCTGGACAAGGCAGAGCTGTCCGAAAAGACAGGCGCGCTGCGTCTGCGTCTGATCGCAACAAAAGATCTGCCTTGCGAGGAGTACCCGTATAAGGGCACAGATGGAAAATATCTTCCAAACGTCCTGCTCGACTTTGATTACTGGGCAGCGATTCCGAAAGCACGGTAATTCATGATTGGTTCCGCAGAACCCCTGATCGCCATCGCGATCATCGTATCCGCCATTGTCAGCCTGATCGGTACCGGCGCAAGACGCCAGGCCGTTCAGGAGGGACGTGCGCGTGCGGGGGATCTGTGTGAACTGACCGGCATTCTGGAACCGCGGGCCTTGCAGGATGTGTTCGGCCCGCCAACCCTGAACGGGATTTATCAGGTCACAATGGCTCAGGTGAAAGCGGCGCGTCAGCCGCTTGGCCTGCTGATCAGTGAAGACAAGCTCGATCTGCTCTGCATCGCCATCGCGATCATCGCCTGGTTTGTGCGATATGACCTGCTTGATCTGCTGCTGATGATCGCCGCAGCCTATCAGACGGCTGGCTGGTTTGTGTCGACAAAACTGCCAAAAAGCGCCGCGAAATAATTTTTCTTCAATCCTTTCCAGAATAAACTCGGATATTAACCCTCTGAAACTGAACAAGTTTAATTTTCGCTCTAGATTAAATTCGATACACGCTGAAATTGTCGAAGGATTTTGTTAGCGCGAATTCGGAAATAATTTACCTCCCCTGCGACAAACTGTCCCCCAGTAAAGGGAACATGATCTGGGGACCCTAAAATGTTCGGGAAATCAAAGAATAACAATACTGTAACCGATGCGGGACGGATGGAAGCGCTCGACAGGTCTCAGGCGATTATCGAATTCCACCCTGATGGTACGATCCGCAACGCCAATCAGAACTTTCTCGACACCGTCGGTTATTCTCTGGAGGAAATCCGCGGAAAACATCACTCGATTTTTGTCGCGCCAAATGAGCGGAACTCAGATGCCTACAAGGCTTTCTGGGCCGAATTGCGCGCCGGTCAGTTCAAAAGTGCCGAGTTTCGCCGGTTCGGCAAAGATGGGCGCGAGGTCTGGATCCAGGCGTCCTACAATCCGATCAAGAACGAAGCCGGTGATGTGATCGCCGTGATGAAGATTGCCAGCGATACCACGCAGGCAAAACTCGCATCGGCTGAGAATGCTGGCCAGATTGACGCGCTGTATCGCTCTCAGGCTGTCATTCACTTCACGCCGAATGGCCGGATTCTCGATGCAAACGAGAACTTCCTGGAGACGACAGGCTATTCGCTGGATGAGATCCAGGGACGTCATCACTCCATGTTCGTCGCCAAGGAAGAAAAAGGCCCGGAATATGATGCGTTCTGGAAAGCGCTGCAAAACGGCGAATACCAGGCGGCCCAATATCGCCGGATCGGCAAGAACGGACGCGAATTCTATATCAACGCGACCTATAATCCGATCTTCGACATGGACGGCAAAGTCTTCAAAGTCGTCAAATTCGCGACGGATGAAACCGGCCGGATGAAGCGCAACGAGACCATGAAGGCGATTGATGCCGACATTGCGCGCATTCAGACCGCCATTACAAAAGTTGTCGCCGAAGCTGAGAAGTCAGCTGAAGCCTCCAAGAACACCAATTCGAGCGTTGAGCAGGTGGCAACGGGCAGCGTCCAGCTGGCCGCCTCGGTTGCCGAGATATCGGAACAGATCAGCAAGGCGGGAACAATCTCCAGCGATGCCGTCACGCGCGCACATGTGGCAAGCACGAATATTGAAAGCCTGTCTCAGGCTGCTGAACAGATCACCAATATCGTCAATCTGATCTCCAGCATTGCCGAGCAAACAAACCTGCTCGCGCTCAATGCGACAATTGAGGCGGCGCGCGCCGGTGAAGCCGGCAAGGGATTTGCCGTTGTGGCAAGCGAAGTGAAGCAGCTGGCGACCCAGTCTGCCCGTGCGACGGAAGAAATCACGAGCCAGATTCAGGCCATTCTGTCGGCTGTCACCGACTCCAAAACGGCGATTTCCGAGATCGAGTATGTCGTCAACGAGGTCAACAAGATCTCGACATCCGTGGCCGGAGCCGTTGAAGAGCAATCCGCCGTGACGCAGGATATTTCCCGCAGCATGCGCAATGCCAGCCAGATGGTGGCAGAAGTGAGCTCGGGCTTTGATCGGATTGCAAAATCGACAGATGATGTGCGCCAGTCCACCGAAAAGATGAAAATTCTGTCCAGTTCAATCGCGTCCTGACGCTGAATTCATTCACAAAAAATGAAGTGATCGGAGCAAAATCCAACCTCCGATCAAAACGAGATCGTAAGACCTGATGGTTAAGCTAGCTGACAGAATAATTAAGCCTAGCCGCGAAAAGGACCTACCCGCATGGCATTCTCTCTCTGGAACACGCACGCCCAGAACGATAGCCAAATCCTCTCGGCACTGAATCGCTCTCAAGCGATCATCAAGTTTTCGCCAGATGGTGTCATTGAAAGCGCCAACAAGAATTTTCTGAATCTGATGGGCTATCGCGAAGACGAAGTGGTGGGAAAGCACCACCGCATGTTCGTCGATCCGGAAGAAAGCGCCAAGGCTGACTATGCCGCATTCTGGGACGCGCTTCGCTCGGGTGAATTCCGGACCGATGAATACCGCCGGGTCACGAAGTCCGGCAAATCCGTCTGGATACAGGCGACGTACAATCCGATCATGAATGACCATGGTCAGGTGACCGGGATTGTGAAGCTGGCGACCGATATCAGCGCCAAAAAATCAAAATCAAGCACGGCTGCGGGCGTGATTACGGCGATCAACCAGTCCCAGGCGGTGATCCACTTCGCTATGGATGGCACAATCCAGGAAGCGAATGAGAACTTCTGCAAGACGGTTGGCTATGAGAGCGACGAGATTGTCGGCAAACGCCATGCGATCTTCGTGCCTGAAGAAGAACGTGGGCCGAAATATGAGGCTTTCTGGCGCGCGCTGAGCGAAGGCAAAGCCCAATCAGGCGAATTCAAGCGCATCAACAAGCACGGCAAGCCGATCTATATTCAGGCGACATACACGCCGATCCTGAACTTCCGCGGCAAGGCCTATAAGGTGATCAAGTTCGCCACCGACATCACAGATCGTGTGCTCGCGCGCAATGAACGCCAGCAGGTCACAGCGGAAATCGACCGTGACCTGACAAGCGTGGAGGAAATTATCCGCCGCGCCGCACAGCGCGCAGAAGAAGTCGCCCGGGCGTCCGCTGAAACATCTTCCAGCGTCGAGAATGTCGCCTCTGGCAGTTCACAACTCGCAAACTCGGTCGACGAGATTTCACAGCAGGCGTCCAAGGCGTATCAGATTTCTGAAAAGGCCGTTGACGAAGCGCGGGCGACGAATGGCCATATCCTGAAACTGTCCCAGTCGGCAGATCAGATCGGCGCGATCATCAGCCTGATCTCGGATATTGCTGAGCAGACCAATCTGCTGGCGCTGAACGCAACGATTGAGGCAGCGCGTGCCGGTGAAGCTGGCAAAGGGTTCGCGGTGGTTGCGAGTGAAGTGAAACAGCTGGCCACGCAATCAGCCAAGGCAAGCGGTGACATCTCGAAACAGATCAGCGCCGTTCAGGATGCAACACGCCTTGTGGTCTCTGCGATTGAGGGCATCGAGAAGATCATCACCGATGTGAACGCGATTTCCATGTCGATTTCCGGCGCTGTCGAGGAACAGGCCGCTGTGACCCGCGACATTTCGTCCAACATGATGGAAGCGACCAATGCGGTCGGGAATATCAGCGACGGAATTAACACGATTGCCGAAGCAACACGTGAAGTTCAGGGCTCGACGCAGAAAGTTAAGGCATTATCGGCCTCTATTGCGTCCTAGACACTGACCTGGCGTCAAGATTATTTACAACCAATACGCGCATTTCATAAGACCTTCGGTTTATGACGTGCGCGTCAGTCTCCCCTGAACAGGCGCGTATTTTAGTTAATACGAAAATTACCAAAACTTTTCACCTATTGGCGAAAGTGCAACTTAACGCATTCAGACGACCCTGAAGTCCGGCCCCGATTAACACCCACATAACAATCGACGGGGCTGGGATAGGGTTATTGGACATGATACTGAACTTTGGAGACGGAAATGTTCACGGCCTGCAAATGCAAGCCCTGAACCGGTCGCAAGCCATCATCGAATTTACACCGGATGGCACGATCCTGGATGCGAATGAAAACTTTCTGCAGACACTTGGCTATTCCCTTTCGGAAATTCAGGGCAGGCACCACGCGATGTTTGTGCGCCCGGAAGAGCGCGAAAGTCAGAGCTATAAGCAATTCTGGGCCGACCTTGGCGCAGGCAAGTTTCAGTCAGCTGCCTATCCCCGCATCTCCAAAACCGGTGAGGAAATCTGGATTCAGGCTTCCTATAACCCAATCGTCAATCGCAAGGGTCAGGTCATTTCTGTCCTGAAGATCGCGTCTGACATCACCGAACAGAAGCGTCAGTCTGCCGATGACCAGGGCAAGATGACCGCCATTGATCGCGCCCAGGCGACGATTGAGTTCAAGATGGATGGCACCATTCTGACGGCGAATGACAATTTCCTCGCAACCATCGGATATGACATCAATGAAATCCGCGGGAAGCACCACTCCATGTTCGTGGCGCCGGAGGACAAGGGCGTTGAGTACGACGCCTTCTGGCAGGCGCTGCGCCGCGGTGAGTTTCAATCGGCCGAGTATCGCCGCATCGGCAAAGGCGGCAAGGAAGTCTTTATTCAGGCGACCTACAACCCGATCTTCGATCACAATGGCAAGCCATTCAAAGTGGTCAAATTCGCAACCGATATCACGGAACAGGTGACCAGGCGCAGAGAGCGCGACGCTGTGTTCAATCAGCTGAATGAAGACCTGACGCGTATCCTCGAAGGCGTGACAGATGCGACGTCACAGCTCTCGACAGCGTCGGCCTCGGCACGCGAGACCTCTGAGAATGTCGAGAATGTTGCTGCAGGCAGCACGCAACTGGCAAACTCCGTGCACGAAATTTCAGAGCAGGTCACGATTGCCTCACGCGTGTCTCAGGATGCGGTCGAGAAAGTCCAGTCTGCCAATTCCTCGATTTCAAGCCTGGCAGAATCGGCCAATCAGATCGGTGCGATCATCAGCCTGATCTCTGACATTGCGGCGCAGACAAACCTTCTCGCCCTGAACGCGACCATTGAAGCGGCGCGCGCTGGTGAAGCGGGTAAAGGCTTTGCCGTCGTGGCGGGTGAAGTGAAAGCGCTGGCGAACCAGTCTGCGAAAGCGACTGATGACATCTCCAAACAGATCAATGCGGTGCAGTTCGCGACCGATCAGGCGGTGAATGCCATTGCCGAGATTGCGAATGTCATTTCTCAGGTCAGCGATATCTCCATGTCGATCTCTGGCGCGGTCGAAGAACAGGCCAGTGTCACACAGGATATTTCCCGCAATATGAGCGGCGCGACGAGTGCCATCAGCAATATTTCCCATGGCGTGGACAGCCTTGCGGCCACTAACCTTCAGATCCAGCAATCGACCGAACAGGTCAAAGGGCTGGCCATGAGGCTGGTGAGCTAAGGCAAGGCATTGGATGGTCAGGATTTCCGAAGGTTCGCTTTCAGGAAATCCACCATCCATTTGGCCATGAGGGTGTTGTCGTCTGGCTGGCTGAAACTTTCGCGCGCCTGATCCACCTGCTCCTGCGTCAGCGGATTGCCTTTTCGGGCTTCATAAAGATCCATCAGGAATTCATCACTGAATTCGGGGTGTCCCTGAAAGCTCAGAATAGGCGCTCGCGAGTACACCAGCGCGGCATGTGGTGCAAAGTCGTTTCCGGCCAGCACCTCTGCGCCAATCGGTGTCGATAACACCTGATCCTGATGGCTGACGCCAACAGCAAAGGTCTCAGCCTGCGGCATCATCCAGTCTGGATGGCTGGCGACCTGATAGGTGTGGCGCCCGACGCCCCAGCCTTTCTCGACGGCTTTGCGCACATCACCGCCCAGCGCGGATGCAATGACCTGATGGCCAAAACAAATGCCGAGCATGGGAACACGCTGTTCGGCGGCAAAGCCAATCCATTCTTCCAGCGTGCGCATCCAGGGCACGTCATCATAAACGCCATAGGCAGACCCGGTGATCAGGATCGCTTCCAGTGTTTCCGGGTCCGGCAGAGCGTCACCGCTTTCCAGGGCTACCGTTTCGAACGTCATGTCCGGGTCCACACGCCTGAACAGCGCCTCGAACATGGCCGGATAGCCTTTCGGATATTTGTCGCGGATGGCGAGCGGCGGCAGTCCGGTTTCGATGATCGTCAGCTTCAGACTCATGACAGATTGGCTCCTCTCGTCAGCGTCGCGTTCGATGGAAAAGCCTCAGTTCGCCTTTCCTCGCAAGGCCTGTAACATGGCGCCTGCAAAGGCCATGACAACCACGCCGGAGGTCACAAGCTGATGATGCTTTCGAGAGGCACGCAAAACCAGCGCCGTTTCGAGATATCCGCCCCAAAGGCACACAACCAAGCGCCCAAAGCCTGCCGCCCTGTCATCCGGGAAAGTGAGGCGGTCATCTGTAATGCCCCCCCGATGTCCCGGAGAAAGCGATCATAACGCCCTCACCGGCGCGCTCCACAGCCTGAAAGGTTTTTGTTGTCTATGAAAATATGGTTTTGAAGCACCAAAGTGACGGACGCCTATAGCGTCATGGTGCCGACTGTTTCAGTCTGTACCGATAAAGTCGATTTCCTACGACATGTGCGAATTCGCCTTTCGCGTTCAGCGAGAAAACGTCTCCGCATACAGTCCCCTTCAAGCCGTAGCATTCAATGAGGCTGGATCGCGACGGATCGCTCAGGTCGAAGATTTCGAGACGATCCACAAGATCAGAATACAGTACGACGGAGTTTGAACTTCTACTCGCTTCAACGTATCTCCAGCCACCGATGAAACGCCCCCGCACCGGATGTTCGAATCCTTCCGCAAATAGGTGTGCATCAAAGGCCGCGTCCACATCAGCCGTAACCACCGGAATGACGCAGGGATCTGGAGGCGGAGCTGTGTGCCAGGGAGATGCCAATATCTGATTTTGACCCAGCCAGCCCTTGCACACCACATCGTCACCGCGCCCCAGAATTTCTGCGAGTTGCAAAGTGTCTCCAACAATGTCGAAGGATGCGGCCAACCACTTACGCCGTTGGGGAGATCCCGACGGGCCATCATGTCGAAAGAAAATCAGAACGCGGCCATCTTCGCTAAAGTCGACCGTTTCGAAGCGATAGGCAGACAATTCGAGCTGGCTTTCTGCATCATCAGAGAAAGACAATAACGTCGCGTCGTTCGAATTTTCTGACGTCAGATCGGCCAGAAATATCTGATTGTCACGTCGCTCGCCGTTGAAAAAAGAATGCCAAAGTACCAGCGCTTGATTCACCGAGTCTAAAGCCACTCCGTTGACAGAACCAATCGCCTGCTCTCCGAAGCATGGCATGTGTTCGAACGTCTGCGAAACCGCGTCGAAGCGGTCAACGCATATTCCATCGTCGTGAACGAATGAGCCGGGGGATATCGGCTGGATTGAGATTGCATACAGAAAGTTGCCAGACCTCAGGAATACTACGGAAGCCTGAAGCCTCCTCCCTTCCCGAGGCAAATCCCAAACGCGGACCGTCTTGCCCGTCTGCGTATCGAAAATTCCGATCTCGTCGGAGTTACCATCTTTCGCGCAATCGACAGCAACCATCAGGTATTTGCCATTCTCAGCCAGCAGGCTGGCGCGTGGGCGCGGCGCACGTCTGCAAGGTATTTTCGTTTCGCTGACCAGCTCGACCTTTTCCCGCATCGCGTCAGACAGTCCACCCGAAGAAAGGGATGCGCAGCCGGTCAAAGCCAGCGCAGTGAAAGCGACGCTGCGCAGAACGGGCCCAAAAAGAGTCGAGAAGCTGAAAGGGGTCATGACGAACTGGCCTCATCGTTTCGATGAGAAAACGATGTCATTGGTCGGTTTTCAAATCAATCTCGTCATAGCCCTACTGCATTGTCGGCAGGGCGTATCGCAGGATGAGATGACCGCCCTGTCTTTGCGCGCGTGCACAGGACAGGGCAATAAGCGACTATTCGACGTCCTTGCTGGCAATCCATGTGCGGACGCGTTCTTCGAGCACGGCGAGTGGCATGGAGCCTTTCTCCAGCACGACATCATGGAATTCGCGGATGTCGAAGTCCGCACCGAGCGCGGTCTCGGCTTCTTCGCGCAGCGCCTTGATGGTCAGCTCACCGATCTTGTAAGCCGTCGCCTGCCCCGGCCAGCCAATATAGCGCGTGACTTCGGTCTTGATGTTCAGAGGTGACAGCGCCGAATTCTCGATGAAGCATTTTTCGGCCTCTTCGCGCGTCCAGCCATACCAGTGCAGCCCGGTGTCTGCGACCAGCCGGCAGGCACGCCACATCTCGTAAGAGAGCTTGCCGAAGCGCTTATACGGCGTGTCGTAAATCCCCATTTCCGTAGCAAGCGATTCTGAATAAAGCCCCCAGCCTTCGCCAAAGGCGGTCGCGTAATAGTCACGGCGAAACTCCGGAACGTCTTCCAGCTCCTGCGCCAGCGCGATCTGGTGGTGATGGCCCGGCACCGCCTCATGCGCGGTCAGAGATGGCAGCTCGTAAAGCGCGCGCTGGTCCAGCGCGTAGGTGTTTACCCAGTAAGCACCTGCCTTGCCTTCTTTCAGCGATCCGCCGACATAGCGCCCCGTCGTATAGCCTGGCGCAATCGCGGCGGGCACCGGCTCAACGCCATAAGAAAGACGCGGCAGGGTGTAGAAGAATTTCGGCATCTGATAGTCGATATCCTTGGCGATCCGGGCCGCTGTCGCCATCAGTTCTTCAGGGGTCTGCGCATAGAATTGCGGATCGGTCCGCAGGAAATCCAGAAACTCTGCGAAGCTGCCTTCAAAGCCAACTTCCTCGATGATGGCATCCATCTCTGCGCGGATGCGGGCGACTTCTGACTTGCCGATCTCGTGAACGTCTTCCGGCGTCAGGTCCGGGCGTGTCGTATGATGGCTCAATACGGCCTGATAATAGGCCTTGGCTTCCGGAAAGCTCACCACACCGGCCGTCTCACGTGTCTGCGGGGCGTAGGTGTTCTTGAAAAAATAATTCACCGCTTTGAGTTTTTTGATCACGCCTGAAATCAGCGTGCGCGCCTGCGCCTGATACTCCGCCTTTTCTTCGTATGACATATGATCCGGCAGAGAACGGAAAGGCTGATAAAAGCCCGTCTCGGTGATCGGTGTCTCAATGATCTCGTCGATCTGGACGATCACCGTCTCGAGCGGGTCCTTATAGGAAACAAAGCCGGTTTCGAGACCGCGCTCCATGTTTTCGATGTTGGCATCAAGGAAGGCCGGAACGCCCGCAAGCAGTTTCAGAGTGGCTTCAGCGTCCGCCGCATCGGTGATGCGTGTGCTCGACAATTGAAAAGTCACGGAAGCGTGAAAGCCCCAATCGCCCGTGAATGGCAGGCGTTCTTCATCGAATGCCATCAGCGCCAGATCGCCATCGACAATGGTCGAAAGGATTTCGAGATTCAGACGCTCGTCTTCTGTCAGTCCATCTTCTTCAATGGCATCCAGCCGGGCATCAATCGCTTCGAGTTTTTCGACCGCGGCCTCTGTCGCCGCTGGGGAAATGTCCGGCCAGTGGTCCGGCAGTGTGTCGTTTGCATCTGCTTCGGCAAACGGGCTCGCCCAGAGCCGGTAAGCATCATATGCGTCAATCGCCTCATCCAGTGCCGGGTCTGCTGCTGCGGTGATCGTCAGGAGAGAAGAAACCCCAACACAAAGGAGGTTAATGGCAAATTGGCGCATGATAAGACGATCCTAGGATTGACTATATGAATTTGAATTCTAGAACCTGACCCATAACTACAACGGATTTCAAGGGGGCCGTCTTGGCTGGAAGCGACTGGAACGACACAAGACCGTTGTCACCGCACATCATGAATTGGAAGTGGCACATCACAATGGCCACCTCTATCCTGCACCGCGCAACAGGCATCGCACTCTATGTGGGCGCGTTTGCACTGGTCGGATGGCTGCTCGCCATCGCAAGTGGTCCGGAAGCCTATGCTGGATACTCAGCTGTCATGGGATCTCCCCTCGGGCTTCTCATCCTGTTCGGTTTCACTGTCGCAATCTTCTATCACCTCGCAAATGGTATCCGTCACCTGTTCTGGGACGCCGGCACTGGCTACAAGCCTGAAACGGCAACCATGACAGCCTGGGTGACGATTATCGTCGGTATTGTTGGTGCGGTCGCTCTCTGGGCGATCATTCTGGCAGCGTAAGGCGGGAGTTCTCAAACATGTCTCAGAAATCTATCCGCACACCGCTCAACAATGTTCGTGGCCTTGGGTCTGCCAAGGAAGGCGCCGGCCACTTCATCAAGCAGCGCGTTACCGCCATCGCCCTGATCTTCCTTGTTCCGTACATGATGTACTGCCTGATCACTGCCACTCAGGGCGGATATGACACGGCAGCCGCCTTTGTCGGCAATCCGATCAATGGCGTCCTCATCATCCTGTTTGCTGGCGCAGCATTCCTTCACATGCGCCTCGGCCTGCAGGTCGTGATTGAAGACTATATCGGCAAGCACACAACACGCGTCGTTCTGCTGATGCTGAACACATTCGTATCCATCGCCTTGTTCGCAGCAGCCGCCTACGCCGTCGTCCGTATCGGGCTGGGCGCTTAAGCAGAACACACCTAAAGAGGCTGAACAGATGACTTATACCTGGATCGATCACACATATGATGTTGTCGTCGTCGGCGCTGGTGGCTCAGGCCTGCGCGCCGCACTCGGTAGCGCAGAAGCTGGCCTGAAAACGGCTTGTATCACCAAGGTTTTCCCAACCCGTTCGCACACTGTTGCGGCTCAGGGCGGCATTGCTGCATCCCTGAAGAATATGGGCCCGGATGACTGGCGCTGGCACATGTATGACACCGTAAAAGGGTCAGACTGGCTGGGCGACCAGGACGCGATTGAATATCTCGTCCGCGAAGCACCGGCTGCCGTTTACGAGCTCGACCACTATGGCGTGCCCTTCTCCCGTACCGAAGAAGGCAAGATTTATCAGCGCCCATTCGGCGGTCACATGCAGAATTTCGGTGAAGGCCCACCGGTCCAGCGGACCTGTGCTGCGGCTGACCGGACCGGTCACGCGATCCTGCACACGCTGTATGGCCAGTGCGTCAAGCAAGACACCGAATTCTTCATCGAGTATTTCGCGCTCGACCTCATCATGGATGAGGAAGGCGTTTGCCGCGGTATCACCGCGCTGAAACTCGACGATGGCACGCTGCACCGTTTCCGTGCGCAGAAAGTTGTTCTGGCAACAGGCGGTTATGGCCGTGCCTTCTTCTCCTGTACGTCTGCTCACACCTGTACGGGTGACGGCAATGCGATGGTTCTGCGTGCTGGCCTGCCTCTGCAGGACATGGAGTTCGTTCAGTTCCACCCAACCGGCATTTACGGCGCAGGCTGTCTGATCACAGAGGGCGCACGCGGTGAAGGCGGTATCCTGCGGAACTCCGAAGGCGAACGCTTCATGGAGCGTTATGCGCCGAATGCGAAAGACCTTGCGTCCCGCGACGTGGTTTCACGCTGCATGGCGATGGAAATCCGCGAAGGTCGCGGTGTCGGCGAGCATTCTGACCACATCTTCCTGCACCTGGATCACCTCGATCCTGCGGTTCTGCATCAGCGCCTGCCAGGTATTTCTGAATCTGCGAAGATCTTTGCTGGCGTGGACGTCACGAAAGAGCCGATCCCGGTTCTGCCAACCGTGCACTACAATATGGGCGGCATTCCGACGAACTATCACGGTGAAGTGCTCACGCTTCGCGATGGTGACCCGGATGCCATCGTTCAGGGCCTCTATGCTGTTGGTGAAGCGGCCTGTGTGTCGGTTCACGGTGCAAACCGTCTCGGCTCCAACTCACTCATCGACCTCGTGGTCTTTGGCCGCGCGACCGGTCTGCGCCTTGGCGCCACAACCGAAGCCGGCGCAAGCCAGCCAGAGTTCAATGCCAGCACGGGCGAGAACACGCTCACGCGTCTCGACAAGTTCCGCAACGCGTCTGGTGGCACGCCAACGGCTGAGCTGCGCCTGCAAATGCAAAAAGGCATGCAGTCAAACTGTGCGGTCTTCCGGACCGGTGAGATCCTCCAAGAAGGTGTGGACGCGATCAAAGACGTCTATTCCGGCATTCCGGACATCGGCGTTTCTGACCGCGGCATGATCTGGAACACCGACCTCATGGAAACACTTGAGTTCGACAACCTGATCGCTCAGGCAGCTGTGACCGTGAACGGCGCGGTGAACCGTACCGAAAGCCGTGGCGCGCACGCCCGTGAAGACTATCCCGATCGTGATGACGAGAACTGGATGAAGCACACGCTCGCATGGTGTGATGAGCTTGGTAACGTCAAGATCGACTACCGTCCGGTTCACGCATACACCATGTCGAACGACATTGAGTACATCAAACCGAAAGCCCGCGTTTACTAGGTTTTCTGGTGAAATAACAAAATGAAAGCCGGCCTCTCTGGGGCCGGCTTTTTTCTTTGCAACCGTCACGCACCTGTTGCTAAGCTCGTAAACGGAGCGGGAGCCTTTTGGGGGATCATGATGGAAAAGTTCAGTTTCGACGCAGCCTTCAACCATTTTCACAGAACAGAGGGACCGAAAGGCTTCGTCTGGAAATTTTTCCTGACCTATATGGTGCTGATGGGCATCTACTATACGGTTTTTGGCGGCTTGTTCCTGTCATCCTACCTGCCTTTCGTTGGCACCGTCATTGACGGCGGCGAGCCGGACCCGGCTCAGATGATGTCCCAGATCGGCGTGTTTCTGGGCATCGCCTTGCTGGCTGCGCCGGTCTTCCTGATCATTTATGCCATGCTCGAAGCCTCCGCCCTGCGCCGGTACATCCGCAAGGAAGGCTTTTCCATCGGACTCGGCGGCGATGAATGGCGTATTGTTGGCGTTTATCTGCTCTGGTTCGTATTCAGCATTCTCGCCTACTTAGCGATGATGATCGCTATGCTGGCGATCTTTATTCCCATCGGACTGATCAGCGGTGGCGGCGACAATGCCGGCGCGGCCATTGGAGGCGGTATACTGGCCTTCTTTCTGATCATTGCATTGATCTGTCTCATGGTCTTTCTGGGCATTCGCTTTTCCGCAGCCAGTGCTGTCACCATGCGCGACCGCAAAGTCTCTTTCCTGAAAGCATGGGGGGCGACAAAAGGCCGGTTCTGGCCAATGTTTGGCGCTTTCCTTCTGATCTATGTGATTGTCTATCTGGTCCAGATGGCTGTGCAGACCGTTTTCATGTTCATTATCATGGGCGGGATGATGTCAAACATCGAGCAGCTCGAGACGATAGACGACCCTTCAGAGCTAATCGAGATGATGATGAATCCCGTCTTGCTGATTGGCATATTGATGCTGGTCATCGCGCAGGTCGCTGTCACGGCCTTCATGCATTACGGTTTCCTCGGCGTCACCTCCAAGGTCGCTCTGACCGATCCACGCTGGAGCGGCCGGGTCGATGAGACGGCGGTTGTCTTCGAATAGGCTTTCGCCCTGCAAAACCTCGTGATTTTCGGGCGATAGACGCAAAAAATCGCCCGACAAAGCTCGCCAGGTAAATAAAACTCGCCTAATTGATCTGGAGACTTATCATTTGGGTTATACGTGGTTATAAGCCAGAAGACACGATCTGAAGGACGGAGCAAAAATGGTTCAGTTGACGCTTCCTGCGAACTCTAAGGTTAAAACCGGCAAGACCTGGCCGAAGCCAGAAGGCGCGCAAAACCTGAAGAAGTTCAAGATCTACCGTTATGATCCGGAAGGCGGCGAATCTCCACGCTGGGACACATATTTCGTCGACATGGACAAATGCGGTCCGATGGTGCTCGACGTCCTGATCTATATCAAGAACAATGTTGATGCGACGCTCACCTTCCGCCGGTCCTGCCGGGAAGGTATTTGCGGCTCCTGCGCCATGATGATCGGCGGCCGGAACACCATCGCCTGCACCAAAGGCTGGGACGAATTCGCCGGCTCTTCCATCACGATCGCACCGCTTCCGCACATGCCGGTCGTCAAGGACCTCGTGCCGGACCTCACCAATTTCTACGCACAGCACGCTTATGTGCAGCCCTTCCTGAAAACCGACACACCAGAGCCGGAAAAAGAATGGCTGCAAACGCCGGAAGACCGCGACAAGCTCGACGGCCTTTACGAGTGCATCATGTGTGCCTGCTGCTCGACATCCTGCCCGTCTTACTGGTGGAATGGCGACAAGTATCTCGGCCCTGCAGCCCTGCTCCACGCGTATCGCTGGCTGATCGATAGCCGTGACGAAGCGCGTGGCGAGCGTCTGGATGATCTGGAAGATCCATTCAAGCTGTATCGCTGCCACACCATCATGAACTGTGCGCAGGTTTGCCCGAAAGGCCTGAACCCGGCCAAGGCGATCGGCGAGATCAAGAAAATGATGGTCGAACGCGTCGCCTAGACTGATCTCGGATAATGCTTTGAAAAGCCCGCCCTAACCGGCGGGTTTTTTGTTTTCTGCCCCTGTAAAACCGAGGCGCTGCTGACGCGAAAATGGAGATCGTCCCCCGCCGCGCTGACGTCTCGAAATCGTGACTTTTGGAAACCGTATCAACACGCTAGGTAGCCCCTCAGACATGGGAGGTCTCTTTGACAACAGATACGGTTTTCTCACCGCTTGAACTCACCCGTGGTCCGGCCTGGAAGAACCGCCTGACCCTCGCACCGCTGACGAATACGCAGAGCCATGACGACGGCACCTTGTCCGACGATGAGTTCAACTGGCTGGTCAAACGCGCAGAAGGCGGTTTCGCAATGGTGATGACCTGCGCCGCCCATGTGCAGAAAGTCGGTCAGGGCTTTCCCGGCCAGCTCGGCATCTGGAGCGATGATCATCTGCCGGGTCTGACGCGGCTTGCCAATGCGCTGCGTGAGAATGGCGCCGTCTCTTCGGTTCAGCTGCACCATGCCGGAAATCGCGCCGACAAGGACATCATCTCCGCCCCGGTTTGCCCGTCGGACGATGACGCAACGGGTGCACGCGGGCTGACCACAGCAGAAGTTGAGCAATTACGTGACGACTTCATCGCGGCGGCGAAACGTGCAGAAACCGCAGGCTTTGACGGCGTGGAAGTCCATGGCGCACACGGTTATATTCTGGCGCAGTTTCTGTCCCCTGACATCAACAAGCGCGAAGACCAGTATGGCGGCAGTCTCGAGAATCGGTTCCGGCTTATCGTCGAGATCATCGACGGCATCCGGGCTGAGTGCCGTCCGGATTTCCAGCTGGGCCTGCGCCTCTCACCTGAACGGTTTGGTCTGCGCTTGCCAGAGATCGTGACGGTGACCGAAGAGATCATGGCATCTGGCAAGCTGGACTATATGGACCTCTCGCTGTGGGACTTCCGCAAGACACCGCAAGATAGCGAGGATGGCGCGGCCAGTCTGTTGTCACACTTCACCGATCTGCCACGCAATGGCACACGCCTTGGCGCGGCAGGCAAAATCCGGGATGCGCAGGACGTACGTGATGCGCTCGAGCAGGGATGTGATTTCGTGCTGATCGGCCGCGCTGCCATTCTGCATCATGACATGGCAAACCGTATGGCAGCCGATCCGGATTACACCGCTCCTGAGCTGCCTGTTACAGCAGATCATTTGCGCGCCGAGGGGCTTGGTGAGGCGTTCGTGACGTATATGAGCGGCTGGAAAGGCTTTGTCGAAGGCTAGCCTCCGCTGACCCGTTTTCCAGACATTTCACGCCTTCCATGAATGAGACCATCATCATGGAGGGAAGAGATGTTCAGACAATGGCTTACAGGGGCGGCGCTCGCCTGCCTATCGGCACTACCGGCGACCGCGCAAATGGGAGGCAGCCCGGCACCCGCCCCCGGCTATTGGCGCTGTGTGGCCAATTCACCCCTCGCCTCGATTGATATGCAGTATCAGGTTGGCCCGGGCGGTCAGCTCGCAGGTCAGGGGACGATTGTCTATTCCGGCACTTGGCAGACCTACAATGTGTCTGGCCCGGGTCGCTGGGGCGCGCTGCCGCCGGATCAGGATTCGAATGAATGGCTGTTTCAGTTCCAGTTACAGCCGCAAAATCACGCCGTCTTTTCCGTGTATGCGCGTCCGACCAATGATCCGAACTATCTGAACAATGTTTTCTATAACCCGCAGAGCGGGCAGACCACGGAAACGAGCTGTCAGAAAATCGGGTAAGAACCGTTACAGCGAAGCCAGAAGGCTTCGCTGTTTCGTTATGAGCATCAGACCGTGCGCTTGGCCTTGTCCTTGGCGTTCTGCTTTTCGATGGCATCGCGCGCAGCCTGCCATTGTTCATCACCCCAGGCGGCAAGGCCGGAGAAGTTGCCGCCGCTCGCATTGTACATGGCACCGTCAATCGCGATTGTCTGACCGTTGATGTATTCGGCGCCCGGCCCCATGAGCAGGACCGCCAGATTGACCAGTTCGTGCATTTCACCCACACGGCCCATCGGATTGGCAAATGACGAATCGCGACGCTCACCGCCTGTATCCGGCGAC
Source organism: Ponticaulis profundi (assembly GCF_042659465.1). Lineage (NCBI taxonomy): Bacteria > Pseudomonadati > Pseudomonadota > Alphaproteobacteria > Hyphomonadales > Hyphomonadaceae > Ponticaulis > Ponticaulis profundi. Next base: position 153,505 of record NZ_JBHSSW010000017.1, on the reverse strand, counting down.
AGGCGATTGGACATGCCCTCGGTTGGGAATGGGCCCGGCGCAATGGCATTGAAGCGGATATTGTGACGGCCCCACTCCACAGCGAGCGATTGCGTCATGGTGTTGACGGCGGCCTTGGACATGGCGGACGGAACCACAAACGGACCACCATTCCAGACCCAGGTCGTCAGGATGGAGATCACATTGCCGCGGCGCTTTTCCTCGATCCAGCGCTTGCCGATATCGTGTGTCATGTAGAATGAGCCACGGAACACAATGTTGGAAATCGCATCAAAGCCGCGCGTGGAAAGGTCTTCCGTGCGCGAGATGAAATTACCCGCCGCATTGTTCACGAGGCCAGTCAGCGGGCCATGTTCGGACCAGATGCGGTTGTTCATGTCATGAATGGCTTCAGCGACGCGGATGTCACAGGCGTGCGGAACGACCTTGCCACCATGCTTGTCCATCAGCTCTTTCGCGGTTTCCTCACATACTGAGCCGCGACGACCGCAGATATGCACTTCAGCGCCAAGCTTGAGAAAGCCTTCGGCCATCTCCTTGCCAAGCCCGGTGCCACCACCTGTGATCAGAATGCGCTCATCCGACATCAGGCCGTCGCGATACATGAGTTGTGAAACGTCCATATGTTCCTCCCTTATTCTTTCAGGGATTGAACACGCATACCGCAGGGGTAGTCCACTACCTTTTGCGTGTGGATGGGTTTCAACTTTCAGGCTTAATCGCGTCGAATATCCAGGCAACGGATTTGACCGGGTCGCCCTGCATCATCGCCTGGATCGGAAAGGTTTTCAGGCCTTCATCGGCAAGGCGCGTCAATGCGGCGCGAACATCCTGCGCCGTGAGTGCACAGGCCAGCATGCCCTGCATCCGGTCGGCATGGGCAAGGTTTTCATCATGCACTTTCTGCAGCCAGTCGAGCATATCCTCCAGCGTATAATACTGACGGCGCTGAAACATCAGCATGGTGCCGGTGAGCGTGTGGGTCGCCAGCGCATGCCCGGTTTTGGAGAGTTCATCAATCGCTGCGCGCGGCGCATTCAAGCCCGCTAGTGCGGCTTTCAGTTCTTCCTGAACATCAGGGAGAGAGGAGCGTTCTGCGGCATGCTGGGCGCGAAAGACCCGCATGGATGCAGGGATGAAACCGGTCGCCGAAAACGCCTCACAGGCCTGAAGGGCGGTGCGACACTCTTCGGCAATTACGCCCTCGCTCATATGAACAATGGCGGTAAATCGACCACCGGGGGCGAGCAGGCTGGCAACTTTTGGCGCGGATTCGTGCGGGCCTGCGTATTCAAAGCCGAACTGACTGACAATCAGATCAAAGCTTTCCGGTTCCAGCGGCGCGGCTTCGACAGAGCTGACAACGCCCCGAACTTCCGGAAACCGGCCTTTCAGTATGTCGATTGCGGCATCTGAAATATCGAGACCCGTCAGATTTCGATACCCCATGCGGTAGGCATGCTGGATCACGCCCCCTGCCCCACATGCGAGTTCCAGGACACGCGCATCTGCTGAAACGCCCGAAATCCGGTCTTCCCAGAAGGTCCCTAATTCAAGATCGGATTCCACGCCGGGCAGTTCATAGACCTGCTCGTCACCTGCTTCGCGCCTGCCCAGCCAATATGTCTGCCACTCTGTGCCGTCCGCACTGTCTGAGGTCATGCGCTCCCCTTTGGAAAAGTGTCGTTATCCTCGACTCCATTCCAAAGGTTATATTTGTGCATGACAACCGAGAGGCGATCAGATTTCAGAAAATTCTGAAGCCACGCATGAAGATGCGGCAGATCCAGCCCGTCGAACCATTCCTTGTCCGGAATGCGGAACTGGCGCACGAACGGCGCGATGCCGGCATCCAGAAAGGTGAACCGGTCTTCGAACAGATAGCCTGTGCCTGACAGGCGCGCATTGAGATCGCTGAGAATGTCCAGACCTGCGCTGCGATGCTCCAGCTCATCCACATCATCATAGCGCGTGGCGTATTTATACCGGTCGAGATGATGCTTGAATGGGCCGTCATTGCGCGTGATCAGCGCATCAGCAGCCGATTTGTCTGCACGCCAGGGCGCCAGCCAGTCCTGCGGGTCTGAGGCGTTGAGCGCCCAGAATGCAACATCCAGACTTTCTTCCAGAACCGTGCCGTCTGGCAGCACCAGCACAGGCACCGTCCCCTTGGGCGATGCCTCCAGCATGGCCTGTGGTTTGTCGCGCAGCAGGATTTCACGATGCGTGCAGACGATCCCACTCGACAAGATGGCCAACCGCGCCCGCATGGCATAAGGGCAGCGGCGGAAACTGTAGAGAATGGGGCGGGTCATCAGGCCTCTTCGGCGTCGCGTGTCTTGCGTCGTGTCTCCGGGCGGGCATCGGGGCCCATGCCAACTTCACCGCGCTCCTTTGCGAGCTTCAGCTGAAGCTGGCGTTGACGGAAACGTTCGCGGTCATTCTCGGTGTATTCATCAATGCAATAGTCACACGACACACCGGGCACATAGTTGGCCGATTTCTGGCCTTCCGGGCTGACACCCCGCCCGCAGGCATGGCAGCTGATATACTCACCGAGCTCCAGACCGTGCTTGATGCCCACACGCTCATCGAAGACGAAGCATTCACCCTGCCAGAGGCTCTGCTCTTTCGGCACGGTTTCCAGATATTTCAGAATGCCGCCCTTGAGGTGGTAAATGTCGTCATGGCCCTGCTCTTTCAGATAGGCGGTCGCCTTCTCGCAGCGAATGCCGCCCGTGCAGAACATGGCAATCTTCTTGGCATTGCGCGTACCGGGCGGGCCAATGTGCTCGTCTGCCCATTTCGGAAACTCACGGAAGGTCCGCGTTTCCGGATCAACAGCGCCCTGGAACGTGCCCATGGCGAACTCGAAATCATTGCGCGTGTCGATGATCAGCGCTTCCGGATCTGAAATCAGCGCATTCCAGTCTTCAGGCTCGACATAGGTGCCGACCGTCCTGTTCGGATCAATACCGGGCACGCCCATGCGAACAATCTCTTCCTTCAGACGAACTTTCATCCGTTTGAAAGGCTGCGTTTCGGCGTGAGAGTATTTCACTTCCAGCTCACCAATGGCCGGAATGGCCTGCAGATAGGCGATCATCTCGCCCATACCGGCATCGCTCGGACAAGCGATGGTGCCGTTAATGCCTTCACTGGCGATCAGGAGACTGCCGCAGACATCCAGCGCATGCGCTTTTTCGCGGATCGGTTCCTGCCAGGATTCGAAATCAGCAAAAGGCGTGAACTTATAAAGAGCGGCAACAGTGTATTGGGTCATAGCGCGACATACAGCAGGTTGAGGGGAAACTTCAAGACGACAGATAAGCGAATGGCGGGCGATTACAAATTGATACAGTGCGATTTGAAATATCGCCTGACGAACTCTCAAGGATTGAAAACCTGCAAACCGGAAATCTTGCCTATCGTCTCATTCTTGTCTTGCAATAACATAAAAAGGGAGTATCCGACCACGCATGTCTGCCACTCCTCAATCGTCGGCTTCCCCGAACATTTCCACCCCTGAATTCGTCGCCATGACGGCCTGCCTGATGGCGCTGAATGCGCTGGCAATCGACGTCATGCTGCCCGCAATGTCCGAGATCGGACGTGCGCTGAACGTTTCCAATCCGAATGATGCTCAGTTCATCGTCGTCGTCTACATGTTCGGTTTCGGCTTCTCTCAGCTTGTCTGGGGACCGGTCACCGACCGGTTTGGCCGCAAGCGCGTCCTGACGGGCGTGCTGATCGCTTATGTGCTGTTCAGCCTGGGCTGCACGCTGGCGCAGGACTTCACATCCCTGCTGATCTGGCGCTTCTGCCTCGGCATTGCGTCTGGCGGGACACGTGTGATCGCGACCAGTGTCGTGCGCGACCTGTATGTCGGACGCGGCATGGCCCGGATCATGTCGTTGGTCATGACCGTCTTCATGGTGGTACCGATCCTCGCGCCCATGCTCGGCCAGCAGATTCTGTATGTCTTCCATGTCTGGCAGAGCACATTCGGTCTGCTCGCAGCCGGTGGTTTCGCCATGCTGATCTGGTCATTCTTCCGCCTGCCGGAAACGCGCCCGCCGGAAGACTGCACACCGATTGACCCGGCCTCGGTTCTGAAAGCCTACAAGACCGTGTTCGAAACCCGCGAAGCCCTCGGCTATGTGCTCGGCAGCGGGATCATTTTCGGCGCGCTTTTTGCCTTTGTTTCGTCCTCAGAGCAGATCTTCAATGACGTCTTCAAGCGTCCGGATATCTTCGTTTACTGCTTTGCCATTCCGGCAGCAGCGCTCAGCATTGCGAACTTCACCAACTCCCGCATTGTCGAAAAACTGGGCCAGCGCCGGATTTCGCATGCCGCTGTGATCGGCTTTTCGTTTTTCAGCCTGGTGCTGCTGACTGTGGTGCACTTCTTTGGCCCGAACCTCGTTGTCTTCATGGCGCTGTTCGCCCTGATCTTCATGAATTTCGGCTTTATCGGCCCGAACTTCAATTCCATGGCCATGGAACCACTGGGACGGATCGCGGGGGTCGCATCCGGCCTTCTGGGCTTTGCGACCACCACAATGGCGGCGGCGATTGGCGGATTTATCGCGCATCAGTTCAACGGCACGCTGACGCCAGTTGTCACCGGCTATGTCGGGCTCGGACTGCTGACGCTGATCATCGTCTTGTTCACCGAGAAGGGGAAGCTCTTCTCTGCTGGCGAGGATGCGCCGGACAAGGCGTAGCGTTTCAGGTCTCGCGCGTCTCGTAAGCTGTACGGGCGCGCGTGATGGCCTCCCGGTTCTCTTCTGCCCAGATCCAGACACTGCAAAACGCTTTACTGAGCCCAAGTCCGAGTTCGGTGAGTTCATAAACCACTTTGGGCGGAACAACGGGAAAGACTGTCCGCGTCACCAAGCCGTCACGCTCCATTGCCCGAAGCGTCTGTGTCAGCATTTTCTGACTGATCCCCTCACAGGCACGGCCGAGTTCACCGAACCTGCATTCACCTTTTTCCGTCAGGATCTCGATCAGCAGCATCGTCCATTTGTCGGCGACGCGGCCGATGATTTCCGTGACCAGCCGATCCAGCTCAGGGTCCGGATCCGGAATTGCCCTCAATTCTGAGCGAAGTTTTTCCTTAGACAATTCAGCATACTCTCTTTTGGGTAAGTATAATTCTTTTGGGTGCCTACTTTCGAAATTATACCAAGGATATCATGTGTCGCCAGAGCTATCGAAAAGGTGTCACTCATGATCTTCACCAACAAAAAAATTCTGATGACTGGCGGCAATTCGGGTATTGGCGAGGCGCTTGCCGAAGCTCTTCAAGCCAAAGGCAATCAATTGCTGATTACCGGACGCAAGCCAGAGTCGCTGAAAAGCACACTCGACCGCAATCCGGAGATGCATGGCTACAGTCTCGATGTGACGGATCAAAAGTCACTGAATGCGCTCATTGAGAGCGTTCTGAACGACCATCCAGATCTTGATGCGGTCATTCTGAATGCGGGCATTATGGAAGATGAAGATTACACCGCTGATCCAGTCTCTCTCGACAGTGCCAGGCGCACAATCACCACAAACCTGAGCGCTGTCATCGACCTTGCTGCGGCTTTCCTTCCGCACTTGCAATCGCGCCCCGAAGCCGCGCTTGTGACGGTGTCCTCAGGATTGGCGTTTGTTCCCAAGGCCTCGCATCCGGTCTATTCGGCAACAAAGGCAGCCATTCATTCGCTGAGTCAGTCCTGGCGTTACCAGCTGCGAAACACCCATGTTCGTGTTCACGAACTGGCACCTCCCATGGTCGCAACAGAACTGACACCCGGCCAGTCAGAGCGCGAAATGGCGATGCCCTTGGCGGCCTTCACAGAAGAAGTCGTCGAGATCATGTCTGGCGAAACAGTGCCCGATGAAATTCTCGTTCAACGCGTCCACTTCCAACGTTTTGCGGAAGCTGAGGGTCGCTATGAGCAAGCTTTTGATGCGGTGAACAGCTAACGAAAAAGGCCCGCACGTTTGCGGGCCTTCTTTCAAATGCTTGCTTTTGATCCGATCAGACCAGCTCGCTGGCGCTTTTTTCGACCAGGCTGACCACATCGCTCATGATCTCGTTCAGCTTGTAGTCTTTCGGCGTGTAGACGCGTGAGACACCCACCTGTTTCAGGACCAGCTCATCTTCCGGCGGGATGATGCCGCCAACAACGAGTGGAATATGTCCGATACCGGCATCCCGCATCTTGGCCGCAACATCACGAACGAGGTCCACATGGCTGCCGGACAGGATGGAAAGGCCGACCACATGCGCCTTTTCCTCAACAGCCTGTTTGACGATTTCTTCCGGCGTGAAACGGATACCGTCATAGCGCACATTCATGCCAACCTTGCGCGCCTTGGTGGCAATCTGTTCGGCGCCGTTGGAGTGACCATCGAGGCCCGGCTTACCGAGCACATATGTGATCGTCCGTCCGAGCATTTCCGATACGCGCTCGACTTCGGCCTTGATTTCAGCCTCTTTCGTTTCCGGGTCAGCAGACAGAACAAGCGAAACGCCGGTTGGTCCGCGATACTGGTCAAAGACTTCGCGCAGGACACCGCCCCATTCGCCCGTCGTGACACCGGCCTTGGCCGCTGCAATGCTGGGCTCCATCATGTTGCGACCTTCAACAGCCGCAGAGCGCAGATTTTCCAGAGCTGTGTCGACTGCCTTGGCATCGCGGTCTGAACGCCACTGCTTCAGCTTGGCAACGGTGTCCGCTTCCAGAAGCGGGTCAACTTTCTGAATGGATTTCTCACCCGCAGAGAGCGGGCTGTCTTCGGTCTCTTTATAGGCGTTCACACCGACCACCATATGGTCGCCGTTTTCAATGCCCGCCACGCGCTGGCGCTGGCTTTCGACCAGCTGTTCCTTCATGTATGGCACGGCTTCGACCGCGCCGCCCATTTCATCAATTTTAGCGAGTTCTGCGAGCGCCTTCTGGCTCAGCTCATTCGTTTTCGCTTCCACGACATGGCTGCCGTCAAAGAGATCCTCATATTCGAGCAGGTCTGTCTCATAGGCGAGGATTTGCTGCATGCGCAGAGACCATTGCTGGTCGAACGGACGCGGCAGACCCATGGCTTCGTTCCAGGCAGGCAATTGCAGGGCCCGGCAGCGCGCACGTTTTGACAAGGTAACAGCGAGCGCTTCGATGAGAATACGATAGACGTTGTTTTCAGGCTGCTGCTCGGTCAGGCCAAGCGAATTCACCTGTACGCCATAGCGGAAGCGCAGGGCTTTCTCATCGGTCACGCCATAACGATCCCGACCGATTTCTTCCCACAGGTCGACAAAGCTGCGCATCTTGCAAAGCTCGGTCACAAACTTCACGCCTGCGTTCACGAAAAAGGAAATACGACCGAAAACGGTCGCGAAATCCTCATCCGGCACCTGCCCGCTTTCCTTGGTCGCATCCAGAACGGCGCAGGCCGTTGCCAGCGCATAGGCAAGCTCCTGCTCTGGTGTCGCGCCAGCTTCCTGAAGGTGGTAGGAGCAGACGTTCAGCGGGTTCCATTTCGGCGTTTCGACATAGCACCAGCTCACCATATCCGCGATCAGCCGCATGCTCGGCTTTGGCGGAAACACATAGGTCCCGCGCGACAGATATTCCTTGATGATGTCATTCTGCGTGGTGCCACGCAGCGCCTTGCGATCTGCGCCCTGCTCTTCAGCCAGCGCCACGTAAAGCGACAACAGCCAGGCGGCCGGCGCGTTGATGGTCATGGAGGTGTTCATCTCCGCGACCGGAATTTCGTCAAACAGGGTGCGCATGTCGCCGAGATGGCCAATCGGCACACCAACTTTGCCGACTTCACCGCGTGAGAGGACATGGTCCGCGTCATAGGCCGTTTGCGTTGGCAGGTCGAAAGCGATGGAAAGGCCAGTCTGTCCCTTGGCAAGGTTCCGGCGATAAAGCGCGTTGGATTCTGCAGCCGTTGAGTGGCCAGCATAGGTCCGGAAAATCCACGGCCGATCCGGCGCGTGTTGATATGGCGTCTCAGTCATTTTTGTTTTCTCCCGACCATCAGATAACCCGACGAAAATGTGCAATGCAACATAAAGTGAGCCAGATAGCATTATTGTTTAGATGATTTTGCCCTTCCCCTTGGGAAACAGCCTCCTCCAGAATACACACAGGCCGGTCAATCCTGAAGTCAGGAAGCTGGCGTTTCATTCTGCGGTATTTTAGTTTCACAAACTGCATTCTTTTGCTGTGTGGGATCAGCTTAACCTCACTTAACGCATCAGACGAAATGAAGTTTCACACCCTGATCAGCACGCCTGACGATTGGCGCTCTCAGATGAATTTCTGCAAGAGAGCGAGCAGGCCCGCAGGAGATGTCCACTCGAAGACGTCGCACTATCAACTGTTTTATATAGAGTTTTAAGACTTTCATTCGTGAAGGGGCGAATGGAATAAATGCTCGGCGATCTGAAATCCGAACATAGTCCCTGCTTGGGAAGAACAGAAACCAGTCTATCGCCTCTCGCGAACACCGTCGCTGATTCCATCGTAACGATGGCTTGCGCGCGTCCATCCCTATTCGCGCACGCAAAAATTTTTTCTACGCGAATTTCTCGTGAAGGATCACCCCAAACCCGCCGTGATCGCAGGACTTTCTACTCGTCAAATCCCAAAAATGTTCGAATAATTTGCCCCAAGCTGTTTTTGCGGCGCAGCATTTTCGGTTGACACCGGCGTCACATTCGTCAGTTTACCTCGCCATGGTCCGGTAGCAGACAAACAAGGTCGCACCGGGTATATTGATGTTCTGTTCTTGGGGAGAACGCTATGACTGCTGCGACTCAATCGCGCGAGAAAAAAGACCTCTACGCTATGGGCGAGATTCCGCCCGAGTTCCACGTTCCGAAATTCATGCATGCCTGGGCGATCCGCCGTGAACGCCATGGCCGCCCGAACCAAGCCATGCAGCTGGAACAAGTGCCTGTACCGGAAATCGATTCCGACGAAGTGCTTGTTCTCGTGATGGCGGCAGGCGTGAACTATAACGGCGTCTGGGCTGGCCTTGGTGAGCCGATTTCTCCGTTTGATGTTCACAAGGCGGATTTCCACGTCGCAGGTTCTGACGCATCCGGCATTGTCTGGGCTGTTGGCCGTAAGGTGACACGCGTCAAACCCGGCGATGAGGTGGTCATCCACTGTAATCAGGATGATGGTGACGACGAAGAGTGCAATGGCGGCGATCCGATGTTTTCGCCAAGCCAGCGCATCTGGGGCTATGAGACACCAGACGGATCATTCGGCCAGTTCTGCCGTGTGCAGGCGCGCCAGTGCATGCCGCGTCCAAAGCATCTGACCTGGGAAGAAAGCGCCTGCTATACGCTGACGCTGGCGACCGCTTATCGCATGCTGTTCGGCCACCGCCCGCACGTGCTGCGTCCTGGTGAAAACGTGCTTGTCTGGGGCGCTTCCGGCGGCCTTGGCTCCTTCGCAACGCAGCTTTGCGCGGTAACAGGTGCGCACGCCATTGGCGTTGTCTCCGACGAGTCCAAGCGCGACTTCGTCATGAGCATGGGCGCGAAAGCGGTTCTGAACCGCAAGGATTTCGACTGCTGGGGCCAGCTGCCGAAAGTGAACGGTCCAGGCTTCAAGGAATACATGAAAGAGTCCCGTAAATTCGGTAAGGCGATCTGGGAAATCACCGGCGGCAAAGACGTCGACATGGTCTTTGAGCACCCGGGTGAATCAACCATGCCGGTCTCCGTGCTTGTTGTGAAACGCGGCGGTATGGTTGTGATCTGTGCCGGTACGACCGGCTTCAACCTGACCATGGATGCGCGCTTCCTCTGGATGCGCCAGAAACGTGTCCAGGGCTCTCACTTTGCGAACCTGAAACAGGCATCGCAGGCAAACCAGCTGGTCATTGACCGCCGGATTGACCCTTGCATGTCGGAAGTCTTTGCGTGGGCTGACATTCCTGAGGCACACGAGAAAATGCTCGATAACCGCCACCTGCCAGGCAATATGGCCGTTCTGGTCAACTCGCCGAAGCCAGGCCTTCGCACCGTTGAGGATGTGCTGGAAGTCGGACCGCTTTCGTAAGACAAGACGGATGACCGCATAAACACTCAAAGCCCGGGTACTGCCCGGGCTTTTTCGTTCGCTTATTCAGGAAAACAGCAAACCCGTGTCAGGCGGCTGCTGACTCGAGCGTCTTTGCGCGCAGACCTAGGCTGAGCATGACCTTGCCGACAAGGCGGTTGGATTCGGTACGCGCCGCCAGAAGGCTTTTCTGAACCGGCTCTCCCTCGACATCATCCAGCGGCGTAATGCCGGTCGCCATCATATTGCGATAGCCGACGCGGTCCACGAGGCCGTAAATCAGGTCGACATTCGTGTTTTCGGTAAAGCTCTCCAGCTGTTCACGAACGCTGTCGCCGACTTTTGTGCGGAGATGAGAGCGACGGTTGATACACATGAACCAACCAAAATCATGGCGATTGTTCTGAGCGGCATGTCGACGCACGAGATCTATCAGCTGCGCATATGGGCGAGACGCCTGCATGCTCGGCCCGCTGGTCGGCATGATCTGATAGAGGTCGATCGGGCTTTCTGTCACGGTCGTGATCACAAGGTCCGCCATCAGGTGCGCGGCGATCACTTCCGGCTTCCAAACGGAGGCAGTGTCGACGATCATCACGTCATAACCGCGGCGTTCAGCCTCGGTCATTTCCTGACGGAACATGATCTGCCAGTCCTTCACGTCAGGCTGACCGCCCGAGCACAGAAGATCCTGAACATTCGGATGACTGAGATCGGCAAAATCGCGACAGGCTTCAAAGCGTGCCAATGGCTTCGTACTTGTTTCCAACTCGATCACGAGCGTTTTGAAACCGCGCAGAGTCAGCGCAGTTGAAAGTACAGCCGCCAAAGTCGTTTTTCCGGTCCCACCCTTAAAACTACCTATGGTAATGACTTTCATTTTGTCCCCTTGGCCAAAAGAAATGGTTGTTTACTCTGATGGGAACGCTGCAAGCTTCGTACCACGCCCAAGAGCGGCCATTAACAAAAAAGTAACCGAAATTTCATTGAGAAAGCAATCACCCTCACGCCTTGCCCACAAGAAGCTGTAAGACCTGAACGGCATTCAGGCATCCCCGCCTGAATTGAAACGGTTTATTTTGGCACAAACCACAGAAGACTTTTGCTTCGCCTGAGCGAACACTTCACCTAACTTTACGGCAGTCAAAGAAAACGGGGCCTGTTTCCAGGCCCCGCTCACAATCGATTCGATAAGATCAGACGCGTTTAGAACCCGAGCGAGGTCGCATAACGGTCCTTGTGATAGCCAGCGCCGCCATAGAGCGCTTCCTGCACGCGGGCGCGCTTGATGTAGAAACCGGAGTCGTGCGCATCCGTCATGCCGATACCGCCATGCATCTGGATGGTTTCGTTCGACACCAGGTGAAGCGTATCACACGCCCGCGCCTTGGCCAGAGATGCCATTTGCGAGATGTTGTTTGCGTTCTCATCCAGCGCAGACAAGGCCGCGGCGACACATGACCGGGTCTGTTCCAGCTCCGAGAACATGATGGCTGCGCGGTGCTGCAAAGACTGGAACGAGCCGATCAGCTGACCGAACTGCTTGCGGGTCTGCAGGTATTCATGCGTCATCTCAAACGCTGCGATGGCGGTTCCGAGCATCTCAGACGCCATGCCGATGCACGCCCGATCCAGAATGCCTTCCAGAATATCCCAGCCGCCGTCTACAGGGCCGAGCACATCATCCGCGCTGACCTCGACGCCATCAAAGCTGATATTGGCAGCGCCGTGGTAATCCAGTGTCTTGAGTTCCTGAACAGAAATGCCGGACGCATCGCGCGGGACGAGGAACAATGTGATGCCGGCTTTGTCACCTGGCGCACCGCTTGTCCGCGCGGCCACGATGAGAAGATCTGCCGAATGACCATCATCCACGAAGGTTTTCTTGCCGGTCAGCGTAAAGCCGGAGCCTGATTTCTCGGCCTTCATGGCCGTTTTCAGCGGCGCGTGATGGGTTTTCTCATCAACTGCGAGCGCGGTGGTGATCGCGCCCTCGGCAATCTTTGGCAGAAGCTTTTCGCGTTGCGCAGCCGACCCGCCAAGCATGAGCGCCGAAACGCCGATCAGAGCGGTTTGCAGCAGCGGTGTCGACGCAAGTGTGCGCCCCTGCGCTTCCAGCACCTGTCCCAGACCGACATAGCCGAAATCTGATCCGCCAAATTCTTCTGGAACGAGCACCCCTGCCCAGCCCATTTCCGACATGCTGGACCAGCTATCGGCATCCTTGCCATTCGCGCCAGCATCGCGTTGCTGACGGAAATGCGTGAGCGACAATTGCTCTTTTGAAAAGTCCATCGCTGCATCACGCAGCATGTTTTGTTCTTCGGTAAGTACGAATGTCATGAGAAAGTATCCTCAATTTCTTTATTCGCTTGGACGGAACTGAACCATCTAACTGCAGCGAACGTAATCCCGGCGGTAAGAACCGAAATCGTAAACATTAATGGCAGCCGATCCGCGGCCAGCCCGACATTCCACACCAACCATGCAAACACGATGGGCGCAGAAAGGCTGAACGCGAGCCCGCATAGAATCAGTGGCGCTGTCTTTGCTCGTCCAGCCAGCAATCCGCCGACTAGCGAAATTGCAAAAAATGCTATCAGAGCGATGTCCGCGCCAAACTGACTCACGATTAGCCCTTGTGATCCTGCAAGCCGAGCACGCGCTTGGCCACGACGTTGAGGTTCACCTCTGACGTGCCGCCCTCGATCGAGTTCGCTTTTGCACGCAACATGGCCTTCGGCGCAGTCAGCTCTTTCTCCGAGAAGCCTTCGCCTTCCCAGCCAAGCCCCTGGAAGCCCATCGCCTCGACCATCAGCTCGGTCTTGGACTGGTTGAGCTTTGCTGCTGCATATTTCACGATGGAGGCCGTATGGCTGACTTCGCCGGTTTTGGACTGTTCGCCCATGCGACGGACCGTGAGGTTGAAGGCTTTGTCCGCCATCATGTGGTCAGCGAGACGCAGACGCAGATCATCATCATCCAGCTTGCCGTTTTCCTCGCCAACATAATGCTTCGCGATCTCATAAAGCGGCATAGCACCCGGCGCGGAACCGAAACCGCCCGCTGAAATGTTCGTGCGCTCATACTGAAGCAGGCGTTTGGCAATTTCCCAGCCACCATTCAGGCGACCCACCATCTGCTCTTTCGGCACTTTCACATCGGTGAAGAAGGTTTCGCAGAAAGGAGATGAACCGGAGATCAGCTTGATCGGACGCGTCTCGACGCCTTCGCTCTCCATATCGAACAGAATGAAGGAAATGCCTTCATGCTTCACACTCGTGTCGGTGCGCACGAGGCAGAAGATCCAGTCGGCTTCATTCGCATATGACGTCCAGACTTTCTGACCGTTGATCAGCCAGTGATCGCCCTTGTCTTCACACTTTGTCTGGAGACCGGCGAGGTCGGAACCGGCACCCGGTTCGGAATAGCCCTGACACCAGCGGATTTTGCCGTGAACAATGTCTGGCAGGAAGCGCTTTTTCTGTTCTTCATTGCCGTACTCAATGAGCACAGGGCCGAACATCCAGAGACCAAAAGAGTTGAGCGGCGTGCGCGCCTTGATACGTTTCAGCTCTTCTGCGAGCACGCGGGCTTCGGCCTGAGAGAGACCACCGCCGCCATATTCCTTGGGCCAGGTCGGCGCTGTCCAGCCTTTTTCGGCCATACGTTCCAGCCAGACCTTCGATTCCGGGTTCTTGAATTTTTCGCCGCGGCCACCCCAGACGATCTCGTCTTCGGGCATGGGTGTACGCATGGATGGCGGGCAATTTTCTTCCAGCCAGGCGCGTGTTTCGGCTCGAAACTGCTCGAGTCCGGTGTCCATTCCATCTGCCATGTCAAAAGCCTCCCTGATGACATTATTCTTTCTGAGCATGCACTCTGTGATTTCACAGTAGTAAACTATCTCAATAGTTTAGCATAGCAAGCTGCCGCATGGGGAAGCCAAGATAAAATTTGCGTCGAAAGCGCGCTGATGACCGGTATTTAAAAGCGCATGAAAGGACTTTTATCCGGTCCGGTTTCAATTCCGAAAATATTGACCAGGTGGACCAGCATCAACAAGGTCCAGAAGGCAGAGAGCACGATGAACAAACGCCAGGGCAAAACACGCGGGCGCATGTCATCGCGCGGCAAACCTGCACGGTGCGACGAAAGGAAAAACAGGCCAACCCCGAAGACGAGCCCCACCAGCGTTATGATCAATTCAAGCGAATAGCCAAACATCGCACTCTCAATTTCCCCGGGACAACGCATGTCTTTTCAGCAAAAAACTGCCGCAAGCGCCATCGCCAACTGCCCAAACATTTATCGGAACCAGATTGTCACTTGCTTCATTACCTTCAAGTGCAGATTCCGCAGTTGCGAAATGGCAGAGTAGGAAAGATCAGACGCAACCTGCAAAAACCACGGACCTTTGGGGAAGCTTTTTGCCATCACTCAGCGAGAAATGGGACGAACTGATCGGATCTCTGGCTTTCGATCATCTGATCTCCGCACTAGTCCTGATCGGCGCGATCGCCGTTGGCCTGTTCATCCACTGGCTTGTCTTCAAACTGCTCAGCCGGGCCACCCGCACGGATTCTGAAAGCCTGCTGGCGCGCGTTTTCAAACGCATGAAGTTTGTGACGCGGATCATCGCCATCATTGTCGCGATAGAACTGGTCATGCCGTTGATCTCAGTTCCGGGCGACTGGCGTGTCGGTCTTGATCGCTTGGTGTTGATCATGCTGATCGGCACGACAGGCTGGCTTGTCAATCAGATCGTACGCGCGCTGACCGAAGCGCGGCTCAACAAGTACGATATGGACGCCGAAGACAATCTGGAAGCGCGCAAAGTCTCCACCCGGATGAAGGTGCTGCGCCAGATGATGACCATGCTGATCATGCTGGTCACGATTGCGGCCATGCTGATGATCTTTCCAAGCGTTCGCACGGTTGGTGTCTCACTGTTTGCATCAGCCGGTGTCGCAGGCATTGTCATTGGCTTTGCCGCCCGCCCCGTGCTCGCCAATTTGCTGGCCGGAATTCAGATCGCCCTCACCCAGCCGATACGGATCGGCGACGCCGTCATCATGGAAGGCGAATGGGGCTGGATTGAAGAAATCACCGCCACCTATGTGGTTGTAAAGATCTGGGACTGGCGGCGGCTGATCGTGCCGCTGACACAGATCATCGAAAAGCCATTTCAGAACTGGACGCGCGAAACCTCCAACATTATCGGCAGTGCCATCTGGCATCTCGATTATACCGCGCCGGTTTCCAAAATGCGTGATCGGCTGAGCGAAATCCTCGACGAGTCAGAGCTGTGGGATGGCGAAGTCAAAGTGCTTCAAGTCATCAATACAAGCGAAGAGACGATGGAAATCCGCGCCCTGATGAGCGCGCGTTCGAGCCCCGTCGCATGGGATTTGCGCTGCGAAGTCCGCGAGAAAATGATCAGCTGGCTGCAAAAGGAATATCCAGGCGCGCTTCCACGTCGTCGTGGGCAGTTGCAGATCGACGACAGCAAAATCCTCGAATCCTTCGCCAATGGCGACCAGAATGGCGGCGGAGAGAAGCATCCATCCATGTCGGAACAGATCGACTTCCCGGAAGATCGCGACGAGGCTAAGAAAAAATCACCGCCTGATCCGGCCTAGGCTTCACGCCGCGCCTGCATGGCAAGCTGGCGAAGTCTGACGCGCCGCTGCACATTCGGCGAGAGCCCATGTTCCGTCTTGTCCCAGAAGAATGGCGCACGCCAGAGCTCGACAAGCGCCTTGATGGCGGCAGCGGTCTGTAGCGGCCAGTATAACGGCGCCGTTGCGAGCGCCAGAAGCCGGAAAAGCGTGAAGCTGCGCAAGGTTGCGAGCGTCGTCACCGCATGGACGGACAAGCCTGTCAGATAGAAGAGCAGCGCATAGTCAGGCGGGCGCCACCCAGGGACCAGAAGGATTAACAGAAACACGATGGCAATCGGCCCGTGAAAGACGGCGGACAATACCGAACCACCCAGCAGCAGATAGGCCGAGATCCAGCGGACGACACCCAATGCGCGCATATGTTCAAAGGGATGGCGCGAAAACACACCGAAGGTCTGCATGAAGCCTTTGATCCAGCGCGATCTCTGATTGACCCATTGCTTCAATCGCACGGGCGCTTCTTCATAGGTCGGTGACCAGATCGCCCCGACACGGTATCCGTGCGCCGCCAGTCTCAGGCCGAGATCTGCATCCTCCGTCACATTATACGGGTCCCAACCGCCAATGGCTTCGAGCACGTTCCGGTCAAGATGATTGCTGGTACCGCCCAGCATGACCGGCATGTCAAATGCCGTCAGTCCCGGCACAATCAGGCCGAAATGTACAAAGTATTCCAGCTCGAACTGTCGTGCGATCCAGGCTTCATCTCCATTGTCCGGTATCAAAGGCGCCTGAACGCAGGCAAGCTGGCGCTTCCTGCCATTGGCGCGCGCTGCACGAAATGTCCTAACGGCTGCCTTCAGCTGATCAGGCGACATGTGATCTTCGGCGTCATAAATCGCCACATAGTCACCACGCGCGAGCGACAATCCGTAATTCAGAGCCCGCGGCTTTGTCTGAATACGCCCTTTCGGGATGACAATGATCCGGAACTGCGACGGCAGCGACATCTGCTCGAGCAATTCACGCATGGCGACATCATCCGCTTCGATCAAAATCTGTATGTCGAGCAGATGCTTTGGATAGTCGATCGCCATGAGTGCGCTCACGAGCCCCTCAATAACGGCGAGTTCGCGGTATACCGGAACCAGCACGGTGTATGGTGGCCAATTCGTCTCGCGTCTTCCGGTAAAATGCTCGATGACCTGCAAGGCAGGCCGCACCACAAAACCCGCAATGGCGATGACGATGCGAAAGGACATAACCGCCAGAAAGGCTGCGAAGGCAAGCACACATCCAATCAGAAAAAGCAGCCCTGGCTTAAGCAGCAAGATTAAACCCAGCACCATGCCGAGCCGTTTCAGCAAACCTTTCTGAAACGCATTCAGACCATGCATGCAACTCGCAGCCGAATGATGTCTGGAGAGAAAGAGCTCAGCATGCTCAATGCGCCTCGCCGCCTCGCTTGCTGGAACGAAGAAGCATTTTGCAGGCTGACGACGCCTGGCTTTGCGCACCAGACGCGCCCGATGCCGTGACTGCATACCCGTTTACCCCCATCCCTCAGGATGAAGATTAACGAAATATTTACTTTTGGTCGAATCTTTTTATAATTCGACTTTCGATTGTCTACTTAACCAGACTGGCGGCTTCGAACATCTTGCTGTGCAACCGGGCCAGAAGATCGATGTCTGTGTTATAGCCACCGCCCATCACGCCCACAACGGGATAGCCTTTCTCCCGCACGCGTTTCAGCACATAGCGGTCACGCGCCGCGATGCCAGCCTCGCTGAGTGCGAGCTTGCCCAGCCGGTCTTCCTCATGCGGATCGACCCCTGCATTGTAATAGACAAGATCGGGAACGAACTCGGCGAATGCCTGATCGAGCGCGCGTTCCAGCGCGTTCAGATAGGCCTCGTCTCGCAGCCCGGCCTCCAGTCCGAAATCGAGATTGCTTGGCACTTTGCGGGTCGGCCAATTGGTCTCGCAGTGAACAGACACGGTGTAGACATCCGGATCGTCGGCAAAAATGTCGGCCGTCCCATCGCCCTGATGGACATCGCAATCAATGACCATCGCCCGGCCGATCACGCCCTCTGCCTTCAGGGTTTTCACGGCAACGCCGACATCGTTGAAAACGCAGAAACCGGCACCGCCATCGCGTCTGGCATGATGACTGCCACCGGCCGCATTGCAGGCAATCCCTTCGTCCATCGCGATACGACCCGCCAGAATGGATCCGGCACAGGAGAGGCGCGAGCGACGCACCACATCTTCATGCAGCTCAAAACCGATCTCGCGAACCTTCTTGCGATCGAGCGTCAGATCGAACGCGCCGCGGACATAGTCATGCGAATGCGCGCTGGCGATTTCGTCATAGCTGGCAGGCTCTGGCGTGATGAATGGATTGGTACCGGAAACAATGCCGCGCTCTTTCAGAAGACGTGCCGTCTCTGCGTATTTCCGCATCGGAAACCGGTGATCGTCTGAAACAGTTTGTGCGTCGTAATCGGGATGCTGGACAACCGACAACATGGAGACAGGCTCCTTCGTTTGGTTCTGATCTTTTAAAGATCCGCCCCGACAGCCTCCTCCAGGGAAGACAATCCATCCTGCTCCAGACACTGGATCAGGCCTTCATTGATCTGCTGGGGCAGCTCAATGCCTTCATATACGAGAGCAGAATAGAGTTGGACGGCCTGTGCACCAGCCCGAATTTTTGCATAGGCCTGATGCGCATTTGCAATGCCGCCCGCCCCAATCAGGTCAAACCGCTCACCCAGTTCGCGCGCGAACATGGCCAGGACCCGCGTGGAAAGGTCAAAAAGCGGCGCTCCGGACAGGCCGCCCATTTCGCCCTTATGCGGGCTTTGCAGCGTATCCGGGCGCTCCAGCGTTGTGTTGGAAACGATCAGACCTGACAGCCATGCGCCCTCACCCCGAACGACAGCGGAAATGTCGCGCACAGCCTCTTCATCCAGATCCGGCGCCAGTTTCAGGAAGACCGGACGGTCCGCAATGCCGGCATGTTCTGTCCGGACACGCTCCAGCGCGCTGCCACACCGTGTCAGCAAAGCGCGAAGGGAGTCCTTGTCCTGCAGACCGCGCAGCCCCGGCGTGTTGGGCGAGGATATGTTGATGGTGATGTAGTTGCAGACGGGATAAACCGCGCGAATACCAAGCTCGTAATCGGCGATCTTGTCTTCGGTCAGCTTGTTCGCACCGACATTGGCGCCGACCGGCACATGACCGGAATAGCGCTGAAGATTGCCGATGAAGGGTTCAAGCCCATCATTGTTGAAGCCCATGCGATTGATCACCGCCCGGTCTTCGCGCAGGCGAAACAGGCGTGGCTTCGGATTTCCAGGCTGCGGTTCTGGTGTAACCGTACCGCACTCGACAAAGCCGAACCCAAAGCGCGACATCGGGCCGGGGACTTCCGCATTCTTGTCAAAACCCGCAGCCAGCCCGACCGGAGACCGCAGCACCAGCCCGGAATGTCGAAGCGTCATGCAGATACGTGCGTCCGGCGCACTGGCGTTTGCAGGCACTAGGCCAGACTTCAGCGCCTTGATGGTCAGACCATGCGCCGTTTCCGGATCCATTCGCGTCATCAGCGACTGACCAAGCTTCATAAGCGCCATTCATCTTCCCCGTTTTGCGTGATGGCGAAGAGATAGCGCGTTTACCCGACGGCGCAAAGCGGACGCGGGTCATGCATGATAGGTTGATATTCCTATATCTTGTGGTATCTACATGAATAAATACCCAAGGAGGGGATGATGAGGCATGCGGATATGTGGCGCGGGATTGACTTGCTCGCGGAACGTCACGGCCTCTCGGCCTCCGGCCTTGCCCGCGCGGCCGGCCTTGATTCCACATCCTTCAACCGCTCCAAACGACAATCAAGAGATGGAAAGCCCCGCTGGCCTTCAACGGAAAGTGTCTCCAAGGCATTGGAAGCTGTCGGTGGCACGTTCGAAGAGTTTGCCGATCTGGTAGAAGGTCGCCCCGGCCGCTCAGTCCCGCTGATCGGTCTTGCGCAGGCAGGCTATGATGGCTTTTTCGATGACGCCGGTTTTCCGGTTGGCGAAGGCTGGGATTCGGTGCGTTTCCCGGGCCTGCGCGATGAGGCGGTCTATGCTCTGGAAATTTCAGGCAATTCGATGGAGCCGGTTTACCGCGAAGGAGACCGCGTGATCGTGGCGCCAGGCGCACAGATCCGGCGCGGGGACCGGGTGATTGTCAAAACACTGGAAGGTGAAGTTCTGGCCAAGACGCTGGGGCGAATGACCGACACGCAAGTGGAACTGATTTCAGCCAATCCAGACTATCCGGTGCGCCAGACGCCGCGCAACATGATCGCCTGGATGGCCCGTATTCTGTGGGCCAGCCAGTAAAGTCTGAGCAATTTACAAAAAATTTCCACAGGTCTGTTAAGACTTTATTAACTCGCGGCTTGCGTGATTCGACGAATACGTCGAGTCTTTTTGATGGACGCATAACCCCCGAGGCCGCCAATGACGTTTCTGAACAGCATGGATTCGCTCGAACTGTGGCGCACTGTCATATCTGATGAAGTCAGGGCTGACCGCCCGGACCTGACCCTTCGACAGCAGGCGATCCTGCTCAACATCTATATGAAGCCTGCACCGCATACGGTCCGCGGACTTGCCGCAGATCTGAACATCACAAAGCCCGCCGTAACGCGGGCGCTGGACACCCTTTCCCGTCTCGACCTTGTGAGACGGAAAAAGGATCCGGATGATCTACGCAATGTTCTGGTACAACGAACCGTCAAGGGTTCGGTCTATCTCAGCGATTTTGCCGAGATGATTCAGGCGGCAGCGACAAAGGTCGACCAACGCGAATTAGACCGCCGGGCCGTCGCCTGATTTCAGAAGAGCGCCTAGCCTTCGGCGCTCTCGACAGCTTCCTTGCTGCCTTCTTTTTTCTGGTCACCCGCATCATCAGCCGGAGCTGCTGAGCGCGCCAGAACCGCTTTCAGACCCGCATCATCTGCAGGCTCTTCTTTTGAAGCGGCTTCACCGTCTGACGACCCGTTATCCGAGTTCTCAGACTTGGTTGAGCGGCGCGGCGAACGACGACGGCGCGGAGCGCTGCTCTTGGAATTGGAGGATGCCGCGATCTCGTCAGGGCCTTCGCCCTCACCGTCGACAACCTGAAGCCCATCAACCTGAACATCGTCGGATGATTTGGAAGAGGATTTGGACTTCTCATGATTGCGAGAAGACGTCTCCTCGTCATTGTCACGGGAATCATCATCATCGTCATTGTCAGATTCGTTGCGTGACTCCTGAGAGTCATCCTGATTCTGCGGTGGACGATCCTTCGGCTGATACATCGCCATAATGCGGAAGTAATGCTCAGCGTGCTGGTAGAAAGCTTCAGCCGCAATACGGTCGCCAGCTGTCTGGGCGTCCCGGGCGTACTGAAGATATTTGTCGTAAATCTGGTTGGCGTTGCCGCGAATTTTCACGTCAGGCCCGTTACTTTCATAGGAACGATTACCCGGATTGCTCGGCTTGCGCCCACGCCCGCGTTGGCGTTTCATAGATCCATCCTGCGTCTGCTGATAGCGTTAAAGCTCAGTCGGCACCCCATTCGCCTAGTTCGGAACTAGCCTCTAGCGAGAAAGATGCCGGGAAAAACAAACTGCGCTTAGTTCGTTTGCCCTTGCCTAGCGTCTTCAAACGATTCCGCCAAGCCCTTTTTTACTGTTGGACCATTCCAACCACACGATTGTGCCCAGAAAAGTCCTTGCGAACGGTAAATTCAGCAAATCCATGCCCTTCCGCAAGACTTTTCAGCAGTTCAGCCTGATCGAACCCAATCTCGAAAAGCACGGGAACACCGGACCGAAGCCTCTCAGACAGCAATATCAGCAAGTCCCGATACGCGTTGAGGCCGTCCGATCCGCCATCGAGCGCCAGTGCCGGGTCATGACGTCGCACCTCCGGATCAAGACCGTCCAGATCGCCTGTCGGGATGTAAGGCGGATTGGAAATGACGAGATCAATCTCCGCTAGCTGGTCCTGCGCCACGGCCCAGCTTCCCTCCAGAAAGCGCACGCGGTCCTGCAGAGACATATGGTCAGCGTTTTCTCGCGCAAGCGACAAGGCATCCGGGCTGATATCGACCCCCAAACCCTGCCAGGCGGGGCGCTCCTGCAGAAAAGACAGCAAGAGACAGCCAGACCCGGTGCCCAAATCAATGACCCGCCCGGCGCTTTGTCCGGCAGAGGCTTCAAGGGCCGCCTCGACCAGACGCTCACTGTCCTGGCGGGGCGCCAGAGCGCGGCTGTCCGTGCGAAAGGTGCGACCAAAGAATTCAACCACGCCCAGGATCTTCGATACCGGTTCACGCTCCGCCCGGCGGGTAATCATAGCCTCATAGGATGCCCGAACATCGTCTGACACCATGTCATGTTCACGGAGAATAAAATCGCTGCCAGAAAAGCCCGCAGCCGCGAGCAGAAGGAGCTTTGCGTCCCCGCGCGCATTGTCCAGACCGTCCTCAAAGAGCCTGGCAGCGCCCTGACGCAGCAAATCTGCAAAGGTCACTCCCATTACGCGCGCTCCAGACGATCACCGGGGCGTATGTGCCCGCCTTCGGACACCAGAGCATAGACACCCAGAGTGTTTCGCTGAAACAGTCGAAACAGTTCCGGCACGAGGTTCAGATCATATATGCCGGTCTGCGGGTTTGCGTGCGTCGCCTTGCAGCGCTTTGTTGGCTTCAGTACCTCCAGCACAGCGCCGCCCAGTTTCAGCCGGTTGCCTGGCTGCCAGTCATCTTCGGCCCATGGCGCCATGCCACTCAAATGCACATTCATGCGAAAGCGGGATGCTTCAACAGGCTGGCCCAGCGCATCAGAGAACGCTTCGACGCTTGCCAGATTGAGCAAAGAGACTTGCCCGGAGTGATGATCGGTGAAGCGGTGCCCGTCAGGCCCTTCCAGGACTTTCAGAGGTCCCGCGAACTGATCGCCAAACTGAGCCGATAGAAAAGAAGCAAACTGCTCACGGCCATCCATATCCGCGAGCGAAAAAATCGACGTCACACCGTCGAGTTCTATTTCAAAATCACCGCTTTCATCATCGAACCGGGTTCGCGCGCGCGCCAGCTCTGCAGCGCGTGCCAGAACGGTGAATTTCTGCTTGGAAATATGGCCCGGCGCTGCCGGATCAAAGCCGGATGGTCCGTTTTCAATGGCGAAGAGCCGATCACACGGAAAAAAGGCGCCAGCTGTCAGCTCTGCCTGATCAATCTCCTCAGGCGAGAAGCCTTTCACAGGATAGCGATAAAGGGCTGCAATCTGCCCCAGAGCCATGGTCAATCCTGCTCCATATCAGCGAGACGGGCCGCCTGATCTTCGGTCAGAAGCGCGTTGATGACATCATGGAGATCATCGCCTGCAAGCACGCTGTCCATCTTGTGGAGGGTCAGCTTGATCCGGTGATCAGAGACGCGGTTTTCCGGGAAGTTATAGGTGCGGATTTTCTCCGAACGGTCACCGGACCCGACCTTGGACTTACGCTCTTCAGCCCGCGCAGCGTCTTTCTCTTCACGCTCTTTTTCGTAAAGGCGCACTTTCAGGACTTCCATCGCCTTGGCACGGTTTGCGTGCTGGGATTTTTCTGAAGACGTGACGACAATACCGGTTGGCAAGTGCGTGATGCGTACCGCGGAGTCCGTCGTGTTAACGTGCTGACCACCCGCGCCGGAGGCACGCATGGTATCAATGCGGATGTCTTCCTGGCGGACTTCGATATCAACATTTTCAGGCGCAGGCAGAACCGCAACCGTTGCAGCAGAAGTGTGAATGCGACCGCCGCTTTCTGTTTTCGGAACGCGCTGAACACGGTGGACGCCGCTTTCGAATTTCAGCTTACCGAACACGCCATCGCCTTCGATTTCCGCGATGATTTCCTTATAGCCGCCGGCATCTCCCTCAGACGCTGAGATCACGTTGAGTTTCCAGCCCTGGAGCGACGCATAACGCTGATACATGCGGAAGAGATCGCCCGCGAACAGCGCCGCTTCATCGCCGCCCGTACCGGCACGGACTTCCAGAACGACGTTCGCCTTGTCGTCCTCATCTTTCGGCAGAAGCAGGATCTGGACTTCGTTTTCAAGCTCGGGAATTTCGTCCTTGATGCGGTAATATTCGTCACGTGCGAGCTCTGCCATTTCGGCATCACCCGATTCCATCATCTCTTCAGCTTCTTCCAGATCTGCGCGCATCTGAGCGAGCGCGCTTGCCTTTTCGGCCACCGGGCGAAGCTCTGAGTGCTCTTTCGACAAGGAAACGATTTCGTCAGGATCGGTCGCCGCTCCCATGCGCGCTTCGACCTCGTCAAAACGATCAATTACCTGCTCGAGTCGGTGATGCGGAATCGTGGCCATGTCGTAGAATACTCCTCAGCCCGCTGACATAGTGGCAAATGACGAAAACGAAAAGCGGCGCAGGCCAAAGAAAGCATATCCCAGCGGAAATTCACGTCGCCCCACCCTGCTTACCACCACACTTGCGACGAGGTGCGAGCCGGGATAGGAAACCCAGGCAGGAGGACGACCTCCCCCATTCCGGGAAAAGACATCAGGAACGGCCTGATAGAACAGGAATGGAGACACCAGCATGGCCTGGCTCTATCTGACATTTGCAGGCGCGCTCGAAATCGTCTGGGCTTTTTCCATGAAGCAATCCGAAGGTTTCACGCGGCCCATTGCCTCGACCACCACGCTGATCGCCATGATTGGCAGCTTCGGCCTTCTCTCACTCGCGATGAAATCTCTGCCGCTCGGGACTGCTTATGCGGTGTGGACCGGTATTGGAGCGCTTGGGGCGTTTCTGATTGGCATTCTTTTTCTGAATGAGCCTGCCAATGCGCTGCGCATCGCCGCCGCACTGATGATTGGCGGCGGCCTGCTGCTCATGAAGCTTGCAACGCCCTGATCTCAGACGAAGAGCCGCAGGATTTCGCGGACAATGATGATGAGCAATGCAAAAGACGACAGCGCGAACACGAGAAAGCGGATCGTCACATTGTTGAACGTTGCCTGGATAACCGAGTGCACGACACGCAGCACGACATAAACCCAGAGCAGCATAACATTCACATTGTCCGCGCCGCCTGCCAGAGCCAGATAAAATGCCAGCGCGTAAAAAATCGTCGGCTGTTCATGCAGATGATTGTAGTTGTCGCTGACATTCATCACGCTGGCTGGCAGCCTGCTGCGAAGATCCTCTCCGCCCTTGATGGTGTTTGGATCAATCTGCGCCTTCTGCATGGCTGGCACGCGCGTGATGAACATCCAGAACCACATGACAAAGGTCCAGACGATCAGCGCAAAGACAGGCAGAAGTGCCGGTTTCACCGCACCGATAAGTTCTGCATTCATGATTTCCTCCCCTGTTGTTGTATTTCGCCATATAACCAGAAAAATCCCCGCAGGCACTTGCTTCGCTGGATGAAATACCAAATACTACTTTTGGTTGTTTTTATAGGAGGGCAGAATGCCAGCAGACGGGCAATCGAAAATCATTGCGGACAAACAGGGCGACAATTGGGGGCTCAAAGCGGTCCGCAAAGCGCTGGGCACGGAAGGGGTTCGCAGCCCACTCGCCTGCATCCAGACAACCGATATCGATGCCACGCTGAAACTGGTCAAAGCGGAATATGGAGAGCTGATCCTCGACTGGACGGCGGATGCGCGCCTGAATGCCTTTGACGGCATCATCATGGGCGGCGCTCTGAATGTGCTGGGCGACTTTGTGCAGGCGCATGTTTTTACAAGCCTGCTGGATCGGCCTGCCGGGTTCTCTACGGTCGACTTTCACACACGCTTCCTGCGTCCGGTGCCGTCCGGTGAGACTTATCGCATTGAGTCCCGGCTGATTGATCGCGCGTCACGCAGTGCCATCATCGACACGCATATCTACCGGCCAGATGGCAAAGCCACGACGCATATTACCGGTGCGTGGCAGTTGACGGATCGCGCCTTTCGCCTCGAGGACTAAAGCCTAGTCCTCGAAACGCGCCTGTTCCGCCTTGTTGGCGATCTGAAGCGCCATCAGAAGCGATTTCGCAATCGGCAGAAGGATCAGGCTGACCACAATCGTAATAATCGCAAGAATCACCATCAGCAGAATTTTCCACCAGATCGGCTGATCGGCCATTGGAATGATGAAGCCGAAGGGTGCGAGAATGATCAGCACGAAAAAACCGACAAAAAAGGCTGGGCCATCGGCGGTATCGGCCTGGGTGAAATCCTGCCCACATGCCTCACAGGCTGGCTTGAATTTCAGATAACCGCGCCAGACGCGGCCCTGGCCACAGGTTGGGCAGCGCCCCTGCAGGCCTGCTGAGATCGGAGAAACTTTGGTCATGCCAGCCATGTGGCGGAGCTGGGCCTATGCGTCAACGCGACTTTTTTGCACAAATGCTAAAATAGTCGCGTCGAACGCCTTGTCCTTTAGTTCCAGCCAGCGCGGTCGAGCACCCGGACAGCTGCAGCCTGATTGCGACCGAGTTCGCTGACATTCAGATCATCCGCGACAAAGTCACCAAGCGCGATAACCTGCGGAGCCGTCTCTGCGTCTGCTACCGCCGGATATTCGTTATTGCCTGAAGAGAATTCGTGCTGGATGTCCGGGCGTGTCAGGAATTCAATCAGCGCAAGCGCATTTTCCTTGTTCTTGGTGTATTTCGCCAGACCAATACCGGACACGTTCACATGCGTACCGGTCGTTTCCTGGTTCGGGAAGATAATGCCAAGCTTGTTATAGACCTCGCGGTCGGCTTCATTTTCCGAAACGCCGAGACGCGCGATATAATATGTATTGGCGACGGTCAGGCCGCACTCACCAGCCGCAATGGATTTCAGAATGGAAATATCATTGCCCTGCGGAGACCGGGCAAAGTTGGACACCACACCGCGCGCCCATTCTTCAGCGCCCTCTTCGCCTTGCCGGGAGACAAAAGAGGCGATCAGCGACAGGTTATAAATGTTGGTGGATGTGCGCATGCAGATCTCACCTTCATAGGCAGGATCTGCGAGGTCAGCATATTCAGTCAGGCCCTCAGGTGCGCCATCTTCCTTGTTATAGACGATCACGCGTGCACGCTTGGTCAGCGCCACCCAGTAATTGTCAGGATTTTTGAAATGCTCCGGAATGCGGTTCAGAATGCTCTGATCCTCGAGCGGCTGGAAGACGCCCCGATCCACACCGCGCCAGAGCCGTCCGGCATCGACTGTGATCAGAACGTCAGCCGGTGAAAACTCAGCTTCATTGACCATGCGCTGAATGAGCTGGTCACTCTCACCTTCAAGCAGGTTCACCTTGATGCCCGTCTCTTCGGTAAACTGCTTGTAGAGGGCCAGGTCACTGTCATAGTGGCGAGCCGAATAAACATTCACCACGCCCGCATTCTGTTTTTTCGCTTCGGTCGCAGCAGATGTGCTGCCCGAGGACGCTGGCGCTTCGGCTGACGTTTCAGCAGGAGGCGAGCTCTCTCCCCCACAGGAAGCGAGTAAAACACTGGCGGCAATAGCGAATGTCGTAAAGCGGGTCATGAACAATCCTTCTTGAGAACTATTCTTACCTAGCCCCGCACTCCCCTCACGACAAGGCGTGCTAGTGCGACTTTTTTGCAAAAAGGAAGGCATGACGATCCAGCAGATCGATATGCCCACGTTCGCCAACAACCGGTGGTGCGCCGAACCCCGTGCTGACACGCACAACGGATAGCGAGTCTGTGTTGGCGCCTGTCAGATAGAGAATACGCCCAGTGCTGCTGTAGCGCAGGTCGCGGACAATCCATTCACCGTCCGGATCGGCGTGATAGGACAGCCCGGTCGGCCGCACCACAAGGTCATAAAGCTTGCCCTTCATCGACTCTGACGAACCGCCGGGGATCCGGAAACGACCGATGGGCGTGTTCAGGAAATCGCCATCAATCTCACCATCGAGCATCTGCGCCTCACCGAACAGGTGCGCAACTTCTGGCGCAAGCGGCTGCTCGATAATGTCTTCCGGGGTGCCAACCTGCAAAATCCTGCCATCCGACATGATGGCGATCCGGTCTGACATTTCCAGCGCTTCTTCCGGATCATGCGTCACCAGAATGGACGCGCTGCCAGCCTGTTTCAGCAAGAGACGCGCAGCTTCGCGCATTTCACGCTTCAGCATCACATCGACGCTGGCATAAGGTTCGTCAAGCAACATGACCGATGGCGCTGGCGCGAGCGCGCGTGCCAGAGCCACCCTTTGCTGCTGGCCACCAGACAAGGCACCAGGCTTTCGACGTTCAAATCCCGCCAGGCCAACCATATTCAGAAGTTCGCGGCATCGTTCCTGACGTTTCGCTGCGGGCAGCTTTTTCAGACCGAACATGATGTTTTCGGCAACATTCATGCCGGGAAAGAGCGCATGCTCCTGAAAGACCAGCCCAACGGGGCGCGTTTCAGGCGGTGGGTGATGGCCTTCCGTCGCCAGAAGCTGGCCATCCAGCTCGATCCGACCACTTTTCAAATGCTCAAGGCCTGCCACCAGACGGAGCAGCGTCGTTTTCCCGCATCCCGACGGACCAAGAAGTGAGACAACCTCTCCCTTTTCCACATTCAGGCTGACACCCTGAAGGGTTTTTGTTTGTCCGTAAGCGTGAGTCAGATTCTCGAGAATGAGTGTCATAAGCAATACTTTGACTGAACACGCCCTTAGGTCTAGAGCATGCTCATGAGTGTGTTGAATGCCCTCCCTACAAGAGCTGAAAGCGAAACGCCAAGACCTTTGCGCGTCGAATGGCACGCTATTGGTATTATTGCACTCTGTATTTTCCTGATTATTCCAATTCTTGGCATTCTGTTCGGATCGATGGCCCCGAGCGAAGGCAGCTGGGATCACCTCGTCTCAACCGTACTCTGGGATTATGTGCTGAACACGCTCGGGCTGCTGCTGATCGTGGCTGTTCTGACGAGCACGATGGGCACAGGCGCTGCCTGGCTGGTTGCGGTGACCGATTTTCCGGGCCGCAGGATTTTTGAGTGGCTGCTGGTGCTTCCGGTTGCAGCGCCCGCCTACATCATCGCCTATGTCTATACCGACCTTCTGGAATTTGCAGGTCCGGTTCAGACATGGATCCGCGACGTTACCGGCTGGGGCGCTTCAGATTACTGGTTTCCACCCATAAGATCTCTCCCCGGGGCCGGGGTGATGCTCGCACTCGTGCTTTACCCTTATGTCTATCTGCTGGCGCGATCATCTTTTCTGAACCAGTCACGCACGCGATTTGCGGCCGCCCGAAGCCTTGGTGCATCTCCCTTGCGCGCGTTCTGGCGTGTGGCTCTGCCCTCAGCCAAGGCTGCGATCCTCGGCGGTATGGCGCTGGCAATGATGGAAACAGCCGCGGATTTTGGCGTCGCGGACTATTTTGGCGTCACCACATTTTCGACAGGCATTTATCGTGCCTGGTATGGACTGGGTGATCCGGTCTCCTCCCTTCGGCTCGCAGGCCTGCTTCTGGTGATTGTCGCCATTCTGCTGATGATCGAACGCGCCGCGCGCAATGACAGTGACGCGCCCGCCATTGCCCGAGACAGTCTCAGCCCGCCCATGAAGCTGGGCCCGGTGTTGAGCATCGGCGCCATGATTGGCTGCGCCATCCCGATTTTGTTCGGCTTTCTCATCCCGGTTTTGCGACTGATCTGGCTCGCGCTTGAAGCAGATGGCGTACGGTCCGTATCGCAGTTCGTCATCTTTGCGCGAAACAGCTTCAGCCTTTCCATCGGAACGGCGCTGATCGCGCTGCTGCTCGCTCTGTTTCTGGCCTATGCCCAACGCAGCCGGACACGCGCAGACAGACTGCCTGTCAGCGTCGCCGCGACGCGCCTTGCAACACTGGGCTATGCCCTGCCCGGCACGCTGCTGGCGGTTGGTCTTTTGCTGCCGCTCACGAGTTTCGACAAAATCCTGTCGAGCTGGGTGGAAAACCAGTTCGGACTGGGGCTTGGCCTCATTCTGACGGGCTCGGTGTTTGCCCTGATCTATGCCTATGTGATCCGCTTTCTCACGGTCGCCTATAACACCGTCGAGCCAGCTGTTGGCGCAATCCCCACATCCATGGACGAAGCAGCCCGCACGCTGGGCTCGCGAACCTGGCGCATTGTTTCGAAAGTGCATTTTCCGGGATTGAGGCCTGCCCTTTATTCAGCCGCTCTGCTGGTCTTTATCGATACCATGCGCGAACTGCCCGCCACATTGCTGTTGCGTCCCTTCAATTTCGAAACACTGGCCACGCGTGTCTATCGCCTGGCATCGGATGAACGCCTGGCTGAAGCGTCAACCGCAGCGCTCGCCCTTGTGGTGATCGGGCTCATTCCAGTTCTGCTCCTGAACAAGGTTTCGAAGAGGCACTAGGCCAGGCCGCGTGCCTTCAGGAGCCGCTCTGCCAGGGCCAGGTCTTCGGGCGTATCGACGCCCCCAATACTGATCTCAGGCTCATCCACCAGGACGGCGCGAATGGTCATGCCGTTTTCCAGCATACGAAGCTGCTCCAATCCCTCGAGCGCCTCATAATGCGCTTCGGGCAGTCGGGCGAATTGCTCCAGGGCCTCAAGCCGATAGGCATATAGTCCAATATGGCGCAGAACGGGTGACAGCGCGTCTGACTGTCGCAATTTGTCCTCTTTGCGCATCGCCGGGAGAATGTTCTTGGAGAACCAGAGCGCGCGACCATTTTTAGCGCGGATACATGTGGTGCCGCTGAAGGGTGCCAGCTTCTTATGCTCGCGCATATCGTCGAGCGCCTCCCAGCTCAGCTGCACAACTGGCGTGGCAACGTCTTCATCTCCTTCAGCCGCCGCCTTCCCGATCGCTGCGACCATAGCCGCGGGCGTAAAGGGCGCATCACCTTGCAGATTGATTACAACGTCCGGACGAACGTTTAAGGCCTGAACGGCGGCGAGTGCACGGTCTGTGCCTGTGGCAACATTTTCCGGCGTCAGAACCGCCTTCAGACCTTCCTGCTCACAATGGGTCAGAATGCGCTCATCATCGGTCGCTACCACATAGTCAGCCCCGTTCATCTGTCGGGCGGCGTCTCTGGCGACGTCCGCAACGCGGGAGACCATGCTACGGCCAGCGATGAGTTGAAGTGGCTTGCCAGGAAATCGGGTCGAACCGTATCGGGCCGGCACAACAATCAGAACGCGCATAAAAACCTCTTCAATGTCCTTCGTCCGTCTGTTTCCAGCCTGTTGCTCTGCTTGTCAAACCAGACCCGCGCAAGCGCGTTACTTGAGCATCTCTTAAAATACGTACTCGTTAACGCCTTTCGGGAAGCTGTTTGAAAGCCCGCTTTCCTTTGAAATTACCGAAATTAAAAAGTTAACTTGGCAAGTGTTAATATTAACTCTTTCCCATTAACGTGTTTAGTATACTTAAAACGCGTTAAACGAGATAAAAAAATCAATCATTTTCGCCACTTTTCGCCAAATACGCGTAGTTTTGAGCACAGATGTACTTTTCCACACGTTTTTTCTGGGTTACTTATCCTTCACATTAAAATTTTGTTTACTATGTCACAGGTTCGCCGATAAATTGCATTCACTCGGTTTGCGAGCATCAGCGGATTATTCGCGTCAATTCCGGACGCAAAGGGTGAGGGTTATGAAAACCAAACTGCTAACTTCTGCGGCTATTATTGCGGGTCTGGCATTTGGACAGTCTGCATTTGCAGACTCAGCAAACCAGATGTTTGAACGTCGCGAATCCGCGCTGCCTGTTCAGGCCGAGCGCGCGCTGACCGTTCAGCGAGGCGAACTCCAGGCACAATGGGGTGACCTCGATACATTCTGGGGTGATCTGGACACCTTCTGGGGAGACCTCGACACATTCGAAGGGCAGAATGGTGCCTCCTGGGGTGATCTCGACACATTCTGGGGCGACCTGGATACCTTCTGGGGCGATCTCGATACATTCGAAGGTATGAATAGCGCCTTCTGGGGCGACCTGGATACATTCTGGGGAGATCTCGACACATTCAGCGGCACGGGTTCCTATGCGCGCTGGGGCGACCTCGACACGTTCTGGGGCGATCTGGACACATTCGAAGGCGGCACCAGCGCCCAGTGGGGCGACCTTGATACATTCTGGGGTGATCTCGACACCTTCTGGGGAGACCTGGATACGTTCTGGGGGGACCTTGACACATTCTGGGGCGACCTCGACACGTTCGAGAACAATATCGATGCTCAATGGGGCGACCTCGATACCTTCATGGGCAGCCTGTTCATCCTGTGGGGTGACCTGGATACCTTCTGGGGTGACCTCGACACATTTCAGGGACCGCTCGACGCCTCTTACGGCGATCTCGACACCTTCTGGGGCGATCTCGATACCTTTAACGGTAATCTGGACAGCTCCTGGGGCGACCTCGACACATTCTGGGGCAATTTCCAGGTTTTCTGGGGCGACCTGGATACCTTCTGGGGCGATCTCGATACATTCTGGGGTGACCTCGATACCTTCTGGGGTGATCTGGATACGTTCTGGGGTGACCTCGATACGTTCGGTCCGACAACAGAAGCAGAATATGAGCAGGTTCTTTCTGACCTCGGCACGTTCTACAATCTGAGCCAGGAAAAGTTTGGCGTGCCTGTTGCGATGCTGACCGGCCAGGATTTCTGGCAAGGGTTCGCCAAGGACGTCTTCGACAAATACGGCATCGACCCATCAGACCCGTCATCGCTGGCCGATCTGGATTCCGTGGATCGCGCCAAGTTCTTTGTCGACTGGTATGACGGCCTGATGCAATTCTCCGGTGTCGATCGTGTCGATCACTGGATGAATGATGTCAGCTGGTCTCCTGCTCTGACACAGGATCACGACTACAACACAGAAGCTGTTATCGGTCTGCTCGACTTCGGCATCACCGACGAAACGCTGTTGTCTCAGGACATCATCTATACAGGTGGCTATGAGACAGAGGCTGGCGATTTCCACGGCTCAGCGGTTATTTCACTGATGATCGCGCCGCATGATGGCAAGGGCCTGATGGGCATTGCACCGAATGCAAGCGTGGCGGCCTACAATCCATTCGATGAAACGAAATCTGCTGGCTTCGAAGATGTTGAGACCGGCATTTACGAACTCATCGACAATGGCGCCCGCATCATCAACATGTCGCTCGGTGTTCCGGAAAACGTTCTGACGGAAGACTGGTCGTCCATTCTCAGCGACGTGGTCAATGACCCAAGCAGTGAAGGCACGATTTTCGTCAAAGCCGCAGGCAATGACGGCGTTGTCCAGCTGAACAATATCAACTGGGATGACGAAGCTGCGCTTGAGCGCCTCATCCTTGTCGGCGCGACGGGCCTGGACGGCGAAATTGCCAGCTGGTCGAACACACCGGGCGAAGCCTGTGCAGTGATTGGCGGCGTTTGTGATGATGCAAACAAGCTGAAGAATTACTTCCTCGTGGCACCAGGCGAATTCATGCTCGTTGCTGACGGCGAAGGTGGTGTGACACGCGTGTCCGGCACGAGCTTCGCAGCGCCGCTTGTCTCAGGCACAGCTGCCCTGATCCATGGCGCATGGCCTTGGTGGAAACAGCATGGCGAAGAAACCGTCGATGTGATCCTTCAGTCTGCGACGGACCTCGGCGAAGAAGGCGTGGACGACGTGTATGGCTGGGGCATGCTGAATGTCGAAGGCGCGCTCTCTCCGCTCTCCTGGGATAATCTGCGTTTCTACCACGCGCGAACAGAAGACGGTCGCCTGTCAAATGGCAAGTCATCGCGCTGGATCCAGAATGCTTACATGCGTTCCAATGTTCTGAGCATGGAAAACCGCGGCGCCTATATTGTTGCGATTGAGCGGGTCGGCGGCACATATCGTGACTTCCGTATTCCACTGTCGACCCAGCTTTACGGCGCGACGAATGATGCCGATGGTCTGGCGCGTGAACGCCGCTTCCAGCGTCACCTTCATCAGCGTTTTGTGGATTGGGCGACCGGTGGAAGCTCGTTCGGCGACACGCAGGGCTTCTCGGCTCCGCTTGGTCTGAACGGTGACTGGACCATGTCCATGACCGCGCGTCAGTACGCACCGGGTACAGACATCCGGGACGGTGATCTGCCATTCCAGACCGACGTTGTGCTGGCTGAACCCGCCACAGGTACGGAACTGCGTATGGGCTATGGCGACGGTGCATCACGCCTCGTCAGCAGCAATGTCTTTGGCTTCTATTCCGACTTCGACATTGAATCGGGCGGTGTGAACCCGCTGCTGGGCCTGGCCTCCGGTGGATCATATGCCTCAGCGCGTATGCCGCTTCGTGAAAACCTGTCTCTGTCTGCTTCGATTTCTGAAACCAGCTATGACCACACATATCTGGATCCGCTGACACAGCTTCGGATTGATGATGGCCGTGACATGGCGGATTACTCAGCGCAGGCTGCGAGTGTTTCCCTGAACTATCAGGCGAACGAAAAGCTACGCTTCAATCTGGACTACACCCAGCTCCAGGAAGCAGACAGCCTGCTCGGCGATCAGGGCACGGGCCTTCTTGCGATGGAAGGTGGTTCGGTCACCGATGCGGTCACGTTCGGAACAGAGTTTGACCTGCCTGCCCGCTTCACACTGGCTGGTTCGGCAACGCTCGGCAAAACGCGGGCAACGCGCTTTGATGGCGATTTCCTCGCCATCTCTGAAGAGGGACTGCAGTCTTCCGCATTTGCGATCGGCCTGCACAAATCCGGTCTGTTCTCGAAGTCAGATCAGATCCGCTTCTCGATCGCACAGCCTCTGCAGCTGGAGAATGGTGCTCTGGAATTCACGGCCCTCGAAGTCGTTGATCGCGAGACGGGTGAACTGGGCCAGGTAACACAGGTCTGGGCGGTTGATCAGTCGGATCGCAATCTGATGCTGGAAGCGATTTATGCTGTCCCAATGTTCGACGGCATGGGTGATTTCACAGCCTTCACGCGCTCCGGTTCCACGATTGCAGATCAGCGCTTCACAGATGAGAATGAATTCTCTTTCGGCGCTCAGATCCGTATTCGATACTAACCAGCCAGAAGTTTTCTTCTGAACCGACAAAGCTAGAAATAGTAAACGGCCGCTCTTTCTGGAGCGGCCGTTATCTTTTGTTAGTCATTCGTCCCAATACAAATCAATCATCTAAAGGATTTCTTAGACCTGTTCTTGTATTCTTGGCAGTCAAGCCGGAAAGGAGGCAGGATGCGATTGCCCTCAAGATCGCTGATCTTTGCCGTCATCATGGGTCTAAGCCCCGCCATATCAGGCGAGGTTTTCGCGCAAGACGCGACCTCGGATACTTCGCAAGTATCCGACCCGGCCATGCGCGAGATTGATGCTGCCTTCGCGGCCTCAAAAGCCGCCATGATGGGATCGCCTTCAGACGCACTCGCTCAGGCTGAGCAAGCCGAAGCGCTGATCCAGGACCTGCCCGAATCCCGCGAGAAAACAATCGCCTACGCGACCGCGCTCTGGCTTCAGTCCGAGGCGCTGAACCGCACCAATCATGCCGACAAGGCCAAACCGATTGTCGAAGCCGCCCTGCTTGCGCTTGAAACCGTGGAAACCAACGAAAAGATCCTCGGAGATCTTCTGCTCGCCGCAGGTCGTATTGACCAGACCCTCGGAAACGTACAGGGCGCGCTGGAAAACTATCAGGCCGCACACGCCGTCTTCCGTGAAGTCGGCTCCGCCCGTTATCAGGCAATCACGCTCCAGGAAATTGGCGGCATCTATAATGATGCGCGTGATAATGAACGCGCCATTTCCTATTATGACGAAGCATTATCGACCTATGATGAAGACCCGAGCTTCAGCATGGTCACACATAACAATCGCGCGAACGCCCTGCGTGGCCTGAAGCGATTTGATGAAGCCATTGAACACTATAATGATGCGCTGGAGATTGCGAAGCAGTTCAACTCACCTCTCTTGAACGCACGCATCCTGAACAATCTGGCCCAGACGAAATTTCAGAATGGCGATCTGGACGCCGCCCTCGATGCGGCGGATCGCGGCCTCGCGCAATTGCCGGAAAGTTCCAACAACGAGTGGGCGCCCTTTCTCTGGGGGGTGAAGGCGCAGGTCGCGCTGGCACGCGGCGATGTTGAACAGGCGGAAGCGCTGATCTCGCGTACATTTGCCGGTCAGGATCTCGAACAAACGAGCATGCCATTTCGCGACATGCATGAAACCGCCTATGACATTTACCGGCGCCTCGAGCGGTATGACCTGGCGCTCCAGCATCTGGCTGCTTTCAAGCGCCTGGAAGATGAGTCTCTGAGTATTGCCAGTTCCGCGAACCTCGCCCTCATGGCATCGCAATTTGATTTCGCAACGCAAAGACTTCGTATCGAACAGTTACGCCGCGATGAGGCGGAGCGAACCATTGAGATTGCCAATGTCAAAAGCCGTCAGCGCAATCTGATTTTCGGTTTCATCATTGGCGGCGGCCTGATCGTCTTCGGCTTCATGACCGCCGGATATATCTCGGTTCGCCGCAGCCGCGACACAATCCGCTCTGTGAACGACAAGCTGCATGAGACAAACACGCAGCTGGAACGTGCCAACCGGGCAAAATCAGAATTTCTTGCGACGACCAGCCACGAAATCCGGACGCCATTGAACGGTATTCTGGGCATGTCTCAGGTTATTCTGCAGGATCAGACGCTTTCAGACACGCTGAAAGACAAACTGCGTGTCGTATTGTCGGCCGGTAATTCCATGAAGGCGATTGTCGACGACCTGCTCGACGTCGGAAAAATCGAAACCGGCCGCGTGACGATTGAAACCAGCGAGACGGACCTCCACAAAGTCTTCGAAGATGTGTGCCTGCTCTGGACGGAAACGGCCGACGAAAAAGGCCTGACCTTCAATTGTGATTATGAAAACTGCGCAACGCGTGTTGAGGCCGACGGTCAACGTATCCGGCAAATTGCGTTCAACCTGCTCTCAAATGCGGTCAAATTTACCTCATCAGGTGAAGTCTATCTGAAGGCTGAGACGCGCTCGACCCCAGAGGGCGACCTGCTTCAGCTGGACGTACGTGACACAGGCATAGGCATTCCCCCGACCGAGCTTGAAAACATTTTCAAACCTTTCCACCAGGTCGATGGCGCGAAGACACGTCAGTACGCAGGCACGGGTCTGGGCCTCTCCATCTGCCAGAGCTTTGCCGAGGCCATGGGCGGCAGCATTAAGGTGGAAAGTGAAATCGACAAAGGCTCACACTTTGTCGTCACCATCCCGCTGCACATTCTGAAGCCTGCAGAGCCAGGCGCTCAGACAGAGGACAGCAGCGCTGAAGGTCGGGGCCAGGTGACTGAGATCACCCAGGCACGGATCGTGATCCTGCAGCCTGACTTTATGGAAGGCATGATCTTCAAGGCCTTTTTCGCGGATGAGGTCGCTGACGTTGAAATCGTCGATTCAACTGCGGTGCTGAAAGACGCCGTCGAAAGTTCACGTTTCGATTTCGCCATTGCTGAATATGCTGACGCCCTGGTCACAGATTTCACCAATACAGAACTCGCCGGGAAGAGCCATTATTTCCTCTTCAAAGCTCCATCGGACGCCACAGAAAAAAGTGCAGAAACACACTCGTGTATTGCCGCTGATTTCACACCTGAAGCGATCCTTGATGCGTTAAGGCTGCATATTAAACGTTCGGTTGCGCCCAATTCTCGAGAAACCGACGAATTAACTCACTATTTAGGTGTATAGTTTCCAACTGTATTAATCGGATGGAAATGGTATGTTATTAACAGTATGGTCGTCGGTGTTTACGTTTTAGGCTTGGAATGAAAATCCTGTTCGTAGAAGATGATGCAATGAACAGACGCGTAGTCGGCGAGATGCTGTCTGCGGCCCATATTGATATGCATGAAGCCGAAGACGCACTGACCGGTCTGAGAATGATCGATGAGGATGATTTTGACATGATCCTCATGGACCTGCGCATGCCTGGCATGGATGGCATGGAAGCCATTCGTCGCATTCGGAAACGCACGGACGAAAAACGTCACGTTCCTATTATTGTTGTTACGGCTGACACGGCGATGGATCTGCGCGGTGAGTGTCTCGACAATGGTGCGGACGAATTTCTG
The DNA here is from genome assembly GCF_042659465.1 of Ponticaulis profundi. Taxonomy (NCBI): domain Bacteria; kingdom Pseudomonadati; phylum Pseudomonadota; class Alphaproteobacteria; order Hyphomonadales; family Hyphomonadaceae; genus Ponticaulis; species Ponticaulis profundi. Next base: position 115,626 of record NZ_JBHSSW010000017.1, on the reverse strand, counting down.
ATCAAGCCGATCGAGATCCGCGCCCTGTTTGAAACGATTGCGTTCACAATCGCCAAGCACAAAAAAGCCCGTCAGGCTGCAGCCCAGAAAAGCGATACAGCTGCGGCGTAAGTCCGAGCTCTGTTCGCCCTTCCCTATTTCAAAAATTAAAGACAGACTGCTTTCCGGTTTTAACCCGGGGATCAGCGATGAAATACAAACTGACAGGCCTTCTGGCGCTTGCGCTGATGTCTATGGCTGCCGCGAAGGCAGAGATCACCGCCTCTGCGCCGGATGGCTTTGAACTGAAACTCGAGAGGACCTCGCTTCTGGCACCGGCGGAGCTTTACGACCGCGTTGGTGAGATCAGTGAGTGGTGGTCTGCGCCTCACACCTATTCCGGTGCGGCTGAAAATCTCTACATCACCAAGCTGGATCCGGGCGGGGTTTGGCTGGAAGACTGGTCGGATGGCCGGGTTGAACATGGTCGCGTCATTGCGCGGACCATCAATGGCGAAGAGCATATGCTGAGGTTTGAGGCTCCGCTCGGCCCACTGCAGGCTATGGGCGTCAGCGCTGTGCTGACCGTCACCATCACACCTGACACAGATGAAACCACACCAGAAGAGAGTGTGGTTTCCTTCCAATATTCCGTCACCGGGGCGTCATTCCAGAAGCTTGATCAGATCGCCCCCGCTGTCGATGGCGTTTTATCCGAACAGATTGCCAATCTGGCGGTGGACTGAGACCGATCACTCGGCCGCCTGCTGAGACGGCGCCTGATCATCCATGAAGATGGCTTCGATCGGAGCATCGAACAATCTGGCGATCGCAAAGGCGAGCGGCAGGGATGGATCATACTTTCCGGTCTCGATCGCATTCACAGACTGACGCGATACGCCCAACTGTTCAGCCAGATACGCCTGACTCCATTTTCGTTCGGCACGTAGGACGCGCAATCGATTTTCCATCAGGCACAACTCCCCTGACGAACCCATTTTGCAATGCCGTAGGTCAGGAAGAAAAATGGCAGAAGCAGAAACACCGGAAAGTTCGGAAGCGCTTCATAGAGCTGCAGAAAGCCAATCGCGCCTGCCGCTGATGCCGTGACGATCCCTGCTATCGCAAGCGATTCCAGCTGACGCATCCGCTCATATTCATCCGTTTCCTGCACATAACGCCAGATCAGCCAAAACGCGATCAGGATCGGCGCGATCGTCAGGATGGCAATCAGAACCGGCAACCAGAGCGGCGGATTTTCCATAGGCGCGAGCACCAGAGCGCCACCAATACAGGCCGCCGTGTAGACGACCATGGCCGGAAAAAAGAGGCGTCGATAGCGACTTTTGGCTTGCTCGAACGTGAACTTAGACATGCGACATTTCCTTTTTGTCTTGTAAGCACGACATTATGACAAGCTTACTTGTCTGTCAAGCGTGCTTGTCATTCCTAAAATCGCCGTAATTCTGGAACACATGCAGCGCCATGGCGTTTAGACGCTGTAACTGGGAGAGGAGTTCTCAATGAAAAAAAGTCTTATTGGCCTGTCCGCTGCAGCCCTTTTGGTTTCGGCTTGCGCGACTGAAGGCCCAAGCCGCCGGGTATGGACAGGTGCAGGCATTGGCGCTGCAACAGGCGCTGGCCTTGGCACACTCGCAGGCGGTAATGACGGCCGCAATGCTGCGATTGGCGCAGCCGTTGGCGCACTCGCAGGCGCTGCCGTTGGTGACTATATGGACCGCCAGGAGCGCGCTCTGAAACAACGTACTGCCGGCACAGGTATCGAAGTGGTTCGCCAGGGTGATCAGATTCAGCTGGTTGCACCATCCGACATCACATTTGCGCTGAACAGCGCAGATATCTCACCAAGCTTTTACCCTGTCCTCAACGACGTTGCGATGACCCTGAAGGAATTCCCGTCCACGGCCGTTGATATTGTTGGTCACGCCAGCGCGGATGGTCCTGCAGACTATAACCAGCAGCTTTCCGAGCGCCGTGCAAACTCTGTCCTGAACTATCTGGGTACGCAGGGCGTCCGCCCGGTTCGTATTCAGGCGTATGGCATGGGTGAAACCCAGCTTCTGCCAGGTGTCGCTCCGGAATCGGGTGCGAACCGCCGCGTCGAAATCACACTGACGCCAATCGTGGAACAGACGTCATAAGACGCATCGCCACAGTTTCTTAGGGAAGACCGCCCGAACCGGCAGCCGCGAGGCTGCCGGTTTTCTTTTAATCACATTCATTTTTTCCGCAGTTTTCAGTTATTTATAGTTGCATTCCCTCATGCTTGAGCTCTTCTCGGAACGTTGAAACCGGGAGTTTGGGACATGTTGGAAATCGTTCGAAATCTGTTGCTTCCGACACTGGCTGCCCTGAGCGCGACATCATCTCTGCACGCCGCGCCAAGCCTCGAGGACTATGCGGCTCCTCCGGAAATCCGAAACGCATCCCTGTCCGGTGACGGCACGAAAATCGCCTGGATCCGTTCAGATAGTGAGCGTGAACTGCTCTGCTCATATGACCTCAGTCTGAAGGCTCAGACCTGCTATGCAGAGGTCACCGACCTCAAACCACGAAGCCTGTACTTTGCCGGCAAGGATCACGTCATCCTGCGCACATCAGCCCGGACACTTGAAACGGACTATTTCATCAATGAGTTTGAGTTCACCGCTGCGTTCTCGGTTGATCTAGCAACCGGAGCGATTGAGCAGCTTCCACAAAGGCTCGACGATGTCATGCCGCAAGGTCTGGGGCGGGTGATCGGCGTCCATGAAGACGGTGACAAAGTGTTCATGCCGGCTTTCACACAGCGTGGCCGCACCTTTACATATGACATTTACGAAGTCCGGACGAACTCCGGATCGGGTCGCCAGATCATGCGCGGCACATCAAACACGAAAGACTGGATCATTGCGCCTTCCGGGGACGTCCTCGCGCGGGAAAGCATGGACGATGAGAAGGATCTCTACACACTCGATATTCGTGACGGTCGAGGGTGGAAAACCGTCATCGAGGAACAGGTTGAAATCAGCACGAAAAGTCTGGTCGGGCTCACAGCCGACGGAAAATCCGTCATTGTCTCGGAAGACGGTAAACATGAAAGCAATCCGGCTGGCCTCTATCCGATCAATCTTGAAACAGGAGATATCGGACCGGCCCTCTTCCCTGTCGAAAGCGACATGGAAGGCATCCTGCTGGACCGAAACCGCGTCGTCATCGGGGTGAGACTGGCTGGAGTGACACCTGGCTATTTTTTGCTGGATGAGGCACTGAATGCGGATGTTCAGGCTTTTCTGGAGTCCCTGCCTTCGGTCAATGTCGAACTCACCTCCTGGAGTGACGATTATTCCAAACTGCTTTTCCATCTGACAGGCGCCCCGTATTCAGGACACTTTGCGATACTGGATCGGACCACCGGCAAAACGGAGCTGGTCGCGCGCAGTCGCCCCGGTATTTCCAGCGCTGAAACAGCCGAAGTTATCTCAATTGAATACCCGGCCCGCGACGGGCTGATGATACCCGCACTGGTGACCTTTCCACTCGGCACCACACAGGAAGAGCAGGTCAATCTGCCCATGATTGTTATGCCGCATGGTGGCCCGGAAAGTCATGACCAGATTGGGTTTGACTGGATGGCACAGTTTTTTGCCAGCCGCGGCTATATGGTGCTGCAGCCAAACTTTCGCGGCTCCACCGGTTTCGGCCTGTCATTCCTCGAAGCTGGATACGGGGAATGGGGAAAAGCCATGCAGGATGACGTGACCGACGGCATGAACGCGCTGGCACAGATTGGCTGGGCCGATCCGGAACGGGTCTGCATTGTCGGCTGGAGCTATGGCGGATTTTCAGCACTGTCAGGCGGCGCGAAAACGCCTGACAGCTATCAATGTGTTGTGTCCATTGCCGGCGTGAGCGACCTGCCCAAAATGCTGTTTGATGAAAGATGGGCCGCTGGCGAGGAAAGCTGGGTGATGTCCTACTGGGAACGCCAGATCGGAAATCGTAAGACAGATCGAAGCGCCCTCGAAGCGGTTTCGCCTGCCTATCAGGCGGACGCGTTCACAGCGCCTGTCCTCCTGATTCATGGCCGCGATGACGTCGCGGTTCCGATCGCTCAGAGCACACGCATGCGTGACGCGCTTGAGGCCGCAGGCAAGGACGTCGAGCTCATCATCATGAAAGATCAGGACCATAGCCTGTCAACGCGGAACGCGCGGGTCGATGCCATGAAGGCCATCATCAACTTCGTCGATACGCATATCGGAACGCCTTAGGCTGAACACATCAGCCCGTAGCAGGCGTCAGGTAACTGGGAAATTTCTGTCCGGTTTTTCTCCTCCATGCCGTAGGTTAATTGAACCAACGGGAGAGAAACATGCCAATAAAACCCGGATGTCTGAGCATCGCTATGTTGCTGACCATCCTGAGCGGTGGCTTTGCAAGCGCGCAGGACAAGTCCTGTGATCCATACTGGACAGGAAGCTGGGATACGACCTATGGCCAGCTTCGGCTCATCGAAGATGGCGACACGGTCTATGGTGACTACGGAAATGTCGGCACCATCAAGGCTTACCTCAATCGCCCCTGTGGTGAATGGCTCCGCGGCATTTTCGAGCGCAAGGATGGCAGATGGGGATATATCGAGTTTGTCGCCACCGGAGACCTCGGTTCACGCTTCAGTGGCCGCTGGACCTGGTCAGATACGACACTTCCAAGCTGGGAAGGAAAGAACGGCACAGAGTGGCGGGGCACAGTTGAGGATCGCTATCCGCCGCCGATTTTGAACTTTGGGTCCGGCGAAACCCGCGACCCGCTGGAAAAATCCCCCTGGCAGTTTGAAAAATGGATGACGCTGGTCGACAAGAAAGCCGAACAGGCCGCGCGCGAACAGCAAAAAGCCGACCAGGAAGCAGACCGGCAGGCGCGCCTGCGGGCGGCATCTGCGCCAAAGCCAGTACAGCCGATCACACAGGGCCTGGTCCTGAATGATGGTTATGGCAGCGTTCTTTCCGTTGGAACGACCTTTGATACTGACAAAGCGCAAACGGCCGTCTCCATGCAAGAGCATGTCCAGATGGTCTCCAGCGACGGCGCCGGAACGGTTAAAGACAAGCTCAAGGACAATGGCTTCACGCTGATTGGTGACGGCGTTTTTGAAGCGGGCGGACTGAATGGTGAGCGCCTGAGAATGACCATGACCCGTAAGGGCTCCGCCATAATCGTGACGTTCCGGGGCACGGGCGGAGACAATTTTGGGGAGACAATCGTCAACGCCATTCGCAGCGATGCTCGCACGAAACTGATCTCGCCATCCTTCATATCAAGCCGCGATACCAGCCGTTCCGTGGAAAAAGGACTGCTCGTGCATAAGGGGTTTTATGATTCCTATATGAAGTTCCGCGGGAAGATCACTTCAGAGCTTGCGCGTGAACCGAAATCCAATCTGTTCATTTTCGGCCATTCACTCGGCGGTGCGATGGCAACGCTGATGGCCGCAGACATGCAGACCAATTACGAGCACAAATTCACGACGATCACGCATCTGGTCTCCGGCAGCCCGCGTGTCGGCAACAAACCCTTCTTTTTGTACTTTTCCCGCATCGTGCCGGACAATCTGCGCATTGCGGTTAACAATGACCCTGTCCCCCTCATTCCAAAGCGCGGTCGTACGGCCGGCACCGCCCTCCAGTTTGAGCGCTATGAACATGTCGGGCGGCTCCTCGTCATTCAGGCCGACGGCAAACCGATCGATGGGAATGATATGCGGGTGGATCTGAAACTGCGCACGCTGCGGTCAGACTTCAAAACCTATCACGACAACATGTTTTATCTGAATGCCGTGAAGAAGATGCGCGCAAAGCAGCCTTCCAATCCAAAGCTCAGCCCGAATGGCCACGCCTGGCTTTACAATACGGCGGTCACAGAGCGGCGACGCAGCCAGTAGGCAACAAAAAAGCCGGGCAAGATGCCCGGCTTTTCCGTTTTCAGAAGCTATGCGGAAATCAGGCCGCAGCTTTTTCTTTCTGAGCTGGTGGGAAGCGGGAGTAGAAGGTCTCGCCCTTCTCTGCCATTTCCTTCAGCATCGCATTTGGACGGAAACGCTCGCCATAGGCATCGGCCAGACGATCAGCTTCCTTCACGAAGTCTGCAATGCCCCATTTCAGGTCCATATACGAACAGCAACCGCCAGTGTATGGCGCAAAGCCCCATGCCAGGATCGAGCCGATATCCGCATCACGCGCATCGGTGATAACGCCTTCCTCGAAGCAGCGTGCCACTTCGATGCACTGACGGAAGAGGAAGCGCTTGGTCAGCTCTTCTTTCAGCTCAGGTGGGCATTCTTCAATCTTCAGATCGATCTTTTCAGACAGATCCGGCCAGAGGCGGGTTGGTTTGCCGTCTTCACCATACTCGTAATAGCCCTTGCCAGCCTTGCGACCGACACGGCCCTTGTCTTCGACAAGCCATGCGAGGAACTGGCTGGCTGGATTTTCATTGGCGTCCATACCAGCAGCTTTCGCCATCTGACGACCGATCTTCAGTGCGGTATCAAGGCCGACACTGTCGGAGACTTCCAGAGGTCCCATCGGCATGCCAGCCTGACGACCGACATTCTCGATGATGGCAGGCTTGATGCCTTCCAGAACCATCTCCATGCCTTCCTGCGTGTATGTGCCGAAGCAACGCGAGGTGTAGAAGCCACGGAAATCATTCACCACAATCGGTGTTTTGCGGATCTTCAGAACATAGTCGATGGTCTTGGCCAGCGTCTCTTCTGTGGTCTTGTCACCGAGAATGATCTCGACAAGGCCCATGCGCTCTACCGGCGAGAAGAAGTGGATGCCGATATAGTTTTCCGGGCGGATGGATGCTTCAGCAAGACCTGTGATCGGCAGGGTCGAAGTGTTCGAGCCCATGACCGCTGTATCAGCCAGATGCTCTTCAGCCATTTTCGTGACCTTGGCTTTCAGCTCGGTGTCCTCGAAGACAGCCTCAACCACCAGATCAGCGCCCTTGATGAGCGAATAGTCCGTGCTTGGCGTGATGAGCGAGAGAATGCCGTCAGCCTTCTCCTGAGTCATTTTTCCACGCGACACCTGCTTGTCCAGAATGCGCTTTGAATAGGCTTTGCCCTTCTCAGCATTGGCCTGATCAACGTCCAGCAGAACAGTCTCGATGCCTGCCATCGCCTGAACGTGCGCAATACCGGCACCCATCAGACCTGCACCAAGAACAGCGACCTTCTTCAGTTCATACTTGGCCGGACCTGCCGGACGAGATGCACCTTTGGAAAGCTCCTGCATGGAGAGGAAGAGCGAACGGATCATGCCTTTGGCTTCCGGGCGCTGCTGGGTGTTGATGAAGTAACGCGTTTCAATGCGAAGCGCGGCATCAATCGGCACCTGAGAGCCTTCATAGATGCACTTCAGAATGTTCACCTGAGCCGGATAGTTGCCATAGGTTTTCGCCGAAATCATCGCATTGCCCATGGTCGCAATCTGCGTTGCGCCAGGATGCTGGTTCGGCACGCCGCCTGGGAAGCGGAAGCCTTTCTGATCCCAAGGCGCTTTCGCCTCCGGATTGGCTTTCAGCCAGGCTTTTGCACGATCCACCAGCTCAGCTGTCGGAGCCAGTTCGTTCACGACGCCCAGTTCAGCCGCTTTTTCGGCTTTCATTGGCTTGCCTTCCAGAATGTACTGGGAAGCTTCCATGATGCCGATCAGGCGTGGCAGACGCTGCGTACCACCAGCGCCTGGCAGAAGGCCGATCTTGGCTTCCGGCAGACCAAACTGGATCTTCGGATTATCGTTGGCAGCAACGCGGTAATGGCAGGCAAGCGCAACTTCCAGACCACCGCCGAGCGCGAGGCCATTCAGGGCACACGCAACCGGTTTGCCGCAGGTTTCCAGCTCGCGAAGTGTTTTGTTGAGTGAGAAACCACGCTCGAACGCGGCTTTCAGAAGCTCATCTTCGCTCATCTCAGAGGCCGCTTTACCGCCGCCTGCGCTTTCATTCATTTCACCGAGGTCTGCGCCAGCGCAGAAACCGGATGACTTGCCAGACGTCACAACCAGACCCTTGATCGCGTCATTGGTCGCAACTTCCTTGGTAATCGCCGTAATGTCGGCAATTGCCTTGGCCGTCAGCGTGTTCATGCTGCGGCCTGGAACGTCGAAGCTTGCGACTGCGAGACCGTCGCTATCAACGTCAAAAGTAAATGTTTCGAGGTTCATATTCTGTCCTCCAATCGGGGTCGCCCCCATATTCAATCTGTCTTGTCTTGATCACCTTTCACGAACAGACCGAAGACCGCACCCAGGATCAGGCCAATCAGAATGCCCTGCAGCTTGTCGCCAAACAGAGAGCCCATCAGAAAGCCTGTAACGCCGCCCATAAAGAGCGAAAGCAGTGTGCGGATCATTCGATCGGACATGACAGATCAGACGCGCTCAATAACCGTTGCTGTACCCATGCCTGCACCAACGCAGAGCGTGACCAGAGCCGTTTCCTTGTCGGAACGTTCCAGCTCATCAACCATGGTGCCGAGGATCATGCCGCCGGTTGCACCGAGCGGGTGTCCCATTGCAATCGCACCGCCATTCACGTTGATCTTGTCGTGCGGAATGTCGAGCGCCTGCATGTAGCGCAGAACCACAGAAGCAAAGGCTTCATTCAGCTCGTAAAGATCAATGTCGCTGACTTCCATGCCGAGCTTTTTCAGCACTTTTTCCGTCACGAAAGACGGGCCGGTCAGCATGATGGATGGTTCAGAACCGATAGACGCGAAACCGCGGACTTTTGCACGAGGCTTGAGACCAAGCGCATCGCCCATTTCTTTCGAGCCGAACAGCACTGCAGACGCACCGTCAACGATACCGGAAGAGTTGCCCGGGTGGTGAATGTGGTTGATCGCTTCGACTTCCGGGTAGCGCTGCTTGACCACTTCATCAAAGCCCATGCCGCCGAGACCGGCAAAGCTTGGGTTCAGGCCTGCAAGTGATTGCATATCGGCATCCGGGCGCATGTGCTCGTCATGATCCAGGATGATCGCGCCGAGTTGGTCTTTTACAGGCACGATGGATTTCGAAAAGCGACCTTCTTCCCAGGCTTTGGCAGCGCGTTGCTGGGACTCGATCGCATAGGCGTCCGCATCATCGCGTGAGAAACCATATTTGGTCGCGATCAGGTCAGCAGACACACCTTGCGGCGCGAAATAGGATTTCATGGCAATGCTTGGATCAACCGGCCATGCACCGCCATTCGAGCCCATTGGGACACGTGACATGGCTTCAACGCCGCCGCCAATTGCCATGTCCGCTTCACCGGTCATGACTTTCGCTGCTGCGATGTTGCAGGCTTCGAGACCGGATGCACAGAAACGGTCGACCTGAACGCCCGCGACTGTTTCGGCATAATCTGCGTTCAGAACAGCGATACGGGCAATGTCCGAGCCTTGCTCACCCACCGGGCCAACACAGCCCAGAATGCAGTCATCGACTTTGGACGTATCGAGGTCGTTGCGATCGCGGAGCGCCTGAAGCGTCTGCGTCGCGAGGCTGAGCGAGGTGATTTCATGCAAGGAACCAGAGGCCTTGCCCTTTCCGCGCGGCGTACGCACCGCGTCATAGATATATGCTTCTGCCATTGGATGTTTCTCCTTTTGGACTGCTAATTCTTTGAATTATTCTGACGTCGGAAAACTCATGATCATCGCGCTCGAAGTGGCCCGCACACACAAACGGCCAGCCTCGTCGAAAAGCTTTCCTTCAATATAGGCAATTGATCGACCAAGTCTTGTGACTTCGGCTTCACAATATACCGGGGCGAGTTTCACGGGACGCATGAAATGCGTGTGAATATCGATGGAAGTCGTCATTTTGGTGCCGCCGGATTTGACGATCACAGCGGGGCCCATCGTGTCGTCCAGCATGGCGACGAGAAAGCCGCCCTGAATAACACCGGCTGGATTCAGGAATTCCTGACGTGGGGTGAATTTGATCCGAATCCAACCCCGCTCCACATCTGCCTCCTGAAACTCAAAGTTCAGAAGCGCTGCGGAAGGCGGCGCGGTTCCATGCTGGCCGGAAAAGAATTTGGCGGGATCAAATTCAGCCATTCAACACGCTCCGAAAGGCCGCGAATGACCGATGACAACCAGATTTTGAGTTCGAAAACTCAGGCACCCATTTTCCTCCCTTTTATGAGAGGACAATATCGTGAAGTCCGGCCGACTGCGAGTCCGTTTTCGGCCAGACTTCAAAAAAAATGACACAAGCGTCATTGAAATTTTGCTTGTGATTACAGGGTACGTGCAATCAGCATTTTCATGACTTCGTTTGCGCCGCCATAAATGCGTTGAACGCGGCTATCCGCATACATCTGAGCAATTGGATACTCGTCCATATAGCCGTAACCACCGTGCAGCTGCAGGCATTCGTCGACGATTTTGCACTGAAGGTCAGAGACCCAGTATTTCGACATGCTGGCGGTCGAGGAATCAAGCTCACCTTTCAGGAGGAGCTCTGTGCAATGGTCCACGAACACTTTCGCAACCGTTGCTTCCGTCTTGCATTCAGCCAGTTTGAACTGCGTGTTCTGGAAGTCGAAAATCGTCTTGCCGAACGCTTTGCGGCCTTTGACGTATTCAACCGTTACATCCAGAGCGCGCTCAATGGTCGCCATGCCCTGAACACCGATCATGTGACGTTCCTGCGGCAGCTTGGTCATCAGCTGAACGAAGCCCTGACCTTCATCACCACCCAGAATGTTTTCGGCTGGTACTTTGACGTCGTTGAAGAACAACTCAGACGTATCAGCCGCTTTCTGGCCGATCTTGTCGAGGTTACGACCGCGCTCAAAGCCTTCGACTTCATCGGTGTCGACCAGCATGATGGAAACGCCTTTGGCGCCCTGGCTTGGATCAGTTTTCGCGCAAACAAGGATCAGGTTCGCGTTCTGGCCGTTCGAAATGAACGTCTTGGAACCGTTGATCACATACCCATTGCCGTCTTTCTTGGCCGTGGTCTTGATGTTCTGCAGGTCAGAACCTGTACCCGGCTCTGTCATGGCGATCGCGGTGATCACGTCACCAGATGCCATTTTCGGCAGATATTTGCGCTTTTGCTCTTCTGTACCGAAAGTCTCAATGTATGGCGCGATGATCGCATTGTGCAGAGTGATGCCGAAGCCATCAATGCCTTTCCAGCCCATCTGCTCGGCGATGATCGCTTCGTGACGGAAGTCACCGCCCATGCCACCATATTCTTCAGAGACAGACGCACACAGAATGCCCATCTCGCCGGCCTTTTTCCACATCTCTTTCGGAACGAGGCCTTCCTTGCGCCAGTCCTGAACATGTGGGGCGCATTCTTTTTCAAAAAACTGGCCGACAGAATCTGAAAAAATGCCGATTTCTTCATCCTGGCGCCATTTGGCCGGTGGGATATCCAGTGGGCTCTGCATCATGGCGTGGTTTCCTCCTGATGGGTTGACGTTTGCGTCAACGGTATACCCCGCCTTATTTGCTCTTGTCGCCCCGTGACGTTAGGTCAGGAATGCAGATTTTTTGCGGGTTTTGCAGGAGTTTACCAGAAATCCGGTCGGACGGGCAGCCCAGGCTACAATCGCTGGTATTGCTTAGTTGAGCTGGCGCCGGAAAAGCGTCAGAACCTCGCTGTCGGAGGCTTCTGTGAGGGCGCACTGCTCAAGGCTGAACATGTTCTGCGTCACCATGTCCGTTGCCGCTTCCATCAGCGCCTCGCGGGACTTGAACTCAGCCTTCGCATAATCCTCAATCGGCTTAAGACCCATCAGGTCCTGCATATCCGATGACAGGCCAATAATCTGATAGAAATAATCATCTCCGCCAGCAAACTCTGCCTGAACGAGATAGAGCGGATGACCATCTTCTTCCATGTCGAGCGACACCATGGACAGCTCGACCATGAAACCATAGCTCGCATGCGTTTCGCCGATTACCAGCGGAACCGTTTCATCATCACCACATGTCAGAAGCAGGTTTCCGGTTGAACTCTCCAGAGGCATGACCAGGCCCTCGCCTGTCAGCAACGGATATTCACTTTCCCAGCATGCGGAAACCAGAACGCATGCAAAGAGGCCAGCCAGAAGTTTGATCGATTTCGCGTACATATTCCTGGCCCACCTGTCTGGAAATGTCCGGCGAACGAGTCGCCGGACCAATTCCGTCAGACGATGCGCTTAGAACGCGTCGGCTTCAAGTGCCATCATGGACTCAGAACCCGCCTGCATCTTCGCAAGATGGGCCGCCGTCTCAGGCAGAAGGCGCTCGACATAATATGTCGCCGTCTTCAGCTTGGTGTCGTAGTAAGGATCTGTCTCACCGGCTGCTTTCTTCTCAAGTGCAACCTTCGCCATTTTTGCCCACATATAGGCAATGGCCGTCAGACCGAACAGGTTAAGGTAATCAGTTGATGCAGCAGCGGCATTGTCGAAGTTCGACAGTCCGTTCTTCATCAGCCAGTTTGTACCTTCGTCCAGGCGATCACGCGCGTCTTTCAGACCTTTGGTATAGAGTGACAGCGCTTCATTGCTTTCATTCTCACCCAGGAAATCGTCCATTTCACGGAAGAACGAGAAGATGGCACGACCACCATCTGCGGCCAGTTTACGGCCAACAAGGTCGAGCGCCTGAATGCCGTTTGTGCCTTCATAGATCAGCGCAATACGTGCATCGCGGACATACTGCTCGACACCCATTTCCTTGGTGTAGCCAATACCGCCATGCAATTGCAGGCTTTCGTTACAGGACTTGAAACCACGATCGGTGAGGAAGGCTTTCAGAACCGGCGTCATGAGCGCCATGTAATCGCCAGCCTTTTCCTTGACCTTTTCGTCTTCAGACTTGTGAAGCAGGTCGCCGTGCAGTGCTGTCCAGTAGAGGAATGCCCGCGCGCCTTCATTGAACGCACGCGAATCCATCAACATGCGACGCACATCCGGATGGACGATGATCGGATCAGCTGGTTTTTCAGGTGCTGCCGGACCAGACAGAGCCCGACCCTGTACGCGATCACGCGCGAAGTCGGCAGCATTCTGATAGGCAATCTCGGACTGGGCCAGACCCTGCAGGCCAACACCAAGGCGCGCTTCGTTCATCATGACGAACATGGTGCGCATGCCTTTGTTTTCTTCACCGACAAGCCAACCTGTTGCGCCGTCATAGTTCATGACGCAGGTCGCATTGCCGTGAATGCCCATTTTCTCTTCCAGACCGCCGCAGGTCATGCCGTTACGGTCACCCAGAGAGCCATCTTCCTTCACCATGTATTTCGGCACCACGAACAGGGAAATGCCCTTAATGCCTTCTGGAGCGCCTTCGATACGCGCCAGAACAAGGTGAATGATGTTTTCAGTCAGGTCCTGCTCACCACCGGAAATCCAGATTTTCTGACCGGTGATTTTGTAAGAGCCATCTTCCTGTGGAACGGCTTTTGTCTTGATGAGGCCGAGATCGGTACCACACTGTGGTTCGGTCAGGTTCATCGTGCCAGACCAGCCGCCATTGACCATGCGCGTCACATAGGTCTGCTTCTGCTCTTCAGAGCCGCCTGCCAGCAGCGCCTGATATGCACCATGCGTCAGGCCCGGATACATGGAGAACGCCATATTGGCGGAACTCTGCATCTCGTTGCTCGCGACGTTGACGACATTTGGCAGGCCCTGGCCGCCATATTGCGGATCGGCCGACAGAGACAACCATTCGCTCTCGACCAGCTGGTCATAGGCTTCCTTGAAGCCATCCGGCGTTTTCACCGTTGCGTCGGAATTGCGAACGCAGCCCTGTTCATCACCGATTTTATTCAGCGGAAACAGAACTTCTTCAGCGAATTTCGCACCGGTTTCGAGGATCTGGTCGACGACATCGCGCGAGGCGTCAGAGAAGCCTGGCAGATTGTCGTAGTTTTCGATGGTCAGCACATCATGAAGCAGGAATTGCATATCCCGAACGGGCGCTGTGTAGCGAGGCATTCAGTCTCTCCCGAGCTGTAAAAACAACAGTTCAGGCTGGCTCTTCGTAAGCCAGCCCGAAACGAGAGTGAGCGTTAGCTCATTTTATGCCGTGCGTCGAGACGCGTTCGTCGGAAAGGTGCTTGCGAGCCACTGCGTCATAGGCACGCGCTGAATCGGCTTCGTCATCAGTCGGGCCGAATTTCTCCAGACGCTCTTCCATCCAGCCAATGCCGTTCTTCAGCATTTCGATGGCTTCATCGATCTCAATACGCTGCTGTTTCAGAACTTCGATCTGCTGTTTGTGCTTCTTGTAAGCCTGACGCAGCTGAGCGCGCTGATTGTCGTCAAGATCATAAAGATCCAGAATTTCACGAATGTCGTTCAGCGAAAAGCCGACCTTACGGCCAGACAGGATCAGTTTCAGGCGAGCGCGATCCCGGTTGGAATAAACGCGGTTCAGCCCTTCACGGTCCGGCTGCAGCAGGCCCTTGTCTTCATAGAAACGCAGAGCGCGCGGTGTCACACCGAATTCACGGGCGAGCTCACTGATAGAGTAAATGCGTTTCTCGACGGATTTTGCGATGTCGGATGTACGTTTCATTTTATTGTTTCCTCCCTGATTTACGTGCACGTAAACTTACTTTACGCGAACGTTAACGTCAAGCAGATCACAAATATGTTTACGACTTTCGTCGCAGCTTTCTGCAGTTCGAAAAATCCGATTTCTCACAAGAATTTAACAGCCTTAACCCGCCCTTAATAAGAAATGACGCTTTTTATGCAGAGTTAAGCGTCGCGGTTAATCCGCCGAATCGAGGAGCAGCCATGGCTACGCGCGGTCCATGGAGCGTCAAAGGTATCGACACCAAGGCTCGGGAAGCGGCTTTGCACGCAGCCCGGAGCGAAGGCATTACGCTGGGTGACTACCTTAACAGATTGCTGCTGGAGAGCGAACGCCAGGAGAGAGAAATGTCGGGCTCAGCTGAACAGAAACCTTCCAATGATCTGACCGCACCGGATTTCAATCTGGATGCACTCGACAAGCTGACACGCCGCATTGAAGCGGTCGAAGCCCGCTCAACTCTCGCCATTACAGGTATTGATCAATCTGTCGTTGGCCTGCTGGCACGGCTGGAAAACAGCGAGTCCTCTCAGGCGGCCATGGAAGGCCGGATTGAACTGGCTTCTGACGATCTGCGTCAGACGCAGGAATTGCTGGAAAAACGCATTGCGCGCATGGAGTCAGATGAAACCAGCGTTCAGAATCTGCGTGCCCTCAAGTCGCTCGAGTCTGCTCTGGAGCGCCTCGCGCACCGCGTTGAAGATGCTCACCAGAGCAGCGACGAGGCCAAGTCCATGGTCCAGACGCGCCTCGACGATGTCGACAGCCGCATGGACGGGCTGACAAAGCATGTCGAGAGCACGCTGGATGAAGCAGCCACACGTGTGACCAAGGCCGTCGAGCAGGCAGAGCTGCGCACCGAAGGCACCACCCGCCACCTTTCCGAACGCCTCAGCAATGTTGAGAGCAAGGTCACCGAAACGCTCAGCAAAGCTTCTGAAAGCATTGATCGGTATGGCGAGCGTATCGAGAAAACAGAGAACCTCGTCTCAGAGGCCCTGGATCGCGCCGATAGCCAGAGCAGCGGTCTCGCAGATATTTCCGAGCGCCTGGACCGGGCCGAGTCCACGACCAATGCTGCAATCGAAGACCTTGAGAACACCGTGCACAAGCTCGATGAGCAAATGGCGCACATCAAGGATGAAGTCGGCGAAGGCACTATTTCTGCCATCCGTGCGGAAATGGACAAGCGTCTGCAGGACATCACCAGCGAGCTGAACAACACCATTGCCGGCATTCGCAGCGAACTCGCCGAGCAGATCGATCATGCTGCCAGCATCCCGACGGAAGCTTTTGCTGAGATCAACTCAGCCGTCAGCGAGATGCACAAGCGCATGAAGCGCGCCGAACAGCGCCAGAACACGTCTGTTGAAGCGATTGGCGAGGAAGTGGCGCGCCTGACGGAAACACTGGATCGCCGCGTGCAGCAGGTCGAGCAGCGCAACAGTTCAGAGCTGTCCTCCGACATTCGCAACCAGCTCGAAAATCTGGCGACATCCCTGCACCGCCGCATGACAGAGCTGGAAAACAGCAATTCCAGCGAAGAGCTCTCTACGGTCACCCGTCAGATGAACGACCTGGCTGATGCCCTCAGCGCGCGCGTGAATGCTTCTGAAGAACGCAGCGCCGCAGCGATCAAGGATTTCTCTGATCACGTTTCCACACTGACGCGCAAGCTGTCTGCCAAACAGGACGAAAGCCTCGAGAAGCTGAGCGAGGAAATCCGCTCATCAGAAAATCGCCAGTCCGAACGTATGAATGACGCCATTGGCGGCGTTCGTGAGCGCATTGAACAGGTAGAAGAAGCAACGGCGTCCTCTGTCAGCCCGATCCAGAAAGCGATGGCATCACTGGCCGAACGCCTGGAAGCCATGGAGGACTTTTCGTCTCCGCCAGGCGTCTCACGCCCGAAGAATGACGAGTTCGCAGCAGCCGCAGCTTTCAGCGACAGTCTTAAAGAGGCAGATGAAGCCCTCTCCAAACCGAAGCCGCAGGAACCGGAAAGCTTCGACGCACCGGATGAAGATGACTTCGGTTTCGAACCAGACGTTCCGAAAGCCGCCGCCAAACCAGCGGTCGACCCGTCTGACCCTTGGGCGAATGACGACGACGCGTTCGTAGCGCCGGAAGCGACCGATCTGGATGAATTCGGCGACGACTTTGGCGTACCGCTGGAAGCCCATGACCCGGATTATGATCTCGACGCCGCCGAAGACGAGCCGGATGATTTTTCTGACAGTTTTGAAGCTCAACAGGGCGCTGGCCCGAACGACTATCTGGCGCGTGCCCGCGCGGCCGCGAATGCGAGCCAGGACACCAGTCGCTCCAAGAAACACAGCCCACGCGCAGCACTCAAGACCAGTGGCGGGAGCTCAAAGTTGCCTCTGATCGCAGCGGCATCTGTGGTCGCGCTGGCGGCCGCTGGCACGGCTGGCTATATGATGATGCGCGGCAAGCAGGCGCCAACGGCGGACATGCTCTCGACCGATCGCCCGAATGGTGATGTAGGCATCAACACCGTGATCGTCCCCGACGCGGGACAGCTGACCTCAGACATTCCGATGGAAATGGACGGTGATGTCGAAGGTCTTGCGCTGGAAAACAGCACCGACGAGGAAGCTGCGATTGCGCAGGAGATGAGCGCCGAAACGCCATCCTCAGAGCCTCTGAAAGAAACACCTGCAACGCTCGAAACGACAGAAAGCGCACCACAGGAAGAAGCAACGCTGGTGCCTCCGCCTTCGAGCAAGCCTGAACCTCAGCCGCAGCAGCTTGCTGCGCTAAGCGCTCCAACGCCGACGCCTGTCTCCCGACCGATTGACATGGCGCCAGCACCAGCTCCTGCGCCTGCTGAACCGCCAGCGGCGACGCCTGCCGAAGCGGAAGCACCTGCTGAAATCACGCAATATCGCAACGGTATTGCCGCGCTGGAGTCCGGTGACATCGCTCGCGGCGCTTCATTGGTGATGCAAGCTGCCGACGCAGACCTCGCGATTGCGCAATATCGCCTCGCAAAACTGTTTGAACGCGGACAAGGCGTACCGAAAGATCTTGCACAATCGCGCATCTGGACTCAGCGCGCGGCGAATGGCGGCAATGTCAAAGCCATGCACGACCTCGCTGTCTTCTATGCCGAAGGCGAAGGCGGCCAGCAGAGCTATGCGGGTGCTGCACAATGGTTCCGCAAAGCGGCCGATCACGGCCTGGTCGACAGTCAGTATAATCTGGGTGTGCTGTATGAGCAGGGCCTTGGCGTTGATGCAAACCCGAGCGAAGCGCTCTATTGGTACCGCGTCGCGCACAAAATGGGTGACACCGGAGCACTGGCGAAAGTCAATGAACTCAGCCAGCAGGTCGGTCCGGAAACGGCACGTCAGACGGCTGATCTGGCAAGCGCGTATGCACCCGCCCAGGCCGATGCGATGGCAAATGGCCGCTTTCCGCAGGCTGCACCTGCGAACATGACAGCCAGCGTGACGCCAGAAGCCACACCTGCCTCACTGTCATCAGATGGTGCCATGATCCGCGAAGCTCAGGATCTCCTGAACCTGCTCGGCTATAATGCAGGCGGCGCAGATGGCGAATTCGGAAGTCAGACCCGTCAGGCCATCATCACATTTCAGGCCGCAAACAGCCTACCGCAAAGTGGTGCCGTGACGCCGACTTTGCTGCGCCAGCTTCGCAACGCTTCCGTCGGCCTCTGATCAACCTGATTTATCCCTGAAATCGCCAGACCGGCTTTTGCGCCCGGTCTGGTACGAGACGCGACGCTGGTACCTGATAGGTGCGCGTCTGGCCCAACAGAAACACCTGGCGATCAGGTGACAACACATCTTCAAACGGCTGTTCGGTGACGTTCAGCCCACCTGTGAAGGCTCCCATGGCTGGCAGGATCAGCGCATTCCCATCACTGACAAAACAACGGCGACGAAGCCTTTTGCCTCGCCCGGCAAGGCGTGCCACCGGATGAAGGTGGCCAGCCACCTCCCCTTTTTCTCCACTGGGCTCATGGCGAAAGACCAGTCGGCCAAGGTGAAGCGTCTTGCACGGCGTACCACCAAGATGCTCAGGCGGGTCAGGGTCGTGATTGCCCTCAACCCAGTGCCAGTCCACCTGCGCGGTCAGGGCGCGAATGCGCGCCACCATGTCGTCGGACAAGCGCGCCGCGGAGTCGCGTCGGTGAAAACTATCGCCAAGCGAGATCACCTGGCGCGGACGTTTTTCGCGCACCAGACGCTCAACGCGCGCCAGCGTTGCAGTGGAGTCATAAGGTGGGAGGAACTGCCCGCCACGCGCGTAACTCGCCCCTTTTTCGAGGTGCAGATCGGAAACAATCAGGGTGGATTGCGCCGCCCACCAGAGCGCGCCCTCCGCCAGAGGCAGAAGGTCGTGACCGCACAATCGGATAACCGGTTGCGGTTCGATCGAATCTTGAGTTTGCGCCGGGATCATGGAGCTAAGATTGTGCGATCCGGCCTGGCACGTCAATCAACGTCCTCAGTGACGAAAGCGCCCTTTGGCCTGCGCAAAACCAAGCGCGGTTTTTGGCACCATCACCCCCAGCACAAAGGCTGTGACGCCAGCCGCATCGCCCAGCATGCTTTCGGTGAGAGACAGGATGAGTGCAAAGACAAAGAACGCCAGCACATACCGACGTGCACCATTCGATCCAAAAACTGCCGATGAAGCCTGCAAAATTGCCCGCAGAATGGAAGCCCAGAGGAAGAAGCTGCCAAACATGCCAAAGGCGAGCATCATCTCCAGATACGCATTGTGCGCATTGAACGCTTCAAAATTGGCGTCATGCATGACCTGTGTCTTGGTCGCGCTGCCCTCGACCCAGAATGCCTGAAAACCATAACCAAGCATGGGGCGGTTCTGAATAAACTCGACAATGGTTGGCCAGATCTGCGTCCGGCCTGTCAGGTTGGTTTCACGGCCAAGCAATTCTGCCGCGTTCAGGCCCATGCCGATCAGCAGAGCCACAACCGCTCCAATGACGATGATGGCAAACCAGCTGCCGAGGAAAAAACGAACCGGCCCCCGACGAATGGCTTCCACGAAAAAGAACGCACAGATCGCAAGCACGCTGGTTGCGAGCGCTCCGGCAGACCCTGTCAGCAACAAAAGGCCGATCAGAAAGAGTGTTCCGATCCCAAACAGCGGATTGCGATCTGCAACCCCGACAATCGTGCAGGCAATTGCGCCCACTGCGAACGCTTCACCGGTCGCGTTCTTTTCCAGCCATAGCCCGCGGAATGCGCCCGGGTGGGTGTGATCCATAATCCCGCCAAACGGGATCACCAGAACGGACAGAAAGGCGAGCAGCAGAATGGCCATGGCGAGGCCCTTCCAGATCGCCCGCCAGGAGCACATGGACGCCATGGACGTGCCGATCAGGTGAAAGGCAATCAGCAGGATCGACGATTTCAGCGTGTTTGATGGCGATGTCGACCAGGCCGTGCTTGCCAGCGCGATCAGGCTGTAAAGCTGAAATGGCAAATTGACCCAGAGCGTGAAGAGAAACACGCGCGGACGGAAACGCAGCGCCATTGCACACATGACGAAGCTGGTCGCAAAGGTCATGACCAGCGTCATGCGCCCCATCAGCGTCATGGAAATTTCGCGCCCAATGAAGCTCTCTAGTCCCTGAGAGAACAGGACAAAACACACCATGGCAATGAAAGGCGCAGCGCGTTCAAGATCCGGCACACGTGGCCCTGTTTCAGGCCGGGCCTGATAATAGGGCATGGACGCTTGATGAGCTGCTGTTCCGAACATTTACACCACACTTGTCCCGCGACGGGACGCCTGTCTGAAAATGTGCAAATCCTGAGCCGGTCAGACGGCGCCGGACCTAACGCTCCAGCACGCCCTTCGCGGTCTGCGCAAACTCAGAGGCCAGCACTGTATAGGCATCCGTGAGAGGCGACGTCTCACGCCAGCAAAGCGCAATTTCGCGACACGCTGATGGATGATCCAGCCGGCGGACCACAAACTCCGGATCTCGCTGTGCTTCTGAAAAGGCGTAAAGGCTCGGCAGAAGGGCAATCCCCGCCCCCATCACCGCCATCTGACGGACAGCATCAAGGCTGGTGCCTTCATACTCCGTGCTGACAATCGCTCCGGCTTCAGACGCGATGGTCTGCACGAGCTGACTTAATCTGTGTCCATTCCCGAGGCTCAGAAACTGACGCCCCGCGAGATCCTTGATGCTGACCGGCGTTTCCGACTGGCTCAAGGGATCATCTGGCGCAGAACAGATCCAGAGCTCTTCACGAAAGAGCGGGATGGATGCGCTGCTCCTGTGCTCATTCGCCGTCGAGATGATGACATCCAGGCGGCCACTTTCCAGACCTTCGTCCAGATCATTGGTGCGTTCTTCACGCACGACCAGTCGCAGGTCGGGAAATTTCTGGTGCAGCTGACGCGCGGCCACCGGCAACAGATAAGGCCCGATCGACGGCAGCACGCCGAGATGAACACGGCCCGTAAGCTGCGCACCGCTCTGCCGGGCGAGCGCGCGGAGTTCCTCCACCTCGCGCAAGACGATGCGTGCACGCGACAGAACGGCATGACCAATCGGTGTCATCACCGCGCCATGGCGCCCCCGTTCGATCAGGTGAACGCCAAGCCCCTCTTCCATGTCTGCAATCTGTGCGGACAGCGCCGACTGGCTGACATTCAACGTGCGCGCAGCCTCACCAAAACGACCGGTTTCAGCTATGGCAACCAGATATTGCAATTGTCTGAGCGTTGGGCGCATTTATCACTTTTTCCGATCAATCAGTGTTTTTCTTTCTATTTGAATTATGGAACACATTGCTTCATCTGACTAGTGTGGTCAGCTTTATACGGACGTGAATCCCCAAATTCTCCTCGTGCTGATCAACACTCCCAACTGGTCGTAGCCCGCGCTACGACCAGCCTGCGGAATACGGCGCCGTACATTCCGGAGGGGCAAAACACGCCCTCAATCTGCCCGCTATGGCAGACGAAACCAGAATGATTGAAGGCTCTGCTGCGCTATGGCCGCGCACGGGCTTTTCAGAAACGGAAAGAGAGTATGACAATTGTAATGGAGCGCGCGCGCCAGTTCTTTAACTGGGAGCCGTCAGCTGGTCTGTTGCTGATCGCCGCCGCACTTTTCGCCATCGTGGCAAACAATTCTGTGACCAGCTCAGGCTATATGGCCTTTCTGGACACGCCTGTGATCCTTCAGATCGGCGCACTCGAGCTGAACAAGCCTCTGCTGCTTTGGATCAATGATGGTCTGATGGCCGTCTTCTTCTTCACCATTGGTCTGGAGATCAAACGTGAAATTCTGCAGGGCCAGCTTTCGTCTCCGGACAAAGTGTCTTTGCCGCTCTTTGCCGCGATTGGTGGCATGGTCGGGCCTGCGCTGATCTTCTATTTCATCAACCAGTCCGCGCCTGAGAATATGTCCGGATGGGCCATTCCTGCTGCAACCGACATTGCCTTTGCGCTCGGCATTCTGGCACTGATGGGCAGTCGCATTCCCACCGCGCTGAAAATCCTGCTGCTGGCGATTGCCATTATCGATGACCTTGGTGCCATCGTGATCATCGCATTGTTCTACACGGATAATCTGTCGCTCATGGCATTGTCCGGCGCAGGCATTTCCCTGCTCGGTCTGCTGATGCTGAACATGTCGGGTGTCAAAAAGATCGCGCCTTATGTTCTGGTCGGCCTGATCATGTGGGTGTTTGTTCTGAAATCAGGTGTCCACGCCACACTTGCAGGCGTTATCACCGCGCTCTTCATTCCCATTGAAGGCCGCAAGAGCGACCATCATTCGCCCCTGCTACGGCTGGAGCACGGTCTGCACCCCTGGGTCGCTTTCCTGATCGTCCCGCTTTTCGCCTTTGCCAATGCTGGCGTATCTCTGGAAGGGCTTGCGCTTGAGGATCTGATGTCACCTCTGACGCTGGGTGTGGCCGCAGGTCTGTTCTTCGGCAAGCAGATCGGCGTGTTCCTGATCAGCTATCTGGCTGTAAAACTTCGCATTGCGCGCATGCCGGACGGTATCACCTGGCCACAAATCTACGGGCTGTCGCTGCTGACCGGAATTGGTTTCACCATGAGCCTGTTTATCGGCACACTCGCCTTCGACTCGCTGGCCATGATGAATGATGTGCGCCTGGGCGTCCTGACAGGATCGACGCTCTCAGCGCTCATCGGTGTGGGGATACTCTTCCTCTCGACGAAATCACCTCAGACAAAGCCTGAAGCGCATGCGAGCACGCCATCGGCCAGGCAATCTCCTCAGATGTCATAGTACCCCCGACATCTTGTGACTGGGCGCCCTGACGGGCGCCCTTTTTTTAGTGACCCTTGAAGACCGGCTTACGCTTCTCGACGAATGCCCGCGCGCCTTCCTTGTGGTCGTCAGTTTCCATGCAATAGACCTGCGTGAAGACTTCACGTTCCAGAAGCTCGGCATAGTCATGCGTCGATGCCTTGGAAACGTTCTCCTTGATCAGGCGATAGCTGATCTGAGGGCCTTCTGCGAAACGGGCTGCCAGTTCATCAACGGCGCCCTGGAACTCATCATCTGGAACGACCTTGTTCACCAGACCAAGGCGATAGGCTTCATCGACAGAGATCATCTCTGACAAAAGCAGGAATTCCTTGGCTTTGCCTTCGCCGAGAATTCGCGTCAGAGGCCAGGTGATACCAAGATCTCCGCTGAAGCCGACTTTCGAGAATGCCGTCGTGAAACGCGCCTTGTCAGAGGCAATCCGAAGGTCGCAAGCCAGCGAAATGGCAAATCCCGCGCCTGCTGCAACGCCGTTGACGGCAGCGATGGTCACTTTTGGAATGCTGTAAAGCAGACCTGAAAACTTGTGCAGGCCGCGCTGACGGGTGAGCTTTTGCTCGGTCGTCATGCCGCCAACATTCTGGCCGGAATTCATCGCCTTCACGTCACCGCCGGCGCAGAAAGCGCGGCCTGTGCCGGTCACGACAATGCATTTTACAGACTCATCGATCGCCCAGGCTTCAAGTGTCTCTACGGCAGTCTTGAAAATGTATGGCGATAGCGCATTCATGGAATCCGGACGGTTAAACCGTAGTGTTCCGACACCGTTTTCAACGGTGACAACCAGCTCTTCACTCATGGCGATGCTCCCTATGTCCTTATGAGTTGGCCGCGCCCAGAACGCCGCCTTGCGAAATTACTAGTTCGCACAGCGAAACAAGCAAGTAAATTCCAGTCAGATTCTCATGAGACATCAGGAAGCTCACTCTCGTTTCTTTCAGTGTTTTTCTGAGCAGCTTCACGCCAAACCCGTCGCAGACAAACGTTTGTGCGTATCTTATAAAATTCGAACTTTTTATGATCTGAGCCGTTTGTCACTGCGCATCAAAGACTGACGGAGGCGTTAATGCTGCTCAAACAATTCAAGACAGATGGGCTCGCCCATTTCTCCTATCTCATTGGCGCTGGTGACAATGCCGCTGTGATCGACCCGCAGCTGGACGTCGAACTCTATCTTGCCGCCGCGCAAGCCGCTGGTGTGCAGATCCGACATATCTTTGAGACGCACCGCAATGAAGATTTCATCTCGGGCGCAGCGCATCTCGCGCGCCTGACGGGTGCGGAGGTCTATCACGGTCCCAATCCAGCTGGCCCGGTCCAGTATGCCCAAACCGTGACGGAGGGTTTCAGTGTCGATGTCGGGCAGCTAACGCTGAAAGTCCTGGAGACGCCGGGGCATACTGACGATTCTATCTCCATTGCCATTTTTGACACCGCCTATCCGGATGGCGCCGTCGGAGTGTTTACCGGTGATGCGCTGTTTATCGGCGACGTCGGGCGCACCGATTTTTATCCACATCGGGCTGAAGAAGTAGCAGGCCTTCTGTTCGACAGTCTTCAGAAATTACTCGGCCTCGGGGATCAGACGATCCTCTACCCGGCACATGGCGCAGGTTCGGTCTGCGGGTCCGGCATGGCAGAGCGCGAGTTTTCAACGCTTGGACATGAGCGCTCCAATAACCCGCGCCTGCAGATTTCAGACCGCGATGCCTTCATTTCCGCAAAGCTCGAAGAGACCCACTACCAGCCACCCTATTTTAAACTGATGGAACGACTCAATCTGGATGGCGGAACGCCAGGCCAGTCAGGTTCTCAGATTCCCGCTGCGTCGCTCAACGCATTGCAGCCCCCGGAAACAGACATACTGCTCGATCTTCGCCCGATTGAAGCCCACCTTGCCCGGCACATACCAGGCAGTCGACTTTTGCCAGTTGATATGATTGCAGCCTTTGGAGGCTGGTTTCTGGAAGAGGACATGCGCATTGGTCTTGTCAGCCAGACAGCAGACGCTGCCCGTGAGGCCGTAAAGCATTTGAACCGGATCGGTTTTCAGAAAATCGAGGGCTTCACAACCGGCTTGCTCGGCAAGGCCGCATCCGGCACGGAAACAGACCTGATCGCGACCGCAGACACGAACGCGGTGGCCAGCCGCCTCGCCGTATCGACAGAAAATTGGACGCTTCTCGATGTCCGCTCCATTGAGGAATTTGAAAGCGGACATATTGAAGGTGCTGAGCATGTCTATGTCGGAGACGTGCTGAAAGATCCCGCTCGATATCTCAGCGATAACGGCATCACAGTGATGTGTGGGTCCGGAGCGCGGGCTTCTCTTGCCGCCTCTGCTCTGAAGGCGGCGGGCCAGAAAGGCCTTGATGTTTATGTTGGCTCCATCGGTGCCTGGCGCGCAGCGGACAAACCAGTCACATCTGATGACTAAGGCGCTTCCTCACCAAATGCCTCTGCGAGGAGGTCATCTTCGGCTTCTTTCAGAATGGCTTCTGCGGCGCTGACGCCCGCGACCGGTTCGCGGCCGACTTCCAGCATGACCGGTACAGCAAAAGGCGAGATGCGTGGCAGATCGATATGCGCAATCCGGCCCCTGATGCGCTCCAGCAATGCGCCAAGCCGCAGAATGTCGAGCTGTCCCTCGCCCGCTTCCTCGCGTGCGGCCTGAAGCAGGATGTGATCGGGCTCATGACTGCGGAGCACGTCATAAATCAGATCCGTTGAGAAGGTGACCTGCCGCCCCGTTTTCTCTCCGCCGGGCTGTCGACGCTGGATCAGGCCGGCAATCTGCGCGCATTGTTTGAAAGTCCGCTTCATCATGAAGCTCTCATCCAGCCATTCTTCCAGATCATCACCGAGCATGTCCTGATGGAAAAGCTGGCTCATATCCATGTCACCCATGGGCTCAAGTCCCCAGATCGCCATGGCGTATTCACTTGCAACAAAGCCCAGCGGCTTCATGCCGGCCCGTTCCAGCCTGCGCGTCAGCAACATACCCAGCGTCTGGTGCGCGAGGCGTCCGTCGAACGGATAACAGACAAGATAATGTCGATCCGCTCGCGGGAATGTCTCCACCAGCATCTGATCTGCTGGTGGAATGAGCGAGCGTTCTTTCTGAATGCGGATCCATTCCGCCACCTGATCAGGCAGGTCTTTCCACCCGGCTTCATTGTGCAGAATGTGACGGACCCGGTCTGCCAGAAACGTGGACAGCGGAAACTTTCCACCCGCATAGGAAGGGACAGCCGGATCCGGATCGGCTGAGCGTGTGGTCACAGCGCTCGTCTCGAAAATACCCTCAAATCGCAGGATCTCACCTGCGAACAGAAAGGTATCACCCGTCTGTAATGACTCGACAAAGCCTTCCTCGATCTCACCGAGCTTCTGGCCCAACCAGCCGGTCGGTAGGCGCAGATTGCCATCTGCCCCCCGTTTCGGGCGGCCCACCACGCGGACAGACAACATCTGCGCTTCAATAATGGTGCCGACATTCATGCGGTGGCCCTGAGCATCACGAGCGGTTCGCGCGCGCCACAGTCCATCCTTGTGCTTCACAATGCGTCGGAACCGGTCATAGCTGCGAAGCGCATAGCCACCTGTCGCAACCAGATCGAGCACACGTTCAAAGGTTTCCCAGTCGATATGCGCATAGGGCGCAATGCTGGTGACCTCCTCGAATAGCTGATTGGGCTCAAAGCCTTCACCACATGCGCGCCCCATCACATGCTGGGCGAGCACATCCAGCCCGCCTTGCCTTCGGGCGGGGCCATCCAGCGCCTGTGCTTCCACAGCCTCCTTGGCGGCCTGACATTCCAGCACCTCAAACCGGTTTGTCGGGACCAGAATGGCGCGCGAGGCTTCATCAAAGCGGTGATTGGCCCGGCCAATGCGTTGTATCAGACGCGATGAGCCTTTCGGCGCGCCCATCTGAAACACGAGATCGACGTCTCCCCAGTCAATGCCGAGATCCAGCGTCGAGGTGCAAACGACCGCTTTCAAGCGACCTGCGGCCATCGCTGCCTCAACCTTTCGGCGCTTCTCAACGGCGAGCGAGCCATGATGAAGCGCAATGGCCAGACCGTCGTCATTAATGGTCCAGAGCTCCTGAAACAGGAATTCCGCTTGACTGCGCGTATTGACGAAAATCAGTGCCATCCGGGCGGATTTCACCGCCTCATACACCTCATGGATGGCAAATCGCCCGGAATGACCGGACCAGGGAATGCGTTCCCTGGAAATCAGAAGATCGACCTGCGCCTTCACGCCCCCCTTTGCCTTGATAACATTCGCGCCGCCCATCCAGCTGGTCAGATGGTTCGGGTCGGCCACCGTCGCGGACAACCCCGTCAGACGCAGACCGGGTGCCCAGTGTCGAAGCGTGGCAATGCCAAGCGCCAGCAAATCCCCGCGTTTCGTCGGCGCGATCGCATGGATTTCATCGACAATGACGCATTTCAGATCGGCGAAGAACTCGCTCGCCCGGTCCGAGGCAATGAACAGAGCCAGTTGCTCTGGTGTTGTCATCAGAATGTCTGGCGGGTTGGAACGCTGGCGCTGACGCCTGGATTGCGGCGTGTCCCCTGTTCGGGTCTCAATGCGGATATCCAGCCCCATTTCGGCAACGGGCATTTCCAGATTGCGGTGAACATCAACCGCAAGCGCTTTCAGCGGCGAAATGTAAAGCGTGTGCAAGCCGGGGCGCGTGTCATTGCGCTGGGCTTTGCGTTTCTCAAGATCAATTAGGCTTGGCAGAAAGCCAGCCAGTGTTTTGCCAGCGCCCGTTGGCGCAATGAGCAAAGCGCTCTGCCCATCTTCAGCGGCCCGCACCAGTTCCAGCTGATGCTCACGCGGCGACCATCCCCGTGAGGCAAACCAGTCCTCAAACCGGTCGGGCAGAAAATGGCGGTCACTTCCATCGGGCATACGCTCAAGATAGGACCGAGTCTTCATCGGGACCAGTCTTTCCATGCACGCGCCATATCGGCGTGCCCGTCACTGCGATTTCCTGTTGCCGGAAATACCGAACCGTGAGAGGTTTATATTGATTTTCGATAAGGACTTCTCGCGTGAAATATTTGAGCCTCTGCGTCGCCTGCTCCGTCCTGTTCGCCGGGCAAGCCCTTGCCAATCCAGCCTGGCACCCTTTGTTCCAGAGCGTGCTGGCCGATCCTGCCGAAGCGAAACCGGTCGTCGCCTATGACAAAACGCTCACGACGCTCGATGGCATCAAGCTCTTCACATTTCACTATGACGGCAGCGCAGATACGCCTGAGGAGCAGCTGAAACTGCTTTGGGTACGCGACGACCTGAAAGAGCAGATCGATACCATTCTGGAAAGCATGCGCGGCGATACTGGTGGCGACATCTGGTGCAATGTCGAAGCAGCAGACGTGAAGGGAGACGTCCAACTGGCGTCGGAAACGGGCAAACAGGCCGTGATCACATATCAGCCTACGGACGCCGAGGACGAGACAGCCCGCAAGGTGATGGAGAAATCGACCGCAACGCTTACTATCGATAAGGCAAGCGGTCAGATCACTGATGTTCTGATCAGACTGAACGAACCGGTCAAACCGCTACCCGTCGCCAAGGTGACGGACATGACCGTCGAAGCAAGTTGCGCACAGGCATCAAATGGCCGGTCCTATTTTCAGCGCGTGATGACGGATATGCGGCTTTCTGTGATGTTCAAGGAAGACAAGGACCAGCGCGTCGAGCTGATCGAGAACCTGACCTTTCCTGGCCGATAGAAGCGACAAACGCCACCTCTTCTCAGCTTGATTGCCAGACCGTTCGAGCCCCTCTCAGCACATTCTGCCACCCCCCTTGGGGCGAAGTTCCATCAATCCATGATGAAGGGGCTAGGGACGAATCCATTTTGAGAAATACGCAGGATCGCCCCGATCGAGCAAAATGTTCAGTAGAACAGAGACTTTCTGTTCTTCGAGCTTGATCTGAACAAGACGCCGTTCGCCATGGCTCTGGTGCTCAGGTGCGAGGAAGTCTGTTTTGCGGCTAACTACAACGACATGTCCTGCCGGGATTAGCACTCGCCGCGTATCAGCTGGCTCGCCCGGGAAGACATCTGCCAGATAGGCAAGGACATCAGCTCTGCCTTTTCTGTAGAACATAAATCCGTCAGAAGATTGGACAAACATTTCCGCATCTTCAGCAATAAGCGTAGAAAGCCGGTCTGTGTCGGCCTCATCATAGGCTTCGAAAAAGGCCTCAACAGTCTGAACGGAACCGGGTGAGGCTGCTTCATCTGCATGGACGGACGCACAAAGGCCGAGCGCCATGACCAGAAACGTTAATCGTCGAAACATCGCCTCCCCCTTTGCAAAACCCTAGCCTGCAAAGAAAGTATGACTCAACCAGATCGAAATGCCAATCAGGATCAGGATCACGCCACCGCCGATTTCGGCGCGCTTGCCCAATCGCTCGCCCACCATCGGCCCGAGCAGAAAGCCAACCGTGCTGGCCACAAAGCTGAAACTGCCGATCATCAAGGCAGACCAGACGGTAACGCCTGAGAGCGCGAGCGCGATACCAACGGCGGCTGAGTCAATGCTCGTGCCTATCGCTGTTACAATCGTCCCTAGCCAGCCGTTTGAGCGCGGTACGGCCTCTTCGTCATCATCATCACGCTCAAAACCCTCATGGATCATCTTGCCGCCGATAATGGCGAGCAGGATCAACGCGATCCAATGATCGAGCGCGCGAATGTGATCGGCAAACAGTGAAGCAGCGAACCAGCCGACCAGGCACATAAGACCTTCAGCGGTGCCGAATACCGCACCGGACTGAACGGCGCGCAGGAAGCGTGCGCCACGCTCGCGCCCACCTCGCGCCAGAGAAGCAGCAAACGCATCGGTCGACAGACCAAGACTGAGCGGAATGAGCGTGAGGAAGATCAAGGGCGCACCTTTTCGTGTTCAGATAACGACGACCGATCTAGCGAGCCCTGTGTCAACCGGCAAGCGATCACCAAAAATTGCCTTTGCCGATTTCGCTTTCTGGTTATGCTGAAGGCAAAGAATTTGGGGAGGACAATTCATGCAACACAGACGCCTTGGGCGAAGCAGCATCGTCGTATCTGACATTTGCATGGGAACGATGGTTTTTGGCTCTCAGACAGATGAAGCTGAAGCGTTTCGCATTCTGGACCGGTCATTGGAGGCCGGCATCAACTTTTTCGACACCGCAGAGAACTATCCCGTGCCACCGCGCGAGGATTATGCAGGCCGAACCGAGGAAATCTTCGGGCGCTGGATGAAAACCCAGAACCGCGACAAGATCATTCTCGCAACCAAAGTGTGCGGGCCATCTCATGGCTGGGTGGTTGGCTCACAACGCGCGGGCATGACGGCGCTGGATCGCCACAACATCACCAAAGCTGTGGATGCCAGTCTGACTCGTCTCCAGACCGACTATATCGACCTCTACCAGACACACTGGCCCGATCATGGCACCGGTTATGAAGAAACCATGGAGACGCTCGACGAACTCGTGCGCCTTGGCAAGGTGCGCGTGCTTGGTTGTTCGAATGAGAACACCTGGGGGCTGATGACTTCGCTCAAAACGTCCGAAGATCTGGGCGCTGCGCGCTATGAAACCATCCAGAATAATTTCTCGCTTCTGAATACACGCTTCATGGATGATCTCGCCTTTGCCTGTCGCAAGGAGGGTGTGAGCCTGATCCCGTATTCCCCGCTTGCTGGCGGTGTTGTTTCCGGCAAGTATCTCGGCGGCGCGACACCGGAAGGTGCCCGGTTTTCATCTCTCATCAATGCGGGCGGCCGCTTCGTTGAAATGACAAGACGCTTCGTCAATGAGAAGTCACTCTCTGCGACAGAGAAAGTGATGGCGATTGCTGCTGAAGCCGGCATGTCGCCAGTTACCCTCGCAACCGCCTGGTCCAAGCAGCATGATTTCGTGGCTTCAACCATTGTTGGCGCGTCGAAGGAGAGCCAGCTGGACGACATCTTTGCAGCCATTGATCTCACCCTGCCAGATGACGTGATGAAAGCCGTGCGGGACATGACAAAAGACAAGGATTACGCCTATACGCAGGGATAAGCGTAAGGAGCGGAAATGGTCAGGGTCTGGTTCGGAAATGAAGCCGATGGGCTGAAACGCGATCGCAAGGAACATGTTCTGACGATTGAGCGCCAGGCCCCTGATCTGGAATTCATCAAGGCGTTCTACTGCAATGGCCTCGACTTCTATGTCACCGGCGTCACCTCCGGGCGCGCCGGACGCATGATGTATCTCGCCCATAAACGCCTGCCGTCGGTCGCGCTGGGGTTTCTGCAATCAGATGCCGACGCCCTGGCTTGCGCGCCGATGACCCTGGATATCGGTGTCTGGGACGTCTCAGAATGGGAAGTCACCACGAACCGCATGCAGGCAATGGGTTATGCGCCGACCGCCCAGAAGCTCGCCAATCCGCATCAGAAATGGGTCGAGTATGAAGATCCGACAGGCGCAAACATTCGATACACCTTCACCCAGCCACCCGTGACGCAAAAGCGGCTTGATCCCAACGCGCCGCGTCCGGAACTTGAAAACGACTAGCGATGTACGAGCGTATTTCCAAAAAAGACTAAGCTTTTGAGGAACCGGCTTCTCTCTCAGGGCATTTGTCTGATGGAGGGCTTTCCATTGCATCAAACCACTTTTTACCCCTGGCTTCGTGCCAGCCTGATCTCCGCCTGCTGCACGCTACTCATGGCCATATTCCTGTCGGCGGAGGCCCAATTGCCGGGCGACGACACGCCCCCGACATCCGATACCGTCATTGAAACGGATGCCACTCGCCCATCCGATACCGCGATTGCGGAGCGACTGTCGGCAATCTTTGCTGAAATTGATGCGCTCTCCGGGGTCAATGTCACGGTTCGTGAGGGCGTGGTCTGGCTGGATGGCATGGTCCCGAATGATGCCAGCGCGGAACGAGCCGAAGCCCTCGCTCTGCGCCTGGATGGGGTGGTCACCGTCGAGGCTGACATCGAACGCTCGCGCGCCATCAGCACGAATGTATCGCCGATTGTCGCGCAGACCGAGTCTGTGCTGACCGACCTTTTGCGCGGCCTACCACTCATCGGCATCGCCTTCGCCGTCTTCTTTGTGATCGCGCTGATCGGTCACCTCTGGGCGAGCTGGAACAGCTTCTGGAGCCGCATTCTTCCCAACCCGTTCCTTGTTGAGTTGGTCACGCAGGCTGTGCGGATTATTGCGCTCGTCATCGCCCTGATCACAGCGCTGAACATTATCGGCGCGACAGCCCTGATGGGCGCGATCCTCGGCGGCGCCGGTGTGCTGGGACTCGCAATCGGCTTTGCCGTGCGCGACGGTCTTGAAAATTACATCTCGTCCGTCATGCTTTCCATTCGCCAGCCCTTCCGGGCCAATGAGCATGTGGTCATTGACGGGCAGGAAGGCAAAGTCGTCCGTCTCACCTCACGGGCGACCGTGCTGATGACCATGGATGGCAATCATCTGCGCATTCCAAACGCGACCGTCTTCAAGGCCGTGATCCTGAACTATACCCGCAATCCGGAACGACGGTTTTCCTTTGAACTGGGCGTTGACGCGAATGATGACCCACTTGCCGCCATCAAGACCGGCGTGGATACGCTGAAATCGCTCGACTTCATTCTACCGGAGCCCGAACCCTTCGCAGCCATGCAGAAAGTGGGCGATTCCAACATTGTTCTGGGCTTCTACGCCTGGCTGAACCAGGCAGACACGGACTTCCTGAAAGCACGAGGCGTTGCGATTGCGCGTACAAAGAATGCGCTGGAAAAAGGTGGTTTCAGCCTTCCGGAACCGATCTACCGCCTGCGTGTCGAGACCGAAACAGGTCTTGCTCTGCCACCGTCCTCAGAGAAACAGGCTGAGCCGAAAGCACCTCCGCCAGCGCCCGTTACGCCGCGCATGTCCGTGCAGGAAGCGGGTCTGGATGATGTCTCTCCAGACCGTCACCTCGATGAAAAAGTCTCCGAAGAGCGCGCCGAACAGGGAGAACCCGATTTATTGGACGAGGAGCGCCCGGTCGAATAGCGCCCCGCTAAAGCGCGTCAATCACATCCAGAGTGATCTCTCGGTCGTGCGTCAGAGCAGGCACCCGTCCGCGCGCCCTGGCAACCTCTTCGAGATCGATCTCTGCACAGATAATGCCGGGCTTAGCATGCTCAGCTTCAGCCAGAACCTCCCCCCATGGCGCAATAATCAGACTGTGCCCGAAGGTTTCGCGGCCATCGGCATGCAGGCCGCCCTGCGCAGCCGCAACGACGAAACAGCCGGTTTCAATCGCCCGCGCTCGCAGCAACACGTGCCAGTGGGCCTGTCCGGTGACTTTTGTAAAGGCTGCAGGGATCATCAGAATGTCAGCACCTGCCTTGGCAAGCGTTCGATAGA
Source organism: Ponticaulis profundi (assembly GCF_042659465.1). Classification (NCBI taxonomy): domain Bacteria; kingdom Pseudomonadati; phylum Pseudomonadota; class Alphaproteobacteria; order Hyphomonadales; family Hyphomonadaceae; genus Ponticaulis; species Ponticaulis profundi. The sequence goes on along the minus strand of NZ_JBHSSW010000017.1, from coordinate 82,264 downwards.
GATGAGCAAACCGCAAATCATAGCAAATCGACAGCCCGACGCCCCCAAACGGCGTTTTCACCATCACAGCTCGATCACCGGGCTTGTAACTTCTGGATTCGCGATAGGCTTCGCCGCCGCCCAACTCGACATCGAACATGTGGATTTTGTCGTAATGCGCCAAGAGTTCACCATCCGGTGAAATGAAGAGCGCCCGGTTGGCACATTTCCCGCCATCGGTAAGCACCGGCACCGAACCAATGTGCAGCCAGACCTTCAGGCGTTTGGCGAGCGCTTTGAACACAGGAATGGATGGATCGTTTGCAAAATCCGTCGCAATCTCGAACAGGGATTTGGCGCTGCGTTCCAGAAGTGTCGTCATCTCCGGTGTCGAGATCAGCGTGGCACCTTCGGCAGCAGCCTGCTCGATCAGCCGAGAAGCCGTCTCGATATTTTCAGCCATGTCGCGGCTGGACCGCATCTGAACGCAGGCAATTTTCAATTTCGTCATCGAACGACCTCTTCACGACTGAATGCACAATCCAGTTCTGTTTGACGATGAATTCCAGACTGAATGCAAGCCCGCGCCATGACGTTGTGACTTGCCGAAGGGACATAGCCGCCCCAATTCTGAAAGTATGATCACCCCGCACCAGCTTTTACACCCCACGCCGAAAGGCCTCTATTGCCCGCCGGGCGAATTCTATATCGACCCCGTTCGCGCGGTCGATCGTGCGGTGATCACACATGGCCATGCCGACCATGCCCGCGCCGGTCATGGGGCGGTTCTGGCAACACCTGCGACGCTCAACATCATGGCCGCCCGGTATGGCACCGACTTTACAGCACGTCGCCAGCCTGCCGAATTTGGTGAAATCACAGAGATCAATGGCGTACGCGTCTGGCTTGCCCCTGCCGGGCATGTGCTCGGTTCAGCGCAGGCCGTCGTCGAATACAAAGGCCTGCGCATGGTCTGCACCGGTGACTATAAACGTCGCCAGGACCCGACTTGTCAAAGCTTTGAAGTCGTCCCCTGCGACGTCTTCATCAGTGAAGCGACATTCGGCTTACCGGTCTTTCGACATCCCGACGACCGCTCTGAAATCGCAAAGCTTCTGCAGAGCCTGCAAACCTTTCCTGACCGCGCACATCTCGTCGGCGTATATGCACTCGGCAAGGCACAGCGGGTTATCTCGCTCATTCGGGAAGCAGGCTATCATGATCCAATCTACATTCACGGCGCCCTGAAAGCGCTTTGCGAGCTCTATGAAGATCACGGCGTGCCACTTGGACCGCTCGAGCCTGCCACGCTTGAAAAGGGTCAGGCCAAAGAAGAACAGGCCAAATTCGCCGGGAAGATCATTCTGGGACCACCCTCGGCCTTTGCCGACAAATGGGCGAGACGCTTTCCGGACCCGGTGCCGATTTTCTGTTCCGGATGGATGCGCGTTCGTCAGCGGGCCAAACAGCGCGGCGTGGAACTGCCTATCATCCTGTCAGATCACGCAGACTGGGATGAACTCACGCAGACCGTAAAAGACGTAAACCCCGAAGAATTATGGGTCACACACGGGCGTGAAGATGCCCTCTGCCGCTGGGCCGAGCTCGAAGGCTTCAAGGCCCGCCCACTTCGACTGGTCGGTTATGACGAAGAAGTCGGCGACTGACAGCGCAGCTTGCACCGCGGAAATCTATTCGCGGAGCGGATGAAGATCATCACGCCAACGGGTGACTGATTGTCCCCAAACACGGAGCCATGTACACAAGGTCTATGTCAGAAACGCCTGAGTCTGCCCCTGCTCCGTTTTCCATTCCGCTGTTTCGACGGATCTGGGTAGCGAATGTTACCTCACAATTCGGCAGTCTCATTCAGGGCGTCGGCGCGGCCTGGTTGATGGTTGAGCTTGGCGGCTCCAAAACGCAGATCGCACTGGTCAACGCATCGGTCACATTTCCCATTCTGATCCTGGCGCTCTTTGCTGGTGCGCTGGCAGATAATTATTCCCGCCGCTCTGTCATGCTCTGGGCGCAGATCGGCATGTTCAGCGTGTCGGTACTGTTGTGCGTTCTGGCATGGCTTGGCCTGTTGACGCCCTGGATCCTGCTTGGCTTTACCTTTCTGATTGGTTGCGGCACCGCCATCAATGCCCCGTCCTGGCAGGCAACTGTTGGTGACATTGTACCCCGCAAGACGATAGCCGCTGCAGTCTCGATGAACAGTATGGGCTTCAACATTGCTCGCTCTGCCGGACCAGCTCTGGGCGGCGCCATTGTGGCAGCTGCAGGCGCAGCAGCCGCCTTCACCATCAATGCCTTTACCTATCTCGGCATCCTGTTCGTCCTCATCCGCTGGAAACCGGACGATGTAACCAAGCCGCGCCTGCGCGAAGGCCTGATCGCCTCCATGGCCGCAGGTGTACGCTATGTCTCCATGTCGCCGCCGGTCCGTCTTGTCGTGTTACGCGGCGTCCTGTTTGGGATTGCGGCGAGCTCGGTGCTCAGCCTGCTTCCCCTTGTTGCCCACGACATTCTGGGGGGCGATGCCGCCATGTTCGGCATTCTGTCCGGATCTTTCGGCATCGGCGCCGTGATCGGGGCTCTGTCCAATCGCCATCTGCGCGATCGGTTCCACAATGAGAATATTCTGCGCATTTCCGTCATTTGCGTGATTGCAGGTGCCGTGACCGTCTCGCAGAGCCACAATCTGCTCATGGCGGTGCCTGGCCTGATTGTTACTGGCGCGGGCTGGCTGACAGCAGTCGCGACCATGAACGTGACCGTGCAGATGTCTGTGCCCCGCTGGGTGGTCGGCCGCTCGCTCGCGCTGTTCCAGATGGCCATTTTCGGGTCGATGACTTTTGGTAGCTGGCTGTCAGGTCAGCTGGCCGACGAATATGGCACCGCCAATGCAATGCTCATCATGATGGCAATTCAGGGAATTGGCCTGCTCGCCGGTTTCTTCATGCCCATTCCGGATGTGGAAGAAATCAACCTTGATCCGGTCGGGCGTTGGAAAGAACCAGACGTCAATCTCGATATTACGCAGCGTAGCGGCCCTGTTGCCATCGGCGTCTATTATCGTATCCGCGAAGCCGACCTGCCGAAATTCCTGAACCTGATGAATGAACGCCACCGCGTCCGCGTGCGTGATGGTGCACAGGACTGGACACTTGCTCGCGATCTCCATGAGCCGGAAATCTGGGTAGAACGCTACCGCTTCCCGCGCTGGAGAGACTACATCCTGCATAATGAGCGGCAAACACATGCAGACCGCGGCAGCTTGCTGGCCCTGAAGGACCTACACCAGGGCGAATGGCCGCTCAAAATCGAGCGCATGCTGGAACGTCCGGTCAGCAATGAAATCATCGAGACAGATCAACGCTCAGATATGACGATAGACCCAGGTCGCCCAACCATTCCGCGCTAGACTTCCTCAATCAGGTCCATTCCCTGATTTCGAACATTGCCAACCTTGCGGTCGACTGGCCATGCATGCATTTCAGCGGCCGGGTAAGGCTCGAACAGATCGTCCAGCTTGCGATAATCGCCATCGATCCAGCGCATATAGTCCTTCGGATGGATAATCACGGGCATGCGGGTGTGGATACCCGCCATCACATCATTCGGCGTCGTGGTCAGAATGGTGAAAGTGTTGATTTCTGAACCATCGATATGGGTACAATCCCACAGCCCGGCAAAACAGAACCAGCGCCGGTTTCGTAATCCGATCGCAAACGGCATTTTGTCATTCCCATTGCGCATCCATTCGTAGAATCCGCTCACCGGGATCAGACACCGCTTGTGACGGAAAGCACCGCGAAAACTGGCCGCTTCATGCACACTTTCTGCCCGAGCATTGAAGGTCGAGAATTTCTTTTCTGAGAGTGGCTTGTTCCACCAGCTTGGCACGAGCCCCCAGAGGCAGGGAAACAATTCGAGTTTCTTCGTATCGATATCGCGGCGGATCACCGGATTCCATGTCATGGGCGCGATATTGTATTTCGCCTCTGGCGGGTCGACGCCTTCCGGCACAATGATCTCGAGCGCAGAACGGTAGTCTTCCCAACTGACATCATGTCGAAAAAAGCGCCCGCACATATCCTGCCTCCATTTCGCTGGCTCTCTGACTAGCCCGGCAGCCGCCAACTATGCAAGCGAGGTCAAATCGCCGTGAAATTGCGGTCATAATTACGCTGTTTTCGTGACTCACATTGACGAGACGGCGTTCCGGATCAACATTGAGAACTCGTTCAGGGAAGACACATGTTCGCAATGAAGCGGGTAACAGCATTGGTCGCGTCCGGCGCAGCGTTAGGGCTGATCGCCTTTGCTGGCGTGTCTATGTCACCTGCAGGCATCCCCGAACAACAAATGAGTGCAAAGCTCACAACGCCGAACCTGACCGAACCTGTCGATGCGGCTCTGAAGCCATGTGGCCCGCTCCTGTCGGTTGATCATCAGCCCTTCGCGGCGTCCGCACACACCAGAACACTGGCAACCAGCTACGCAACACCGTGGCGCAATTTTCGCCGGATGAATGTGCCCGCCAGCGATCTGCCCGGCATTGTAAAGCTCGAACCTGAAGTCGACATTTCACCGACGGAAGTTGCCAAAGGCCATTGTTCTGCGACGCGGATCAGCACGGAATGGTTTGTCACCGCCGCACATTGCGTCTCTGAAGGCTATGACCGGGTCTATCTGAAAGCTGGCAGCGAGCAGCTGTCATCGGACGCGATACGCTCTGTAAAGGTGGACTTTGCTGTCTGCCATGGCGGTTTCGGCACAAGCAGCGACCAGTTTGATAACGACATCGCGCTTCTGAAAGTGGCTGAAGAAGATCTCAACCTTATCGATGCGGTGCCGGTTGTGTCCTGGGGGCACACAAGCACGCCCTTCAGCACCGTCCGGTTTCGTACAGCGCGCGTAGGCGGCTGGGGGCTTATGTCCTTTGGCGGTGAATTGTCCGATCACTTGCAGAAGATGGAGCTCGACATATTCTCCATCGAGAAAAAGCTGATCCGCATCTCCAGTCGTGCAGGTCGTGGCCCGTGTATTGGCGACAGTGGCGGCCCGCTTATCGTTGAGGACGATGGCAAGCCCGTTCTGATGGGTGTTTTATCGACGGTTGCAACCAACCGCCAGGGAGAGATGTGCGCTGGAAACTACATGTCCAGCTACACCAATCTGTCCACCTACCGGGATTGGGCCATCAACACGATGGTCGCCTGCGAGCAGAATGCAGACGCCTGCAAACGTACTTAGGCGTCCCGCCTTTCCTCGGGCCAATCGCGCCTTATCTCTCAAGACATGAAAGCTTTCGCTGCCCTGCTCGACCGCTTGGTGCTGACACCATCGCGCAATGCCAAACTGGCGCTTCTGGTTGACTATTTCCGCCAGACGCCTGATCCGGCGCGCGGCTGGGCGCTGGCCGTTCTTACGGGAGATTTCAAAATCCGGGCGTTTCGACCGGGCATGATCCGCGAACTGGTCATGACCCGCATGGATGAGCAGCTCTTCAAACTCTCGTATGACTATGTGGGCGATCTTGCCGAGACGGTCAGCCTTGTCTGGCCGGAACGCCCCGGCGCAAACGCCATTCCGACGCTCGACGATGTTGTTGAGCGTCTTCGCCTGATGGCGAGCCGGGAAGCCTTGCAACAGGTGGAAAGCTGGCTGGACGTGCTGAATGCGAGCGAACGCTGGGCTCTGCTGAAGATGGTGACCGGTGGTTTGCGCATTGGCGTTTCAGCACGGCTCGCCAAACAGGCGCTCGCAAATTATGGCAGTGTCAAAATCGATGAGATCGAAGATATCTGGCACGGGCTGGAAGCGCCCTATTCAGATCTCTTCGCATGGCTTGATGGCAAAGGCGAAAAACCGTCACCCAACATCGAAGCACCTTTTCGACCTGTCATGCTGGCCCATCCGCTCGTTTCCAAGCAGGAGCGTGACGACCCGAACGCCATCGACCCGGAGCTCATCACGGCGGAACAGTTCGCAGCCGAATGGAAATGGGATGGCATCCGCGTGCAGGCCGTCTCCGAAGGTGAGACCCGGCGACTGTTTACCCGCACCGGAGATGATATTTCACATAGCTTTCCGGATATTCTGGAGGACATGACGTTTCAGGGGGCGCTGGATGGTGAGTTGCTTGTGCGCGCACCAGATGGCAATGTCGCCTCCTTTTCTGCACTCCAGAAGCGCCTGAACCGCAAGACAGTCTCAAAAAAGCTTCTGACTGAAGCCCCCGCCTTCATCCGGGCCTATGATATACTCGTAGATGAGGAAGATGACCTGAGATCTCTGACCTTTCGTGACCGACGCGGCCGGCTCGAAGCCTTCCTGCAGCGGGCAAATTCTGATCGGTTTGATGTCTCCCCGCTCGTCCCGGTCTCGGAGATCAGCGACATGGAGCAGCTGCGAAACAACCCGCCCCATCCCGATATTGAAGGGCTGATGCTCAAGCGCTGGGATTCTGTGTATGAAGCCGGTCGTCCCCGCGGTCCCTGGTTCAAATGGAAACGCGACCCGTTCCTGGTCGATGCCGTCATCATGTATGCCCAGCGCGGACATGGTCGCAGGTCAGGATATTATTCGGATTTCACCTTCGGGGTCTGGGTCCCGAAAGATGATGGCCATGAGCTCACACCTGTCGGAAAGGCCTATTTCGGCTTTACCGACGAAGAATTGAAACTGCTAGACCGGTTCGTGCGTAACAACACCATAGACCGCTTTGGTCCCGTTCGGGCGGTTACCGCCACGCGAGACGAAGGTCTGGTTGTTGAAATCGCATTTGAAGGCCTACAGAAATCACCCCGACATAAATCCGGCATTGCCATGCGCTTTCCGCGCTTTCACCGCATTCGCTGGGACAAACCGACACGCGAAGCTGACACACTCGCCTCGCTGGAGGTTTTATTGACCGCATGACCTGCTCAGTTTTGCAAACTGTCACGAACTCAGGTTAACACCTTAATTCAGCACCGCTTCAGGAGGGAAGAAATGGAAATTGATCCTCAGATTCTCTGGGAACAGTATGGTCCCATGGTATTTGAAGGCGCCGTGAACGTCATCATCGCGCTCGTAATGCTCATCATCGGTCTGCGTGTTGCAGGCTGGCTGGCCGATGTGGTCCGCCGTCAGACCACAAAGCGTGAAAACGTTGATGACACATTGGGCAGCTTTTTTGCGTCGCTCGTTCGATGGGGCATGACAGCCGCTGTTCTGATTGCCGTCTTCGGCATTTTCGGCATCCCGGTCGCATCCTTCGCCGCTGTGCTTGGTGCTCTGACACTGGCGATTGGCCTGTCCATGCAGGGCGCGTTGGGTAACATTGCATCCGGCGTGATGATCATGCTGTTCCGCCCGTACAAGCTCGGCGATTATGTCGATCTGGCAGGCGTTGCCGGCACCGTTAAGGACATCAACCTGTTCCAGACCGTTCTCGCGACCGTCGACAATGTGAAGATCATGGTACCGAATGGCGAGGCCATCTCTGGCGTCATTACCAACTATTCCGGTTATGACATTCGCCGCTGCGATATCGTGTTCGGCATCGACTATGACGATGACATGGACAAGGCGATTGCCATCATCACCCGCATTATTACTGCTGACGAGCGCGCTCACAAAGACCCGGAGCCTTTCGTGAAGGTCACAAATCTCGGCGATAGCTCTGTCGACATCTCGACGCGGACCTGGTGCGCGGCATCAGACTATTGGGCGATGAAGTTCGACCTGATCAAACAGGTCAAGGAAGCCTTCGACGCTGAGGGCGTTTCCATCCCTTATCCGCACACGACTGTGGTCAAGAAACCAACTGCCGCTTAACCAAAGCCGCATATGCATGTTAGAAAGGAGCCGCCTCGATGCGGCTCTTTTTTTGACCGGAGACAAAGTGATGGACCCAGAAGACAAATCTGCGCCAAATCCTCAGCATGGTGTTCACCCGACAGCGCCATCGCTCGGATCGGACATGCCATCTCCGAAAGATCACAAAGAGTCAGAAGCCGCCGAATCGCAAGCACCCGCGACGGATCACGGTAAACCCACCGTTGTTGATCACCCGCCTGCAGACCGGAAGCCGTTTCTGGCGAAAGTCTTTGCCGTCAGCTTCAGCGACGTCGCACAACTCATCGTCATCTGTATCGTGGTTGGCCTGCTCACACGCGTTGGCTGGTCGCCGGAACAGACAGCGGGCGAAAACATGCTGGACGCGGCCCGCGAAATCATTGTGACGATTTTCTCAGGCCTGCTCTGGGTTCTGCAGCATGGCTGGATGCCAGCCCTGATCGGCGCGCTGATTGTTCTGCCGCTCTGGGCCATCTGGCGCCTGCTCAGTTATCCGTTCAAAAACAGACAGAAGAAAAAGAAGCGCTGATCAGATCAGCGCTTTTTCGTCCCGCTCACCCGTGCGGATGCGTACCGCGCCGGACAGAGAAGATACAAAGATCTTGCCGTCACCAATCTTGCCGGTCTCAGCTGACTTGGTGATCGTGTCGAGTGCCTTTTCCAGAAGGCTGGATGGGACAGCGACCTCAATCTTGATCTTCGGAATTTCTTTCACTTCGTATTCGGCGCCGCGATACATTTCAGTCTGTCCGCGCTGACGTCCAAAGCCTGTCACCTGGCTTGCGGTAATACCCGTCACGCCAATTTCCGACAAAGCATCGCGAACGGCTTCATAACGATGCGGGCGAACAATCGCTGTAATCAGGCGCATTGGATATTCCTCTTCATGTATCAGACCAAGATAGACCAGGCGGCGGATCGCTTCTGATCGAGACGGCAGATCATCCTGACCGCGCCGCCAGGCATCGACTTTCTGGTTGAAGTCCTTCGAGGCGACGAGCTGAATGCGCTGGTCGAGTTTATCGGTGTCAGACACGGTATTTCCTGCTTTGCTTGGTCGGCACGCGAGCGCACCCCATCACTTACACATGTGATGTATTTTGTATGATTTTCTCCAAAATACCAGACTTAGCGAGCGCTTTTTACAGTTTTTGTGCGCTCTACGCGCACTCACCGCCCCAATGCCACCGGTCACATACACCAAAAGTGGAAAATTTGCTTATTCGATAAAATTTGACCGAATGACGTTGAGGAATTTTCAGCCCTCTCTGCCAGACTGCCTCCAGGGTAGTGGAAACAGACAATGTCATCATCGATCAAAACCGTGAAAACCAAATTCAACCCAGCTGAGATCTCAGTCGTGCTTGGCGAGCCAAACAACTACGCGCGCGCCATGATTACTGAAGTGCTGCGCAATCTGGGCTATCAGAAAATTTATTCGGCTGCGAACGCTGCCGAAGTTGTCGACGCAATCTGCGTCTGGCATCCACGCGTCATTATCCTGGAAAACCTCCTTCCAGACATGAGCGGTACCGAACTTGTCTCCCGACTTCGCCGCGATGCCAACATTCCTGACCGGTCCGTCCCTGTCATCATGGTGACGGGCGACCCGCGTCTGGAAACCGTCAAGGAAGCACGCATGGCCGGTGTTGATGAATTCGCCGCCAAGCCTGTTTCACATCAGGTGATCAAGGAGCGCATGGATGAAGTCCTGCTGCGCCCTCGCCCTTTCATCGAAGCAAAGAAATATGTCGGCCCCTGCCGCCGCCGCAAACGTACGCTGGAATACAGAGGCTCTCTGAAACGGATTTCAGATCCGCTTCACACAACCGATGATAAAGTCGATGTCGAATTGAATATGCGCATGCTGGAGCGTTGCGCAGAACAAATTCATAGCCTGGCACGTGCGATTGATCCGAAAAACCGAACCGAAGTGCGTACCCTGTTCAACACAGCGGCAGAAGCGAATGAGATCGCCAAGCGTTTGCGTGACGACGCCCTCGAACTCGCAACGCATTGTGTAACCCGATATATCGCCGGGGTCGGCGCGAGCGGCGACCTTCAGGCTGCTGTTATCTCCGCACACATGGATGCGCTGCGCCTCCTGATGGGTGGCAAGAAAGGTGCGTCTGACAGTGATCGACTGCAAATCGCGAAAGGCCTGAAAACCATCGTTCAGCAAAAACTGCGTGAAGCCGTCTAAGCCATGGCATCAAAGCGAACCGGCCGGGACTTTATTCCATCGAGGATAAACATACTGGCGATAGATCACCACGCATTCTCCAAAACGATTCTCATGGAAGTCCTGCGCGGAATTGGCCTGTCCAACGACAATGTTCATTTCGAAAACTCTGAACAGGTCATTGAATACGGCACGGGCCAGTTCGATGCCGATATTGCGCTTCTCTCGCACGGACAGGATGAGCCTCTGAACCTGCACGTTGTCGAGCAGTTGCGCCGAAGCGCAGACAATTCCATCCGCGAATTGCCAATTGTTCTGCTCTCGTCCATGGCCACGAAATCGCTTATCCTTCAGGCACGCGATGCCGGTGTGGACGAGATTGTCATGCGCCCGGTCGCGCCAGCACAGTTGAAGACGAAACTGCGTCAACTGATCGAGGCACCACGCCCCTTTATCACGGCGTCCAACTATGTTGGTCCATGTCGCAGACGTCATGACAGCGAAAGCTATGCAGGTTTGCGACGCCGTCTGGACGACTTTGAAAAGCACGCCATCCGCGAGATGAAGTCTGCCCCCGATGCAGACGATCTCGCCAGAGCAGTGAGCGAATTGCGCTCGGCATGCGGTGAGCTCTCAGATGAGCGGATGGGGCTGATCGCCCGGGTGCGCGAAACAGCAGAACGCACCATGCGACTTGCTGAGGAAACGCAGGACGAGCCATTGGCGCGCACGGCCGCTGCCGTGAAGCTTTATCTCGACGGCGTTGGCGCATCCAATCTGGTTGAGCCCCATGTGCTGGAAACCGGTATCAACGCCCTCACCCAGCTCGCTGTCCTGCCCAAATCCTATCATGGCGCGCGTCAGGCGGTCGCCAGCCTGATGAACGTCGCCGTTCGCAAAAAGCTCGCCCATTATCGCAATCGCGGATTGGGGCTCGATCCGGAATCCGAGGATCTGCTCGACAAGATCAACACGGGCTCAACCTCAGAGCAGATCGCAGGCAAACCGAGCGACGACGATGACGATGCCTTCGATCTCGACGACATCGCTCCCATCCGGCAGGCTAAGGCGTAATAATCACCTTTCCGACGACCTGGCGATCGGTCAGCATATTCATGCCGCCAATAACCTGATCAAGTGGCAGTTCGGCGTGAATATGGGGATGGGTGTTCCCGTCCGCAGCCCATTGCCAAATGGCTTCCATGTTCTCACGGCCCTTTTCGGGAAACCGGCGGCCATACTCTCCGGCACGCACGCCAACGACCGAAAAGCCTTTGATGAGAGGAATATTCGTCTTCACATCGGCGATGCGACCGGATGTAAATCCAATCACGAGAAGTCGGCCGTCAAAGGCAATGCAGCGCGTGCTCTCGTCAAACACATCACCACCCACCGGGTCATAGATAACGTCGGCGCCGCGGCCATCCGTCAGCGCTTTCACCTCCTCACGGAAGCCGCTCGTAGTATTGATCACATGGTCAGCGCCATAGGCTTTGACCTTGGCGAGCTTGTCGTCTGATCCGCCGGTCGCGATGACGGTCGCACCGAGCAGTTTGCCCACATCAACGGCGGCCATACCAACACCGCCGGAAGCGCCATGCACGAGCAGTGTTTCGCCCGCTTCCAGCCGCGCGCGTCGAACCAGCGCGACATAAGCGGTCAGATAGGCGGCGCCGTAGGATGCGGCTTGTGAATAGCTGAAATTATCCGGGATCTGGCGCAGAGCTTCCGGAGCGAGACAGGCAAATTCGGCAAAACCACCCGTCTTGGCTCCTCCACAAACCCGATCACCAACACGAAACCCGGTCACGCCCTCCCCCAGTTCGACAACCTCGCCAGCGACATCCATCCCGGGTGTAAACGGCAGGTCAGGCTTGAACTGGTATTTGCCCTGACACATCAGGATATCGGGAAAGTTGATACTGGCCGCGTGAACGCGGATTTTGACGTCTCCAGCCGCAGGCTTTGGCGCATCAATGTCTGTCACGGCGATGCCGGACATATCCTCGGTGATCTCTGAACAGACCAGAGCCTTCATGCGTATCCTCCCTGAATGGCAATTATTCCCGCCTTGCCTTCAGACTGGCGGGTTTCTCACCGGAGAACAAGCATGCCCTTGAGGGAAGTCGGATCTAACTTGCGGCTTCGCGGTCGGGAACCAGAGAATAGCCTGCTGAACGTACTGTGCGGATCACGTCCACATCCGAGTATTTGTTCAGAGCTTTCCGCAGGCGTCCGATATGCACATCGACCGTGCGAGCCTCGACATACACGTCAGCGCCCCAGACAGCGTCCAGCAATTGCTCGCGAGAGAAAACTCGCCCCGGACGCTGGATCAGATAATCAAGCAGGCGAAACTCGGTCGGACCAAGATGAAGCTCTTTGCCACCGCGCATCACCGTGTGTGAACCACGATTGATCTCGATGTCACCGCACGTGAGGATATCGTCAGCAAGACCCGGACGAATACGACGCAACACGGCCCGGATACGCGCGATCAGTTCCGTCGGCGAGAAAGGTTTGGTGACATAGTCGTCAGCGCCCTGATCCAGCCCGCGAATGCGATCGGTCTCTTCGGCGCGCGCGGTGAGCATGATGATCGGTGTGTTTCGCGTTTCTGATCGAGACCGCACCTGACGGCACACTTCAATGCCGGTCACTTTCGGCAGCATCCAGTCGAGCAGCAAAAGGTCCGGTGCCCGCTCCCGCATCATCACGAGAGCTTCTTCGCCATCTCTGGCAACGCCCGTTTCATAGCCTTCGCGCTTCAGATTGTATTGCAACAATTCGGCGACGGATTGCTCATCTTCTGCAATGAGAATGTAAGGTGTCATGGATACGCTACCGCAGCTAAGCCTCTTTTGTGCGGCCCATTTCAGAGACCTTCGGGCGCGTGAGTGGTAACTCGTCGCCGGTCACGTAGAAATGAACCACTTCCGCAATGTTCGTACAATGATCACCGATGCGTTCCAAGTTTTTTGCAATAAAAAGTAGATGTGCGCCCATACTGATCATTCTTGGGTCTTCCATCATGTAGGTCAGCACTTCCCGGAACATGCTGTTATAGTGCTCATCGATCTCTTCATCATTGAGCCAGACATCAATTGCTTCCTGCGGATTCTCCGTTGAATACGCATCCAGAACCGACTTCAGCTGCAGGCGAACGGCGCGCGACATGCGCTCGACGCTCCCCTTGCCGACGCTTGTCAGATCATCACCCATCTCGATGAGGCGTTTGCAGACATTCTTGGAAAGATCCCCGATACGCTCCAGATCATTGGAGACTTTCAGAGCGGCAATGATGCTGCGCAAATCCTGAGCAACTGGCTGACGCAAAGCCAGAAGACGCATGATCTCGCGCTCAATGCGCGCCTCAAGTTCGTCGACCTCACGGTCCGCACCGATGACACGCTGCGCAAGCTCCAGATCGCCTTCGGCAAAGGCGGTTGCCATATCGGAAATCATGGCTTCAGCCAGTCCACCCATGCGCAACACGTCATGGGTCAGCGCGTTCAGCTCAGATGTGAATGCCTTAACGGTATGCCCTTGAACCATAATGCCTATCCGTATCGTCCCGTAACATAATCATGGGTCCGCTTTTCACGCGGATTTGTGAATATCTGCTCCGTTGGTCCCGTCTCGACAAGGCGTCCCATATGGAAAAACGCCGTGTCCTGCGAAATGCGTGCAGCCTGTGACATGGAGTGGGTCACAATCAGAATACAATAATTCTGGCGCAACTCATCGATCAGTTCTTCGATCTTGGCGGTGGCAATCGGGTCAAGCGCCGAACATGGCTCATCCATGAGGATGATTTCAGGGTTCACGGCAATCGCCCGCGCAATCACCAGCCTTTGCTGCTGACCGCCCGATAGAGCTGTCCCCATCTTGTGCAGACCATCCTTGACCTCTTCCCAGAGCCCTGCCCGCTCAAGGCTGTGCTGCACGATCTCTTCAAGCTCGCTTTTCGAGGATGCGAGACCATGAATGCGCGGGCCATAGGCAACATTGTCAAAAACGGTTTTCGGAAAAGGATTGGGATCCTGAAACACCATGCCGACACGTGCGCGCAGGACAGCCGGATCGACCCTGGAGGCCATGATCTCCTGATTATCGATCTGGATGCTGCCGGTCACATGACAGCCCTCAATCGTGTCATTCATGCGGTTGATGCACCGCAAGAATGTCGACTTGCCGCAACCTGATGGTCCGATCAATGCCGTAACATTGTTGTCCTTGATCTGCAGAGACACGTCATCAATCGCGACCTTGCTGCCATAGCGAACGGTCACGTCCTTTACGACGATCTTTCGATCCAGACCGGCTATTCCCGCCTGACCGTCAGAGATGGGCATCATGTCATTCATGCTCATTTCCTCTCATACTTCAGGCGCAGCCAGATTGCGACCGCATTCATCGCCAGCATCACCAGAAGCAGCACGATAATCGCTGCCGACGTCATCGGCTCCCAGGCACGCTCTGCCCGTGTGGACCATTGATAGATCAGAACCGGTAACGCGGTGGAACGCTCATTCAGGCCATTTGGCAAGTCGCCGATGAAGGCGACCATGCCGATGAGCAGAAGCGGCGCTGTTTCGCCCAAAGCCTGCGCAAGGCCGATAATTGAGCCGGTCAGAATACCCGGACCGGCCTGCGGCAGCACATGATGGCCAACCATCTGCAATCTGGACGCACCAACGCCGAGTGCGGCCTGACGTATGGAATCGGGAACCGCTGCAAGCGCCGCGCGCGAACTGATGATGATCGTAGGAAGAGTCATCAATGCCAGCACCAGCCCGCCCACAACCGGCCAGCCACGGCCAAGGCCACCACCAAGCGTGAAATTCCAGTCGGTAAACGGGATGTCGATTGCGACGCCATTTATAAAGATTGCCGCCCCAAGCAAGCCGAAAACGATAGAAGGCACCGCCGCGAGGTTGTTGATATTGATCTGGATCAGACGCGTCAGCCATGTTCGCGGGGCAAACTCTTCCAGATAGATCGCCGCAGCGATCCCCACCGGCACCGCCAGACACATGGTCACGACCATGATGAGGATGGACCCGATCAGAGCCCCCAGGACGCCGGCCATCTCGGCTTCGGACGAATCCGCCCGAAACAGGAATGGCACATTGAAATCGCGGGACAGATAGCCCAGCTGCTTCAGCGCCTGCGTCGCAGCAATCTGCCGGTCTGTGATCGGACGCTCGATGCGCGGAGATGAAACAAGCAGATACTGCCCCTGGCGCTCCTGCGGCACTGCCCAGGTCAACAGAGGCTCGATATCCAGATGATCACCTGCGATCGCCGTCGCGCGCCATGTCCCGTCGTCGAGTTCAATCAACAGACTCGGATCGGTAAACCGGAATTCATAAGCATCTGCGGCAAGCCTTGCCTGCATGTCCGCCATTTGGGCGCGCGCAGCGTCGAACCGGTCTTTCGCGCCTGCCATCCGTTCACGCAAGGATACATCGTCCGGCGCACGCTCACTGCGGGCGAGCAAGCGTTTGTATTCCTGCTCTGCAGGCGCCAGCATGCTGGAACGAAACCGTGAGATCTCGGCAGAGAGCTTCGTGCGGAACGAGGCATAAACACGGGAGAAATCAGCCTGAAGCCTTTGTTCTTCACGCTGAACAACCTCGACACGGCCGGTCACCTGACCTGTGATTTCGCCCTTCAAATACATGTCGGCCTGATCAGAAATCGGCACCAGTATTTTCTTCAGGCGGCCAGCACGTCCGATCTCGGCTGTCTTCAGTTTCTCGGCGACAGGCTGCGCTGCAAGAATGGTGACCAGTCCACCCACTTCGATGCGCTCATTCCGATCGTTTTCAACCTCCGGGAAAATATCGAAAATCTGACCACGGATCTGATCATAAATGACTCGGGTATCAGCGCGTTCGGGCTTGATCTCCAGACGCAGATTGTATCGTGTGAACGCACTTTGCGCTTCCAGCACAACCGACGTCAGCAGAACGATCAGCAACAGGCCCGCGAAACCGATCGCCGTCAGGCCGTAAGTCTTGAAACGCATTTCCGCACGCCGTCTCTTTTTCAGACGGGCTTCGAAAGCATCGGTACGCGTGACAGCCTGCAGATCAGAAACCGGCATAACGCCTCCGCTGTCGATCCACGATCCATTGCGCAAGCACGTTGAACGCGAGCGTTATGCAGAACAGCACCGCCCCAAGCGCAAAGGCGGAAAGTGTACGTGGGCTGTCAAATGCTGGGTCACCCGTCATCAGTGCCACGATCTGAACCGTCACAGTGGTCACATCTTCAAACGGATTAAGCGTGATATTGGCGCGTTCGCCAGCCGCCATCACCACGATCATGGTTTCACCGATCGCACGGGAAACGGCGAGCAGCATGGCGGCCATCAATCCTGGAAAAGCTGCCGGAAGGACAACATCTTTCAGAGTTTCAGATGTGGTCGCGCCAAGACCAATCGCGCCATTGCGCAGCTTGCGCGGCACGGAACGAATGACATCATCGGAGAGTGAAGAAATGAACGGCACAATCATGATCCCCATGACGATACCGGCGGCAAGCGCGCTCTTGGGTTGCGTCGCAATCACATCTGCGCCGCCAAAAAAGGGGCGCAGCAAATCATTCAGACCATCGCCCGCAGATCGGACGGCAGGCGCCACGACCAGAATCGCGAAGAAGCCATAAACGACGGTCGGAATACCGGCCAGGACTTCAAGGAACGGCTTCAGAATCTGCCGGGTGCGCGGAGAAGCATATTCTGACATATAGATCGCAGAGAACAGGCCCACGGGCGCCGCAATCACCAGCGCGATCAGTCCGACAAAGAATGTCCCGAAGAAAAGCGGTACAGCGCCAAAACGGCTGGATGTCTGCGCACTCCATTCTGTGCCGGTGAAAAAGTCGATCACGCTGACATCCGGGTGACCGAAGAAGAGAAACGTCTCAAAGACGAGCGATAGTATAATGCCAAGCGTTGTCATGATCGCGACAACACCGCTCGCCATGAGCAGCCAGCGTATCATCCGCTCGACCCGGCGCTGAGCCGTCAGCTGGGGACTGATCTGAAACAGGCAGACCATCGCTCCGACAAAGGATGCCAGAGGAATCGCGATATTCAGAACAGCCGATGGGATTGGAAGAAACCAGCCGAGCAGGCCCAGCGTCATGGCCGGAAACAATGCACCAAGCGCACCATACCATCCGTAATAGATCGGCAATGACGCCAGATGATTTGCGCGCCTGCGCGCCAGCTGCACAGCCCAGATCCGTCCTGCCAGAAAGGCAAAACAGACAATCAAAGCGATAAGCGTGAGGCTTTGCTGATAGGCTGGATAATTCATGGCGATTACAAACGACCGGAGGACGGCAATGCCGGCGACCTAAGACGCATCCGGTAAAGAAGTGGAAGACGTCTTTTCATCCGAAGCCGGAGCGTCTGTGTTATCTGAATTCTTGAGCTGTGCAAGCTTTTGTCCAACCATCGGCAACCAGATACCAAAGGCCGACCCTCGCCCGGTTTCACTTTCAACGAGCAAGCCGCCCCGGTGCCGGGTGATGATGTGTTTCACAATGGCAAGACCAAGCCCGGTCCCCCCCACAGTGCGATCACGTCCTTCATCGACACGATAAAAACGCTCACCAAGACGTGGCAGATGTTCACGGTTAATACCCTGACCTTCATCGCTCACACGAATTGCGACCAATGGAACATCGGCATCGGGTCGCGCCTGGCTGATCGAAATGCGCGCTGCGTTATTCCAGCGCCGCGACGTAAACAGACGTGCCTCTTCCAGATCCAGTCCGGATGCAATCTCGACCAGCACGCTCGATCCCGGCGTTGTATACTTGATCGCGTTATCGATGAGGTTCTGCAGAACCTGAGTGAGTTCGTCTTTCACGCCATAGACATTTGCCTGATCAACCGAAGACAGGAATTCGAGCTTGATGCCGCGCTCGCGCGCCACCGGCAACATGGCTTCGTAATTCTCTTCGACCAGCGCACCGAAATCGACAACCTTGTCGGGACGGCGGTGTTCAGACAGCTCGATACGCGAGAGCGATAACAGGTCATGAATGAGGCGGCGCATGCGCTCGGTCTGACCATACATGATTTCCAGAAACCGATCCCAGGCCTCCGGATCATCTTTGGCAGGGCCGCGCATGGTCTCAATGAAGCCAGCCAGCGAGGTCAGCGGCGTACGCAATTCATGCGATGCATTGGCCAGGAAGTCAGCACGGGCCTTCTCGGCCCGTCTGAGTTCCGTCAGTTCGATGAGCACGACAAGGACACGTGGCTCACCATGAATCGAAAGCGGCGCCGTCCAGACGGAGAAATGCCGATCCGGCGTACCTTCAATCTCGATTTCCATCGGCTCCGGCGGTCGCCCCGCCTTAATCGCGTCGAGGCGACGCAACATGTCGACACGGCGGATGATGGAAGGGCCAATGCCGATGCCACCTTTTGGCAGACGGAAAACATCGCCAGCGCCTGCGTTCGCGAAATAAACCCGCCCATCAAAATCAGAAATCAGGGCCGGTTGCGGATACGCTTCAATCAAGGTGCGAACATCTTCACCAGAAACCTGTCGACCTGCACTCAAAGCGCGTTCGCCCATAGCGTCCTGTCGGCGCTCCGCAGCGAACTGGGTCATGATCTGACCATCACGCGCGTCAGCATCCGAGGACAGGTAGAACGCCGTCGCCGAGAAAATGAAAATCAGCGCAGCCGTCAGCGCCTCACTCAGCGCAAGTGTTCCGGATGCAAACAGGATGAGCAAAATCGCCATCGTAAGGGCTGTAAGCACAGCAAAGTCCCGTCGACGCGCACGCAAAGCGAGTTCAAATCGAGCGGACTTCTCTTTTGCCCCGTTTTCTTCCACGTCCTCTGTCAAATCCACAGATTTTCCTATACTGCACCGTGTAATACCGGACTCACACCAAAACCACTTGTCGCAAAACAACGTATCAACTTCATGACGATAGGGGGAGATTTCTTTTCTGAAATCATTACTCCCAATTTATATCGTTAAACGATAACTTTTTGTTGACAGTCAGAAATCTACGTCTTATTCGAGAGCCAAGAACAGGAGTTTTTGATGCGAGCTCAGCTCACACTACTCAGCTTTGCAGCTCTCGCCGGCTGTGCGAGCACCACGACCGGCCAGCAACCATGGGCAGTTCCGCAACCGGAGCGTCCTGCCAGCTGGACGAATGGTGAACGCGCGCCCATTCCGGTCACGGGAGACTGGGTTGCAAGCTTTGATGATCCCACCCTTTCATCCCTCATCGGTGAAGCCCTTATCAACAGTCCGGATCTGCAGGCCAGTGCTGCCCGCGTTCAGGCTGCCCGCGCAGCCGCCGCTGCTGAATATGGCAGCACATTGCCCTCTCTGAATGGTGGCGCCGATGCAGACTGGACGAGCAACGTAATCGACGTGAATGACGATGCGGTACGATCAGAAGGACCGGGCTTCGGACTTTCCCTGATTGCCAGCTGGGAACCAGACCTCTGGGGCCGACTGGCCGCTGGTGTTGCCGCATCTGATGCAGACCTGCTTGCTGCGGAAGCTGATTTTGAGGCCGCACGCCTCTCCATCACAGCCAGCACAGCGATTGCCTGGATCCAGCTGAACACGGCCGTTCGACAGCTCGACCTTGCCGACGAGACACTGGACGCCCGGGAGCGTACGCTGCGCCTCACCGAACGTCGTTTTCGAAATGGTCTGACGGGCGCGCTGGATGTTCGTCTCGCACGAAGCGCAGTTGAGACCGCACGCGCCTCGCAGCTCGATCAGATGCGTTCGACCGGTGAAGCGCGCCGCGCCATCGAAGTCGTCCTCGGCCGCTACCCGGCGAATGAAATCGAAGCCAGCGACGGCGTCATCCAACTGACCGATATTGAAGGCACCGGTGACCCGACCAGCCTCCTGGCGCGTCGTCCCGATATCAACGCGGCTGAAGCACGCATTGCAGCAGCAGGCTTCCGGGTTGAAGAGGCAAGGCTTGCCCTGCGCCCATCACTCGATCTGACAGCACGCTTGTTCACGTCGAACGCTGACATCGTCGACGCCCTCGACCCGGCCTTCATTGCAGGTCAGGTTGCCAGCTCCCTGACCGCTCCGATCTTCAACGGCGGAACGATCAAGGCAAACATTGAAGCCGCTGAAGCACAGGCTCGCCTGACAGCTGCCAATTATGTTACCACCGTGCTGACCGCCTGGCAGGAAGTCGAGAATGCGCTGGCCGCAGACGAACTCCTTGCCGCTCAGGTCGAGTCACAGGCACGCGCCCTGGACGAAGCCGAACAGGCTGAAATCCTCGCGGAACGCCAGTATCAAAACGGTCTGTCGACCATTTTTAACCTCATTGATGCGCAAACACGTCGGATCAATGCGGAAGCAAGTCTGATCACCGCTCAAAATGCGCGTGCGATCAATCGAGTTCAATTTCATCTGGCATTAGGGGGAAATCTGCCAGAAAATACGGAATTGGAAGATCAATTTTCTGAAGGATCTGATTTATGAGCAAAACCGGATCTGCGATCCTGGCTGTCGGGCTGCCAGTCGCCATTCTGGGTGTCCTTGGTTTTGGTGGCTTCATCGCACTTGGTGCGCTGAAGCCCAAGCCGGAAAAAGCGGCCGAAGCACCGCTGGGACTCGCTGTTTTCTACGAACCCGTGAAGCAACTTGACCTGCAACTCACTGTGTCCAGTCAGGGTGAAGTCAGACCAAGGCGAGAAATTTCGATCTCACCGCAAATTTCCGGCCGCGTTTCATCTGTGTCACCATCTTTTATCGATGGTGCTTTTGTGCGTCAGGGCGAGATTCTCTTCCGCATTGAGGATGCAGACTACCAGCTGGCACGTATTCGCGCGCAGTCTCAGGTCGCAAGTGCGGAACAGGGGCTTGTCCGCGAACAGGCTGAATCAGACATTGCACGTCGTGACTGGGAAGAACTCGGCACAGGCGATCCATCACCACTTGCGCTTCGCGAACCACAGCTGGCAGAGGCACGCGCCTCGCTGGAAGCGGCCAAAGCGCAATTGCGTGACGCTGAACTCGCGCTGGAACGAACCATTATTCGAGCGCCTTTTGACGGACGCGTCCGCACGAAAGAAGTTGATCTCGGGCAGTATGTCAGCCCGGGTCAGGAGCTTGGTCGCATTTTCGGAACAGACATTGCCGAAGTTACCCTGCCCCTGAACGACGACGAACTTGGTCGTCTGGGACTGTCGCTGGCGTTTGAAGAAAGCGCTGACAATCGCGGCCCTGCCGTAACCTTCACGACGAATGTCGCCGGTCAGCCGCGCACCTGGAAAGGACGCGTCACCCGGACATCGGCTGCCGTCGATCCGGCCACGCGTCTCGTTTCGGCGATTGCGACCGTGGATGACCCGTTTGGCGAAGGCGCTGATGGAGATGCACCGCTCGCACCCGGTCTGTTCGTCTCGGCCGAAATCGAAGGCCAGATGCTGCACGACGTTCTGATGGCCCCGCGCCCGGCTCTGCGCAAACGCGACCAGATCTTCATCGCCAATCCGGACGACAGCACCATGTCGATTCGAACCGTGGATGTCGTCTACACAAGCCCGGAAGGCGTATATGTGCGCTCCGGCGTAGAGGCCGGCGAATACGCGATTACGTCGCCGATTCAGGCTCCGTTTGATGGTATGAAAATCAACATTGGCGGTCAGGCCAGCTCGGCCAATACCGTTGCAGACACAACGGATGAACAGTCATGAGTGGCAGCTCCGATCGTCCGATGAAGGGCATCGTCGCCTGGTGGGCGCGCAACTCTGTTGCCGCCAACCTGTTGATGGTGCTGAGTTTTGTTCTTGGCGTCATCGGTTTTAACAGCCTCGAACGTGAAGTTTTCCCGCAAGCCGACTTTAACGGCGTGTCGGTCTCGATTTCATGGCCCGGCGCGTCTCCAACGGATGTCGAGGAGCAAATCGTTACGCGCCTTGAAGAGGTCATGGCCGACCTGGACGGTCTCAAGGAGATGTCCGGCACAGCGCGCGAAAGCGTCGGCTATGTGAACCTGCAGACCTACAACAATTACGACCTCGAAAAATTCATTGAGGAAGTGAAGCTTCGCGTCGACACCATCAACAACCTGCCACAGGCGACCTACCCGCCACAGGTCCAGCGCTGGCGCAATGAAGACCAGTATATGGGCATTGCTGTGCACGGTAAGGTCGACCGGATGGAGCTGAAGCGCATCACCGATGACCTTCGTGATCGCATCGCCTCCATTGAAGGTGGTGAGCTGGCCCAGGTGCTGGGAACGCTCGATGAAGAAGTCTCCATTGAGGTGTCGGAAGAAGCGCTGCGCCGCTACAATCTGACCTTCTCTGACGTTGCAAATGCCGTACGCCGGTCGTCCGTCAACTCGTCTGGCGGCGGCATCAAAACCGATATCGGGCGCTTCTCCCTTCAGACACGCGCACTCGCCGATACAGAAGAGCAATTCGAAAACATCATCGTGCGCCAGCTGGAATCGGGCGCAACCATTCGCGTGGGAGACGTTGCCACCGTCATTGACGGCTTTGTCGACGAAGAACTCGAAACCACATTCGATGGCGATCCGACGGCGTTCATTATGATCCAGCCGCCGGAAACCATGCAGATTGCGAAATACTCCAAGAGCATCCGTGAGTTTCTGGAAACGGCGAATGAAGAAATCCTGCCCGAAGCGGTGCGGGCCGACATCATGTTCGATCAGGCCGACATGTTCCGCGGGCAGATGGCAACGATTTCGAACTCGGCCCTTGTGGGTACGGTGCTCGTTCTGATCGTTCTCCTGCTCTTCCTGCGTCCGATCGTTGCCTTCTGGGTGACCGTCGGGATCTGTACGGCGTTCGCGGGCGGCTTTGCGATCCTGCCGCTTTTTGGCGTGTCGCTGAACACGCTTTCGCTTTTTGCTGTGCTCCTCGTGATTGGCGTGATTGTGGACGACGCAATTGTCGTCGGTGAGAACATTCACAAAGAGATTGAAGCCGGACGCGGCGAAGGCCTTACCGCCGCCGTTATGGGTACGCAGCTGGTCGTAAAGCCCGTTATTTTCGGCGTTCTGACCACAATGATCATGTTTGCGCCGTGGGCGCTTCTGGAAGGCCCTGAGCGCCAGTTTACCGCTCAGATCACCTATGTTGTGGTTGCAGCCCTCAGCTTCTCGCTGATCGAATCCATGCTGATCCTGCCAGCGCACCTTGCGCACATGAAAAAGCAGGACTTTTCCGGCAAACAGGGTATGTTCCTGCAGTTTCAGCGCCGGATCGCAGACAGT
Organism: Ponticaulis profundi; assembly: GCF_042659465.1. NCBI lineage: Bacteria > Pseudomonadati > Pseudomonadota > Alphaproteobacteria > Hyphomonadales > Hyphomonadaceae > Ponticaulis > Ponticaulis profundi. Next base: position 58,974 of record NZ_JBHSSW010000017.1, on the reverse strand, counting down.
CTGATCTGGTTTGCCGAGAATCTGTTCAAGCCGGTCCTCGAAGTCGCCATCCGTTTCCGGTATGCGACCGTCGCTCTCTTCATCTCACTCTTCATGCTGGCGATTGGCTTGCTCGCGAACGGTTATGTGCCTTTCCGCTTCATGCCACAGATCGACGATGACATGGTCATGGTCACAATCGAGCTCCCAGATGGCACGCCGTTCAGTCGGACACTGGCTGTGCGGGACCAGCTCTATAATGGCTATAATCAAGCGAAGATCGATCTGGCTGACGAATATCCTGATCTCGAAGGTGATCTGTTCCTCGACGCCGCGATCATTGCCAATGAACGCCAGGTTCGCGCTTTCATCGGCACGCTGGCGCCAGAAGAACGCCCTATCGGAATGCGGACAAAGGTCTTTGCTGATGCTCTTCGCGAAGCAACCGGCCCCATCCCGGATGCTGAGGAAATCTCTTTCTCCTTCACGGTGAACCAGAATGACTCTGGATATCGTGTGGCGCTGAGCCACCCGGATCTGGATCTGCTGCGTGAAGCCGCCAACATGGTGAAAGATCAGCTCGCAACTTATGACACCACGTATGACATTGGCGACAACCTGTCCTCAGCAGCACCGGAATTGCGGTTCTCACTTCGCCCCGGCGCTGAGGCCCTGGGCGTTGGACTGACCACCATTAGCGGCCAGATCCGTCAGGCCTATTATGGTGAGGAAGCGCAACGCCTTCCACGTGACGGCGAAGATGTTCGCGTGATGGTGCGTTATCCGGAAGAGACACGTCGGTCGCTCGACAGTCTGAACGATCTTCGCATCCGTACAGAGGATGGTCGTCAGATCGCGCTCGATCAGGTCGCCGAAACCGAGTTCGCGCCGGGTATCAACCGCATCTATCGCCGTGACCGCGTGCGGTCTGTTGCCGTGTTCTCGGAACTTTCCGGTGATGTGCGCGGGCAGATCATGTCGGACATGGAGCAGAATTTCTGGCCACAGTTCGAAGAACGTTTCCCGGAAGTCAAACGCGGACGCCTCGGTGACGCGGAAAGTCAGGCTGAGTTCACCGCGAATCTTGGACTGCTTTATCTCGGCGCGGTTCTGTTGATGTATGTCCTGCTGGCCATTGCCTTCTCGTCATACTGGCAGCCTCTGCTTCTGATGATGGCCCTGCCATTCTCCTTTGCCGGTGCTGTCTTCGGACACTTCATATCGGGTGTGCCGTTCGCGATGTTTTCAATCTTCGGGATCGCGGCAGCGGCCGGCGTTGTGATCAACGACAACCTCGTCCTGATCGACAACGTCAACCGGCGACGTGACGAAATGGGAATGGGAGCTGTGCAGGCGCTTGTTGAATCTGCCGTCTCTCGTTTCCGGCCGATCCTGCTGACATCCGTCACGACATTTGTCGGCGTCCTGCCCATGATCAATGAGCGGTCCGTTCAGGCACAGTTCCTGAAACCGATGGTCATGTCGCTTGGCGCAGCGGTCTGTTTCGCCCTGTTTGTCAGCCTGCTCTTTGTGCCAGCGCTCTATGCCGTCGGCGCCGAAGTTGCCCGCGTCTTCCGCTGGCTCTGGAGCGGCAAACCTTATCAATCGATCGGAGCCACCTACGACTCACATGCAGTCGCCGGCGTGACTGACCGCGATGATCACGTGCATCATGGTGCACCTGCTGAGTAATGGCTGAAGGCCGGGAGCGATCCGGGCCTTTTCGCCTGAGTAAACCTGAGAGGAAGAAAATGAAAAATATTCTCCTGGCAGCATCTTCGTTTGCTGCACTGACCTTTGCGAGCGCGCCTATCGCGCTTGCCAATCCGGATGAAGCACCTGAAGCCAGCGCGGAAACAGCCGCTGCGGACACGACCAACCATCCGGTTTTGGGCGCATGGGGTATTGAACTCGATGACCGTTATCTTGATGTCACACCGGGTGATGACTTCAACCGCTATGTGAACGGCAAATGGCTCGATACCTTCGAAATTCCGGCGGACAAATCGAATTATGGCATGTTCACCCGCCTTGCAGACGAAGCCGAAGAGCAGGTTCGCGACATTATTGAAGAGGCTGCTGCGAAATCTCCTGCCGCTGACACGCTGGAAGGCAAGATTGCTGCAATCTACAACGCCTATATGGATGTCGATGCGATCAACGCTGCCGGACTGGCACCGGCGCAACCCTATCTGGACCGCATTGCAGCCATGGAAACACGTGAAGATCTCGCCGAGATTTTTGCTGCAACCGGCTTCCGTTCACCAGTGAGCGGCTGGGTCGACGTCGATTCCAAACAGACAGACCAGTACATTTTCTACGTCACACAAGGCGGACTGGGCCTGCCGGATCGTTCTTACTATCTGGAAGATAACGCCAAGAACGAAGAAATCCGCGAAGCGTATAAAAGCTATCTCGCAACGCTGCTGGAAAAAGCTGGCTATGAGAATGCGGAAGAAGCTGCAGAGTCTGTCTATCAGCTTGAATATCAGATCGCAGAAGAACATTGGGACCGCGCGCTCGGTCGCAACCGCAATCTGACCTACAACAAAATGTCGAAGGACGAGCTGATTGCGCTCGGCGGCGACTTCCCGGTTGAAACCCTGCTCGCGGGTCTTGGTCTCGCCGATCAGGAAAACTTCGTCGTGCGTCAGGTCACACCGACCGCAGAAGAAATCGAAGAAAATGGTCTGACAGAAGAACAGCAAGCCCTGCTTGGCGGCGGCATTGCAGGCATTCTGTCAGTGGCGCAGACAGCTGACCTCGATGCGTGGAAAGCTTATCTCACCGCACACTTCCTGTCATCTCACGCAGATGTCCTGCCGTCTGAGATCGATGATGCGCAGTTCGCATTCTACGGCCAGACCCTGCGCGGTCAGCCGGAACAACGTGAGCGCTGGAAACGTGCCGTCTCGACGACGGAAGGCGCTGTCGGTGAAGCGGTCGGCAAAATCTATGTTGAGCAGCACTTCAAGCCGGAAGCCAAAGACGCAATGGAAGATCTCGTTGAGAATCTTCGCAAAGCCATGGCGAAAAATCTGGATGAACTGGAATGGATGGGCGACGACACCAAAGTCGAAGCGCATGACAAGCTGGCCAAGTTCACGCCGAAAATCGGTTATCCTGAAACCTTCGAAACCTATGACAGCCTGTCTGTCGCTGGCGACGATGCGTTCGGAAACGAAATGGCTGTCAGCGAATGGCAGTATGAGGACATGATTTCTCAACTTGGTGAGCCGATCGATACCGACGAGTGGTTCATGTACCCTCAGACGGTGAATGCGTATTACTCACCGAACCGCAACGAAATCGTCTTCCCGGCGGCCATTCTGCAGCCTCCATTCTTTGACCTGTATGCTGACCCAGCCGTGAACTATGGCGCGATTGGCGCCGTCATCGGACACGAAATGGGCCATGGTTTTGACGACCAGGGCGCAAAATCCGATGGTGACGGCACGCTCCGCAACTGGTGGACAGATGCCGACAAGGAAGCCTTTGAGAGCCGCACCAAAACGCTAGTTGCGCAATACAATGGCTTCTGCCCAATCGATAACGACGACGACAAGGTCTGCGTGAATGGTGCGCTCACCCTCGGTGAGAACATTGGTGACCTGGGCGGCCTGTCCATGGCCTACACAGCCTACAAGCTGTCCCTGAACGGCGAGGAAGCGCCAATCATCGACGGTTACACAGGCGACCAGCGTTTCTTCATGGCCTGGGCACAGGTCTGGAAACGCCTCTATCGGGAAGATGCCCTGCGCACGCAGCTGATGACGGACCCGCACTCACCTGCGAACTACCGCATCAATGGTATCGTGCGTAATCTGGACGCATGGTATGACGCGTTCGACGTCTCAGAAGATGATGAGCTTTATCTGCCACCAGAAGAGCGCGTCTCAATCTGGTAGAAGACACTCATAGCCAATTGAAAGGAGGCCAGTCGGCCTCCTTTTTTTATGCCGTCTCAAGAGCGTGAATGCTGCTCAGGCCGACACGATAATTCGGGTAAGCCGGTGCCCAGCCCAGTTCTGACTTGGTGCGGGCATTCGAAACCCGCTTGCACTCGTCGTAAAAGCGCCGCGCCATCGGAGACAGATTGACGGATTCGATTGGCAGATCGGGCGGCACCGGCAAGCCCAACAGCTTCGCCGCATACGCAATGACATCCTGCGGCGGGCCGGGTTCATCATCACAGGGATGGTAGATTCCACCCGTTCGTGGCCGCTCCATGCTCGCCATAAGCGCGCTGACAATATCCTCGACATGCACGCGCGAAAACACCTGTCCGTCCTTGATGATGCGGCGTGCTTTGCCTGTTTTCAGCCGATCAAAGGCCGATCTTCCAGACCCATAAATGCCTGGTAACCGAAAGATCTGAACCGGGCCATCCGTGGAAAGCCATTGCGCTTCGGCGATCGCCCGACGCTTGCCAGGCTCGCTCTGAGGATTGAGCGCACTCCATTCAAAAGCCCAGCCACCATCAAGATCACCATAGACACCTGTGGTCGACAGATAGCCGATCCAGCCTGCCTCTTTGGCGGCATCACCAAACGCTTCAAAGCCCGGACAGCCTGCCTCCCCCGGCGGGGCGGATACCAGCCAGTGCGCACCCTGCGGAAGCGCCGCCAGATCCGGCTTTCGGATATCAACCGGGCGAATGCCTTGCAGGGTCAATTGCGACACCTGTTCGTCGGTTCGCGCGGTCGCATAGATCTGCGTCTTCGGCCCCAATGTCTCTGCCAATTGCTGAGCGCAGTATCCATAGCCGATACAAAACAGGGTGAGTTGCTGTTTCTTCATTTGCTTTTCTCCCTGCAACGCGTCACGAGATACTCAAATCTCTGGAGTGTCATATGGTATCCCTGTTCCCAATCATCTATGGCCTGTTTGCCATTTCTGTGAATGCACAGACGGTCGCCGATGACATCAAGGCTGAAGAACAGGCCCGTTTGAACGCTTGTCTGGAACGCCAGATCGAAGAACCCGAAGAAGCCTATGAAGACGGCCTGGCCTGGCTGAGCGAGGGCAATCGCCCTGCGGCCCGCTATTGTACGGCCACCTCTCTTATCCAGCTTGGGAAGTATGTGGAAGGCGCTGACCGGCTCGAAGCGCTTGCTGGCGCTCCCGATGGCGGCACGCTCGAAGACCGCGCCATCTATCTCGCACAGGCCGGGAATGCATGGCTGCTCGCGGGACTGCCCGAAGAAGCTGTCATTGCCTTCACCGATGCCATGCAGTTTGCTGCGCATGATCCGACCATCTTCATAGATCGGGCACGCGCCTATTTGCTGCAGGAAAAATGGGAAGAAGGCGAAGCCGATCTCGATCAGGCGATCCAGATGCAGCCCGGCGATATCACAGCTTATCTTCTGCGCGGCGAGGCCCGCCTGCGTCAGGATCGCTATGACGATGCCATGGGTGATGTTGAGCAGGCCCGCGCCATCGACAAGACAAACATTGAAGCGCTTGTTTTGCGGGGAGACATCCGTGAAGCCAAACGGCTCGCAAGCGAATAGGTGCTAGCCTGCCCGGCCCTGCCATTCGCGGCGAACACTTTCATCTGTTTCGTCTGGCAGGCGCTGGTCTCGTTCGATGACGAACTGATCCGGCGCAAGTTCGCTCAGCGCCCAGATAGCAGCCCCGCGGATAAGAGGATGCTCGTCTGACAGCAAGCGGACCACATCCGGTACAAACCTCTTTGCACCCGAATTACCAATAGCCGTCAGCACATTTCGCAGGAATTTATGCCGCTTGATCCGCTTGATCGGAGAGCCGGAATAGGCAGTGCGAAATGCCTCGTCGTCCAGCTGTGACAGCATGGAAAGGTCCGGCGCGTCCGTATAGCGCTGCGCTTCAAACTTCAGCTCGTTTGAATGGCTGGCAAATTTGTTCCAGGGGCAAACCGCCAGACAATCATCGCAGCCATAGATGCGATTTCCCATCGCCTTGCGAAATTCGCTCGGGATCGGCCCATCATATTCGATGGTCAGATAGGAGATACATCGCCGCGCATCGAGCTGATAAGGTGCAGGAAAAGCCTTCGTTGGACACACATCAAGGCAGGCACGGCAAGAGCCGCAATGATCAGCTTCCGCTCCGTCTTCTTCAAGCGCGGCGCTCGTTAGCACCACGCCAAGAAACATCCACGACCCGAACTCACGGCTGACGAGATTGGTATGCTTGCCCTGCCAGCCAAGTCCCGCCTGCTCGGCGAGCGGCTTTTCCATCAAAGGCGCCGTATCAACAAAGACTTTGACCTGCTCCCCCGTCTCTTCTGCGAAACTGCGCGCCAGTCGCTTCAGGCGTTTCTTGATCACGTCGTGATAGTCACGGCCCTTGGCGTAAACGGAGATTCCGGCCTGCTCTGGCTTGTCGAGCACGGCTAACGGGTCTGTGTCCGGTCCGTAATTCAGGCCCAGCATGATTGCAGACCTCGCACCATCCCACATGGCATTTGGATGCAGACGTCGCTCCAGCGTCTCTTCCATCCAGCCCATGTCGCCATGATAGCCAGCCGAGACGAACTGTTTCAGGCGCTCTGACGCCAGCCATTCGGGACGGATCGTCGTAATCCGGCAAACATCAAACCCAATCTCAAGGGCGACGGTTTTGACGTGATCAGAAGTCCAGGTCGGCATAGTGGCGAACAGGTTGCGTCCCGGTCAGCCGGTCGGCAAGAAGGCCGCGGAAACACGGGCGGGATTTGATACGGGAATACCAGCTGCGAAGTTCTGGCACGCTGTCCCATGGAACATCACCGAAATAATCGAGCGATGACAACTGCGCGGCGGCCGCGAAGTCAGCAATGCTCATCTGTCGACCGGCAAGGAAGGAACGCTGCTCACACAAACCATTGAGCAAAGTCAGCATGCCGCGCAGCGCATGGGCGCCGGTCCGCAGCGCGCCACTATCCGGTGAGCTGGCGCGCTGGACAGCCTGCGCGATACGCTCGGCAAGAATGGAGCCATTGATATCGGAATCAAAGCGGTTCTCGACACGTCGCCAGATCCGGCGGGCCTCTGCCCGATCCGCCGGGAGAGGCGGTAAAAGCTTCACATCCGTATAGGTCTCTTCGAGAAACTCAATAATGGCGTGGGTCTGATTGGCGATGACACGGCCATGCATACCCTGATCAAGCAGAACAGGGCCCAGCGAATCCCCCATCAGCCGCTTCACCTCTTCAGCCGGCTTCCAGGGTGGGGAAACAACCAGATCCACATCCAGCTGTTTTTCTGCAAGAACAAGACGCACGAGACGCCCGGCCGGGTCGAGTGGCCAGTGAAAGAGCTTTCGCATTTTGTGACTTCTAACGTGTTACCATCACCGCTGAAACCACCTTATCAGCCAGAAATGTATATTTGGTTAGTCACAGGTTAACAGCTCGCATTGAGATGACTTTGGGCCAGTCTCAAATCCTCAACAAAGCGGGCGACTTCCCTTTGCTGCGCCTGTCTGTCCTGTAAACGCAGAAGAAATGACGGATGCACAGTGACCAGAACCCGTGTGCCATCTCCTGTGGATAGAATCTCACCCCGCACATCTGCAATGCGAACCGAACGTCCCAGAACGCTGCGCGCGGCACTCGCCCCGAGCGCGATGATGAGATCGGGCTGAACCAGACGACGCTCCTCATTCAGCCACCAGCGGCAATGATCAATTTCACTGACCCGGGGCGACTGATGAATGCGCCGCTTGCCACGCAGTTCGAACTTGAAGTGCTTGACCGCATTGGTGACATAGGCTTCGTCCCGCGCAATGTCTGCAGCAGAGAGACACTCATCCAGCAATTGGCCTGCCGGTCCGACAAAAGGCGCGCCCGCAATATCTTCCTGATCACCTGGCTGCTCGCCGACAATCATCAACCGCGCATCAGCGCGCCCCTCGCCAAACACGGTCTGACTTGCATCCTGATACAGGGGACATTTTTCACATCCAGCAGCGAGCTGGGACAAGTCTTTCAGCGTGCGAGCGCCCTCTTCATCCTGGGAAATGGCGACTGATTTTCGCGCATCCAGTCTGGCTGCGAGCGGATGCTCCTCCGTCACGCTGTTTGCCACCATTTCGCGGCTGCGCTTTTCAGCGCTTTGAAGCAGCTCAGGGATCAGCGCGGCTTCCGGAAGATTCTTCCAGTACTTTTTCGGCATTTCAGACGTCATGGCCGAAATCTTCACGCGGGATGGGTTGAAGATGGAGCGGAAATACGTCTTCCAGCCGTCTTCAAGACAGTCTTCTGAGGGCACATCGTCTTTCGAGCCACCAGGGCCGAATGTCAGCGCTTCCCCATCCCAGTGGGCGCTCGCCTCAGGCGTGACAATCACCCAATTCATATTGGCAAACCGGCGCTGAAAAAACGGTGTTGCGAGTTCCACAATCCGATAGTTCGGTTCAAACCAGGCGGCAAAGCACTCACGCCCATCAGGCGTTTCCCCTGCCTTGCGAAAGCGCACAAAGGCATGCATTTTGTGAATGTCGCGCCGGATATTCTTCTCACAGGCATTCAGCCACGCCACATCATCATCCATGACATTGTCCAGCAGATGCTTTTTCGTCTGCAATCGCCAGAGCAAACGATACAAACGATGAAAGCGGCTGCGATCGACATGACAGCTCACGCGTCGCCCCAGTTCAAGGAACGCCTTTGGTACCCGAACCGTAGGGAACGGCATCAGTCTCGGCAAAAGGCGATCATCCGACATATCCCTATCGAACAGGCTTTTGCCCTCGCTCGGCGTGCGCCATTCCACATAATGCGGTTCAACCCCTTTCAGGCAAAGGGCCCGGGCATGTTCACGCCAGCCCTCAAAGTCTGTTTCAGAAGCCAGATAGATCAGGGTCATGCGAAAAGACTGAGCTGCTCGGGTGGAGGCGCAAAGCGGGCTTTCAGATTCTCGGTGTCTGTGAGCCTGCCGGGTGAATAGTCGCGCGTCACCACGAAGGGCCGCACTTTGGAGAGAGACACCCGCATACGCTGCAAATCCCCAAGGCTGAGCCAGGCGTGACGCCGGGCCGTCAGAATACGGGCGACGGTTTTGGGCCCAAGCCCTGGCACGCGCAGAAGCTGTTCACGGCTCGCCCGGTTGATATCCACCGGGAACCAGGCGCGATGCTTCAAAGCCCAGGCAAGTTTTGGGTCAACCGAAAGGTCCAGCATGCCGTCCTGCGTGGCCGAGACGACATCTTCGGTCTGATAGCCATAAAACCGCACCATCCAGTCGGCCTGATACAGTCGGTGCTCACGAACGAGCGGTGGCGCGAGAGGCGGCAGATCACCCGACGCATCGGGAATGGGACTAAAGGCCGAATAGTACACTCGGCGCAGGCCATAACCTGCATAAAGCTTGTTCGCGGTCTGCATGATGTCGCTGTCGCGCGCCGCATCTGCGCCAACGATCATCTGTGTGGACTGACCAGCCGGTGCGAACCGGGGCGATTTCGCCTTTCTGATCAGTGAGGATTTGCGGGCATCAGCCAGATCATCAATGCCGTGTCGGACATTGGCCATGGCTTTGCGTATCGTCTGGCCTGACTTCTCGGGCGCCAGATTTCGAAGACCGGTTTCCGTCGGCAATTCGATATTGATAGACAACCGGTCTGCATGCACACCTGCCTGCCGGATTAGTTCAGGGTCCGCCTCAGGAATGGTCTTCAGATGGATATAGCCACGAAAATCATGCTCCTCTCGCAGGATACGCGCGACCTCGACGATTTGCTCCATCGTGTAATCGGGCGAGCGGATAATCCCGGAGGAAAGAAACAGCCCTTCAATGTAATTGCGCTTGTAGAAATCGAGCGTCAGCCGGGCCAGCTCATCCGGCTTGAACCGGGCTCTCTCAACGTTTGAAGAGACACGGTTCACGCAATACTTGCAGTCGAAGACACAAAAATTGGTCAGCAGGACTTTCAGGAGCGAAATACAACGTCCGTCGGGTGCATAGGCATGGCAAATCCCCATACCTTCGCTCGAACCAACTCCGCGCCCGGAAACCGAGTTTCGACGCGTGCTGCCAGATGACGCGCAGGAGGCATCATACTTGGCCGCATCGGCCAGAATGGCGAGTTTGTCGAAGGTCGTTTTTGTGCGTGGTGTTCCGTCTCTCATGAGGAGAACATTATAAGAACATTTTAGCAATTCAAGCTGATTTCACACCTGCGATCTTCTGCGCATTGTCGCGGCCCAGGCACCCGCGTTAGAAGGCGATTTCACCCCGGCATTCGGACCATCTGATTTTCATGAGCACTGCTTCCACTTCGACCAAACCACAATCTGCCATCGTTATCGGCGCTGGCGTCGTTGGCACCGCAACGGCCTATTCATTGGCAAGACGCGGCATGCAGGTGACGATCATCGATGCGCGCGATAAGGCAGCTCATGGCACATCATACGCAAATGGCGGGCAGCTGAGCTATCTCTACACCGGCTCCCTCGCGAACCACCGTATTCGCAGTGAATTGCCGGAACTCGCTCTCGGCATGAATCCAGCCTTCCGCATTCGCATCAGTCCGGACCCGGATTTCATCGCCTGGCTGCTATCTTTTCTGCGAAACTGCACCCGCGCGCGCTATCAGCGCAACAGTCGGGCAAGCCTTGAAATCGCGCTGGAGTCCCAGGCTGCGATGCTTAGCTTTCTGCAGAAGCACGCTCTGGATTTTGACTATCAGGTCAAAGGCAAGATCCAGCTCCTCTACACAAAGAAGGCCATCAACGCGATCGAGGAGAACTTTTCGCTGAAAGGTCTGACCGACGCAGACCAGTCGCTGATGGACCTGCCCGCGCTTGAAAAGCTCGAGCCTGCAATCAAGCGCGCTGGCGAAAAACCAATGGCAGGCCTGTTCACGCCAAGCGAGGCCGTTGGCGACGCGCGGAAATTCGCCATGGGCATGCTGGACCTGCTCACCACCGAATATGATGTCACCACGCATATGGGGCATCGGGTATCTGACGTCGATTTAAACGCGTCTAAGCCAACGGTAACATTGGAGACAGGTCTCAAACTCGAAACAGATCTCGTTGTTCTCTGCACCGGGCCTGACAAAGCCCTGATGCGGAAACTTGGCCTGAAGCTGCCGATTTTCTCCATGAAAGGGTATTCGATAACCGCCCCGCGTGGCGCTGCCGCCCCTGATATCAGTATTACGGACTCAAAACGTCGGCTGGTCTTCACTCCGCTCGGTGACAAGATCCGGATTGGCGGAATGGCGGACCTTGGCTGGACCAACTGGGATGTAGATCCCAAGCGTCTCGAGGTTCTGATGAGCAATGCCCAGCATTCATTCCCGGAAGCTGCGGACTATTCTCAGGCACACGATCAATGGGCGGGCCTACGCCCAATGACACCCGATTCCGTGCCACGTCTCGGACGCCCTCACCCATCGCTGATCTACAATCTCGGCCACGGCATGCTTGGCTGGACCATGGCCATGGGATGCGGTGAGCGTGTCGCCAGACTGATTGATCCAAATCCTGAAAGTTTCTGAAAAGTAAAAGGCTTCATGGTAAAGCGCAGATAAACAAATCGGGTTTGCTTTCCTGAAAATCTGCACAGCTTTGATCTTTCTTTAAATCATCTCTTCTACACAGATTGAAAATATCAATTGGGTGGTGACTGCGAAATCTTCAGACGCGGTCAAAAGGAGTGGTTGATGTCGCTGGCATCCTTGAAACTGAAAAACGATCAAACCTTCGATATGACCCAGACGGTCACACGCCTGAAAGACGTGGCAGCAGAGACAGGCCGTAGCCCACTTTCTCTGCTCAGCGAATGGTGGAAGATTTCAAAGCAGCCCGGCAAACTTTCTATCTTCGAATACCTTCAGTACGAGCTCTACAAGACCGACCTCGAAGCATCAGGAAAGCAGACCTTCATTTCAGAGCGCCTGCACTGGCCCGTCACCGACAAGGTTTCCGACCTCCACTGGCGCGCAACCACGGAAGACAAATGGCTCTCTTACAAGATCCTGTCTTCGCTTGGTGCAGCTGTACCGACCACGCTGGCCGTCGCAGACACAAGCCTTCGTCGCTTTGGTGACTCACAGAAACTCGCCACGCTGGATGAGCTTGTCAGCTTTCTCGAAAATCAGACCGAGTTCCCGATCTTCGCAAAACCGAATGGCGAACTTGGCAGCTATGGCGCGCTGTTGATTGAAGGCTATGACAATGGCGAGTTGATCGTGAATGGCGGTGACCGCATAGACCTTGCTGAACTCTATGCAGAGAAGATCTCCAAAACGATTTATCTCTTCCAACGCCGCGTGACCTGTCACCCGGACATTCAGAAACTCACCAGCCATGTGGCAACCATGCGCACGGTGAACCTCGTCAAAGATGACGTGATTTCAACGCCTTACATCCTGTTCAAAATCCCTGTCGGAAACAACGTCGCTGACAATTTCTGGCGATCCGGCAACCTTCTGGCCCTGATCGACAAAGAGACCGGCAAGATTGCTCGCGTCGTGTCTCGCGAAGGATTTGAGACGGTTCAACACGAGAACCATCCTGTCACCGGCGAGCCACTGATCGGTTTTCAGCTCCCATTCTTCAAGGAAGCACTCGAGCTGAACGACATGTGCGCGCATAACTTCACCCCGGTCCGCTATCAGTCGCTCGATATCGCATTGACGGCCGAAGGCCCGCTCGTGATTGAAATCAATGCTGGGTCATCGTTTGTCCTGCCGCAAACGGCAACGGGCAAAGGCATGCTGGACGATGAACTGAAAGACTTTTTCGACACCTACAGCGCCGCCTGATCCGTTTCAGACATGCCATAAAAAAGCCCCTCAGATATCTGAGGGGCTTTTTTGATCAGTGTTCTGTCGACGTGATGACCTCTTTGAGAGGTATGTCATATTTCCGACCACAAAACTGGCAGTCAGCCTCGAAATAGTCCTTGCCCGTTTCCTGCGCCAAATCGATCAGCTCATCATCCGGCATATTTTTGAGGGTTGTCAGCAAGCGCTCTTCAGAACAGGTGCATTCATCTCTAATCTGCGTTGGCGCTTCCATCCGAACCCCGTTCTCATGGAACAGTCGGAACAGAACGCGACCCATGGAAATATCGGGATCAAGCAACTCTTCATCCGTGACACTTTCGAACAGAATGGAGGCGGTGTTCCAGTCCTCTTCGGTATCACCGCGATTCTCGTCACCCGCGATCCGTTGGATCAGAGAGCCGCCCGCCTGCCAGGCCGGCGCTTCGCCAGCCTTCTGGATCTGACCGACGGCCAGACGCACGCGTGTCGGAACCTGCTCTGAATTCATGAAGTAGTGTTCGGCGCACTGAGCCAGCGTTGTGCCATCAAGCGGCACAATGCCCTGATAGGGCTGCACATACTCATTGTCCTGAATGACGGTAATGGCGAGCGCACCATTGCCGAACACCTGACGCGGGTGCGGCAGATCACCTTTGTTGACGCGATCCAGACGTGCCCACTTTTCGGCGTCGATATTCATCATGCCGCGCAGCGCACCGCTGGTGTGATATTCCGCAACCATCAGGCTGACCGGGCCTTCACCCTGCGCCTGCACGGCGACACGGCCATCCACTTTCAAGGCCGCCCCAACCAGAACCGCAAGCGTCAGCGCTTCTCCCAGAAAGCGGGCTGCTTCCTGAGGATAGTCGTGCCGGGCCAGAATGGCGCCGATCACATCTGCATCCAGACGCGTAATACGGCCGCGGACGGCCTGTTTATCGAGTTGAAAGCTGGCGACACGATTGCCGTCAGCGCCTAAATCATCGGCAAGGCCTGTCAGGTTGCCAGACACCATTTCAAAATTGCTTTCTGCGCATGGAGACGGTTTTCCGCCTCGTCAAAAACGAGCGATTGCGGCCCATCAATGACACTAGCCGTCACTTCTTCGCCGCGGTGAGCAGGCAGGCAGTGCAGGAATACCGCGCTACCATTCGCCTTGCCCATCAGATTGTCATCCACCATGAAGGGTGCAAGGTCTGCGAGGCGTTTTTCTGCATCTGTATCGCCCATGGAAACGAACGTATCCGCGACGACGACATCTGCCCCGGCGACCGCGTCCGCTGCATCGGTATAAAGCTCGATCCGGCCTTGCGATTCCCGCGCCTGTTCCACTCGGTCGATTGGCGCCTCATAACCATCAGGTGTCCCGATCGCCATGGAGAAGCCGAACTTCGGCGCCGCATCGATAAAGCTCGCACAGACATTGTTGCCATCACCGACCCAGGCGATACGTGCGCCCTTCAGGTCAAGGCCCTGCTCTTCGAGCGTCTGCAGGTCTGCCATGATCTGACAAGGATGCGATTTGTCCGTCAGACCATTAATCACCGGAACAGTCGCCGTTGCCGCAAGCGCTTCCACATCGCTATGGCTGTTGGCCCGGATCATGATGGCATCCACATAACGCGACAGCACGTGAGCCGTATCTTCGACGGTTTCACCGCGTCCGAGCTGCATGTCACCCGCCGTCATGACCATGGTCGTGCCACCGAGCTGGCGCATTCCCATATCGAAGCTTGTGCGCGTTCGTGTCGAGCTCTTCTCGAAGATCATGGCCAGGACGTGATCAGCGAGGGGCGCCCCCGCATCGACCTTTCCTTTCGGCCAGCCCTTACGAGCGGCCTTTGTCGCCTTCGCATCGTCAAGGATCGCCCGGAGTTCGCTTGCCGGGATATCGCAAAGGTCTAGGAAATGCTTCACGCGGTATCCTCCGGTGAGGTGTCTGCCAGGCAGGCATCCAGAATGTTGATGGCTTCGCGAATGTCTTCGTCCGTCGCGATCAGAGGCGGAGCAAGACGCAACACATTGTCGCCTGCGACACCGCACAGCAGTTTGTGATCACGTGCTTTGACCTGCAGCGCCTTGTTCGGTGTTTTCAGCTTGATGCCTGTCAGAAGGCCTTTGCCGCGTACATCTTCCACCAGTTCCGGATAGCGATCCTTCAGGCTGGCAAGCCCTTGCTTCAGTGTACCGGCAACCTGTTGCACCTGCTCCAGGAAACCGTCTTCACACAATGTATCGAAAACCACATTGCCAACGGCCATGGCCAGCGGGTTACCGCCATAGGTCGAACCGTGCGAGCCAGGCTTCATGCCTTTGCCAGCTTCTTCCGTGACGAGGCAGGCACCCAGCGGGAAACCACCGCCAACACCTTTGGCAACGGCCATGATATCAGGGTCGGCCTTGCCGTCTGCCCATTGGTGAGCAAACAGTTTGCCGGTACGGCCTGCTCCGCACTGCACTTCATCATAGATGAGCAGCGTGCCGGTTTCATCACAAAGCTTGCGAAGCTCAATCAGCTCTTCAACAGGCACTTCGCGAACGCCGCCCTCACCCTGAACAGGCTCGATCAGAACAGCGCATGTGTCTTTGGTGATGGCGTTGCGAACAGCTTCCATGTTGCCAAATTCCAGTTGGCGGAAACCCGCCATCGGTTCGCCAAAACCTTCCAGATAGGCCGGATTGCCACCAGCGTTGATCGCACCAAACGAGCGCCCGTGGAATGCACCGGTAAAGGTAATGAATTCCTGACGATGCGGCTCGCCATTCACATAGTGATACTTGCGTGCCGTTTTCAGCGCACACTCGATCGCTTCAGTGCCCGAGTTGGTGAAAAAGACCTGATCTGCAAAGGTTTTCGCGCAATATTTTTCCGCGAGCTGTTCGCCAGCAGGCACACGGAACATGTTGGATGTGTGCCAGAGCTTGTGCGCCTGATCATTCAGCGCCTCAATCATCCTGGGGTGCGCATGGCCGAGCGCATTGACCGCAATGCCCGAGATAAAGTCGAGATAGGCATCACCTTCGGTAGTGAAGAGGCGCATGCCTTCGCCTCGCTCAAAGACTTCCGTCGGCGGGGCGTAAACGGGAAGCATGGCTTCACGCATGGCAGTTCTCTCTTTGCTGTCGAAGGGCTGTTTGCCCGGTTAAAGAAAGCCGAGCCATTACCTTAATTAAGGGGCTTTGGTCAACGAATTCGCCATTCTGAGACAGATATCGAAATACAACTGCTGACATCTTGCGACTTGGCAAAAACATTTCTCAAAGTTAAACAGACGTTGAGGGACATTTTTTCAACGCCAAGCTGGGAGATTCTTATGGGATTTGGCGAAGCCGTACGGCTCTATTTCAAAAATTACGTAAAGTTTGACGGGCGCTCGCGCCGCGCCGAATATTGGTGGCCAGTACTTTTCCTGATGCTGATAAGCGTAGCAGGAAACATACTCGCAGGCATCTTTGCTGCCGCTTTGGGCGATGTCGGCGTTATGATTGCTGGTCTGGTTTCGTTGCTGCTGATGCTTTTTTCACTCGCAACAATCATTCCATCGATTGCAGTGGGCATTCGTCGCCTGCACGATCTTGATAAAAGCGGATGGTGGCTGCTTATTGGCCTCATCCCATTCATCGGCGCAATCGTCCTGATCATTTTCTTTGTTCAGGAAGGCACCAAAGGCCCGAACAAGTTCGGTTCTGATCCAAAAGGTGGCGCGCAAGTCGACACCTTCTAAGCGATTTTGTTGTGTAGCGGGGAGCCACCTTCCCGCTACGTGACGACTTGCCAGCCTCCCCATGCGCGTCCACAAAAGGGCAAGCAGATAACCGGGGAGATACCTATGAGCGAACGGATTACCGTCGATATCAAGGATGGCATTGCAGACGTCAAACTCGTCCGCACAGACAAAATGAACGCGCTCGATGACGCCATGTTTGAGGCGCTTGTCTCGACCGCCGAGAAACTCAATTCTGAAAAATCTGTCCGATGCGTCGTCCTGTCTGGTGAAGGCCGCGCCTTCTGCGCAGGGCTCGACATGGGCAATTTCGCCAAAATGGCGTCTGCTGGCAGTGACAAGTCCGAAAAATCGTCCGCCACGAGCTCTGAAAGTCTGGCCACGCGCACATATGGCATCGCCAATCGCGCCCAACAGGCCGCCTGGGGCTGGCGTCAGCTTCGCGTGCCGGTCATCAATGCGGCCCATGGCGTGGCGTTTGGCGGTGGCTTTCAGGTCTTTCTGGGCTCCGATATCCGGATCGCACACCCGGAAACCAAGCTCTGCATCATGGAAGTGAAATGGGGCCTTATCCCTGACATGGCCCTCACGCCTATCGTTCGAAATCTGGTTCGCGAAGATATCCTGCGTGAGCTCACCTATACCGGCCGGATCTTCACCGCAGTTGAGGGCAAGGAATACGGCTTCGTCACGCACCTCTCCGAGACACCGTACGACGACGCCATGGCGCTGGCGAAAACCATCGCAAGCCAGAGCCCGGATTCCGTTCAGGCCGCCAAGCGCCTTTATAATCAGCTCCCGGATGCGACCGAAGCAGAAACCCTGCTTGCCGAGTCGACGATCCAGCTCGAAATCATGGGCAAGCCAAACCAGATCGAAGCGGCAATGGCGGGCCTCGAAAAGCGCCCGGCAAACTTCAAGGACTGAGGGTGCCCGAAGCACACGAACAGACACAAAAAAGGCGGGCCCTGGCCCGCCTTGCTTATATCTAGGCTTTGAGCTTCCAGCCAGACCGGAAACATGCCCAGACAATGGCGCACGTCACAACAGACAGACCACCCGTCACGGCGACGCCCACGCCAATGTCCGAATTAGCAACACCCAGAAAGCCATAACGGAAGCCATCAATCAGATAGAAGAACGGGTCCCAGTGCGCCAGTGTCTGGAACGGCTCAGCCAGAACCTTCACATCGTAAAACGTACCAGACAGGAAAGTCAGAGGCACGATCACGAAATTGGTCACAGCTGCCAGGTGATCGAACTTCTCGGCCCAGATGCCGCCAATCGCGCCAATTGCCCCCAGGATGATGCTCGCAGTCAGAGAGAACCAGATGATCGCCCAGATATGCGTGAGGTTTAGATCAGCCAGTCCGATCAGTTGAATGGCGATGCCGGTGATCAGTCCGACAAACACGCCGCGCGTTGCGGCACCGGCAACAAACCCCAGCGTAAGCTCCAAAGGTGAGAGCGGCGGCATCAGAAAGTCGACCGTGGACCCCTGAACTTTTGCGATGGTCAGCGAAGACGACGTATTCTGGAAAGCGTTCTGCAGAACGGTCATGATCACAAGACCGGGCGCCAGGAAGTCCTGATAGGCAACGCCTGCGAAATCGCCTGTCAACTCGCCGCGATTGCCGAACGCCAGTCGAAACACCGTCATCAGCAGCAAGGTCGAGACGGCTGGTGCCAGCAAGGTCTGCATCCCGACCTTGATGAAGCGACCTACTTCTCGCTTGTATAATGTCCAAAGACCCAGAGTGTTGAGCCCCGGAAACCGGCGCGGCTCCCGATAGCTGTTTTGCGACGTCGCTTCTGTCAAATCAGTCATGACCTGCATTTAGTAGCATCTGAGCGGACACTCAAACCCGAATTAACTGGTCAAGTCGGAATTCGCGCAAAAAGACCAGTCCTCCACAAACAGTTTTCCACATCCAATTGGTTAATTTGACCTACTAGATGTGGATTACTCCACTTCTCCACAGATCAGTATATTGTGTCCCGGGCTTGCATGAGTACGATATATGGGTGAAAGGATCGTTAACGCGGCCTTACATTAACTAAATATAGATTAATACGCTGGGATTATCAGGAGGTGGATATGAGCTGGACTGAAGAACGCGTCGAGGCGCTGAAGAAGCTCTGGACCGAGGGCCATAGTGCCAGTCAAATTGCCAACCAGCTTGGCGGTGTCACCCGTAACGCCGTCATCGGCAAAGTACACCGTCTTGGGCTGTCTGGCCGCGCAACGCCCTCTCGTCCGGTCAAGCGCCCACCGCGTCTTGCACGTCCGAAGCCAACACCGCAACGAGTCGAGCAGCCGGTCAAAGCAAAAGTGGAACCGGAAGCTGTGGAAGAGACAGCCGCCACACCGGCTCTGCCAACGGTCGCGCCGCGCGGCGACGAGGTTCTGGCACCGGCAACGCTTTCAAATGGCGAGCACGCCAACGTGCTGAACCTGCGTGAAAGCATGTGCAAATGGCCAATCGGCGACCCGATGGACAAGGACTTTGCTTTCTGCGGTCGCGCAGCGGCTGACGGACCATACTGTAAGGAACACGCAAAGGTCGCGTTCCAGCCGAAGAAGTCCCGCGTGCGCAAAGAGAACACGGTCTCAAACTTCCGCCGCGCTGCAGGCTAACGGCATCGCCGATCGAAACAAAAAAAGCCCGCATGGTCCTGCCATGCGGGCTTTTCTTTAACTTGGCATATCTGAACAGGCTTACTTGTTTTCGTTCGCCGTCTTTTCGATCGCACCGCCAGCCGATTCAATATCGCGGCCCATACCTTCAATCGTGTTGCACGCTTTT
This sequence comes from Ponticaulis profundi, assembly GCF_042659465.1. Classification (NCBI taxonomy): domain Bacteria; kingdom Pseudomonadati; phylum Pseudomonadota; class Alphaproteobacteria; order Hyphomonadales; family Hyphomonadaceae; genus Ponticaulis; species Ponticaulis profundi. The sequence continues at coordinate 39,716 of NZ_JBHSSW010000017.1, read as the reverse complement.
ACCGTGTGAAGATCATCCACGCGCTGACTCAGCATTATCGACCGAGCGAGTCTGAGTGCGGCGCGTACATGCCATCACGACGTCAATGAAGGGGTGATACAACCAAGCGCTCTTGCGATTAGATTATTAGAAGGTTGACTTACCATCAACTTTGCCGCGAAACTCCATCCGGGTTTTGGGGGAAGTCATGTTTAAGCAAATCACTGTCGCTATTTCAGTTCTGTCGTTGAGTGCTTGTGTGCCGACGAGCGGTTTACAAGCGCTGGACCCTAAGAGTGCTGATGGAAAGTCAGATCCAAATACTTTTGCAAAGTACTACTCAGGAAGCGGCGACACTTCGGATTTTAACGATCTAATACTGGCCATTCGTAAAGACGAAATTTACGCTTCAAGTGCTGGCAATGAAATGGATATAGCTGAACAAGCATTTGGATTGGCCACGGTCGGTGCAGCCATATTCGGTGGTTATACCTCCACATTTACGGGCGCCAAAGACATACCCGAGGCAGCTTTTTTTGCTGCATCCTTGTTGGGTATTCGAGGATACGTGAACGCGGACGAAAACAAAGAAGCCGCCAGGAGGGCGGGAAGACGCCTCAACTGCTTGGTTCGAGAGTCGCGGCCTTTTTCTGATCCAAGTTTCGACGGCTTCGATGGCTTAGCCGAAAAGACGTCGTACAACGACATTTACGATCATATCGACCTCAACAAAAACCAAAAGCACCAAGGGTTTGTCGGCGCTGTTGGAAGCTTCGACGAGCATTCAGCACTGCTGTCAAAAATACACACTAACGAGAAGCGTGCATATCGCGACAGATTTGTCATTGTGATCGACGTGTATCGCTCCATTGTGCGCTCGTGGGAAGCCGAGTCTGGAGCGCAATATCAAGCATATGACACTCTACTGGCCTCCATAACCGAAGCAACGAAAAAGGAGGTTGAGCAGGAGCAAGAGCTAGAAAATCTCGGCGATGCAGCAGCGGGTTTAACTGGTTCAGAGAAGGCAATTCTTGACGATACTTTGGAAAACGCGGACCGATACACTAAGGCAAAGTCAGCTGTGCTTAAGTGCGCTTTGGCCGACTGATGCATTCGCATAAGCGAGAGGATAATTCGGCATTGAGCCTGAATCTTCTCGCAAAACGAGTCATCAAGTGACGTGCCATTGAAGTTTCTTATTCTTCGCCTAACGGGTACTTTGCCGCCACCAATTATTTTAATTTGGAGCCTCATTGGCGACTTAGAATTGAAAAAAATCGTCGGCTTTGTGGTTGGATACCTTGCCTATCTGGTAATGTTTCTGTTGGTACATCGGCATTATCGATGCAACGCTTGTAAGCTGCCGATATATCGTAGGTTTGATGAATACGGGGGCGGTATTGGTTCCTTCTGCGATCGATGCGGAGCCTCGCTCAAGGATGTGACTTACGACTCCTATAAAAACGACGAACAACATAAGTCTCAGGAAGCTTGACGATACTAGGGAACCGCTTTTCGGGATTTATTCCTTGTCGGGACAACGACTTCAAAGTCCTGCCATGCGTGGGGCTTTTTGCGTCTCTGGCCCCAAGTTTCCACTTGGCGAACGTGCTGAACCTGCGTGAGAGCATGTGTAAATGGCCAATCGGTGACCCGATGGACAAGGACTTTGCTTTCTGCGGTCGCGCAGCGGCTGACGGACCATACTGTAAGGAACACGCAAAGGTCGCGTTCCAGCCGAAGAAGTCCCGCGTGCGCAAAGAGAACACGGTCTCAAACTTCCGCCGCGCTGCAGGCTAACGGCATCGCCGCTCGGAACAAAAAATCCCGCATGGTCCTGCCATGCGGGATTTTCTTTAACTTGGCATATCTGAAAAGGCTTACTTGTTCTCGTTCGCCGTCTTTTCGATCGCACCGCCAGCCGATTCAATATCGCGGCCCATACCTTCAATCGTGTTGCACGCCGAAACCGTCAAAGCGACCAGGCTGATACCAACAATCTTCATCCAGTTTTTCATTTCGGGTCCTTTTCCCAAATCACGATGCTGTAGTTTGCTGCGAAATTTTCATTCAGACAATTGGCTAATCGCACTTTTGAAACGTATAGCAGGCTGACATTCCAGGCCGCCGCCACGACTAGTTGAGCTTTTTCTGATCCACAGGCTTTTCCGGCGCGAAAGGCCCCGGCAATGGCAGAGCCGGCACACCTTCATCGACCAGTGTTTTGGCCTCTTCCAGGCTCGTCTGTCCCCAGACCGGGCGAGACTCGGTCTCGCCATAATACATGGCGCGCGCAGTATCCGCGAAATTCTCGCCCACATACTCATGTGTGCTGGACACATGTTCGCGGACGGCTTTTGCCATCTGCGCCACGCGAGCGCGGTTTTCTTTCGAGATTTCCTGCTTCTTCGTACCCGAAACAGCCGGCGCCATAATCCGCTTGCTGACGCTACTCGCTCCACACTGCGGACAGGTCAGCTCACCGGCTTCTTTTTGCGCGTCAAAGGCATCGGAGCTGGAAAACCAGCCCTCGAAATGCGTTTCACACGTATCACAGGCGAGTGCGTACTTTACCATGGCAAAACATCAGCCAGCGTTCAGCAGACCGTCGAGCTTGCCGTCATATTCCAGTTCGAACATGTCGTCACATCCGCCGATATGCTGATCGTTAATGAAGATCTGCGGAAACGTCCGGGCGCCATTCGAGCGCTGGATCATTTCAGCCTTCTTGTCCGGGTCCATACCGGCATCAACATGCGTATATTTCACGCCCTTATTCTCGAGCAATTGCAGAGCCCGTGTGCAGTAAGGACAGAATTCGCGCGTGTAGATTTCGACTTTGGCCATTCAATTTTCTCCAGATCGCTTTCTATATAAGCGGATTTTTGGGCGCGACAACGCGTGCGAGCGTCAACACGTCGACATTCTGAACCCGCCCTTTCCGAAGCGCACGCACACAAGCCTGAAGCGTTGCGCCCGTGGTCAGAACATCATCCACCAGAACAACACGCTTGCCCGACAATCGATCCGCATACCCATGCCGAATATCAAAGGCACCAGCGACGTTGCGTTGCCGCTGCAAGGGAGAGAGCCGCCCCTGGCTCCGCGATGCCTTCCTCCGCCTCAGAGCCATCAGGGACACAGGCATACCCACCTGTTGAGATACAGCGCTGGCAAGCCATCCCGCCTGATTAAAGCCTCGGCTGGCGAGGCGGCGATAGTGCAGCGGAACGGGTATGATCAGATCCGCATCTGACAGGAGCTCCGCACCCGCGCTCGCCATTAACTGACCATACCAGACCAGTGCTGCGCGCCGCCCCTGTCGCTTCAGGGACAGCACCATTTGCGCCGACGCATCATTATAAACAAAGGCAGATCTGGCCCGACCATACAAAGGCGGCGACGCAAGACAGGCCGCGCAGATCATGCCCGCATGCTCGGGGCTATCATATGGCTGACCGCAATGATCGCAGAAGGGTGGCTGAACAAACTGAAGCCGCGCAAAATCCTCTGCCGTCAGAAAGCCGCCGCGAAGCAAAGGCTGACGTGACAAAAGCGACTGCCCCGGAAACAGCCAGTCCGGCAACCAGCGTCCAGACAAAAATTTCCGCCTCGGCGGCTTGGTGTTTTGCGGTGTTACGTCCATATCCCCCTCATGAACACGCCAGCCAATCCATTGGTCTTCAACCGCAAGCAGCTCAACCGTCGCCGGCAACGTGCGCGCGCATCCTATGAAAGCGTCGACTTTCTGAAAAAGCGAGTCGCAGAGGACATAGAAGATCGGATTTCCGTCACGCGCCGCCAGTTTGATCTGGCCGTTGAGCTGGGAGCTGGCCTGTCAGACCTTCGAGAGGTTCTGGCCCCCCATACAGGCACAATCGTGCTGTGCGACAGCTCACCGGCTCTGGCGTCGACGCTGACGCCACCAGCTTTATGTGTCGACGAGGAATGGCTGCCGTTCAAACAGGAGTCGCTCGATCTCATTGTGTCTTCGCTTGCTCTGCACTGGGTGAACGACCTTCCGGGCACATTGATCCAGATCCGACGCTCGCTGAAACCAGACGGCTTTTTCGTTGGTGCCATGCTCGGCGGTGCGAGCCTGATGGAACTGCGTCAGGCCTTGCTACAGGCTGAGACCGAGCTTACCGGCGGCGCGGAGATGCGGGTCTCCCCATTTGCTGACGCGCTCGACATGTCTCAGCTGCTGCAACGCGCTGGCTTCACACTTCCTGTCAGCGATCGCGACCGCCTGACACTTCGATACGATAACATTTTTGCTCTATTCCGGGACCTGCAAGCGAGCGGCGAAACACACGCGCCGTTTAATCTGACCCGCAAGCCACTGACGCGTCGCGTTCTGATGCGAGCCGCTGATATCTATCAGGAGCAGTTTGCCGATCCGGACGGCCGCATTCGCGCAACCATTGATATTGTCTGGATGACAGGCTGGGCGCCGCACCCGGATCAGCCGAAAGCCAAGCGCCCCGGTTCGGCCACCGTCAGACTGGCCGACGCATTGGGTGTGGAAGAGCAAAGCACTGGCGAAAAGGCAGGCTGAAGCTAGCCGTCCCCGCCATCGCCACCGCCTGACGCGGCATCCCATTTGCTGTCGAGATTGTCGTACATAGCCTTGGTAGATGAACCGATCGCGTTGAGCGCACTCAGCAGCAGAATGACAATGAGGCCGCCAATCAGAGCGTATTCAACGACCTGACCGCCGCGTGTGTTCAGCCAGAAATTCTGGAGGAATGACATGGATCAGGCCCCCACATGCTTGGTCAGATGACGTTCCAGGAAGTCAAAAAGCGGCACATCAGCAGCAGGTGCTGGCATGGTTTTCAGCGCGCCAGGTTTGACCCAGGCCAGGTCCTGACCTTCTTGCGGAACGGGCTCACCTTCCCAATTGCGCGCCAGAAAAACAGGCATAACGAGGTGGAAGCTGTCATAGCCATGGGAAGCGAACGTCAGCGGTGACAAATCGTCTCGTTTCAGTGTCACAGCGAGTTCCTCTCCCATCTCCCGGATCAACGCAGATTCCGGTGTCTCACCCGGCTCAATCTTTCCGCCCGGAAGCTCCCAGAGACCTGCCATCGACTTCCCACTTGGTCGTGTTGCCAGAAGGAGAGAATTGTCAGGTCGCAGCAGGACGCCAGCAGACACATAGATGATCCGTGTTTCAGACATTTCTGTAACAAGCCGATGTGAAGGATTGATTGAAGAAACCCTATCAGGTTCGATAGGCCCCGTTAATTTCAACATAACCATGAGTGAGATCACAGGTCCAAACGGTCGCGCGACCAGACCCCACACCCAGATCAGCAGAGATCGAAATTTCTGGTTTGGAAACGGCAGCCGTTGCCTTTTCCTCATCATAACTGGCGGCTCGAGCGCCACCTTCGGCCACGCGCACATCTCCGATATTCACGGTCAGGCCGTCGCGATTCATCGGCTCCAATGCCTTACCAATGGCCATGACAATCCGGCCCCAGTTCGCGTCATTGGCGGCCAGAGCTGTTTTCACCAGCGGAGAGTTGGCAATCGAGCAGGCAACCGTCTTGGCCGACTTATCGGAGATTGCGCCCTCCACCGTGATTTCGATGAATTTGGTCGCGCCCTCACCATCGCGCACCAATTGTTGCGCCAGATCGAGGAAGACTTCGTGCATCGCATCTGAAATCTTGTCGAAATTCGCATCGACCTGCTCTTCTGTCAGCTCTGCCTTGCCGGTCGCAAACATCATCAGCGTGTCGCTGGTCGACGTGTCGCCATCCACAGTGACACAGTTAAAGGTCGCATCGGCATGACGCGATGTCAGATACTGGCATTGTTGCGCGGTCAGCGGCGCGTCCGTGAAGACATAGGCCAGCATTGTCGCCATGTTCGGCGCAATCATACCGGAGCCTTTTGCGATGCCTGCGAACGACACCGGCTTTCCATCAATCTCAATGGTCTTGCCCGCACCCTTCGGAAACGTGTCCGTCGTCATGAAGGCAGACGCCAGCGTCAACCAGGGCGTTTCAGGCGTCAGGTTTGGCCAGATCGCCGGAATGTGCTGCGCGATCAGGTCCGGTGCAACCGGCACGCCAATCACGCCTGTCGCCGCCAGATAGCATTCCGTGCGTGGCTTGCCTGCGGCTTTGGCGACCGCATCCAGGGTCGCATTGTTCTTGTCGATGCCATTCTGAAACGTGAAAGCGTTCGAATTGCCTGCGTTCACCACCAGCGAAGAGGCTTTGCCGCCCGTCTCTTCTAGAGCCTGGCGACACCAGTCCACATCGCAAGAGCGTGTCAGCGAGCGCGTGAACACGCCGCCACAATTTGCACCGTCCGGAAACGCCACAACCATCAGGTCGTCGCGCTCATACTTGTACATGCCAAGAGAATGCGTGGTCGATACCATGCCCTCAATCTGGGGCAGTTCAGGAAACGCGGCAGGCGCGAGTGGTGAGCGTTTCAGTTTCACTCAGTTGGTTCCTCTGTTTCGGTCGCCGGACTTTCGCCGGTCTCGGTGTCGTTGGCCTCAGTATCTGCTGGCTCGCCATCTTCCGGGTCAGCTTCTGGCAGCCCTTCCAGCGTCCCATCTTCAAAAGCCGAAATCGTATCTTCGCCTGTAATGGTCTGAATTTCAGCGCGCGTGCGCAGACGTTTCAGCACTTTGCTGATCTCTGACAACGTTAGAAACTGAACGATTTTCGGACGGGTTTCATCAAGCGTCGGCGGCTCTTCCTGGCGCCGGTCCTCGACCTTCACAATCACCCAGCCAACCTGAGTCTCGAAGGGCTGGGATACCCGGCCAACCGAGGTTCGCGAAATCACGCTGCGATAAGGCTCGCTCATCGCTTCGGGCAAGACATAGCCGATCAGACCACCTTCCGCGCTCGTGACGCGGTCGAGCGAATGGTTGAACGCCAGCGCGGCGAACTCCGCGCCATCCTGCAACTGCTGATAAAGGCCCTGCGCTTCTTCCTGCGAACTGACGAGGATCTGACGGACAAGCACCTCTTCACCGAGCTGCTGCAGCTCGGTCTGGGCATTGTACATTTCCATGATAGCCGCTTCATCAACCTGCTGCGCGACAAGGTTTTCAACGAGCAGATTTCCAAGAATGCGTTCGCGTGCCGCCTGCAGGCGATGGCGCGAGCTTTCTTCCTGATCAAGCCCCAGATTCATGGCCTCCTGGGCCAGCAGCTTCTGATCGATCAACTGATCGAGTATCTGCTGAAAGACGGGATCTTCGATTTCCAGCGTATCGCCGGGTTCCATCAGTCCCTGAGCGGCAGCTTCCAGTTCGACTTCTGAAGCGAGGATGTATTCACCATTTACCACAGCGGCGATGGCAGCATTCACACGAAGTGGCGTCTCCTTGACCGGCGGTTCTTCTTTTTCGCATGCCGCCAGAGACATCAGCGCCACACTGCCCAATAATAATGATAGAATCCGCTGCATATTTGTATTCAGTCCTGCACTCGCCAGTTCTGTGGATTGACACTGATAAGCCCTCTTCTTAAGTCAGTCCGACCCAAGGGTCGAGCGGCTTTCCCTTTTGAGAGCTGCGAGTATTTAAATAATGTGTGCGAATTATGATCTTCGGCACGCATGAATGGTCGAGTTATGTTAAAATTCGCAAAGAAATTTCTAGGTTCATCTAATGAACGCCAGCTTCGCCCTTTCCTAGCTCGCGTCAATCGTATCAACGCGCTGGAGCCGGAGTTCGAAGCTCTTTCCGACGAAGCCCTTCGCGCCAAAACACTGGAATTCAAGACAGCCATCGCAAATGGCGCAAGTCTGGACAGCCTTCTGGAAGAAGCCTTTGCGGTTGTCCGTGAAGGCTCCAAGCGCGTCCTCGGCATGCGGCACTTTGATGTTCAACTGATCGGCGGCATGGTCCTCCATTCCGGCAATATTGCCGAGATGCGGACCGGTGAAGGTAAAACGCTGGTCGCAACGCTTGCAGCCTATCTGAATGCACTGAGCGGCAAGGGCGTCCACGTCATCACCGTGAACGACTATCTGGCGCAACGTGACGCCGAATGGATGGGACAGCTTTACGGCTTTCTCGGCCTGACGACCGGCGTTGTCGTGCATGGCCCGGACGATCAGGCCCGCCGCAAGGCCTATGCTGCAGACATCACCTACGGCACGAACAATGAGTTCGGCTTCGATTATCTGCGCGACAATATGAAATATTCGCTCGGCGATATGGTTCAGCGCGGACACAATTACTGTCTCGTGGACGAAGTCGACTCCATCCTGATCGACGAAGCGCGTACACCGCTGATCATCTCCGGTCCGACCGATGATCGCTCCGAGCTTTACAAGACGATTGATGCGCTCATTCCGCAGCTGAGCGACGAAGATTACGAGATCGACGAAAAGCAGCGCTCCTGTGTTTACACAGAAGAAGGCAATGAGAAGATCGAAACCCTGCTCGCAGAAGCTGGCATGATGGAAGGCTCCATGTACGATCCGGAGAACATCTCCATCGTACACCATGCCAACCAGGCACTGCGTGCGCACAAGCTCTTCCAGCGCGACAAGGACTATATCGTGAAGGATGGTGAGGTCATGCTCATCGACGAATTCACGGGTCGCATGATGGCCGGCCGCCGTCTGTCCGAAGGCCTGCACCAGGCCATCGAGGCAAAAGAACGCGTCGACATCAAGCCGGAAAACCAGACGCTCGCATCCATCACCTTCCAGAACTATTTCCGTCTCTACGAGAAAATGTCTGGTATGACGGGTACGGCCGATACCGAAGCGGCAGAGTTCCAGGACACTTATGGTCTGAAGGTCTTCACCATTCCGACCAACCGTCCGATCCAGCGGATCGACGATGATGATGTGGTCTATCGCACAGCGAAAGAAAAATACCACGCCATCATTGATGAGCTCAAGGAAGCGCACGAAAAAGGCCAGCCGGTCCTGCTCGGCACGGCTTCCATTGAGAAGTCAGAACTCCTCTCCACCCTGCTCGCTCAGGCAAAAATTCCGCACCAGGTGCTGAACGCCCGTCACCACGAGCGCGAAGCCCAGATCATCGCTCAGGCCGGTGTGCCAGGCGCCATCACCGTTGCAACCAACATGGCTGGCCGCGGTACCGACATTCAGCTCGGCGGCAATCTGGAAATGCGGATGGAAGAAGAGACCCAGCGCCGACAGGAACGTATGGGTCGCGAACTGACACCGGAAGAAGTCACAGAGCTCGAAACCGAGCTGAAAGCGGAAATTGCTGAGGCCCGCCAGAAGGCACTTGATGCTGGTGGTCTCTTCGTTCTCGGTACCGAACGCCATGAAAGCCGACGCATCGACAACCAGCTGCGTGGCCGGACAGGTCGTCAGGGTGACCCTGGTCGTTCGAAATTCTATGTGTCGCTCGAGGACGACCTTCTGCGCATCTTCGCAGCAGAGCGTCTCGATACCATCATGCGCCGCCTTGGCATCAAGGAAGGCGAAGCCATTGTTCACCCGTGGATGAGCAAGGCACTTGAAACATCACAGAAAAAAGTTGAGCAGCGCAACTTCGAAATGCGTAAGAACCTGCTCAAATATGATGATGTCATCAACAATCAGCGTAAGGCAATCTTCGAGCAGCGCATTGAATTCATGCAATCCAATGACGTGACCGAAATCATCACCGAAATGCGTCATGATGTGGTTGAGGATATGGTTCAGGCGGCCATGCCGGCCAAAACCTATGCCGACCAGTGGGACACCGATGGCCTGATCGACAAAACCCAGCAAGTGCTTGGCCTTGATCTGCCGATCAAGGAATGGGCGAGCGAAGAAGGTGTTGCCAACACCGAGATCATCGAACGCATGACCGAAGCGGCCGACAAAGCTTTCGCCCAGAAAGCGACGGAAATCGGTCCGGACCGTATGCGCTGGTTTGAAAAGCAGGTCCTTCTTCAGCTGCTCGACAAAGAGTGGCGCGAACACCTGCAGCAGCTTGATCAGCTCCGTTCTGTCATTCACCTGCGCAGCTATGGCCAGCGTGATCCACTCAACGAATTCAAGTCCGAGGCATTCGCTCTGTTTGAGAACCTGCTCTCAAGCCTGCGTGAAACGGTCACCGGAACCCTGATGAACATTCAGATCCAGGTCGCACCGCAGGAACCGCAACAGCGACCACAGCCTCAACAGGAACAGGTCTGAGAAACCTTCCTGATTTGATTTCAATCAATGCGCCGTCGGTTTTCCTGAACCGGCGGCGTTTTTGTGTGCACCGCCAGGAAACACAACGGAACGAACGCTCGAAGCGGGCATTGCTGTTGGACCGTTGAAACCCTGGATACACAAACATGTCCGACACGATCGACATTCAAACAGACCCGGTGACTGCTTTTCATGAGTTCATAGAAGCAGATGACTTCCCCTGTGTCGGCGCGAAAGCGGCGCTGGCGCGCGAATGCATTACCTTTTTCGTCGCAAGCGACATAACGCACTCACAGGATGATCTTCCGGCATTCCGCGAACTACGTGAGTTCGGAAATCAGATTGCGCCCGATGACCCAAGAGTACGCTCCTTCGTCCTGATCTTTGAAGGTCCGGACAAGTTGAGCGAACGCGCATTCGAAGATGCGCTCTGGGATCGCCTGCAGTGCTTTCACAATATGGACGCTGCCGCAGGAAATGACTGGCGCGATGATGTGGCCTCTGATCCGGATGATGCACACTTTTCCATGTCGATCGCCAATCACCCCTTCTTCGTTGTTGGCCTGCACCCAAACGCCTCGCGCCAGGCACGGCGCTTTGCTTACCCCGCGCTCGTTTTCAATTCGCACCTGCAATTCGATCACCTGCGGGAAGATGGGCGGTTCGATAAAATGAAAGACATCATCCGCAAACGAGACGCTGAGCTCGACGGTAAAATCAACCCGATGCTTTCAGACTTCGGAGAGGCCTCCGAAGCACTTCAATACTCCGGGCGTCGACTGACCGCCGACTGGAAATGCCCGTTTCAGAAAATGGAGCCACTCGACCCATGACACGTATCTCACCGCGAACCGGACAGGCATTCAAAATCAAAAAGGGTCAGTTCCTGAAGGTGACCGACCCGGAGGGCCAGCAAGTCTCTGACATGCTCGCATACAATGCAGAGGACACGCGCGAATACATCTCGTCTGGCCGGTCAATCGATTTCGCAGGGCGACTGCTCCTCACGACCGGAGATCCGCTCTACTCAAATCGTTCGAACGTGATGCTCACCATTGTTCACGATGAGGTCGGTCGTCATGATTTCACCCTGACGCCCTGTTCTGAAGCGACGTTTCGCATTCTGTATGGACACACCGAGCCTCATCATGGCTGCCAGGGAAATTTCGAAAAAGCGCTCGCGCCCTTCGGTATTGAACCTGACGACATTCCGATTGCGTTCAATGTCTTCATGAATGTGGATGTCGACGGAAAGACCGGGAAAATTCGTGTCGACCCTCCAATGAGCAAAGCGGGTCAATCAACCATTTTCCGCGCGGAAATGGACATGATCATGGCCCTTACGGCGTGCTCTGCCGGGGAATCCAACAATTTCACCTACAAGCCAATCGACTTTGAAATCCTGGATTCCTTACCGGAAAATCTGGAACAGCGTGCTGGTGTCCACGCCTGAGCGGTTCAGAAATTGCCGAACTTACCAGCCTGATAGTCGACAATCGCATCCCGGATTTCATCGACCGTATTCATGACGAATGGGCCGTGCGCGACCATTGGCTCATCAATGGGCGCGCCATGACCAAACAGGATCACGCAATCCGTTTGCGCCTCGCATGTGATATGCCCATCCTTGTCATCGAATTTTGCCAGATGATGCTCCGGCACATCCTTCCCTGCGACGCTGGCATTGCCAGTCACCATGTAGAAAAAGACCGACCGGCCCTGAGGCGCTGGCAGCTCGAACGTCTTGCCTGCTTCGGCGCGAACAACGCTCATCATCAGGCCTGTCAGATTCTCAATCGGCCCGGTATGCCCGGCCATCTCGCCGGACGTCAGCTCCACATTCACACCATCGGACAGGGCAAATTTCGGGATTTCGGTTGTTTGCAGTCCGGTATAATTCGGCGGCGAAAATTTCTTGTCGGCCGGAAGGTTCACCCAGAGCTGCAGGATCTCGAGCGGCCCGCCCCGGCGTTTGAAAACATCCGGTGAAAGTTCAGCATGTACCAGGCCGGAACCAGCCGTCATCCACTGCACACCGCCTGCATGGATCACGCTTTCATGCCCGCCCGTGTCCAGATGCGAAAGGCTGCCCTCAAGAATAAAGGTCACGGTCTCGAACCCGCGATGCGGATGTGGCCCGAATGGCAGGCCGCGATTGTTCGGCGGGTAAACCTGCGGCCCGTGATGGTTGAGAAACAGAAACGGGCTGATCTGCTCCAGCTCCCGATTGGGCAGAGGGCGCCGTGTGACCAGGTCGCCAATATCATCTCGCATGGCCGGATAGACGGCCGTGACTGATCTCGTCATGTTTATTCTTCTGCTCCCAGTTCGGGTATCTCCGGCCCTTTTGGCACAATCCCGGTCGGATTGATGAAAAGATGGCTCTGATAATAGTGCCCCTTGGCGTGATCCATATTGATTGTGCTGCGAATTTCAGGGATCGCAATCATGCGTGCCAGATAGGATTGCAGAGCGGTCTTTTCACGGATCTTGTACTTATTGCATTTGAAATGATTGTGATAAATCGGATCAAAGCGCAGCAAGGTGGTGAAGAGACGGATATCCGCTTCCGTCATCTGATCGCCGACCAGCCAGGTCTGCTGCGACAGACGCGCTTCCAGCCAGTCGAGACTTTCGAACAGAGCATCAAATGCCTCTTCATAAGGTCCTGCCTGCTCGGCAAAGCCAGCCTTGTAGACGCCATTATTGACGGTGTCATAGACGCGGTCATTCACCTCATCGATTTCGGCCTGCAGGGCGTCAGGATAATAATCGCCCTCGCGCGCGCCGATTTCATCAAAGGCCGAATTGAACATACGAATGATCTCGGCGGACTCGTTCGAGACAATGGTCTTCTTCTGCTTGTCCCAGAGCACCGGCACAGTCGCTTTGCCCGACACCTTCGGGTCAGCTGCCTGATAGATTTCATGAATTGTGCCGGCATTCATCAAAGGATCAGGGATAACACCCGGCCCGTCATCAAAGGTCCAGCCACGCTCCCGCATGATCCAGTGCGTTGCCGACAGACCGATCATATCGTCCAGGCCCTTGAGGGAACGCATGATGAGCGTGCGATGGGCCCATGGGCAGGCATAGGACACATAGAGATGATACCGTCCGGCTTCAGCCTTGAAACCACCCTCACCGCTTGGCCCCGGCGAGCCGTCTTTCGTCACCCAGCTACGAAACTTGCTGGTCGTGCGCTTGAAGGCGCCATCATCATCGGCAAAGCCGCTTTCGTCAGAATACCATTTCCCGTCTTTCAGGATGCCCATACTTCATCTCCTTTGTCGAAAAACGAACGGCGCAGCAGGAGCCGGGTTCCTCGTTATAAAGACATGGCTTGCGCTCTCGCTAGGGCAAGGCGTTATTCTCATCCCATGAGCGAACCAACCCCGTTTTCAATCGAGATTCCGCAGGCCCGACTGGATACGATCCATCAGCGCGTTGAGGCCTATCAGTTCCATCCCGCCCCGGTGGATGACAACTGGCAATACGGCATGAAAACCAGCGTGCTGGCCGACATTCGCGAACACTGGCTGCACAGCTATGACTGGCGAGCCGCCGAACGCGACCTCAACCGGTTTGCGCATTTCAAGGCAGACGTGAATGGCTTCGAACTTCATTTCGTCCATGTGGTCGGCGAAGCGGAAGGCAAGCGCCCCTTACTGATCACGCATGGCTGGCCCGGCTCCATTTATGAATTCTGGCAGGCCATCGAACCACTTGCCTTTCCATCGCGTTTCGGCGGCAAGGCCGAAGATGCGTTTGACCTCGTCATACCAAGCCTTCCCGGATACGGCTTTTCCCAGAAGCCCAGCAAGCCACTTGGCCAGCGCGCGACCGCCAGACTGTTCAACGCTCTGATGCGCGATGTTCTCGGCTATGAGACCTATCTCGCCCAGGGGGGTGACTGGGGCGCTCTTGTAACGGGGTGGCTTGGCTTTGATCATGGCGTCGACAAGAATGGCGGCTGCAAGGCGATGCACCTCAACATGATCGGCCTTCGTCCGAACCCCGCCACACCTCAGAATGACGCAGAGACGCGCTGGATCCAGCAAACTCAGGCCACAACACAGGCCGAAGGCGCGTACCTGATGGAACAGGCCACCAAGCCACAGACACTCGCGCTCGCCCTGATGGATTCCCCCGTCGGTCAGGCCGCATGGATTCTGGAGAAGTTTCATGGCTGGTCAGATCTAGAGAACGGAGACCTGTTCAGCATCTATACGCGAGACCAGCTGCTCACCAACATCATGATCTATCTGGTCAACGACGCTTTCGCGACCAGCGTCTGGTATTACAATGCACTCTTTCTTGAAGGCGGCGCCTCTCTGCCAGAAGGCCAGCGCGTTGAAATCCCGACCGGTTTTGCGAACTTTCCCGGCGAGGCGCTCTATCCGGCTTCACCCCGTTCCTGGTGTGAGCGGGCCTATAATATCGTGCACTGGACAGATCTGGAAAAAGGCGGACATTTCGCAGCCATGGAGCAACCAGAGCTTTATGTTCAGGACGTTCGAAACTGGGCGCGTTCCGTCGGCGCATGATCGCAGAGATAGCGCTTTAGAATTACACATGTTCAGGTGAAAAAGGCGGTTTCGTTAGGGAACTCCGCTTAAGACTATGCGTAGCGTAGAAGCTTATCGACAAGCGTGTCAGTACGGAGTGCTTCCTTGAAAACCAAATGCCTTTCAGCAATTTCCCTTCTTGCCCTGGGTCTGGCCTGCGCCATGCCCTCACAGGCACAAACTGCTGAAACCGCTCAGCCTGATGAGCGCGGAACCTTCTCATTTGTCTGGGAAAATGACTGGTTCGGAGACCAGGATCGCAACTACACCAATGGTGTCCGCATGGGCTGGCTTTCAAAAGCGCGCCCGGCCCAGAGCGTTGATAACTTTCTGGCGGACATTCTGATCGACAGCGAACAGGATCGACAGGTCCGACGAGGCTTTGCGCTCGGGCATTCGATTTACACGCCAACCGATATTGATGAGACAGAGTTTCTGCCAGATCAGCACCCTTATGCGGGGTATCTGTATTTCGAAGGCACGTCGGTTCTGGAAACCGAAGATTCACTCGACCAGATTTCCGTTCGTCTCGGCCTGATTGGGCCCTCAGCGGGCGGAGAATGGGTCCAGCGCGAATTCCACTCTCTGATCGGCGCCGAGATTCCGGAAGGCTGGGACAATCAGGTGCGCGACGAAGTCGGCATTGATGTGATCTATGACCGCCGCCTGCGTGCCCTGCTTGAGTTCGGCGATACTGACTTTGGCGTCGACGTCATTCCAAACATAGGCGCAACGCTCGGCACACTGAACACCAATGCCCGCGCAGGCCTGACCATGCGCATCGGGCAGGATCTGAAAAGCGATTTCGGGCCACCACGTGTCCGTCCATCACTCGCGGGCGCTGGCTATTTTGCACCGGACAGTGAATTCAGCTGGTACCTCTTCGCAGGCGCTGAAGGCCGCTATGTGGCGCACGACTACATTCTGGATGGCAGCCTGTTTCGCGATGATTTCCGTTCCATCACCACAAAACGTGAAGTCCTCGATCTGCAGGCCGGACTGGTCGTTCAATATAACGGTATACAGCTTGGCCTGACCTATGTGGAGCGGACCAAGCAATTTGAGGAACAACAGGAACCACAACGGTTTGGCGCCGTCAGCCTCTCCTTCAAAACCTGATCGAGCGCCACCCATGCAGCCCCCAACGGGGCTGCATGAGGGGGAATTTTGCTAGCCGACTTTTTCCGTCATCAGCTTTACTTCCAACAGCAGGCGCTTGATGTCCTCATCGCGCGACAGCCGGTGCTCCCCATCCTTGATGAGGTGAAAGACGCAGTCCGGTGAGACAATCTTTTCCTGCACCTTCAGCGCATGCGTCCAGGGCACATCCGGGTCCATCTTTCCCTGCAGAATGGTGACCGGAACCGAAAGGTCGATCGGCCCGTCCAGAATGGACCATGTCTTCCCATCGGAAATCAGCTCACGCGTGATCGGATAGGGCTCACCATAATCGGTTGGGCGCATCCAGAAACCATCATGCGCAATGGCTTCCTGGGCTGCGCCTGAAAGCTCTTTCCAGAGCAGTTTTTCGGTAAAGTCCGGAGCGGGCGCAATCAGCACCATGCCCTGAACGCGGTCCTTGCGAGCAAGTGCGGTCAGCAATGCCATCCATCCACCCATGGACGAACCAATCAGGATGAGATCGCCGCTCGTCAGTTCATCAATGGCAGTCAGACAATCCTCACGCCAGCGCGAAATCGTGCCGTCCTTGAAAGCCCCACTGCTTTGTCCGTGGCCGAAATAATCGAATGCGAGATAGCCAAAGCCATTGGCTTCGGCCCAATCCTTCACGGCGAGCGCCTTGGAACCGCTCATGTCAGAATTGAAGCCAGAGAGCCAAACCAGCGTGGGCTTATTGGCAGGAGCCTCAATCTTCGTGTAGGCAAGTGTTTCGTTATCGGCCCGTTTCAGCGTTTGCATGTCCTTGGTGCCTCCCTCTGGTGTTTTAAAAGGTCTATCCCTTGGCTAAATCCGGCCTGACCGTCCTGCAAGTCATTCCCGAGCTCGCGGCTGGCGGCGCAGAACGCACTACACTGGAGATTGTCGAAGCGCTCAAGGCGGCAGGGGGACGCGCCCTTGTCGTCAGCGAAGGCGGACGCATGGAAGACGAACTCACTCAGTTCGGCGGTGAGCTGATCCGTATGCCCGTCAAAACGAAGAACCCGCTCGCCATTCACAAGCATGCCGGGCTCCTGGCGCAGATCATCCGGCAGGAAGGCGTCGACCTGATCCATGCCCGCTCACGCGCACCGGCCTGGAGCGCCTTGTGGGCCGCACGCCGCACCGGCATTCCCTTCGTGACAACCTATCACGGCGCTTATGGCGGCAAGTCCGCACCGAAGAAGCTTTATAATTCCGTGATGGCGCGCGGTGACAAGGTGATCGCGAACTCCGACTATATTGCAGACCATATTCGCAACACCTACCGCCTGCCCGAAGCCCGCCTCATCACCATTCCGCGCGGCGTCGACACGCATATCTTTGATCCCATCAAGGCAGACCCGGCGCGGGTCTCCGCACTTCGCAGCGAGCTCGGAAAGCCTGATCGTCTTCTCTTCATCCTGCCCGGCCGTCTGACCAGCTGGAAAGGACAGATGGTGCTCATCGACGCACTGGCTGAGCTGTCAGATGCGGAAAAAGCGCATTTTCAGGTCGCACTGATAGGCGACGCACAGGGCCGCGACGATTATCTGGCCGCCCTGACTTCACGAATCGCCGAAAATGGGCTTGACGATTTGGTAAAAATTACAGGCCATTCTTCAGACATGGTAAACCTTTACGCGGCAGCGGATCTGGTGCTGGCACCCTCCACACGGCCTGAAGCGTTCGGGCGGATTGCCATCGAAGCCGGTGCCATGCAGCGCCCTGTGATCGTTTCCGACCATGGCGGGCAGCGTGAAACCGTGGTGGACGGGGAAACGGGCTGGCGGGTCAAGCCAGGCGATCCGGCAGATCTCGCGCGGGCGATCGGCGCCTATCTCGGCCTCTCAACGGCTGAGCGACAGAATATGGGACGCAAAGCGCGAACCAATGTAGAAAGGCAGTTCACCAAATCCGGACTGCAACGGGCAACACTGGAGGTTTATCAATCCCTCCTATCGGGCGAGTAACTGACGAAGCATGGCGAAACAGGCGATCAATCCAGGAGAAGATGCCCGCAAGGTGCTGGTGATCAAGCTCAGCGCGCTGGGCGATTTCGTCCTCGCCATGGGGGCGATGAAGGCCGTGCGCGAATTTCATCCTTCGGCTCAGATCACCCTGCTGACGACACCGCCTTTCGAAGGCTTTGCCAAAGCCTGCCCGTATTTCGACCGCATCGAAACTGATGGCCGGCCAAAGGACACACGCAGCACAACCACGCTGCTCCGACGCCTGCGTTCGGAAAAATACGACATTGTTTATGATTTTCAGACCAGCGGCCGAACCAGTAATTATTTTCAGGCCCTGCGCCCGAATCCGCCGCTCTGGTCAGGTATTGCAGCTGGCTGTGCCTTCCCGCACACCAATCCGGAACGTTCGGGCATGCACTCCATTGAACGCCTTGGCGAGCAGCTGGCACAGGCTGGTGTCGGGCCGGCAGAGGGCTATCCGTTTGGCGGCGCGCCTATGCCGGATCTCAGCTGGATTGAGGAAGCCCTGCGCAACCCGCCACGCCTTCAGCCGCAGTATTTCTCGCTGAACGGACCTTATGCGCTGTTGATTCCAGGCTCCTCGGCACACCGCGAAGCCAAGCGCTGGCCGGAAGAAAACTATATCGAGCTTGCAAGCTGGATTGCAGATCAGGGCATCACGCCCGTCGTGATTGGCGGCAAATCGGAAAGCCCGATTGGCAATGCTGTCATCCGCGCCGAACCGCGCGCCAAAACCCTTTGCACACGAACGGATCTGTTCCAGGTCTCTGCGCTGGGCAAGCACGCAACCTTTGCTGTGGGCAATGATACGGGCCCGATGCACATGGCAACCCTGTCCGGTTCGCCAGGCGTCGCGCTCTTCGCGACCAGCGAATCTGACCCCGACCATGCGCGCCCCCGCGGCAGCAATGTTGTTGTGGTTCAGGCCGAAACACTGGAACTGGTCTCAGTTCCGGACGTTTTACAAGCGATTCAGGCTTTAGGCGTAGTCCCTACTTCTTGAATTCAACGCGTAAATACGTCATATCTATAGCACTCAAAATAGTACCAAGGAGCAAAAGCCATAGCACGTCGACCAATGCCGGCTAAACCGCCACAAAAGTCTGGCCCCCGGATTAACGAGGATATCCGCGCACCGCGAGTCCTACTCATTGATGAAAACGGCGAGAAACAGGGTGAGATGCCGACATCCGCTGCACTGGATGCAGCCCGTGATGCTGGCCTGGATCTGGTAGAGGTTTCCCCGAACACGGAACCACCGGTCTGTAAAATCCTGGACTACGGCAAGCTCCGCTTCCTGGAACAGAAGAAAAAAGCTGAAGCTCGTAAGAAGCAGAAGACGGCTGATCTCAAAGAGATCAAAATGCGTCCGAACATCGACAAGCACGATTACGAAGTCAAAACCAAAGCCATCACGCGCTTCTTTGATGAAGGCGACAAGGTGAAGATCACCCTGCGCTTCCGTGGCCGTGAAATGGCTCACCAGCATCTGGGCTTTGAGCTTCTTCAGAAGGTGAAGACAGAGTTTGACGAAGTCGCCAAGGTGGAACTCGAGCCGAAACTCGAAGGTCGCCAGATGGTGATGGTGATGTCACCCCGCTAAGCGGTCGTTCACAAACAAATTTCTGAAAAACTCGCTCTCTGGGCGAGTTTTTTTATAACGTCATCTAAAAGATGCTAGACGCTTCAACCAGTTACACTACCCTGAGTATAAATGGGGAAGTAATCTATGATCGAAGGCAAGTTCTGGGATCTTGTGGATCAGGATGCGGATTATGATGAGGTTGAGCAGGCATTGCTGGACCTTGTCCGACCGCTCGGCGTTACCAATGTCGGCAGCATGGAAATGCGGGCGCCGGTCAATGCGACCCCGTTCATCGGTCGCCTCTTTGGCAAACGCGACACGGAATACACCACACGTTATCGCAAGGAAGGCCTCAGCAAGCACGACGTGGCTGCCATACAGGCTGCTGCCTCAGAAGATGCGTTCTCATGGTCTGATGTCCGCAACCGCGCCGTAACGCGGGACCAGAACAATGTGTTTGCGATCGCGGCTGAACACGGCTTCACCGATGGCTGGGTTGTCCCTTATTTTGGCGCAAAGGGAGGATTTGGCCTGACGAGCTATATGGGCGACCAGATCGACGACTCACCGTCCAGCAAACGTCTTCTCACCTTCGCCGGACTGACCTTCTATCGCTACGCTCAGAAAAAAGCACAGCCTGCGCCGGAGCTGGCCAGCGACATCGCCCTGACTAAGCGCCAGAAGGAAATTCTCTACTGGATCGCCAAAGGCAAAACCGACTGGGAAATGAGCCAGGTTCTGAACATCGCCGAGCGGACCGTGAACCGCCATGTTGAAATGATGAAGAACCGCCTTGGCGTGCGCAGCCGCGCCGAAGCGCTCGCCATGGCGATGACTCACAATCTGATCGAACGCTTCTAAGCGTTCCCTGATTTGGCAACACCGGCTTTGCCCAGGCGCCATTCCAGCAGATCGAGCCGATCCTGACCGAAAAACGGCTCATCCTCAAACACCATAAGCGGAACGCCCCAATGGCCCGCTGCCTTCTGGGCGGCCTCATTGGCTTCGATTTCTGCTTCAATCTCGTCTGTCCGCGCTGCCACATCGCGCTCTAACGCAGAGAGATTCAGACCTGCATCCGCCACAGCGATCTCCAGATTGCGATCTGCCATCCAGCTTTTCTGCCCACCCCAGATCAGACGGGAGACCTCATCAAAGAACGCCATGGCCTGCGGCGTGTGACTGGCCACCACACCCAGCCGGGTCAGGCGATGAATATAGGGCTGGTCAGCCTCCACCTCCCCGCTTTGCATATCCATGACAATCGGGTCGGGATCCGGTCGTCCGAAGGGCAGCCCCTGATATTCCGCAATCCGCAAGCAATCGCGCACCAGATAAGGCGGCCAGAGCGGGTTCACCGTTTTGAAAAAGCCGGGAATGCGCACGGCAATCGGATAAACCGGACGAAACACGAATGGCACATCCCAGGACTGCGACATCTGGCGTAGTCGCGATGTCGCCAGATAGGAATATGGACTCCGGAAGGACCAATAAACGTCAACCTGCCGCATTTCGAACATCTCCCCCTTGTTTATCTGTGGCAGAACCACATTCTGTTGGTCAGATACAATGACAGGTCAGCGCAGATGGCAATCGATCCTTCCTTCCAGAATTTTCTGAATGGGCTGAAACTCCCGAGCTTTCTCAAGACTGATTTCAACCTGACAGATTTTTCAAAGGCAGACTGGCAACAGACTGTCGATCGCCTGCGCGCCAGCTTTTACCGGGCCACCCGCTCTATCGAGCAGGACGCCCCGCAACTGGCCAATATCGACAATATTCTGGTCGATGGCGCGACAGGCCCCCTGAAAGCCCGGATCTATACGCCGCTCGCAGCAGGCGTCGGACTTCAGCCGGCCATCCTGTTCTTTCATGGCGGCGGCTTTGTGGTCGGTGATCTGGACGGCCATGAAATGATCTGCATCCGGCTCGCCCATGCCGCGCGCTGCCGGGTCATTTCCATTGATTACCGCCTCGCGCCGGAACACAAATTTCCCTGCGCGCACGAAGATGCGCTTTCTGCCTATGACTGGCTTCTGCGCCGCGCAAAGGAATTCAATATTGACGCTGACCGCATCGCCGTGGCCGGTGACAGCGCTGGCGGAAATCTCGCGGCGTATATCTGTCA
The DNA here is from genome assembly GCF_042659465.1 of Ponticaulis profundi. Taxonomy (NCBI): domain Bacteria; kingdom Pseudomonadati; phylum Pseudomonadota; class Alphaproteobacteria; order Hyphomonadales; family Hyphomonadaceae; genus Ponticaulis; species Ponticaulis profundi. The sequence continues at coordinate 18,173 of NZ_JBHSSW010000017.1, read as the reverse complement.
GGAAATGGTGCGCACGAAAGGCCCGGAGCCCGCTTTTCAGCTCCTGCTCTATCCGCTTGTGCAATTCGTCGACATCAAGTCACGAGGTCTGAAGTTTCAGGAAGGCTTTTTCATCTCACCCGGTCTCTTTGACTTCTTCAAGAAGAGCTATCTGGGAGATGACGTGGACCCGATGGACAAGCGGATTTCCCTTCTGTTTGCCCCGCCTGAGGATTTCGCCGGTCTGCCGCCTGCCCATGTCGTGTTATGTGGCTGGGACCCGCTGAACGCAGAAGGCAAAGCCTATGCGGACAAGCTGGCTGCGGCTGGTGTGCCTGTCACGATGAAAGAATATTCGAGCATGGTGCATGGCTTCATGAACCTGACCTCGATTTCAGTACCTGCAAGAGACGCCATCGCAGAGAGCGGACGCGTTGTCGGACGGGCACTCGGCAGCCTCTGACCTATTCCGGAATGGCGCGAACGCTTTCGCGCCAATGGCTGCGACAGAGCGAGACATATTCGGATTTCTCAACGCGCACCTGATCACCCTGATTGGTAATGTGCCCCTCGCCATCCAGACGCGCTGTCATAATGGCCTTGCGACCGCAATGGCAGATGGTTCGCGCTTCACGCAGATCATCGGCAATCGCCAGCAAATGCGCAGCGCCTTCAAACAGCTCTCCCTGAAAATCAGTACGCAAACCATAGCAAAGCACCGGAAGACCAAGCGCGTCTCCCACTTTTGCCAGCTGCCAGACCTGAGCTTTTGTCAGGAATTGCGCCTCATCAACAAAGACCGCATCGAGCGCACCTGTTGTTTTCTGGGTGTTGATCGCCTCAAAAAGCTCGGTGTCAGGCCCGAACAGGTGCGCATCAGCGCTCAGGCCGATACGGGACTCAATCTTGCCCCGCAGTTCGCCCTCCTGGCCATGGTGCGACGACGTCCACAGCATGACCTCCATGCCACGCTCACGATAGTTATGCGCGGCCTGAAGCAGAATGGCCGATTTCCCGGCATTCATCGCCGAATAGGTAAAATAGAGTTTTGACATGCCCGACAGCGTTTATTCGTTCCAACGCTGTCCACATTAGAGGAGTCGGCTCAGATTGGTAGACGCGCCATGATGTCACCAAGCACTCGGCCTGCTGACAGGCTGAAAACGCCCGCTTCATCTTCTTCGGCGTCCTGAACCCAGTCGTCATACATAGGCCTCCAGTCACCCGGAACGCGCTCGACATGTCCAGCAAGTGTCAGATCGCTCTGATCAAGCGCTGAATGCAGGAAAGGCAGGTGCGGAATACCGTCCAGCTCTGATCCGCCAAGCGTCTGCAAAGGGCCGCGGACCGTGACATGCACGATTTGGCCGAGATCCTCATCCATTTCCGTCTTCACGACCAGAAGCTGGACCCCGGAAAACTCACCTTCATCGATTTCCCAGACCTGGCCTGCTTCGAACTGAAGCGTTCCACGGTCGGCCAGTGTATCAATCTGGGTCGCAAACAATCGGGACAGACGCGCATTCATACGAAAACCTCTCATTTTCTTTTGAAAAGTGCAAAGGTCATTCCGTGTTTTCCTCAGCGAAAGCGTCTCATCACCTTCACATGCCGCATTGATTGCCCGCGCAGCTGGAGCCAATCTTGCATTGCGTCAGCGGGTTGTTTCGGTCTGAACCGCATTTGGGGAATCACATCATGTCAAAACCGGTTTTCGCGCTTGTCTCTGGCTGGCTCATTCTCGCTCCGGCTGTTAGCGCGAACACAGATGATGTGACCCCGCCAAATGAGCCCGTGAAGATCGAAGCCCCTCAGGATGTGGGTGTTCTGGGCTTTCAGTCAGCGCGATACGATCTGGGAGATGTCACACAAGGTGACGTCGTTTCCCACGCATTCGAGTTTCTGAACAATGGGACCGGGCCGCTCACGATAAAGAATGCCTGGGCCGAAACCGCGAATGTCTCGGTGGGTTCGTCGCGAGAACCCGTGCCTGCCGGAGAGTTCGGCGCCATTCAGGTGAAAGTGAACACGGAAAACATGCCCGGACCACAGCTCATCAAGATTCGCGTCGACTCAGATGCTTTCAACGCACCGTCCGTGCTCTATCTGTCCATAAATGTCGACGAAACGGCCGAATCCAGCGCCGACTGAGCAGTTGCAGCATAATTATGGGCCTCAAAACCGTCTTCAGATGCGGAGTTACGGTCAATTTTGCTGACATTGCGTATTCGCACCGCGAGAAACCCTATATAAAACAATGAACGTTTTCCATATCGTTCACGCGGACATGCAGTAACGCGCCTGAGAACGCGTTTATCTCTATATTCCCTTACGTTACCGCATAGCGCCATGCATTATCGCATGGCTGGTGCCAGATAGTGACCTATATTTATCGCGTCGCAGCAATTGCATTCGCCAATGCAGCATGATACTTAGGTCTAAATCCGACGACTTAGAGATCGGAGCCCCCGCAGGGAGTTTCAGTCAAGGATCAGACACAGGACACTCTACTGATGAAAAAGTTCATTTCTGCACTCGCAATCGCTGCTTTCCTTACAGGCCCGGTTATGGCCGAAGAAATCTCCGTAACGGTTGAGATTCCGGTTGAAGCAACTGCTGAAGCACAAGCTGAAGCAACGCACACTGCACTGCTCGCTGCTGCGCAAGAAGTCTGTGATCAAGTCGAATATGTCGGCATCAGCCGCTTCTACACACCATCTCTGAAAAAAGAATGCGTCTCTAAGACTTATGACGACGCGCTCGCTCAGGACACTTCAGGTCGCCTGCTCGCGTCTCTGGAACAAGGTGCTGGCGTTGCTGCTTACAAAGAGATGCTGAACTAATTCCAGTTTCCTCCCAGAGCACCCTGTCATGAATGGGGTCGCTCAAATGAATTGGCGCGCTGGTCAGACCAGCGCGCCATTTTTTTGTTTGCCTATTCGGCATAATGCTGCATCGCAGCATATTTATTTGTTCCGCTCTAGCGAGACAGGAATTCCGTGATCAGCTGCGTCGCTGCAGCCACGAGCACGACCTCGTCATTATCGACCTGAGCGTAGTAATAGCCGCGTGGCGGGGCATCGAGCCCATACCGGCGATAGTCATCAATCCGGCGATAATCGTCATAGTAACGATCACCATATCTTATCGCGTCGCGCTTTCCGGCCTCATAGCCATCGCGGTAAGCTTCACGCTCATCGCGGCGGTCGTCGCGATAGTCATAGCGGTCATTGCTGCACCAGCCTTTTTTCTCATGGCCTGGCGGACAGTGTGGCGGGTCAGCAAATGCAACAGCGCCGGTGCCACCAATCATGCCAAGTGAAAGCAGGGCTGCACCAGCTGTTTTCGTAAACAGTTTCATGGTGTTTCCTTTCCTGATTGCGTCTACGCTTGAAAAACGCGTTAAGCCGGATGCTGTTCCCGACATGACAATCAAGTAAGAAAACCAGTCAGGACGCGATCTCGAATTGCTGTAAAGCAGCCTTCAGCAGGTTTCCTTCCCAGAGCGGCTGCGTTGCCTGCGCGATGGCGTCATGAAACCGCCCAAATATCACCCCGCCCTCAAGGGCCGACGCCAAAGCGCCCAGCTGGTCAAAGATCTGACGAACACCATCGCCGTTCATTGGTGACGTCTGCATGTGCGCGTCACCGATGGAGAGCCAGGGAAGCTCGCTTTGCGTACCAAGGCTGAGGCGGGTCACATCCCTGAAAGCAAACCTTGCAATTGGCCCCGCCAGAAGATCACACGCAACTGGCTGGCCCAAAGCGGAAGCGGCCCGCTTCACCAAAGCTGCCGCATCGGCTTGATCCCCACCAGAACATGTCTGCGCGATTGTCAGCCGGATACCGCCTCCCTGTTCATACAGAAAATATCGGGCATCCGGCGTGTCCGCGATGACAGATTGTCCTGTAAAATCATCCGCGCGCACATTCAGAGACATATAGAATGCTGGCGACTCCAGGCTCTCAAGGTCAGGCTCTGCGCTATGCGGCAAATGCCGGAGCGTTGCCCGCCGTGATCCACTCGCATCAATCAGCAGATCAAACCCGTAATCCTGAACAGAAACATCCCGCTGCACACAGATGGAGCGCGCGTCCCAGTCAATATGCTGCAAGCGTGTCGAATCATGGAACGCGATGGATGCAGCCCGGCATTGCGCCAGCAAGCGCTGATAAACGGCCCGAGCGCAAACCACCCCAGTCTGCCCACCGCACGGGAATTGCCCGACCAGTGCATGAATGTGATCTGCAGCGATCAGATGCGCATGCTCAAACGCTGGCCGCGCAGCCAGGTTTGCCTCAATGGCCCGGTCAAAAACCCGCACCTGCCATCCCGCTTCCACAAATTGCCAGGCTGTCGCCAGCCCGGCAATTCCGGCACCTATCACAAGTGCAACCGGCATGGGTTCAGCCCTTCGCTGGCAACATCACGCCGCTCGCTGTCGCGCGCTCGCCTTCGCCAATGACGATGATGAACCAGCCTGACTTCACTTCAGCAAGCTTGGCCGCTTTCATCGCCCCTTCGACCAGAGCGCCTTTGCGGTCCTTGCCCGGGTAGAGCATTTCTCCCGGAAACTGCATCTCGCCTGGAAATAGCATTTCACCTGGAAAATACATATCGCCCGGGAAGAAACTGTCGCCGGGAAAGAAGTTATCACCCGGAAACGCCTTGAATTTGTCGGACGCAAACAGATCCGCAATTTCTCCATCTGCGACGCGCGCAACATACAGACGCGCAACTCCAACATCACCCTTCGCTGTGATGCTCAGGTTCTCGAGAAGCGCTGCACGCAGCTTTTCACCGGTCATGCCTTCCAGTTTTTCAGCGTTTTTAAGCTGCACCTGAACCGCGCCCTGGGCTTTCATCTCCACCTGCGCATATGCCGTGCCAGCCGACAGCAGGGCAGCCCCCACTAGAAGTGTCCGTCGTTTGTGTTTGAACATAGTTTTTCCCTTCCACTTTCTATCGCAGCCCGAATGCGGCCCGCGCCTCTGCACATGTTCACGCCGTGCCTAAGAAAAGCCGGACAAAGCTCACTGCATCTCGTTACGAGACGGCTAGGCAATGGAGTGGAAGAATGCACAATCGCGCAAAACAGAATTCGAGCAGAGGAAACGCTTATGGATTTCGAAGAAGTTGTCCGGACACGACGCAGCATTCGCGGGTATCAGAAGAAGCCGGTACCGAAAGCGCTCATCCGCGAAATTCTGGAAATCGCCATGCGCGCGCCGACCTCGCTGAACACACAGCCCTGGAACTTCTATGTGGTTGCGGGTGATGTGCTCGACAAAATCCGTGCCGGCAATGTCGAACGCAACCTCGCAGGCGTGCCGGATTCTAGAGAGTTTCGCATGGGCCCCGGCTATGAAGGCGAACATCGCGAACGTCAGATCGAGATCGCCAAGCAGCTCTTTGGTGCCATGGGTATTGAGCGACATGACAAGGAAAAGCGCACCGATTGGGTGTTGCGCGGCTTCCGTCAGTTTGATGCCCCGGTTTCCATCGTTGTGACATATGACAAATCCATTCAGGGAAGCGACATTGCGCCGTTCGATTGCGGCGGCGTCGTGAACTGTCTCGTGAACACCGCCTGGTCGAAAGGACTTGGCTGCGTCATCAACTCACAAGGCATCATGCAGAGCCCGGTTGTTCGCGAACACGCTAAAATCCCGGATGACCAGGTGATCCAGACCTGTGTCGCCATGGGCTGGCCCGATGACAGCTTCCCGGCAAATGCCGTCGTCTCCAACCGCAAAAGCGTCGATGACGCGGCCGTGTTCCTGGGGTTTGAGGACTAACCCGGCACCTCATTATGGTTGTCGGCAGTTAACCCTAACAGCTTGCTGATCCAGAATTCAATATTTCACCTGCACCAGAAATTTTGCTTTCAAAGTCTTTCGCTATTCTGACGCGATAAATGCCCAGCAGGGCTCATCAGAAACGCCAGAAGGCGACGAAAAGACCAGAAAGGTGCAGGTGAGACTCATGTCCATCAGCGTCATCACGAACCGTTCGGCGATGCATGCGCTACGTCAGCTCAACAGCTCCAAACCAGAGCTTGAGGACATTCAGGCGCGCATGAACACAGGCCGCAAGATCAATGGCGCCAGGGATAATGGCGCGATTTACGGTATGGCACAGACCCTGCGGTCGGATATTTCCGGCTGGGGCGCCGTGACAGACTCACTCGATACAGCAATCTCCACCGGTGAAGTGGCCCTGAGCGCAACCGAAGCTCTGAATGACTTGCTCCTTGAGATGAAAGAGAAAGCACTGGAAGCGGCAGACCCAGCCATGGATTCGCGCGGCCGCTCCATCCTCAATGAGGACTTTACGGTGCTGCGCAACCAGATCGACACCGTGGTTCGCAATGCGCAATTCAACGGTATCAACCTGATTGATGGCTCAGCGACTGGCATCTATCCGGTGACCGATGTGAATGGCGGCCATTCCGTCTCCATGCAGGGGTTTGACCTACGCGTTGGCGGCTCGGACAGTTCGGTCACAGCCACGACCGTGATCGATCCGCTCGAAGCCGCGAGAGAAGCGCTGGAACGCATCAAGGATACGCTTGATGCCCAGAACCTGATCACGAACCATTTTGGTGGTCGCATCCGAACAATGGAGACAACCCGCACACTGGCGGTCAACACCTCTGACGTTCTGGCCAAAAATCTGGGCAATCTGGTCGATGCTGACCTCGGCAAAGAGGCCGCCCGCCTTCAGGCGGCTCAGACCAAGCAGCAATTGCGCGTACAGGCTCTGAACATCGCAAACCAGATTCCGACCTTCGCGGCCCGCCTGTTCGGTCAGTAAGCGATCAGGCTTTTTTCAGCCGTGTGCACACTTCATGCAAGGCCTGCAGAAAGGCAGACCGATCACGCGCATTGAAGGGCCGTGAACCGCCAACCTGTTCTCCGGTCGACCGCAATTGCTCCATCAGAGCACGGGTCGCAATGGCAGATGCAATATTCGCCGCGGTGTAGGCCTTGCCATTTGGCTGCAGCACTTTTGCATCGTTTTCGAGACACCGTTCCGCCAGCAGAATATCGGCCGTGATCACAACTGATTGCGGATCGGCCCGTTCGGCAATCCAGTTGTCAGCTTCATCCGGCCCTGCCTCAACAACCTGCTGACGGATGAAAGGCAGGCGCGGTACCTGCAGGAAGCTGTTCGAAACGACAAACACCTGCGCGCCATGGCGCTCGGCAACCTTGTAAACCTCGTCCTTTACAGGACAGGCATCAGCATCAACATAAATGATCATGCGCCCGCTCTTAGCATGAGCGGGCAACATGGGAATGAAAAACGCCGCTACAGACTACCCGCAATCGACTCAAACCCGCCGAATGGGCGGAACGTCGTGCCTTCCCGGTCTCGCAGCATGAGTGTGTCACCCGGCCCGAAGAGCACCCGAAGACCAATGCTGTAAGTGTCCACGCTTGCATCAAAGTCCTGCAGATCCAGACGATCATAGCTGGCGAACACGCTCACCGGCCCTGTTGTCGGCTTCCACTCGCCGCCAACACCATAGGTCAGGATGGTCTCATCCAGCCCGCCCTCAGACGCTTGCTGCCAGCCAAGTCGGCCATCGAAGCGCAAATTCTCATACGTGAAATATCGCACTTCACCTGTGACGCCATAAAGGTCTGCGGTCTCTTCCTCAACGTCGATCTGGCCATAGCCAGCGCCGAGCGCAAATGTTGCAGGACCAAAGAACGCCGCATATTCACCGCCCGCGACCCAGCTTGAAACCTCGTCCGCCTCGATCAAACCCACATAACCACCGGCAGCATAGCCATCGCCGCGCCAGATCAGATGCCCACTCGCCGTCCAGACATCTCCTGTAAAATCGTCGTCAGAGACGCTGGAATAATTTGCATCCAGCTGAAACGCCAGATTTCCGCTGATCGGCGCGATGATCACGGCCTCGCCAAAATACGTATCGACGCCGATTGAGTCCTCGTCGCTATCGAGCTCCTGATGACCGACACCCGCACCGAACGCACCATACCAGCCATCATCCGCCAGAGCGCCTGGCGCCAGCGAAACGCTGCTCAATAGCGCGATTGCGCTTAGATAAGATTTCTTCATGTCCCTCTCCTCTCAGACGAAAGTGTCCTGACAAGGAAGGCGCAGAAACGAGCCGATATGGCTCAGACGAATTCGCAATGTCTGAAATGTCACAAGGCGAGTGTCCTCTCAGAACAGGCAAAGCCGGAATTGATTGCTTTCTTCAGAGCGCAAATATCGTCACCATCGGCGCACAGCCAGCCGAGAAGAAGAGCCATCCCATGAACTGGTCCACAGCAGATTTCGCCTTTGCCGCCGCTCTGATCGGCACACTTGTCCTGGGTATCTGGCTGGCCATACGGTTAAACCGGCACCCGCTCTATCGAGCCGCCTTTCTTCTGACCCTGGCTGGCAGTCTTCTGCTGATATGGATCAATGGCGCGATTGGTGTGATTGGCAGTGCCGGGAACCCTGCAAACCTGTTGTTTGGTATTGTGCTTCTGATCGGTCTGGTCGGCATGGTTGCAAGCCGCTTCCGCGCGGGCGGAATGTCCGCAACACTGTTGATCATGGCCGTCATTCAGACAGGGATCGGGACCACGGCGATTGCCCTCAATCTCGGAGATGGTGGCGCGCTCTGGCCCTGGGATACCTTCGCCGCAACGGCTGTTTTCACCACCATCTGGTTGGCGGCAAGCCTCGGGTTTCGCATGTCACGGTGAAACGTGCCCGCCCCGACCACCTCAGCAGTCAGGGCGTGAGCACACAGGATCTGTTTCGGTCTTCCCCCTGTCTGAACACGCTAACGCGAAAAGTTTAATTTTCGGAGCGCTCGCCTCAGGCAATTTCATGCAAATGCGCACAATAAATACCGCCATTGATTGGATATATTTCAGTTCATCCCTTACAAGCGCAGCTAAACCTGTTTCGGACTGAGTTATGCTCGCAACGCTCTCAATTGTTCTTCCAATATTTGCACTGATCTTCACCGGCTGGCTTGCCAGGCGCCTGGGGGCGTTAGGCCCACAGGCTACTCGGGAGTTGAACCGTTTCGTTGTCTATCTCGCCCTCCCCGCCCTGCTGTTCGACATTGTTGCCAATGCCAGTTTCGATGAACTATGGCAGCCCGGCTTTATTCTTGCCTTCGGTGGCGGATGCCTGATCATCTATCTCGCCACGCTGACGCTCCGTCTGGTTCAGAGCGCCCGGCTTGCCGATGCCGCCATTGATGGCCTGAACGCCAGTTACGCCAATACCGGCTATATGGGCTTTCCGCTCATGCTTGCCGCGTTTGGCGAGGCCGGTTTGCCGCCGACACTGATCGCGACCATCATTACCGTTTGCGCCATATTCGCCGTCGCCATCGTGCTGATTGAAAGCAGCACTCAGGAAGGTGCCGGTCCAATGGATGTCGCCCGCAAGACCGCACGCGCGCTCCTCACCAATCCTTTGCTGATTGCACCTTTTGCCGGCGCCATCGTTCTGATCACAGGCTGGACCCTGCCAACACCGATTGAAGTCTATCTGGACTTCCTCGGCAGTGCGGCGTCTCCATGTGCCCTGATCGCGCTCGGGCTGTTTCTGGCCGGAACGACAGAGGCAGGCGGTCAGAAACCAGCACAGCAATGGCCTGTCATGGCGACCTTGTCAGGCCTGAAACTGATCGGGCAGCCTCTGATCACCTGGTTGATTGCCGCCCCCCTGCTGGGCCTGCCTGAATTTGCTGTGCACGCCGCCGTGCTGATCGCAGCGCTCCCGACCGGGACCGGCTCTTTCATGCTCGCAGAATTCTATGGACGCGAAGCCAGGCTGACCGGGCAGACCGTGCTTGTGACGACCATTTTATCGATTGCGACGATTTCGGCCTATCTCAGCTGGATTGGCATCTCTCCGGGCTGAAGAACCCGAGAATATCAGCAGGTCGAGCCCTACATGTCCGTGATGACGTGGACCAGATCACCGACCGTTTCGCAGCTTTCGAACTCCTGTTTGGAAATGGAAATGCCGAAAACCTCTTCCAGTTCCTGATGAATTTCGACGAGATCGAGCTCATCGGCACCGAGATCTGCTTTCAGATCGTCCAGAGGCAGGATGGATTCAGATGGCAGATTGAGCTCCTGCGCGATAACGCCCATCACTTCATTGTCGATCGGATCAGCGGTGACCGATGGAGATAGTACTGCACAGATCGCCAGGAATGCGGATACTCTGAATACGGACTGCATGTTTCGATCCTTTGCGTGATCTATTCATCCCAACTCAAAAAATCATGCACAAACAGGCATTAACACCCAGTGAAACGCAAATAACAAAACATTTCATTCTTCTGCACATGCAATGAGCGGGAAATTCTTCCCAGCTCAGCTAACGCGCCCGATGATGCGTTCGTTGCCTGAGATCCGCAGCAACACCTCTTTTCGTTATTCAATAAGTTCCTACATGCTCTGAAGTGTTTTCGCGGGATCAGCTGAAAGGAGCACAGACCCCCAATGCCATTGTTGAACCATACCAAGACCTTCATGCTGCTCGCCGCCATGACGGCGCTTTTCGGAGCGATTGGCTATCTGGTCGGCGGCATACCAGGCATGGCGATTGCGTTTGTGATTGCCGTTGGCCTGAATGTTTTCAGCTATTGGAACTCTGACAGCATTGTTCTGAAAAGCTATCGCGCCAAACCGGCGGCTGATTTTCAGAACAATCCCAAAGTCTCGGCCTATCTTCAGGATACGCGCGCGCTTGCTCAGCGTGCCGGATTGCCTGAACCAAAAATCTACATTGTCGAAATGGACCAGCCCAACGCGTTTGCGACCGGCCGGAACCCGGACAATGCGGCGGTTGTCGCCACGACCGGCCTCCTGAATATGCTCAATCGCGACGAGATTGCCGGCGTGATGGCGCATGAGCTGGCCCACATCAAGAACCGTGACACGCTGACCATGACGGTGACCGCAACGATTGCCGGTGCCATTGGCCTGCTCGCAAACTTTGCGCTCTTCTTTGGCGGACGCGAACGCGGCGGGCTCATTGTCGGCATTCTGATCGCCATTCTTGCCCCCATCGCGGCCAGTGTCGTTCAGATGGCCATTAGCCGGGCCCGCGAATACGAGGCAGACAAGACAGGCGCTGAGATCCTTGGTGATCCGGAGCCACTGGCACGCGCGCTGGCCAAAATCTCCGGACAGGCTGAGCTGATGCCCGACCAGCACACCGAAGAGAACCAGGCGATGGCACACATGTTCATCGTCAATCCGCTCGCCGGACAACGCGGAGACAATCTGTTCTCCACCCACCCGGCGACGCAAAACCGGATTGAGGCTCTGATGGCACTCAAGGGCAGCACGTCAGCCACCCCAATGGCCACCGAACCGGAAACCGTTGTTTCGCCCTGGGCCGCTGCGCGTCAGTCACGCCGGAAAGGCCCCTGGGGCTAGGCAGATCGCAGACATTTAATTCTGCTTGCGAGAACTGAATTCTCGCATTATTGAGCGCCGCCGCTGACCGATACATGCGTTTGTATCCGAGCGGCGGAGCCTCTTCTCTGGACATGACAAACACCTCGTTTGACTGCGTGACCTGCGGCGCTTGCTGCTTCAGCCGCAACCCGCGATATCTGTCGCTTCTCAACTGGGACGCCAACCGCACGCTCCCGGCCGAAAGCCTCTTCACTGAAAATGACGCCACCTATGTCCGGTTTGACTGCGGACATTGCGCGCATTTGCAACTTGGTGCCGGAAAGGCCGTATGCGGCGTTTACGAAGACCGACCAGAAGCCTGCCGCGCGTTTCGGGCCGGCAGTTTCGAATGCATCAAGGCGCGCCGCGCCAATGGCATTCTTGGTGAAGCCTTTCTTGCCAGAGCGACCTTGGCTGACCTGCAGACCGGAGCTGATATTCAACCGACCGCAGCGGTCTAAGTGCGGCTCACACAAAGTATCAAATCACGCTAATTTCGTATTAGATAAATTAATCAGCGAATAAAACAAATTATTCGATGATGATACTTCATGCATTTATTACAAACGAGACACATGTATCAGGTTTAATTTGAATCGGTTGAGATGACCCCCACCCTTATGTTTGTCTAACAAAGTAATTATTGGCAAACACAGAGGAATATTATGAAAAACCTTATGCTTAAAGCCATCGCGTCCGTTTCCGCCGTCGCTGCGCTCGCAACCGTCCCCGCTGTCGCGCAACAAACGGCGCCGACCGAACAAATGCAGCCTCAGATCGCTCCGGTGACCGATGCAGAGATCACGAAATTCGTCGCAGCCAATGACAAGGTGAATGTCATCGCGGTCGAAATGCAAGGCGAACTCCAGGGTGTCGATACCAAAGAGAAACAGGCCGAAATCCAGATGAAAACCGAGAAAAAAATGGTCTCGGCCATCCAGGATGAAGGCATGACGCCGGAACGCTATACAGAGATCATCCGTCTGGCGCAGGCTGATCCAGCCCTTGCCCAGAAGCTTCAGGCTGAGATGGAAGGCTAATTCCCCCGAATCCCAAATCGCCCTCCATCCAGGCAGCTCCGCCTTGTGCGGAGCTGCTTTCATGTCTGACCGTGATCTGAAGGCGACCGCACCTCACCTCCCTGTTCAGCAGCCAGACGTTCGAACCATGGCTGCAAGGAGAACACCCAGGTTTCGTACCAGTCTTCCACCCGGCTTGAATATGACAGCGCCCTGGACGATGCCGCGCGCTTTGACACCTCAATTCTCGGTATGAACTCAAACCAGGGATAAAGGGAATTGAAGAACATGGTGAAGACGAGCGTTTCATCGACCCGCTTGAGATGAATCATCTTGTTGAGGTCAGAGATGAACTGACAAACCTCAAGCAATCCAGTCAGCGCTTTCGGGTTCCGGGCACCAAGATCGGCCAGAGAAATCGGCGTATCGTCAAATCCGTATGACGCTTCCAGCTCATCCCAGGCTTCAGATCGCAATTCCCGCGTCGTTGCAGATGCCCAGCGTTCCAGCATGGAAAAGGTCAGATTGGCCTTCGCTTCATTCTTTGCGATTTCGACCTGTTCATTCAGGCTGTCTGCCTGCTGCTCATGTATCAGCCGGGTTTCGGCCAGTTCATCACGCGTGGCACGCAATTCTAGATTCTGCAGATAGATCGTCACCAGCAGCGCCAGCAGAGACACAAAAGCCAGAACTGTTCCGATCGTACCGCCGAAAAAGTCCCCAAACTCAGACCATTCCTGATGGCTTAACGACAGCGTCATGCCAAATCGGGATATATAGGCCCAGATGACAATCGCAATGGCGAGCATTGCCATTGCCAGCAACACACTGATGACCGTCTTGAGCAAAACCTACCTCCCCGGGTGAATGGCAGCGCCAGCATACTTTTTTGAAAACCAGAATTGGTTTTCGCTTTTCTGTCAACAAACGCCCCAAGCACACAGCCCGCCCTTCCCCCAAATCGGGGATGACGTTCGCGGCATCTCCCTTTACTTTTGAAATATGCTAATCTTGGCCGAGGATTATGGGGCCGGGGATTATGGGGGACAAACAATGCTCACGATCAGGACACTTGCTGTCACCGGCGCATGCCTGCTGCTTTCAGCACTGCCAGCCGCTGTGGCCCAACAGGCTGAGCCTTTCGCAGACTATGAAAACCCGCTCGCCGAAAGCGATGTCTTCGAAAACCCGTTTGCCGATGATGACAGCCTTGATGACATCATCGGCCTCGGCGCGGCATTCGATTTCTTCACGACGGAAGCAGAGTTTCGCTCAGAAGCGCTCTTTTCCGAAGAGGGCTGGAACTGCCTCACCTATGGGCTCGACGATGCGGATGAAGACATTGTTCCCTCCCATCTGATCGCAAATCCCGACTCTGAAGGCGCCATTCTGCTGGAAACCACCCCAATTCCCGTTGGCGATGACGTCATCAATCTCGTCATCGAATACAAGGTCAGCGTCATGACCGACGCGACGGACAGCGAGCTCAATGTCATCTCGAGCGCCAGCGCCATTCACCCACCGGACAATCTGCCGGAAGGTCTGGAGATCAATGATCCAGGCCCGATCGAACTGGCCTTTGATGTCATACCCGACGAGGAAATGGAGGAAGGATACCTTCTGCGCGGCACCACAAAGACGGCGGGCCATACAAGCGGTTTTGCCTGTGCGCCAGCCTGACGGGTAGCGACCTTAGTCTGCGAGACTGACCATATTGCCGCCTGTATAGGTGGCATAGGTTTCAGCCCCATCGGTGGTGAAGACGACCACATCATAGGTATCCGGAGGATAAGGAGTTTCCATCCCCGGCGAGCCCATGGGCATGCCCGGTACGGAAAGCCCCAGCGCCTCAGGTCGTTCCGCCAGCAATCGCTTCACCTGATCGGCAGGAACATGTCCTTCCAGCGCATAGCCATCCACCTCTCCGGTATGACAGCTCATCAAGTCGTCCGGAACGCCCAGCTCGGCACGAACAGGCGCGAGGTCTTCTTTCTCGCGCACAATCACGTCAAAGCCATGATCACGGAGATGATCGACCCATTTCGTACAGCAGCCGCACCAGGGCGTTTTGTGCACGGTGACGGTCTGCGCCAGAGCTGCAAGCGGGCTGGAAGCTGCGATCAGAGCTGCCAGAAAAGGCGCAAGGATGACGCGGCGCAGGAATGAAACAGACATGACAGACCTTTGTTTTTCTGAACCTGTTTGACGTGCGCAACGCTAATAGCGCGCCGACGCGCCGTCCAGATGTTTACTCAGCCACATCCGGCTCAACGACCGAGAAAATCTCCGGCGTGCAGGTGCCACTGACGATCAATTGACGGCGAAGCGTCACCTTATCACCGACCTCTGGCACGTTGTATAAATTGCCATCCGCGACAAAGAGCTCGCCATCGGCCGTTTGCAGAACGAATCCAGCCCCTTCATGACGCGCCACAATCCCCTCGACCAGGCTCTCTTCATAGCGACATGGGCCGCCGACCCGCATGCCCGGATCCTCACAGGCCGCAAGCAGGGAGGTGACCATCAACACAGAACAGATCAGAGGCAGTTTTGACATGATCAGATAGCACGCGCTCATCGCCGATCCGTCAATCCTTCAGGCGCGACTTTCGCGCGCTCTGTTTGAAATCCACGCAATGGCTTTCTATGTCTCTTGCTGAACCCGAATGACAAAATCTGAAAGGAGCCGACAGCAATGGCTGGTGGCTGGACGCGCGATGGCGCGGTAAGTGAACAAATCGAAGCTAGCATTGCCGATGAGCTGGCACGGCTGAAAGCACGCCGCGGCCCAACCGGCGAGAGTGCGAAATACTGCATTGAATGCGAAGAAGAAATCCCGGAACGGCGACGTGAGCTCGTCCCCGGCGTGAAACTCTGCGTCGCCTGTCAGGAAGGCCGCGATGGCGCGGATATGGACCGCGGCGGCATCAACCGGCGCGGCTCCAAAGGCAGCCAGATGAAGTAGGCAAAAAGAGCGCTCAACCTTTGTCATTTGATCTGCTGTTTCTCAAGATTATGAACCTCGACGCTTGAAAACCAAAAGTGGTCATGCGTTAACAGCCTGCGCACCTTTACATCTACTGCGTGTGTCTTTTGCTGCCCTGGTTTTTAATTTTTTGAGACTCATTTGATGAACGCGATTACCTACCGGCGTGACATTGATGGCCTGAGATCCGTCGCCGTCTTATCTGTTTTTCTTTATCATCTGAATGCAAACTATCTCCCCGGAGGTTTTGTCGGCGTCGATATTTTCTTTGTGATCTCGGGCTTCCTGATCACGAAAATTCTCGTCAAGCATATTCAGACGCAATCGTTTTCCCTCGTCGGTTTTTACAGTCGGCGCTTCCGGCGTATTCTTCCCGCCCTGCTGGTTACGCTGATCGCAGGCTTGGTCGCGGGGTATTTCATTTACACGCCGAATGACCTTGTTCGACTTGGCGATCAGTCCATGTTTGCGGCCTTCGGGCTATCGAACTTCTATTTTTTGCAGCACTCAGACTATTTTGCGCCAGCGGCTCACACTCAGCCCATGTTGCACACTTGGTCCCTGGCCGTTGAAGAACAGTTTTATCTGTTCTGGCCACTTCTCCTTTTCGGGATTTCAAAATTTGCACCGCGAAAATTCCTGAGCACCAGCCTGATCGTACTCGCGATTGGTGCCCTGCTCAGCTACGGATTCAGCATTTATCTCACACCCCAGAACAGCGCAGCCGCATTCTACATGCTTCCGACCCGCGTCTGGGAACTGGCGCTCGGTGCGCTGGTCGGTTTCGCACCTGCAATGGGACGCGTGAAAGCCCTGATCATGGACCTTGTCGGCCTTGCCCTGATCGGTCTCAGTTTTCTTTTCCTGACGAGCGCCATGGCATTTCCGGGCTGGGTCGCGATGGTACCCTGCGCCGGCACGGCGCTTCTCCTCTGGGCAAAGTCTGATCAGTCGCTGGTCGGCCGAGCCTTGTCATTATCGCCACTCGTCTGGATCGGGAAATGGTCCTATTCGCTTTACCTGATCCACTGGCCGGTCATTGTTTTCTTTCGAAGCTATAATTTCGGCGCGCCGCCTGATCATCTTGAGTCGGCAGTCATTCTTGTCGCCTCAATCGCACTGTCAGCGATTTCCTATTTCATCATCGAACAACCCTTCCGGCGCGCACGACAGGCCAAAGCGACCGCATCTGACAGTAGAAGCAATCTGAAAGTCGTTGCCATATCCGTTGGCGCGATGGCGATCTGCAGCGGCGCCGGATTTGCGCTGACAAAATCAAACGGCTTCGGCAAAGAAATCTCAGTCGATGCGGAACACTATCTCTCTTTCATCACCAGCAGCTCACAACGCGGCGGCACGAACAAATGCTATCAACGAAGCTCATCGGTCCTCGCCGACTTCAATTATGAAGACTGCCTCAAGGCTTCGGATGGACGACCACGCGCCATCGTGTTCGGTGACAGCTTCGCGCAGCATTGGGAGCGCGGACTGGAAGCTGTGTTCCCGGAAATCCAGTTCTCACACATGGTCGCTTCCGGCTGCATTCCCGTTCTGCCGATCCGTGGACGCGACGATTGCGTTCAGTTCAATGAAGACCTGTTCGATACACGCATCCCGGATGGAAACTTCGATATCGCGATCCTGTCGGCTCGCTGGAATGAAGAATCTGCAGAACGCGTCGGGGTAACCGTCGAGTATCTGAAGCAATACGTCGACAAGGTCATCATCCTTGGACGCGGGCCTCTTTATGAAGACAAGCTGCCGCTTCTGCTCGTCAAATCTGCTGAAGCAGGCGGCCGGGAGAGCATCATCCTAACCACAGAAGCCCGCAACAGCTCTGCCCGCGTCAATGAGATCCTCGCAGAACAGACCGCAGCGGCAGGCGGTGAATACTACTCACCTTTCGACCTCATGTGCGAGCGAACCGGCTGCACCTATGTCACGCCGGAAAACAGTCCGATGCAGCATGACTATGGCCACTTCACGAAAGACGGCGCCATTTTCATGCTGAAAAACATGCGCGCGAACGGCATGCTGGAAGAGGAAATCAGCGAAACCGAGTAGCCCCGAACCAGACCTAATAATGCGGCGGGGGCTGATGGGCAGGCGGGGCTTCGCCCATCGCGCCCTCTGCCTCGGCAAGGCGATCGATCAGCCGCGACACCTGACGTTCCAGCCGGTCAATGATCTTCCACTGCGCCGTAATGGCACCGTTCAGATCCTCAATGGTCTGTTCCTGATGGGCCATGCGGATTTCAAGTTCGTCAATGCGAGATGTATCGGTCATGATGAGGGAAATACGCCTGCCGACGAACGGACGCAATGTCTGGTTTTGCTTTGCTCGCGCCTGGTCCTCACCTGCGGTTCGGTCGCGCTGCGCCTACGCGGTCATTTTTGTTTGTTCTCGTGAACCTTCGGTTCACATAGAACCCGCTCAGGGCTGTTGTGTGGCGCACCCAACGACCAAAGGTCGGGCGCAGCCGGGGTGAGCGGTAGGCGAATCGCAAAGGCGAGCAGAATAAAAAACACAAAAACCCCAACACAATTATCGCCGCAGAGGGGTCTCTGCCGCGCAAATGGGGGTGTGTAGATCTGGAGAAGATTGGGGCGCTCAGGCCGTGAGAAGAAGGTTACCGACCGAAGGTATCGGCGGCGGCCAGGGATTGTGCGCCCAGTCGGGTGGGCCCTGGCCCACCAACCCCCATCCCGGTGGGCCAGGGCCC
>NZ_JBHSSW010000016.1:13773-51847 GCF_042659465.1 Ponticaulis profundi | reverse complement strand
GGCGGGTCGATCGTGAACATGTCCTCGATCCTGGGCGCGGTCGGGTTCGCGCATGCGGCCCCCTATGTCGCCGCCAAGCACGCATTGTTGGGCCTGACCCGGACCGCGGCGATCGAATATGCCGCGCAGGGCGTGCGGATCAACGCGGTGGGCCCTGCATTCATCGACACGCCGCTGCTGACGGCGAACCTGACCCCCGACGTGCTGGCCGCGCTGGCGGCCCGGCACCCCATCGGCCGCATCGGCACCCCCGAAGAGGTGTCCGCGCTGGTCTGTTTCCTGCTGTCGCGCCGGGCGACCTTCATCACCGGCAGCTATCACCTGGTCGATGGCGGCTATACCGCCGTCTGACCTGGTCCATCCGTGCGTGTCATGGCCCTGTCGCAGGCCATCCGGGCATCCCCCGATCACCCATGGGATGCCAGTCTCAGTCCAGCATGAAAGGTGCCGTCATGTCATGTGATCCCTGCAGGCGACCCGCCCGGATGCGACTGTGCATCGGCGCGACGACGCCAGGATGCTGATCATGGTCCGGGATCGTCTGAAAGCCGCCCTGTTGGCCATTGCCGCGCTTGGCCTGACGGCCGGCCTGGCCCTGTGGGGGGCGGGGGCAGGCCGATCTTTCGAAGGTGGCTTGGTCGGCGGTCGTCACTTCCGTGAGCTTGTAACAAGGACCCTTTGCGAGACGCTGTGTTGCCGTATGCCTGACAGCGGGACGGGTTCTTGGACACTTAGCGGGGACCATGAACGCCGAGGGACGGACGTCAACTGGATTGCGACAGGGGCTCTGTTCCCTCACTGATGATCGCTAGGTATCTTTGGTAGCCGAACACCCGGCCGCGCTTGCGACCAGTGACTTCCGCGACCACGCCTATACGCTGCAAATCTGCCAAGGCAGCATTTACTGTAGGTGCAGACAGTCCGGTCCTTACGACAAGCTGGCTTGCCGTCAGGAAGGGGTTCTGCTGAAACAGTTCGTGGATGCGGAGTGCTGAGCCTGCTCGGTCACTAGCAGCCGTGATCAGATCCCGGTCTTCCTTGAAGAGGCTGACGATCCGTGTTGCTGCATCAAAGGCCTGGTTGGCAGTTTCAGCAACGCCGGTGAGAAAGAAGTCGAGCCACGCTTCCCAGTTGCCTTTCTCCCGCACCTCTTGGAGCAACCGGTAATAATCGGCCCGATGGGTTTTCAAATAGAGGCTGAGGTAGAGCAAGGGTGTCCGGAGGACTTCATTCACGCAGAGATACAGGGTCACCAGCAGGCGTCCGATGCGACCATTGCCATCCAGAAAGGGGTGTATGGTCTCGAACTGAACGTGCAGCAGCCCTGCCTTGATCAACGCCGGCAGCTTCGATTGGTCCTCATGCATGAATCGTTCCAACTCACCAAGGCAGGCGCCCAGCTCCGTCACCGGCGGAGGAACGAATAGGGCATTTCCAGGTCGCGTTCCCCCGATCCAGTTCTGTGTCCGCCGAAACTCCCCGGGATTCTTCGTCCCACCACGGCCGCTTTGCAGCAGTCGCTCGTGCATCTCCCGGATCAGGCGTAAGGACAAGGGAAGCTCTTGTAGCCGCTCCAGCCCATACATCATGGCGTCCACGTAGTTCGAGACCTCACGGATATCGTCGATTGGCTCCCCTGACGCCGCTTCCGTTTCGAAGCGCAGAAGGTCGGTCAGCGTCGACTGTGTTCCCTCGATCTGAGAAGACAGAACTGCCTCCTTGCGGACATACATGTAAAGGAAGAGTTCTTGGCGGGGCAGCAGTATGGTGATGCCATCCAGACGGCCCAAGGCACGTTCAGCCAGGCTCAGTTTTTCGAGCAGCTGCAGAACATCAATGTTCGGCTGCGGCGGGAGGGGCGGTGGAACAAATGCTCGCACGACTTCGCCTGCAACAGAGGTCTCGACGAAGCGGCCATGGCGCTGATTGGGTGAAGGTTCGGTCATAGGCGTAGATTACATTCCGCCCTTATTTAAGCAATGCGTCATTTTTCTTAATAATGATCCAGCTTAGGTAAGCAACCTTAAATAGCAAAGCCTGTGGGTGGAGGCTACACGTCCCTCGGTACACTAGGATGCATATGCGCCCTTATTCGTCAGTAGGCTGTAGGAACCTCAACGTGGCCGGGTCCAGTTCACCAAGTGCTAGCAGTTAATGCTGTGCCGCGACCAACATCAAAAACTGAAAGTTTATACCTTCTGATAGACTGATCCCCCTAGCTTTCAGGTTCCGTGCCGAAACCGCGACACGTCCCTAAAATTCCTTCAACGAGCATTGGCGCTTGCTTCTGCGGCAATTGAACTGAAACTGAAGGTTTCTAGAACCTCTGCGTCCGGCCACGACGGCCTAGACTCGATCATATTTCAAAACGCTCCATGTAAAGTGGGGCAAGTTACGCGTTGGGCGATACCAACCAAAAGTTTAACCCGATAGCGTGGTGGACGAGGGCATGCTGATAACACGCCGACGGCTGGTAAAACTGGCCGCTTCAGCCGTCGTCGCGAAACCGCATGGTGTTTACTCCGGTGCCACCCGCGCTCTTTGGGAACGTTGGGTGCAAAGTTATGTCCGGTCCGGCAGAATCGTAGACGAGCATCAAAGGTCGATCTCTCACTCGGAGGGTCAGGGATATGGCCTTTTGCTTGCGCAGGCTCACGGAGATCGCGACGTTTTTGAGCAGATAGAACGTTGGACGACCAATCATCTGTCGGTCCGCGATGATAGCCTGATGGCTTGGAAATGGCAGCCAGGTGCGGGCAACAATATCCCTGACTGGCACAATGCCACCGACGGCGATCTTTTTCGTGCGTGGGCGCTGCTTCGAGCTGGACGGGACTCTGGGTGGACAAAGCATACTAACGCTGCCCTCAGAATTGCGCGAGATATCGCGCGCCTGTGTCTCGCTCCGGATCCAAGGGCGGCGGACGAACCCCTGCTTCTGCCAGGCGCCGAAGCAAGGCATGCCGAAGATCGTGTGCTGATCAACCCATCCTACATCATGCCACGTGCCCTGCGTGAGCTGGGGGAAGCTGCGGGTGAGCCTGCGCTCGTTCAGGCAGCCGATCATGGAGAAACCGTACTTGCCGAACTGGCAGCCACTGGCTTCCTGCCCAACTGGGTGGATGTAACACGGGCAGGTTTCGCAAAGCCTTTAGAGCATGACTTTCGATGGGGATATGACGCTCTCCGCATCCCTCTTTATCTGGCCTGGTCGAACAGAACCGATCACCCGGCAGTGCGGTCGGCAGCGAGCCTGATGAGCGACGGTGCCTTGCCGGGACATGTTGTCGTTGAGGCGGCACCCCAAGGAGAGGTGCTTCAGGCAAGCGACCGAGTTGGATTCACCGCCATTCGACGCTTGATAGATTGTGCATCTCTTGATGCTTCATCAGCACGCATTGGTGCTGACTATTATTCCGATACCCTGCTGATGCTTGTCGATCTGGCCTTCCGGGAAGGGGGATGCAACACGCCGCCGCAATAAGGGAAAAACATCTCCAGATGGTGGTGACCGGCATGAATTACTCGCTTAAGCTGAACTAAAAGAAATCATCAGCTTGGGTTGCATCTCTCATGAAATACAGCAGACCAGTTATCGGGATCCTCCTGATCCTCTTGTCGATCTGGGTGATCGTGGGCGAGCAGATGTCCGGGGCGAGCGCGGATGCCGTAGTCAACGCACCGATCGTCACGATCCGGGCGCCGGTTGCCGGAAACCTAACGATCCCCGAGAGACAGTTGGGCGGACGGGTTACGCAAGGCGAGGTGCTGGCCAGCATTGAAGACCCGATCGTCGATCGCGTCAGGCTCAATGATCTGCTGATGGAAGTCCGGCTGGAGGAGGCTGCGCGCGCTCAGATCGCGGAGTTGTTGGCAGAAACCGGTGCCATCCGCGACGACCTGGACCGACGTGCGGACATCTTTCGCACGAACCGGCTGGAAGAGCTGCGAACGCGCCTAACGCACGCCCGATCGCGTCTGGCCATTCTGGAGCAAGAGCAAGCCGCTGTGCCCGACCCGCGCCTGCTGGACGCGGTCGAGGAGGACGACCAGCGCCTGCCTGCCGAACCACGGCTGCATGCGCTGGTGCTTGATCATGCGCGCGAACGCGTGGCGATCCTGCAGATCGCGCTAAACGCTGCGCAACAGGGCGTGTTTCTGGGCGACGGGTACAACGACGCACCCAATGCCGAACAGCGCAGCGTCGAATTGCGCAGTGAAATCGCGACCCTGAACACGCGTCTGGCCGAAGCCGATGCCAGGCTGACCGCGGTCGGTGAGCGTACCGACCGAGAACGTCTGCGGGTCAACAGCCAGATCGGCGGCGATCTGCAAAGCCCTGTAACCGGGATCTTCTGGGACGTGCTTCAGGCCGACGGAGTCAACGTTCAGCGCGGCGATCCGCTGCTGCGGCTCGTGGATTGCAGTTCCACGGTGGTGACCCTGTCGGTGACTGAACGCACCTACAATGATCTGGCTGTCGGCCAGTCCGCGCGCTTCAGACTTGCGGGTTCGTCTGAAGTTCATGATGCCACTGTCGCCCGCCTTGCCGGAAGCGGCGCCGCTACGATCTATCAAGCGATGGCGGTCGCTCCCAGCCAGAAACATCTAGAACGATTCGACGTGGCACTGATCGTTCCTGCACTGCGCGACGGGGGCGCGGACAACTGTGTCATCGGCCAAACGGGACGTGCCTTTTTCGAGACGCGCCCGCTGGACGGCCTCCGCGGGCTATTCAACTGAGATGCCGGACGTCCTGCTGTTCAGCCAGCTGGGGTCTAGCACGGTTCATCTGTTGCTGGTCCTTGGCGTAGGTCTCACCCTCCGATCATGGGTGAATGTCCACGACACCCTGCACCGCTCGATCCTGCTGGGCATCGGCTTTCTGCTGGCCGTTCGCTATATCTGGTGGCGGGGAACCGAGACGCTGGCGCCACCCGGCCTGACCTTGGACATGCTCGCAAGCTGGTCGCTGTTCGCGCTCGAGTTTCTTGCGCTGATGGGATCGGTCAGCGCCTTCGTGATCATGTCGCGCATCAAGATCCGCAGCGCCGAGGCGGACGCCCACGAGGGGTGGTGGGGTGAAACCGAACCACGGGTCGCCATCCTGATTGCCACGTACAATGAGGACCTGGAGGTTCTAGAACGCACCATCATCGGCGCCAAGTTCCTGCGCCATAGGAACAAGGAAGTCCTGGTTCTTGACGACAGCCGCCGGGACTGGCTTCGCGACTATTGCGCGCAACAGCAGGTCCGATACATGCGTCGTCCAGACAACAAGGGGTCCAAGGCAGGCAACATCAACCACGCGCTGGATCGTCTGGCCGAGGACCCAGTTCCACCAGATTTTGTGGCTGTTCTGGACGCTGACTTCGTTCCCCATCGCGGCTTTCTGGGGCGCAGTCTGGCGCTGTTTCATGATCCCGACGTGGCACTGGTCCAGACCCCCCAGCACTTCTTCAATGCCGACCCAATCCAGCACAATCTCGGGATCAGCCAGTCCTATCCCGACGAACAGCGGTTCTTCTTCGATCACATGCAGCCCTGTCGTGACGGGTGGGGGATCGCCATCTGCTGCGGGACGTCATCCATATGCCGCTGGTCCGCGCTTCGCGAGATCGGCGGCTTTCCGACGGAGAGCGTCACTGAAGATTTCATGCTGACACTGGCCTTGCAGGAACGCGGGCTCAAGACCGTCTATCTGTCCGAACCCCTGACCGAGGGGCTCGCCCCTGAAGGGCTCAAGGAATATGTGACGCAGCGCGCGCGCTGGTGCCTGGGGCTGATGCAGATTGCCCGCTCCAGCCTAGGCCCTCTGTCGGCCAGCAAATTGCGCCTGCGCGATCGCTGGAGCGTCATCGATTCCATCTTCTTCTGGATGACCAGCTTCCCGTTCCGCATCGCAGTGGTCGTCTATCCGTTGCTGTACTGGTTCTTCAACATCATCGTGGTGGACGCGTCCCTGCCCGACGTGATCACGTTCTTCGGGTGTTATTTCCTGTGGTCATTTTTGGTCCTTCGGACGCTGATGCCGGGAATGTTCGTACCGATCTTGCATGACGTCAGCCAGTTGATCGGCGCGATCGCGATCAGCCGCGCGGCATTCACCGGCATGTTCCGACCCAAGGGGCATCCGTTTTCAGTGACGGCCAAGGGGGGCGACCGCACCAAGGTCACTGTCCAGTGGGCCTTGATGCGACCGTTCCTGATCCTGCTGGTGCTGACCCTTCTTGGCCTGACCATCGGCATCCTGTCTGACCGGTTCGCATTCAACGATGCAGGCGACGGCAAATGGGTCGTAATCTTCTGGACGATCTACAACGTGTTCGTCCTGACACTGACCGTTCTTGCCTGCATCGAGCTGCCGCGCCGGGAACGCCATATTGCCGACTTGCCAGATCGCGCCGTCTTCGTGGTTGAGGGCGATATCCGGCGTCAGTGGATCAGCGCGATGAACATGGATGAGGCCAGACTGCGCGGTAAGATCTATCCTGCAGGCACCGAGGCCAAGCTGCGGATCGCCAAGATCGGCGACATTCCTGCAACCGTCATCGCCGAGACGGTGGACGGCAACCGCATCCGCCTTATGCCAACCCCAGACCAGCGCGAAGCCCTGATGCTGCGTTTTTATGCCGAGGGTGCGGCCCCGGGCATAGGGCGAGCACAGCTTGGCGGCATTCTGGCGGGTATGGGTCGGCGACTGTCGTTCAGCTCTCGCCGCTGACCGGATCGCGCTGCAAGCGTGCCAGCGCGGTTGACAGCTGTGCCGCCTCAACCGTGATGCGGCTATTGGCGGGATAGTCCTGTGAGCCTTCAGAGATCTGCTCTGCCGATGCGGCCAGGCGCGCGATCGGCGCCAGCACGACACGCGCATAAATAAGTGTGATCAGCGTCACCAGCGCCAGGGCGAGAAGCGCCGCATAATGCGCACCGTTTCGGACAAGATCGACCCCGAAGCGGACCGTGCTGGCATCAAGACGACCGATCATCCGCCATCCAAAGCTGGGCAGGTCACCTGATGTGACCTGCGGTACCACGGTCGAAAAATAGTCGCGGCCGTCTGGCCAAGTCTCACGCCCCTCAGCGCCGATCCCCGCCTGCGCCGAGCGCAAGATCTGCAAGTCGGCCTCTGTCGGTGCTTGGTCTGAGGACGACGCTGAGATCGCTCCGCTCGGGTCGATCAGGAACAGGTCGATACCGAACCGCTCTGCCGTGCCGGCAAGATAGTCTGCCAACCAATCGGCATTGATGTGCATCCCGATGACACCGGCTACGTCGCCGTTCTGATCCAAAACCGGGCGTGCCAGGTCGATGAAGCGCAACGGCTGTTCTGCGTCCCCGCCAAGCAGCTGCGCCAATAGAAGTGCATCGTGGACATCGCCCGCAAACCCGCCCGACAGACCGTTTCGGTACCACGGTCGTGCGCTGACATCTTGACCAACCAGCAGGTCGTCGGTCGCTGCGACTACTGTGCCGCCAAGATCGGCATATCCGACCCAAGAAATCCGCGTACCGTCGCCCCCTGCCCCAGCCAGGAGATAAGACAGCTCTTGCGGGCTAAGGGTTCCGGCCCGTTCGGTCAAAAAGACCAGATTGCGCCAATCGCGTTCCAACGTACGTGCCAGCTCACCTGCAGCAGCTGTCGTGCGGAACCGCGAGGCGAAAGCTAAGGTACTGTCGGTGAACCGGTCCCCCCGCAGCAGAACGAAGCTGGCGCAGACCACGGTCACCGCCATCAGGCAGGAGAGGCAGAACAGGATCACGGAACGGCGTAGTGTCAGGGTGGGCATTGCGGTCATTTCAAGCCTCAAAACGTATTTACGGCAATGCCTGCGAACAGCTCTTCTGAGCTTACCTTGTAGCCAAGGCGCAGTTTGAAAGGGCTATCCGAGAGGTTCTTCTGCAGGGCAACGGTCGTTTCATGGTAGGAGTTGCTGCCACCCCGCGACAGTTCCACACTCACCCCTGGGGCTTGGAATGTCGCCTGTGTCAGCAGGAACCATGAATCGTTGACGGTGCTGAAGTCGGCCAAGACATAGGTCGCCCCAAACGAGGAGGGGCTATACCGTTCTATCGATGCCTTGGCCCCTCCAGCGATATCGGTGCCCTGCCCGTCTTCTCTCTCGAACCCTATGGTTGGCCCCGCCTTGATGGTCGCGATGTCTCCAAGTGGCCAAGCATGAGTCACGCTGATGGCGCCCGCGCGCCCACCTTCATATTTCACCGCGTTGAAGCCATAACTGATAGCTCCTGTGCTGGAAGCAGCGACAAGCCCTTGGGTTTGACCCCCGAGATCAGCCTGCAGGAAGTACCCGTCGGCGGCCGCCTGCTGCGATAGACAGACGCACAAAGCGATCCCTGCTACGACCTTGAGTTTCAAACAGTCGACCATAACGACTTCCCCAGCACGAGTGTTGCTATACAACTAGAACATGTATCGAAGTGCTGTAATAGCCTCAGAATAGTTTCGTTGGTGTTGACTGCAGCTATGAGGCTGGCTGGTTCAGGGAGACTTTGAAGGACGAGGGGATACGTCCCCTGCATCCCGGGCCAGAAGTCGCGCGGCACGGTCCTCTGCTATGACAAGCGCAAATTCAGGCGGCGCAATCGAATTAAGATCATGTTCGGCTACCTGAAGGGCCGCCGCCGCATTGCCACCCGCTACGACAGGTGCGCAAAGACCTTCCTCTCAGCAGTCGCGCTCGCTGCCTTCCTTATGTTCTGGCTTTGCCGATCGATGAGGCTGGAGCCTCATCCAGCCCGTCGCGGTTCAAGCAACCCTACTCTTCTTTCCGCTCTCGACCCCCCGCCCGCCGCACGACATCATCCAGGCCCGACATCGCGGCATCGAGATCCGCCATGATCCGGTCAAGCTGGCCCTCGTCACGTTCCTCCCGAAGCCGATCCAAGTGACCGCTTGGCTTCAGGTTTCCGCGTGATCCTTCCCGGCCGGCGAGCACACCGCGAGGAACCGTCCCAGCCCCTCCCGCATGTCCCATCCGTGCGGCCAGGGAGGGCAGCGCCCAGAACCGGGAGGTGCTGCGGGCGGTGAGATTGCTGAGGCAGTCGGCATCGACGAGTTCGCTAATTAGCGACAGGGCCGTCCGGCGCGTCACGCCGAGATGATCCATGACCATCGCCGAGCTGACGACCGGCTGCGTCTTCAGATAGGTGATCAGGTCGCCAAGGCGCGACCGCCCATGTGCAGACGACGTCATGGCCGAGAGACGCGCCAGCTCATGGCGCAGGGTCCCCAGATGACCGAGATCATGTGAGAGGCTCCGCGTGGCGGCCTCCAGGAACGAGGCCAACCCGGTCACCGGCGACCAGACCCGGAAGCCGGTGCGGGTCAGCGACACGGAGGGCGGCACGATCCACCCGGCAACTGCCGGCATCAGCAGGCCCCCTGCCCTCTCGTCCAGCTCATCGCGGTCGACCCTTCGATCAGGAGACAGGCCCTGCAGATGACGGGCGGCACCCTCCACGGCCATGAAGATCAGCCGCTCGGCAACCGGGCTGCTCCGCCGGGAGCGGAAGGCATAGTTGGCCGCCGCGCGCCATCCCGCCAGGATCGGAACGTGGGACCAAGTGCGACCAGCCTCCACGACCAGGGGCAGCTCCGCATCCTCGAGACGATCACCCTCGTCACGTGTCTGACCGATGGGCGCGGCGGCCACTTCGATCCGGCGCAGAGCCGCGACCGGCGCGCCGAACGGATCCCCGGGTCGCCGGATGACGGTCAGAACCTTCAGGGCCATCTCGGCCGCCCGGGCATCCTCGTCCATCGCGGTGCCGCTGGTAAGACGCAGCACCATCCCCTGCGTGGAGATGCGCTCACCTTCAAGCCCGACCGAGGCGGCAGCCTCCAGAAGGCTCGTCTCCATCCGCCACAGTGCAGCCAGGGCGGGGTCGGCCAGGAGAATGCCCTCAACCCTCGCTGCGTGGGTCTCGGCACTCAAAAGAAGCGATCCGACACCCATCTGATAACCCATGATTATACTGCCAACAGTTTAGTATATTGCCAGCATTTTGCAGTTGCCTAGTAGTTTTAGATATGGACTGAAATCTCCTATATTGCGCCACTCAGGCAGATGAGATCCCGAGGCATTGGAATACTGCTCAGAGAGTGCACGGAGGCGCCAAATTCCGTCCCCTGCTGGACGCAAAGGCTCTGCGCATCCGTACGGCAGACGCAGATATCGGCATTGCATCTTTTTACAAACGGTCGTTTACTGACGTCTACATATTTTGAAAGATGGCCCTCCATGCCGCTGATTGGCTATGCCCGCGTCTCTACAGATGATCAGACACTGCTGCCCCAGGCCCAGGTTCTAAGAGCCGCAGGTTGCTCAGTCATCCGCGAGGAGCATGGGTCCGGTGGCAATCGCGCCCGCCCCGTCCTGACGAGTGTCCTGGACGGTATCCGCAAGGGAGACACACTGGTCGTCGTTCGGATCGACCGACTGGCCCGGTCTCTCTCGCACCTGCTGGAGATCATCGAGCAGCTCGAAGCAAAGGGTGCGTTCTTTCGCTCGATCGAGGATCCGATCGATACGGCATCGCCCCAGGGAAAGTTCACCCTCCAGGTGCTGGGGGCTGCGGCCGAGTTCGAGCGGGCATTGATCCGCGAACGGACCAAAGCGGGACTGGCCAGCGCACGTCTAGAAGGGCGGATCGGCGGAAATCCCGGTCTGCGTGCCCGAAACCCGGAGGCGCTTCGCAAGGTACGCCTGGCACGGCATGATGGCTACATGGGACGCGTTGCCCAGACCGCAGCGGACTGGGTTCCCCATGTCCGCAGGCTGCGCCCACACATGGCCTGGGAGGATATCCTGCGGATCATCAATGCATCGTTGCCCCAGAACCGACAATGGACACAGCCGCGGCTTCTAAGGGCTGTGCGGGCCTATGTTCGGGACGGCTTCCTGCCCGAAGAGGTGCTCGGGCGTGCCGCAAGGCGCGTTGGCGACGACCGTCTGCCGGCGATCGTGGCTGCGATACAGGGGGCTGACCCCCAGATCACCCTGCAGGCCATCTGCGATCGTCTGGAGGCGATGCGCGAACGGACCCCGCGCGGTCGGACAACGTGGCAACCCTCGTCGGTCAAGATGCTGCTGGCACAGGCTGAGAAGCTGGGGATGCTGTCGCTACCAGCTGAGGACATACCTCCACGCGACGTATGAGTTCTTCGGCTAGTTCCACACGTGCTGTAAGCCTATTTCGTGTGATTGCTGCAGCATTAGCCTGCTCGATTACACCCCCTGCCCCACTGGAGCAAACTTGTCGACGTAGCCCGCCACTTAGGCGTTTCGATGAAGTAAGTTACAAATCCACTACTTTTGGTAACAACCTACCAGACGTAAAGATATCTTATAGATACTATACAAATATTTAGTAGCTATCAGATATCTAATCAGTAGCTATCCAGTGTTTCTGACGTTAAGCTTATCTGGTAGCTACTAGATATCGTCAATTAATAGATAGCTACTAGCTTAACTATAATAACTAGTAGCTACCAGATAGTGACTTGCAAAAATCACGCTAACGAGGTTCTTTGTTAAAAAAGAAGTAGGATTAGACATGCCGACAATCAGCTTTGCGAACCCCAAAGGCGGGGCAGGGAAGACCACGACCGCCTTGCTGGCTGCAATCCAGTTGGCCGAGGCTGGGGCATCGGTCACCATCATCGATGCAGACCCGGAGCGTTGGATCTCGCAGTGGGGTAATCTGCCAGGCAAGCCTGAGACTGTGCGGATCATCAGTGACGTGACAGAGGACACGATTGTCGACGTGATTGAGCGGGAGGCTGCGCAGGCCAATTTTGTCATCGTGGACTTGGAGGGGACCGCCTCGCTGATGGTGGCCAATGCGATCGGAATGTCAGACTTCGTGACTATCCCGCTCCAGGGTTCGAGCATGGATGCAAAAGGGGGGGCTAAGGTACTGAAACTAATTGCTTCACAGGCCAAGATGGCACGCCGCACCATCCCTCATGCAGTAGTCCTGACCCGGACCAGTGCAGCGATCCGTTCCCGCAGCCTCAAAAACGTGGCCAGCGAGCTGGACGAGGCGGGGGTGCCAGTGTTCCAGACCGCCATCGTAGAGCGGGCAGCCTATCGCGACCTGTTTGACTTTGGCGGGACACTCAAGGCGCTCGACCCCTCTCAGACCAGCAACATCGAAAAGGCGATCGACAACGCCAAGGAATTCACAGGCGAGCTGGTGGCGATGATCCGGGAGGCTGCACAATGACCGGCACGCGGGCGAAGATCGGTTTCGGTGACGCTCTGAGCGACTTGGGGGGCTTCGAGCCGACCAAACGCCAGAAACCCGCACCAGAGCCTCAGGCGGCCGCTGAGGCGGGATTCACGCGTCGCGAGCCAAGCCCAGCTGCGAAGGCACCTGAACAGCCTCAGAAGGCGCAGCGCCGGCGCAGGACAGGGCGCAACGCCCAGATCAACATCAAGGCCAAGCCTGAGACGCTGGAACAGTTCTATGCCGCAGCTGATGAGATGGGCATTGGGGTAGGGGAAGCCTTTGAGGTGGCCGTCGACCTGCTACGGAAAAAGATAGCTGGTAGCTAACCGATACCAATTAGCTTTCCAGAAGCAGCGAGTGCTGGGTATGGCTTTCGGCGTAGACGGCCTTCATCTCGTCTACGGTCTTCACCCACCAGCGCAGGCGAACCTTGGTCACCTTCCTGCCGACGCGCTCGACCGGCTCTACATCGCAGGAGAAAGGTGCGAGCTTGATTACTTCTGCAATCGCGGGATCGATCGCTTTCTGCCGTAGGTTTCCAAAGCTTGGCAACTTTCCCTCAGGCACACCTAGAAGATTACGGAAGGCCTCAACGTCGAAGTCCTCGTGAAAGACATGATGAAGCCGAACGCGGCGGGATAGGGCCTCATACAGTGCTAGGCCGTACTTGGTCCCGAACGCCTGGAGCGCGGCGAGTTCCAGCTTCGCAAAGACAACGCTTTCGCGGAGGAGGGGGGCCAGGCGCTTGTCGAAGCTGTAGGTCAGCATCCCATGGCGCCGCTCGCTATCAACCATGTCGTTACCGCCCAGCAGCTGTACCCGCGTCGTGCGTCCGTCGAGGCCCCTGACGATGACCACCGTCTTCATCAGTGCCTCGATGCTATCGCTAATACGCTCATTGCCCGCATGGGTGCCGCGAAGCTCAGAAAGAGGGATGCTGAAGTCTCGGCCTTCATAGCCCATGTCCGGACCAAAGGCATTTGCGAGCAGTCGATTGTAAAGGCGACGAGCGGCTAGCGATAATCCGGTGGCGCCCTGGATATCAATTAGCTCCGCAGGCTTGATCATCTCACCGCCAAGAGGCCGTATTTCGAGGGTGCGCTTTGGATTGTAACTTATTGGGTGATTTTCCGACTTCATCATGCCTGCCTGCCCCGATTTTTAGGCTGATGATAGCCTTTTTGGGGAAACGGAGAACCCCTTACCGTGAAATCACCCCATTGGTTACGATAGGTCGGGTTAGCCCGATCGCCATATCACCCGGTTGGTTACGATAGATCACCCCATTGGTTATCGAGAATCACCCCGAAGGTTTCCTTAAATCACCCACAAAGTTATCGTCATGCTAATTTAATTATTTATATCATATGGTTATCCACGACGAAGAAGAAGAAAGAGAAGAGAAGAAGGTTGCTGAAATGGGGACACCTTACATGTCCCCCAAACGCAAAGAGACCTCCTCTGGTTATGAGCTAAGGGTCTGGTGAGAAGGGTAGGAGACTACGTGCGGTCATCCAGCCAGCCGTAAGAACTGTGATCCAACTTATACGGCGCCAGCGCACGAACCTCTTCGAGCGCCGCTGCCATTGAGTCTGATTGGCCATTCTCCAATGGTATGATGATCAACCACAGCACTAGGGCGACTGAGACGGCTCCTCTGCCGGTCATCACGTATAACACGCCTGCAACCAGTCTATCCCAGAGACCGAGCCTGTCGTGCATCCAGTAGTCAACCATCACGGCACACCACGCGCATGGCATTCAGGTGACCGGCTGCAAGGGAGTACCGATCGCCCTGCCACTCCCGCGCCAGTCAACGCCTCGGCCAGCCGATCTGGGCGTAACATGGCATCGAACTACTACTGCAGCTTCGCTCGCCGTGTCCTCGAACTGCGCCCGCGAGGGCTCAAAGAGGCAGATGGCATTCGGCACCGATCTTCCGCTGGATGCGTCCTCGCGACATCGCCCTCCAGGCCAATGCCTGCGAACCTCCTCCTAATTGACCGTCTCAGCTGTCGCCGCTAGCCTGACCCAAGGCGCGGAGGAGGCGCCTGGCTGCGGCGCTCATCGCCGCGGCTACGCAATTCGGGGCGAATGCAACGCACCGAACGAGGAGGAAATCGCATGAAGCTGATGATGGGTCTGGCGATCTGGAGTGCTGCCGCACTCTCGGCCGCAGGAGTATGGGCACAAGCCCTTCCAACCGCCGAGCCGGACACGGTAGGCATGTCTTCCGAGCGTCTCGACCGCATCGGCACAGCGTTCGAGGCCGAAGTTGGCCGCGGCGAACTGCCCGGTGCGGTGATCATGGTCGCCCGCGACGGACAGCTTGTCTACACGGCAGCGGTCGGTGAACTCGCACCTGAGGCCGATACAGCGATGGTCGATGACGCGATCTTCCGGATCTACTCGATGACCAAACCGCTGACCTCCGTCGCTGCCCTGATCCTCATGGAGGAAGGCAAGCTGCAGCTCTCCGATCCGGTGCACAAGTTCCTGCCCGAGTTCGAAGGGCTGGAGGTCAGTGCTGGCGACGATGCGGGGCAGGGGGCTGAGCCCACCGACCGCCCGATGACGGTTCAGGACCTATTGCGGCACACATCAGGCCTCGCCTACGGCGAGCTGACCCAGAACGAGGCGGTCAAGGCTGCCTATGCCGAAGCAAGTGCCTTCAATCCCGATGGCATGGCCTTCGACGCACGAGGGGTCTCCGGCGACGAGCAGGTGGCGGGCCTGGGCCGTGCGCCCCTCGCACGACAGCCCGGGACCCAGTGGGAGTACAGCCTTTCGACGGACGTGCTGGGCCGGGTCGTCGAAAAGGTCTCTGGCCAGCGACTTGGCGATTTCCTCGAGGAGCGCGTGTTCGGCCCCCTCCAGATGCAGGACAGCGGCTTCCACGTGCCCGAAAACGCCGCGACGCGGCTTGCCGAACCCTTCGCTACCGATCCGGGAAGCCAAGAGCCCTTGCCGATGATCGACGTGAGCCAGCCGCCCGCCAATGACTCCGGTGGCGCAGGGGCGGTCTCCTCTGCCGGCGACTACCTTCGCTTTGCACAGATGCTCGCCAATGACGGCGAACTTGACGGCGTGCGGATCCTGAGCCCCACCACGGTACGGCTCATGGCCTCAGACCACCTCGGCGAGATCGATCCGGGCGCAGGTCCGGGCCAGCTTCTTATGGGATCGCCCGGCTACACGTTCGGCCTTGGCGTCATGGTGCGCGAAGATGACGGCATCGCCAGCGTCCCCGGCGCGGAAGGCCAGTTCATGTGGGCAGGCTATGGGGGAACCTATTTCTGGGTCGACCCGGAATACGATCTCGTAACCGTGTTTATGTCCCAACGCGCGGGCCCTAGCAGGGCATACTATCGCCGTCACGTGATGCAGCTCGTCTACCAGGCGATCACGGGTGAAGCGCCGAATGAAAGTCAGGAGGCCGCTCTCCAATAAGCGGTAATGATTGTTCAGACCTTTTGACATGGCACAGAAAGCTCGATGGGTCGGGGTCCATCAAAAACTCCGACCATCGTTGGCGCCTTGTTTGGAGTCGGGGACAAAAAACCGCAGCTCCAACAGTTGCTGGAGGAGCCACTGCCGCAGGTCGTCACAGTTGAGCCCTCCCGTGAGCAGCATACGGGCTCCGTCTGGAACACGCGATTTAGAAATGTATTTGAGGGTCTGCATCGCGGCTCGCTAAGGGCCTGTTTCAGGTTTATGTAGGATGGCACCAAACTAGGCTTTGCGTCGTTCTTGGGCTTCAGCCTACACCTCTGAGGGTATGTTTATGCAAAACGAGAAGTGCGCACCCAGTAGGGGCATGCGGTCAAACTTTGTCGTTCAGCTTATTGTCCCCTTTCAGCTAAGCTTGTCCCCGTGCCCGGTTCTGGATCAGCGCCAGACCCCACATCAGGTCTAGTTCGCTTTTGGAACCTTGACCCGAACTAGATGCCAGTTCCTGCAATGACAGATATGTTGATTTAACTGCCGCTTCTTACATCGTGACCGTCCGAGCCCGGTTTAGGTTTAAGGACGGGGCGGCATGGTGCATGACGCTGACTTGGCGATCATAGGACCGCTGGTTATCAGAGTTCAGGAGCCGCATCCGGCTCAGGATCTCGAATGGCATTTCAGCGCCTCGGTCTGGCTGCTGAGAGCCCGTTTTAGTTTCAGGTAGGGTGATGCCAAAACTTTGCTTTACGCGGATCTGGAGCTGACCATCACTGCCCTGCGGGCATGCTCTCGTGCAAAAGGAGATGCACTCCTGAAAGGGTGACCGATAAGCCGCGGTGTCCCACTTCTGCTTCATCAGTTCGATGGAGTATGGCAAACTAGATCTCTCAGGCCATAGCGATGACGGTCAAGAAAGCGCCATTACTTAATTTGTCGGAAATGTAAAAGAACTTTTTCTTGGCCATTCATGCTCTTCTGCCGACAAGAGAACGGGTTAGTTCCAACCTGAACATTGGTCAGTGCTAACCACTACCTGACTTCGCGAAGTTTAAATTTGAATATATTTAACAAACACTTGAACGGTGGGTAAGATGTAGAGACAATGCTCAGAATAGCGTTTGACCCCCGAGGACGCTATAAAAAGAAGCAGAGGACAAACTTTTCCGAAACATAAATATATAAAATTAACTTCTGGAAGTTCTGATTTTCTAAAGTCTAAACTATTCTTTCTTATCCTTGACTTCTTCTAGAGAAAAAAAGAGTTCTCAAGTTCTAGAAGTTAGCTTCGGGGTCGCCGACAGCGATACCCCTGGCCGAACCCGAACCTGTTTTAGATCCAGCCCCCAGTCCCTGGATATCTTGGATCTGGATCTGGTCAAAGTGCTAATTTTGGAAACTGGCTCTCAGAACCAGATGCTGATGCCGAAGCAGGCCCAGATGCAGGTTCCCGAGAGGATGGAGACGGGGAGCCAGGTGCAGGTCATGATTTCAGTCCTCATATAGGGCCGCTGAGGGCCTGTTTCTGTTTCAGGTAGGGTGATCCCAAAATCCGGCTTCACGCGGTTCTGGAGCTTCACTGCCACCTCTACGGGCATGTCCACGCGCGAAAAGAGAAAGGGCCACCGAAGGGGCCCAGATCAGGCCGCGTCGTCCAGTTTCTGGTCCATCTGGGCGTCGATCAGTTCCTTGGCCCGGTTCTGGATCGCTTCCAGCGCATCGACACCCATGTCCGCCATGTAGGCCACCGTAGTAGCCGAGGAACGGCAACCGGCCCAAGATCTCGAATAGCATCTGAGAGCCTATATAAGGGCCGCTGAGGGCCGTTTTCCGTTTCAGGTAGGCGGCCATAAAAATCCCGGCTTCGCACGGTTCTGGAGCTTTTCTTACGGGTCTACGGGCATGCCCCCGCGAAAAAAGAGAAGCCCCCCGCAGGGGCCCTCGGTCAGGCCGCGTTGTCCAGCTTCTGGTCCACCTTCGCCTGAACCAGATCCTGCGCCCGGCTCTGGATCGCTTTTAGATCCGCAAGGTTCATGTCTGCCATTTAGACCAGAGTCAGATCCAGAACCAAATTCTGGAGCACTTGATTCACCGTGTCAGGACTAGCTCCAGGTTTCGGTTCGCGGCCAGAGTAACCGCATGTCATCGCGAGAACGGTATCTTCCTTATTTGTCTGCGGGTCGAGTTGGTTTACTCGTACGCAGTGCGGTTAGGTGAATGGGCTTTCAGGAGAATATTCATACAGCCGCTGGTAGTGATCTACTCCAAGAGGTTATCAAGAGGCCCCAAACAGGTGCGGTGGCGTGTGGGGTAGCGGCCAGTGCAAGAGGCCGCTGGTGGGCCTTGCTATAGCTCTGGGGGGAGCCTCTGGTTAAGGTAGCATGCTTTCCTCATCGTGTGCCCCGCTGTTCTCTCACGCGGATGTCCCTTTCGAGACTGGTGACCTGTCAATCTGCGAACCGTGCAACAATTCCTTGGCGACAATTTCTCGACGCGTGTTCCTGATGCAGTCATAGTGTCACTCCAAGAGGGTTCGTCACGAGGATCTGAAGCCATGACCAATCAAAGATCTGCAGCGCGGGACACCCAACCGTCTGATGAAAACGATCATCGACTTGCCGACCTTGAGACACGGCTAGCCGATATCCATGCCCTGGTCGCCGAAACGCACAAGCTGGCCGCGGCTACGCATCGCCAGGTGACAACAAGGCCTGTCGGGTTTCCCCACAGAGCCAAGTCTCCGGAAGACGGATGGCGCTTCTGGCTGACGTCCCTCCTTTTTCCGATGCTTTTGGCCATCGTTCTGATTGGGGGGACGGCCTACATAGTAAAGACGTTTTCCTGAAAGACGAGTCCTCTGCTTGTTGAAGACCACGTTCCTGGATCACCCATTGCAAGATCCAGTGTGCCTCCAAAGGCCGCGACGGCAGGGTAAACAACTTAGGAGAAAGACGCTTTTTGCAGCCTACTTTGCGCTTTTGTGCGCGTTGGCAACACTTGTGGTCTGGTTGGACGACAGCAGTGTGAGCGATCCGACGTAACCCTTATGGGCTGTGGGAAGAGCGCCGGAAGAACGAGTGTCATGGCGATGCATATGTCTCTCATGACAGGGCTAGTGGGGAGACTTGGCTTTAGAAGGGGCTATCCGAGGCTTACCGTTCGTCCGGACAGCGCATGAACGCGTCGAACATGTCAGCCGCCGCATCACGTATAATACACGGGCTGACATGCCTCACGCTGGTAAAAATCGGAATTTTTTGCGCACGCAGATCATAGGACGGTTCGACAGGGGAGGTGGGACCCTTTTTTTACGCATTGGGCCATGGGACTTTTGACGGATCGCCTGACGGCTCCCAGAAAATTTCTGATTTCCAGGCGCACCAAAGTGCACCGCGCCGTTCTACCCGGGTTCAGGTCCTCTTCCGCTCCGGGTCCTCCAGGCGACTGGCGGCCTTACTTTTGGATCCCCGAAGCGGGTTTGCGTCCCTATCGTTGCCGCCGTGTACAAAGGGAAGCGCCTTACCTGCCGAAGCCTTTAGCATGGCGGGCTGCCGGCAAGCGGTTCCAGCCGCCGCAACTGTCAGAGCGGCGGTGATGACCTGTTCCGGCAAAGAGGCAGAAGCGGAAACGCCGCTCTTTTCCGCACAGTTTGCTTCCTGAAGGATTCTGATAAACAACCACACCGTAATACTTTGTCCGCCAAAGAAGTTTTGCGATCATCTGCGCGGTGGCGCTACCTCAGGTCGCCCTCCACCCACCCTTACGGCGCAGGTAGGGGAACCCGTGCTTCGGACCCCAATCGGATACTGTCATGTAGATCGCGGTTGCGCCCACATTGAAGGCCGACGCCAGGGCAGCGATCGCCTCGCCATCGTTGTAGCGCGAAATGATGGTCATGCGGTCCTTGTCGGTCAGCTTCGCACGATGGTTGGACGCAGCTACGACGCGTAGGAACGGGTAGCCGTTGAGCGGCCCCCAGTGCAGCACCACCGCCCGGACCCCGGTCAGTTTAAGGGAAACATCCCTGGCGATCGCGCTGTAACTCTCGCCGGCCGCGCGGCGCCGGCAGATCTCGGCCCGTTGCTGATCCGTCACCTTGGAAGCTCGCGCCTTCTCACCCTTGAATCCCCCCGCGGCTTTCTTTGCTGCCTGCGCTGCGCGTCGGGCACACCGCTCCTCCTCCTGGCGGCGCAAGGTTTCCCTGCGTTGCTCGGCAAACATCGCGACCCGCGTGGCCGACAGCTTCGCGCGGGTTTCACTCGACACCTTCTTCCCTTTATGCGCCCGGGAGATAGCCGCGCGTACTTCGGGGGACTTGATGTGCCCATAGGCGGGATGCGCCTTGCCGAACTTTCCCCAGCCCGGGTTTCCTTTGCCGGACGACCGAAGGCTGATGCCGGCGATCTGCTCGGGTGACAACTTGCGCCCGGCCCCGCCATCGCCGCCCGGCGTCATGTTATAGCCGATGGAGCGGTCCCGGTAGCTTCCGGTCTGGGCGATCCACGCCCGCTCGAGTGCTTGCAACTCCGTATCATTCTCTCCCTGGTCAATGATTTTCCAGTCGAAGGCGCTCCAGCCGTGCTTGCGGATCGAGGCATAGAAATAACTGTCGCTGCCGTAGAGATCGCGGCGCATCGCCCTTTGGCGATGGCGGGCCTTTGCGTGGTAGAGGTGCCGGACGGTCTTACCGATGTAGATCTTTCCGGTTATCCGGTTCGTGGCACGGTAGATGATCATCGACGAACCACGGGGGACGAACTTCTCTTGCAGGATGACCCTTTCCAGGCCGTCAGACGGCCGGCAGTCGCCACGACCGTTCGGCGCAGGCTCATCACGATGGCGCGCATGAGCTTCGGTTGCGTGATGCGGGCGATCCGATTCAGAATGACCCATTTGGATACCAGTATCATCGCACGGGGCAGGGGTGTCGGAATGCGCTTCCAACTCGTCTTCAGGTCTGTTGGTCATATGGCCTCTCGAAGGGACATAAAAGAAGAAAGTTTCAAAATGAAAGATTATTGGCCGTGGTGACGAAGAGGAACCTGTCCTTTGGTTGGGTAGAGGCGGCAATCCGATATGGCGGGGTTTTCGGTGCAGCCGAAAAGCTCGTCTATCGGGAGATCTTCGGCCTGTCGGAGCCGACCGTCTCCCGGCACCAGGCGGAGTTCGAGATGCTGTTCGAGCAGGCCTGCGGACCGGTCTTCCTGCGTGACGAAGAGGGTCGGGTGCAGGGCGGTCGGCTGACGCTGGACGAGAGCGCCAGGCTGCCAGAGGCGCCGGTCTTCTCTTCCATACCGCGCCTGGAACGGTGGTTGGACGACATGCTGGGCAGCAGGGGGTACGTCGAGGCGGATCTCCGGCAGCCAGATCCGAACCTTGCCGTCGTGCGGACGGTGGTCCGTGCGATCCGCACCGAAACGCCCCTTCTCGTCACTGTAGATGGCGGAGGACGAGAGCAAGGTCGCCTGGTCTCGCCCCACGCCATCTTCCGCATCAAGGGACGGTTCCTCATGCGGGGATACGAACACCTGACGATGCAGTACCAGGACACTGCACTGGCGCGGATCACCCGGGTCGTCCTTGCGCCCGGGACCGAACCTTACAGGGATGCTCGGCTTGACGAGGCATGGAAGCGGTTCAGCACCGTCGTGACCCGGAGCAGGGATGTCGGGCCGGACGATGAGTCGTATGCGTTCAGCTTTGAGGCGGACAGAGACGAAGGCAACGACGAGGTCCAGGTTCGGGAGGCATTCCTCCCTTACCTCGGCGACGAGGTCGTCGGGATCCAACTGGACCCCGACCCGCTCAGCAAAGGGGATCCTGGTCGGAAGTCCAAGCCAGGCCGGTCCTGACCCAGGGATATGGGAACTTCCGTCTGCAGGAGACGCAACTATCCTGTCCGTCTTTATGGTCAGCCGGCGTTCGGAATGGAGATCCAGATCATGTCTGAAAAACGGTCACCAAGGACAGGCTGCTGCAATGCTCGAAAGACATGGAGCAGGGCTTTGACGGTCTGGAAGTCACAAGGCGGCGACGGCGTCAGAGACACGCGAACTGAACGAGGAGATGGCGTCATTCCTCCGCGCTCGTCTTGGCGACGACCAAACAGTCTCCCGCAGATAGAAGACCGGCCGAAAAGCATGCCATGGCACCGCCCCAGGGATCTTGACCAGGAAAGACGGCAGCCACCGGGCTGACAAAGCACTAGTGTGCGATGACCAAAAGGACCTGCCTCATGCAACCACTTTGCCAGCCATCTCCTAGGGAGTGCATCGGTGTCATCGCTGACACTCACGGTCTGCTACGCCCCGAGGCGCTGGAGGCTCTCAAAGGCGTACACCGTATCCTGCACGCGGGCGACATAGGCGACTCTGACCATCTTGACGCGCTGGCGCACATCGCCCCGGTAACGGCAATCCGGGGCAACATCGATCGCGGGCACTGGGCTGAGGCCCTTCCTGAAACGGTGAGCCTCACGATCAGAGGCCTGTGGATCCACATGATCCATCACCGCGAAGCTTTGCAGGCCGATCCAAGAGCCGCGGGGTGGAACGTCGTCATCTCGGGCCACTCCCACAAGCCCAGCATTAAGGAAGCCGGCAGCACCCTCTGGCTGAACCCCGGCGCCGCCGGCCCCCGCCGCTTCCGCTTGCCGATCACGCTGGCCTTCCTATGGGAAGAGGCCAGTCGACCCCGCGCGATGATCCACCCCTTGCTCGTCTGACCTAAGTGACGAGGTTAAGAAACGAATTTCGGTACTTGATACAGAAGAAGGCATGGCTACGGAGTAAGCTGACGCCTGAAAATCGGACAGCGACGGAAGCTGTGACATGAGGTTTTCTGGTGTCCAAAAACGTGGAGATCAGGAGTGCGGAAACACCCTCGAATTCGGCCAATGAGTGCTAGATCATCATGGCAAAGATTGTCATAATTGCGGAGCAATCCGATGGAGGTTCTGATGGCCACGATGAACGTCTCAATTCCCGATCCTATGAAGGTCTGGGTCGAAGAACGTGCCCGCGGGGGCAGCTTCAGCAACGCCAGTGACTACGTTCGACATCTGATCCGGCGTGACCAAGAACGCGCCCATGCGATCGGGCAGCTTCAAGCTGCCATCACGGAGGGACTGCAAAGCGGCGAACCTAAACCGTTCGATGCCTCAGCCTTCAAGGCGAAGATGCGCCGCAAGCATGCCAGCTGAGGGACACTACAACCTCAGGCTTACGCCCCAAGCTGAAGGTGACATGGAGGAGATCTGGTTGCACGGCGCGGCGGAGTGGTCCCCCGAGCAGGCAGACAGATATGTCGATGGGATCACGGCTGTCTTTGATCTGCTCTGTGCCATGCCGGGAATTGCACGAGAACGCCTGGAGTTTAACCCGCCAGTACGCATTCATCCGTCCGGAGCTCATATGATCATCTATCGGACCATTGGTGATCAACTTGATGTGCTGCGCATTCTCGGAGGTCGTCAGGACTGGCCAAGATTACTGGAAATTTTGGAATGACCTTGGCTTTGCTACCCCCATTTCCCAAAGGTCCGTTCCGGTTTGTGGCGCTTGATGTCGAAACAGCCAATAACGACCGCGGCAGCATCTGTCAGATCGGTGTCTGTTGGATGTCACCCAGAACTGACCCAGCATTGTCACCGAGATCTGACCCGCCCGGTCGTTATGCTTGCTGGTTCATGATGTGGTCAATGCTGCTGTCTCCCTCCGTTTCTTTTTCGCTGTCTCGGAGCTTGCTTTGAAGCGGTAGCTGTCGTTGCCGGTTTCGAGGATGTGGCAGCGATGGGTCAGGCGATCGAGCAGCGCGGTCGTCATCTTGGCATCGCCAAAGATGCTCGCCCACTCGCTGAAGCTCAGGTTGGTGGTAATGACGACGCTGGTGCGCTCGTATAATTTGCTGAGAAGATGGAAGAGCAGCGCACCGCCTGATGCGCTGAACGGCAGGTATCCCAGCTCGTCGAGGATCACCAATTCGGCTTTCACCAGCGTCTCGGCAATCTTTCCTGCCTTTCCTTGGACTTTCTCCTGTTCGAGCGCATTCACCAGCTCGACGGTGGAGAAGAAGCGCACGCGTTTGCGGTAATGCTCGATGGCCTGAACGCCGAGGGCAGTTGCGACATGGCTTTTCCCGGTTCCCGGACCGCCGATCAGGACCACGTTCTCGGCCGTGTCCATAAACTCGCACCGATGCAGTTGGCGCACGAGAGCCTCATTGAGCTCGCTGGCGGCAAAATTGAAGCCGGACAGATCTTTGTAGGACGGGAAGCGCGCGGCTTTCATGTGATAGGCAATGGATCGCACCTCGCGTTCGGCCATTTCGGCCTTGAGTAGCTGTGACAGGATCGGCACCGCGGTCTCGAACGCCGGGGCACCTTGCTCCATGAGGTCATGCACGGCCTGGGCCATGCCGGGCATCTTCAGGCTGCGCAGCATAATGACGAGGGCAGCGCCGGCGGGATCATGACGCATGGCGTGTGCCTCCCGCGTCCAGCGGCGGTCGTAAACCATCATACCGCGCAACATCTGCCTGCGGTTCGTTGCGCAGAGCCAGGGCTTCTGGTGGGATGATGTCCGGCCGTTCGGTAGGTGTGCCGTCTACCAACCTGTGAAGCAGGTTTAACACGTGGGTCTTGGTCGGCACACCCGCATCCAGCGCCATTTCCACGGCGCACAGCA
This sequence comes from Ponticaulis profundi, assembly GCF_042659465.1. Lineage (NCBI taxonomy): Bacteria > Pseudomonadati > Pseudomonadota > Alphaproteobacteria > Hyphomonadales > Hyphomonadaceae > Ponticaulis > Ponticaulis profundi. The sequence goes on along the minus strand of NZ_JBHSSW010000016.1, from coordinate 27,458 downwards.
CCATCTGCTCATCGTGGTGCAGGACGAGGGACAGGATCTCGACCATCTCTCGATCGCCACCGGGTTTGCGTAGCATCTGTTTCTGCAATTGGCGAAACGCCTCGGGCATCTCGACAAATGGGGCACCGTTCCGAAGCGCACCGGGCTTGCGTTGAACCACGGCGAGGTAATGGCGCCAGTCATAAATGACGCGGCCAGGGTGCCGGTGCGACCGTTCAATGATGCGCTTATGCTCGCAAACCACGTGTCCCTCGGCCACGATCACCAGCCGCTCGGGGTAAATATGCAAACTGACGGGGCGGTTCGCAAAACTGGCAGGGACAGAATAGCGATTGCGATCAAAGGTGATCAGGCAGGTCGGAGACACTCGCTTGCTTTGCTCGACATAGCCATCAAAGGCCGTAGGTAACGGCATCAGTGCGGATTTCTCCGCAGCCCAGACATCGGCGATGCTGCCGGGCAGGCTGCTATGCGCGGCCTCGGCCCATATCGCTTTGCAGCGCTCTTCCAGCCAGAGGTTGAGCGCATCGAGATCAGGAAAAGCCGGCATTACCTGCCAGAGCCGGTGGCGCGCATCGCGAACGTTCTTCTCTACCTGGCCCTTCTCCCATCCCGCGGCTGGATTGCAAAAGTCGGGCTCGAAGACGTAGTGGCTGGTCATGGCCATGAACCGCGCATTCACGTCGCGCTTCTTGCCAGCGCCCACGCGATCAACCGCCGTCTTCATGTTGTCGTAGATCCCACGGCCGGGCACGCCTTCGAAGATCCGGAATGCGTGCCAATGGGCATCAAACAGCATCTCATGCGTCTGCAGCAGGTAGGCTCTGACCAAGAACGCGCGACTGTGAGATAACTTGATATGGGCGACCTGCAACTTGATGCGCTCGCTGCCGACATGAGCCCAGTCTTCGCTCCAGTCGAACTGGAACGCCTCGCCTGGCTGAAACACCAGCGGCACGAATGTCCCGAGATCGGTCGACTGTTGTGCGCGCTGCCGGTCTCCTTTCCAGGTCCGCACGAAGACTGCCACACGCTCATACGAGCCTTTATAGCCAAGCTGAACCAGATCGGCGTGCATCTGCTTGGCGGTGCGTCGATCCTTGCGCGATTTGCGCTGCTCCGTCACCAGCCAGCCTGACAGCTTCTCTGCATACGCGTCCAGCTTGCTTGGCCGCGCCGGGGTCTGGAACTCGGGTTCAACAACCCCCGCCCGCAGATACTTCTTGATGGTGTTGCGAGACAGCCCGGTCCGCCGCGCGATCTCGCGGATAGGCATCTTGTCCCGCAAGGCCCAACGTCGAATAACACTCAAAAATCCCATGTCGATCACTCCGATAACCCCCGACAAATCCTGTCAGGGGCAAGGTTCCACATGGGTCAGTTCTCAGTGACAATTCCGACTGCTGCTGGGTCAGTTCTCAGTGACATCCAACAGAGGCCCTTGGCGGGTTTGAGGCGATTCTCGCTGACGAACTAGAACGTGAGCTGACGGCAATCACAATGGATCCAGGTCTTTCCGCCAAACAGCGTGCGGCGAGACTTGACCAGTCTGCACAAGCTTATGAAAATAATAGAAGAAATGAGCTTGAACTTGAGGCGCGCGCTGCGTCTCTTATTGCACATGGCGACTATATTGCCCACGAAATCGAGAAGAAGCGCAAGGATGGTCGCTGGATTACTGAAGCTGATCTCGCTGGCTACGTCGCGACTGCTCTTGAGCATCTCTACCCCGCCTCACGCGTGATCTATGATCCGGGCCGATCTCTTCTGGACGTTCGCCTTGATAGCGTGGCTCGATCCTCGTTCCGAAATTGGTGCGAGACTCGCCGTGCTGATGGCGGAGAACTAGTCTCGAAAACGGAAGCTGCCAGCTTCCGGCTAGGAAAAGAAAGCTCTAGAAAGCGTCTTCCGCGGCTCACGACAAACCATCCGTTCGTCCGTTTCCTTTTTGACGGCATCGAAGATGCAGGCGGCGTACCGGAGTCGGCATTTGCCATTAGATTGCAAGCTGCGGAAATCGACCTTCCCCCCGGTTTCTATGCGGGCGTCGTCCAGGAATGGCGTTTCGGGACCGATCAAATCGATGCACGTCTAGTGTGGCGTCTTCTCGACGCTCGGTCGGGGGAGTTGCTATCTCCAGATCAGGCAGAGTCCGCGATCAGGACTGCCGTAGAGCGAGGTGCGCCACTGGCGGGCCTTCGCGAAGAGCTCGACTTGCACGGAACGGCTGATTTTCTCGAAGGGCTTGTCGAGGGTCAGCTCATGCAGGCTTTCGACGATGCTGCGGAACGTCGAGAAGATGAGTTGGAAGACAGACTGACAATCCAAATGGCATCACTGGACCGCGCGGAGACGCGTGACATTGCGCGGATCGAGCGCGTGATTGAGAAGGCTGGTTCGCGCATGGAAGCGGCGAACCGTGGCCGGCTTCGCGCGCTACAAGAGCGAATTGCCGACAGGCGCCTTCAGCTTCAACGTCGGGTCAGTTGTGAACGGGAGGCAATGACGGTCGCAGCAATTGTCATCAAAGTGGAGGAGCAACGCCAATGACAGAGCGCATGCTGCTTAAATCCTTCAAAGACCTCCTAGATCTTTTTCCCGGCGAAGCGAGCGGGCAAAAACCTTATAAAGAAAATAAGCAAAAAAAAGCGCAGGGCTCAAGCGGTAAGGTGCATTCGGCAATAAGTCACAAAACGCCTTCCGCTTCGAAAACGAGAGTAAAAGCTCCTGTAAGATCGTTGCCTCTGAGGGTAGCTAAGAAGAAGCCGCTTCCGACCAGCACCGTGACCCCAAAGGTAGAAGCGCATGCTCTTGACACAGCATCGAGAGGCCGGAATCTTTCCACGATCAATGTGGATCGAGACTCGCTGTCGGCTTTGGATCGGCGGCTTGCAGTGGGGGCGGACGTACCGGAAGATCGCCCGACAGAGGGAGAGATTGAGGCAGTCCGCCTAGGCTGGCTTTTGCCAAATTCTGTAAGATTCGGTCATAATCTTGAGGTGGCTGGTGACCGAACGGACGTGATTGTTGGTTTAGATATTGGTTCGACAGCGACCAAAATCGTACTACGTTTACCGTTTGCTGACAACGTCGGCCTCCCAGTTCCGGCGCCGGAATGGTTCCAAGCAGATGGCCATCCTTATTATTGGCGAACGCTTCTGTGGAAATCGAATGATGGCCGGTACTCTATCGAACCTTGTGCGGGGGCAATCCCAAGGGACCGGCTTAAAGTGGATCTCTTAAATTTTGGCGGGGGAGATCGCGAGACTGTCAAAGCAGCCATGATCGCTTGGATTGTTCTCGTTGTGCGACATGGGGTCGGCTGGCTCCAGAAGGAGCAGCCGGGTCTTTTTAAGAACAGCACGGTTGTGGTGGACGAAGTCAACCTCGGCATGCCTTTCTCATCAATCGCGGAGGCCCATCCAGACCAAAGGCATGTGGCGCTTGTCGCTGGTCGCATCCTCGAGTCCGGTGGAGAAGTAACCGAGGCCGCTATCCTGCGCCTTTTGGAAACGTCCAGTTCAGGAGACTGCGACCTTATCGCACTTCAGCCAGAACTTGCTGGAGCACTCCAAGGCTTTCTGACATCGCATCAACGACGCGATGGCCGCTATTTGCTTGTCGATATCGGTGGCCTAACGGTCGACACGGTCTTTTTCATCTACCGCGAGGCTGCCAACCCGCCGATTACTATTTTTGCGAAATCCGTAGAGTGCTTCGGAGCGGAGGTAATCTCTGCATGGTGCAAAGAAATCGGGAACAGTGAACGAGCGATCAAAGTCTTGGGAAGTCATATTGCGCTGGTAGCCAAGAAGGCGATCCGAGAAAAGATGGACGTCAATCCAGCAAACTGGAAGAAGCCATTCGAGCTTGAAACCATCCTTATTGGTGGCGGACGCCATTCTCAACCACATCGCTCTGCAGTGCCTTGGTGCCAGAATAGTATGACTCACCATGCGCCGCCCCTAGACCTGCGTTTGCGCGAACTGGAACCCGATCGTGACGATATTGATGTAAGGCTAGCGGCAGGCAGGGGAGTGGGTAGGCTCCTTGTAGCTATGGGACTCTCCTACTCTCGATATGACGCACCTGATATTCGCCCTCCAAGTGAGCTACCCAATGCCGTACGTTATGCGGCACGAGACCTCACTAAGAACTACATAGGGTCAGAACAGTGCTGAGTTTTTACGAACTCATTTATACGGCGCAACATGGCCGTGCTAATTTCATCTTGGCGCGTCCGAAGATCGTCGCCAGAAAGGCCAAGGCTGGAGCGACGAGTGATCAAGCGACGGGTCTATCGCAAACCGGTAAGCGGTGTCCTCACCCCACGTTCCTGCTGAATCCGTAAGCTGCGATGCGGCTTCTTGTGGAGACTTGCACGGAGGATACCACTTACCTTTATGCAGTCAGAAATAGCACCTGTCTGCTGTTCTCATCTCTCACCTGACGCAGATAATCGATCCCTCGGGTTTCCTCGGCCCTTGCCGTGTCGGCTATTGACGCTTGGCTGGCAAGTGTCATTACGCCGCTGACCTGCCACGGGTCTTTCATCCAGCCGCGACCGGAGTCCAAGGGTTGTTTACGCCGATTGGCGCAGGTTGAGCAATCGCCCGACGTGCGGAGCTTTCATCTCGCGCAGCGGGGCGGGCGATTGCGGTGGTCAGAGTCCGCGCGTAGTCGGCCGGGGTTTCGTAACCCAAAGCCGAATGCGGGCGTTCGGTGTTGTAGTCGGTGGCCCAGGCCGAGATCAGAACCCGGGCGTGGGCCAGGTTGCGAAACATGGTTTCATTGAGCAGTTCATCGCGCATCCGCCCGTTGAAACTCTCCACGAAGCCATTCTGCATTGGTTTTCCAGGCGCGATGTAATGCCATTCGACCCTGTTCTCGGAGCACCACCGCAGGATGGCGTTCGAGGTCAGTTCCGTCCCATTGTCCGAAACAATTATGCCGGGCTTCCCGCGCCGCTCGATCAGAGCCGAAAGTTCACGGGCAACACGCCGTCCTGAGATTGAGGTGTCCGGGATCGCCGCGAGGCATTCCCGGGTGACGTCGTCGACCACGTTGAGCACCCGAAAACGCTGGCCACTGGCGAATTGGTCATGGACGAAATCCAGCGACCAGCGAGCATTGGCACGGGCTTCGACCAAGATAGGGGCCCGTGTTCCGACCGCCTTACGCCGGGCCTTCCGTTTGCGCACCGTCAGGCCTTCCTCGCGGTAGAGCCGATAGATCCGGTTAATCCCGGACGGCTCGCCCTCGCGGCGTAGCAGCACGAAGAGCCGCCGATAGCCGAACCGTCGACGGTCGTTGGCCAGTTCGCGCAGACGGCCACGCAGCTCCGTATCCGGAGCACGCTGCGCCTGATAACGGACCATCTTACGATCCGCCCCGGCAATCCGGCACGCCCGCCGTTCCGAGAGCCCGAGCAAGGACCTCAGATGCGCGACCGCCTCGCGCTTCACGGCAGGCGCTACCACTTTTTTGAAACCAGTTCCTTCATCGCCGCCAAGTCCAACATCTGCTCGGCCAGCAGCTTCTTCAGCTTGGCATTCTCGTCTTCAAGCGCCTTCAACCGCTTTGCCTCCGGCACTGTCATGCCGCCAAACTTGGCCTTCCAGTTGTAGAAGGTCCCTTCCGACATGCCGTGCATGCGGCACAGGTCTGCGCACTTCGTGCCGGCCTCATGCTCGGCCAAGATGCCGATGATCTGCTCGTCCGTAAATCTCGTTCGCTTCATTGTCCGTCCTCAAGTTGGATCGGACTCTAATCGATGGTGGAGGAAAAATCCCGTAGCAGGTCACCGCTTCTCAAGCCAGCGTTCAGATGTTTTGCCTGTGCCAAAGCCGATTGTCGAAGGCCGGATCACCGCCTGCTACCAGCCGCACCATTATCCTTCTATTCCGCAATATCAAAGCTCATGGAGAATGGGTTGCACATCGCAAACGCTCCTGGCGATGTCGACGACATGGCGATGATGCGTTAGGTAAATCGCTTGCCCCCTCCCTCCAATAGCTTCCATGACTCGGCAGGCAGCACTAGTGCGATCTTCGTCAAATGTCTCAAAGATGTCGTCGCAAAAAAACGGAAGCCTGGTGCCTTGGGACACCAGCTGCTCGTGGGCCGCAGCGCGCAGCGCCAAATAGAGCTGGAAGCGCGTGCCCTTGGACATTTCGGCAGCACGTTTGCTGGCGCCGTTCCGGTCGACGGCCAACAGGATCTCGGCGTCCTTCTCGATTTGCGTGGTCAGGAACGGATAAGCACCATGCGTGAGGCTGGCAAAGCACTGCTCGGTCGCAGTCATCATCCCGCTGCGATGGCTGTCCCGATAACGGCGGATTGCATCGGAGGCAAGGTGATGGCCCAGGGACATCTCGAGATACTGAAGAGCGGTCTCCTCGAGCTGCAGCTCCAGCGTCGCCCTGCGCTCGACGAGGGCGGCAATTTCCCCGTCACCTTTTACCTGAGACAGGGCATGCTCGGCCGTGGCGCGGTCCTGTATTGCCTGTGTCAGCCTATCTTCAGCGTGCTCGAGGTCGGAGATGTTGCTGCTCAAGGCTGCGTCCAAGCCCGCCGCAGGGAGGCCGGCAAGCTGTTCGCGGGCCGTCGCGATGTCGTCGACACCCAGTTCCAACAGGACGCTGCGCTGGCGGCTGGCTAACGTGGCACGATCGGCGATGACCTGCTGCGCCCGCGCCGCGACTTGGCGCAGCAGGTCGATGTCGGTCAGGGAGGCAGAGTCTGGGAAAACGACCGCGATCGCCGCGACCTCCTGGGCAATGCGACGCATACTATCTTCATTAAAGGCCTTTTCAGTCGTGGCGGCCTCTATATCCTGATCTAGTTTCAGGACAGCGTCTCGGGTGATGCGCGCCTGCTCCGCCAAACCTTTCAATGCTGAATAGGTTTGCATGGCCGTCAGCTGGACCTCAGCGCCATGGGTCTGCGCCAAGGCTTCAACCTCGCGGGCGAAACGGTCCTGATCCGCCCGCATGGCGTCAACGCGCTGTTCAGCGGCGGCACGGGCCGTTTCATGCTCCCGCAGCGCCCGCAAGGGGTCCAGTGTGGTCATCAGGCGATCCGGTGAAATCGCATCCCCCAGATGCTCGGCGACCAGCTGCTGCCAGGCCTCGCGGGCTCTGCGCGAAGCATCCTGGGCGCTGCTGAGCCGCTCCTCTCGCTGGGCCAGATCGCGACGCGCCTGGCGCAACGTATCTTCGGCTTTGGTCCGCGTATCGGTCTGCAGGCGATCCGTTTCCGCCATCATCCGCGCCGCATTCAGCGCTCCGCCAAGGTCAACCGGATTAAACGGCAGGAGCGTTGCCAGTTCGGCTCGCAAGGCTTCGCTGCGTTGCAAAACCCCATGGTTGGCCTCCTGCGCCTCGCGTAGAGCGAAGGCCTCTTCTCTGGCTTCATCGTGCCGGGTCACCCATACCAGCCACTCTTGCGGCGATAGGCTCCCAGGCAGACCGACCTGCAGGGCCACCTCACTGACGGCATCTTCGATGCCGCTGATCTCGGCTTGCAAGGCCTTGATGCTCCGGTCCGCCTGCGCTGCACGGGCATCTGCCTCGGCTGCTGCCTGCTCGATCTGACGCAGCTGTCCCAGTTCGCTGGCCCGCCCCAGTCGTGTATCCGTTGCCGCGTCATGCCTGCGCAGCGCATCATGAAATACGGCGGCGGAAGGGCTGTCCAAGGCCGCCAGATGCTCCGACCACCGGTCTTCACGCGCCGCTAGCAAAGCCTCGGCCTCCTCATCGGAGACGATGTTCGTCCCGCGTGTCATCGCCTCTGCCTGTGCGTGGCGGGCGGCGCGATCCGCAAGGTGGTCATCGCGCCTTGCAATGGCAGCATGCAGATCGGCGCGTAGCACGTCGTGACGGTCGGCCCACTCCGTCGCGCGGACCAGGGACGAAGGACAATCCGGCACTTGGTAGAATATGACGGTGCCATGGGCCAACACCGTCAACGACCGAGCGGCCTTGGCCCTCGCGGCCTCGATGGCCTGCAGCGCGGCGGCATGCGCCGGTGCCAGGTCGTCGGCGTGGAAGCGCAGGAGGATGTCGGCGATCCGCGGAGTACCCTCCGTTTGGGGCAAACAGTCTTGAACGGCCGCCGCCGCAGCGTCCGCCTTGCCTTGGAGATCGGCCGTCTCGCGAGCTTCTGCCGCTTCGCGGACAACCGCCTCGCGCAAAGCTTCCCGGGCGCTCTCGAGTGCCGCGATACCCCCCGCCGACAGGACCAGCGACTGGGGGTCAGCCTCGGACGAAGCGACCCCAAGATCCTGCATCGCCCGTGTCATGGCAGCCTCTGCCACAAGCTGTTCGTCCTGGCGTCTCTCGAGGTCCAGATGCGCCCCGCGATTGCGGGCGCTGAGATCATCCAGATCATCCAGAGCGGTCGCAAGCGCCTCGAGCGCGGGGTTGACGGACATGCGATTTTGCCACTCCGCCAACGCGGCTAGTTCGGCGGTCAGACGATCGACATTCTGCGAAGCGACGCCGCGATCGCTGCGCAGTAAAATCAGGCGCTCAGGGTCGAAATCGAGCTGGTCGGGGTAGGCTGCACAGGGCGCAATCGCTTCCTCCAGGCTGGTGATCTCAGCCATCAGCGGAAGCGCACGCTTCTGCCTTTCAATCGTTGCACGGACGGCGTTCAAGGCGTCGCGCGTCCTGCGAGCATCCCGCTCTGCCTCCTGCGCCTTGGTCAGGTCCTTCTTGAGGGCCTTCCATGCACTGGCCGTGACATCCCGCTCCTTGATCTGCCGCTCAACCTCAGCCAGATCGCGCTTAAGATTGGCCATGCGGGTACTCCGCACGCGCTGCTTCCACAGCGTGTCGGCCTGGTCCCGGACCCCGTCCAGAACGCCGCTGAGATCGGCGACGCCCGCCGCCGCGGAAAACAGCAACCGGCCAATATCACCTTGGGCATTGGCGATCTCTTCGCCGCCACGCTCGATGGTGTCGTCGTCAAGACAGAGAAGGCGCCGGTAATCGTCCTGCGACAGGCCTGCCAGATGCGCCGATAGAGCGGCCTCCGGCAGCGCTGTTCCCGTCTCGTCCACCAAGGACCCCGCGCGCTTGGGCAGGCGGGTAAAGCGCCGTACTGCACCGCCGATCTCCAGCACGGCGGAGACCTGCAGATTGCTGCGTGCATGCTTGAAGGCATAGTCCTCGCGCAGCGGAAAACCGTAGAAGAGCCGAAGCGCGGCCTCCATCGTGGTCGTCTTCCCGGCTTCGTTCGGGCCGTAGATGATATGGAAATCCGCGCGATCGCCGCCCGGTCCGAAATCGAATGACCGGTCGGTGAAATGGCCGAAACGCTCTAGGGAAAGACTACGGATCCGCATCAGACGACCGCCCCCTTCATGCGCGCAAGAACGCGATTGGCCCCGGCCAAAGCCAATCTGTCTACCAAATCGTCCCGCGCGGCCTCGTCCGGCATTAGTCGATCGCGCAATCCGGGCGGCAGGTCCTGTAACACGGTCTCGACCTCGTCCAGGGCGGTGGCCACAAATCCAGGCTCCGTGCGGATCTGGGTCATTGTCGCCGCAAGTTCCTCGGCCGCACTGGCAGCCTCCGTGCCGGCGTCCGGCGGCGTCAGATCCAACAGAAGCTTATCGATCCACAGATCTCCGGCGGCCCGGGCGAGATTGCCTGCCTGCTCGAGCCAAACATCGTGATCTCTGAGGATCTGCCAGTGGCGCGACGGGCGGCCGCTCAGGGACAGCCGGATCACGCCGGTCGGGGCAGCAATCTGCCTGCGCAGCGCAGCAAGGTGCTGCCGCAGCATCGTACGCAGTGCCTCATCGCTGTCCGCGTCCGTGATGTTCAGATCGCTCTGTGCAAACTCGACGACGGAGGTCCGCTTTTCGCTCACGTCGATCCGGCCATGGTTGATGGTCAGCAGCGTTACAGATTTTGGCCCTGCCTCGCCAATGTCGCGACCTTGAGGAATGCCAGGCATGACGACCCAGGGCGTTTCGGAATGGATCTGACGCTTGTGGACATGCCCAAGGGCCCAGTAGTCGAAGCCCATCCCTGCCAGATCCACGACACTGCAGGGGGCATAGACGTCATGGCCTGCTGCACCACCCAGAGAGCTGTGCAGCATGGCGATGTTTACGGCATTTGGGACCGGCGCCTTGAAGCGCGGCAGCAGGCTGTCGGGGGCGTGACGGTCCGCAAAACTGACGCCGTGGATCCAGACATTCTCAGCCAACTGTTCCCGGCCGCCGCGGGCATCAAAGACATGAACATGGGCGGGCAGGTCCAGCGTACCAGTGATCGGGTTCTCGGCATCGTGGTTGCCTTTCGTGTAAAACACCTTGATCCCCGCATCCCCGAGACGATCAAGCTCACCCATCAAGAAGGCTCCGGTCCGCGCGCTGCGCTCCCGGCCGTCGAACAAGTCTCCCGCGACAAGAAGGGCCGCGACATCCTCGGAGATCGCCAGATCGACCAGCTGACTGAAAGACGCGCGCGTGGCGGCGGCAACGGCATCGCACAGCTCGGAATTTCTCATGGCAAGAGATCGAAGCGGCGAATCCAGATGGATGTCAGCAGTATGGAGTAACTTCATCACTCTTGACCCTCCCCAAGCGTACGCTCAAACTTGGAGATCATTTTAGCCTCATTTGATTGGCACGGAATCATTTCATACCTAAAATAACACGTAAAATAAGTTTATCGATTTAAGTGTGTTAGGATAATAAAGGCGTCAGCAGACGAGGTAACGGCGAGGCGCGCGATGGGCTTGGTGCGGAACTGATCGTAACTGCTGAGATTACTGTTGGCGCCATTTCCATTCGCATCAGTCCACTTGCCACCTTTTGGCGTCTTACGCGTGATTTCGACCGCGTTGGGTAGGTCAGGCGGGATATTCATGCTAGTGACCCAGAAATTTACCAAACGGGCATGGTTGAGCTCTAGACCAGCGGCACGATAACGCCCGCCGATGGTCCAGACTTCCAAATGCTCTTTTTTACTGATAGGTGTTTTTGCCTCGACCGGTTGGCCATACGTGCGCAGAAATTCGCGTATGGCAGCTTTAATATCATCAATGGTCTCTTTCATATATTGCTGTCCTCTGCCCCAAACTGTCGCTCAAGCGCTTGGCGCACTAGCCCTAAAACATAGTGCAGGTCCTGCGGTTCTGTGAGCTTTACCTCAGAGTTTCCATTCCCCCATCGGCCAACTCCCGTAACATCAACAACCATATTCTTAGGGTCCGAAAGTTCTTGAGGATTAATATTGAGAGACAGTCGCAATGCTTTGGCCTGTGGCACCACATCAACAAAATTCGTTTCAGCCTTGTAGGCAACGTAGAGCTTTAAAAATTGTTCAGTCACACAAGCGTCCAGCGTCTTTACCTCACGGCGGAAATCGTCGAATAGCTGGCGCATCTTTCCGCTTATCAGATAAGGATGATCTTCGATTGAATATCCAGTCGAGGTCTCCGCCTGTTCCTGATAGGCCTTAAGGATATCTTGAGGAAGGTTAGGCATGTCCCATACCATAGCAGCCTGCCGCGCCATCTTTTCAGCACGTACCTTGATCTCGGTCTCATTCCACGTTTCCAGCTGGCCGAGGCCTTGATTGACGCGCAGAGGGCTTTGCTTGAAGCCTCCTTCCATATCACGCTTCAGGGCAAAGGAGTTGTCGCTGTACTCGGAATTGTACCCAGTCAGCGTCAGGTTTCCGAGAGTATGCAGCCATTTCTCCTGTACTGTAGCCCAGTCATCGCCCAGTGCTTCGCGCCATTCCTTTGACAGGTTTTCATTCTGTGGTAGGATATGCTCGATCGTGTAGTCATCGACGCTGACACGCTCCTTCCTGCCGTAGTTTTCGAACTTGCGCAGCCAGTAGGAGCGGTTCCGAAAATTGTAGAGATCGCGCTCTTGAATGCGTGCGACAAACTCCTCCTCTCGGGGGAAACGGCGATACGACCGCAATTTTAAGAAGTTCGCTTTCACGCTTTCCAAGTACCTGTCTTTCTTCAGCTCGCGCCCGAAGGAAGCAAAGGTCTGGTTTAGTGAATTGGTCGGTACAGCACAGATTGCCCGACGAAAGACGTAGGCTTCGACTAATTGAACAATTTCTATAAAATCTTCGGCGGTAAGCAGGTTGGCGTCATAATCACGATAGACTTCCAGCAAGAAAGGATATGCGACATCTACCTTTAGCTCTCGCAGATCTTTAAATGAGAAGGCCAGCGTCTTGTCCTTCTCTTGTCCGAGCACTAACGCACGGTAGTAGCGAGAGAACTCCCATACTTCGCGAACAAGCTCTTCGACATCGCGATCTTTGGCGGCTTGCTCGTGCGAATAAGTCTTATAGGCGATGTAAACATCGCCTTGTCGCGGGATCATCCCGGTTACGCTAGTGAGGTAATGACGCATGAAACTGTCGAAATGGGCCACATAAGCCCCTTGACCGAACCCTTCCTCCATTTTGCGCCAGTATTGCTCGTAAAGCCGCGTTTGCAGCTTTGGCTCCAGTCCCATCAACACAAAGTTCCGAATTAAATCGGCCTGCGAAAGCTCCTTTCCAGTCGAGTTCATGCTCTCGAAAATCAGCTGCGGATTGTCATGTTCACGGCTAAGTGCAACATCGACGATCATTAGCTTGTTCAGCCCAGTGCATATCTCGGCCACCGCCTCCGGGTCCTGTTCTAGCCAACGCAAAAACAAATCGAAGTTCTCCTTTACCCGGATCGATACAGCCTCGGGCAGGTCATCTTCTGCAACAATAGAATTCAGGGTCGTACGGTCGGTCTTTGACAGGAGCAGCTTGAAAGCTCGCTCCCCATCCTCGTCTGGATCGAGCAAATAGCGGTTGCGTATCTTTTTAGCCGAGAAGCCGTCGACAGGCTCACCATTCTTTATAATCCGTGAAAGGGCGGCAAGCAGTAGCATGACCGACGTCAGGCGCTGCTGCCCGTCGATCACCAGCTGCGGAGAGCGACTGGTGTTAGTCGATAGGCTTTCTTCGACATACACGACCGAGCCAAGGAAATGCACGGGGATATGATCCCTTCGACCAGCACGGCGCACATCTTCCCATAGTTGACGGCATTCCTTTTCCGTCCAGCTGTAGGTCCGCTGGTAAATTGGGATAACAAATTGCGGGGCCTTGCTGATGAAGGCTAGAAGGTTTGCGTCGGTCGCCTTCATGCCAGCATCTTTTCTTTGATCCTATCAACAAAAGCCGAGATGGTGCCGGCCTTGAGCAACAGGATTGTGAAGGAAAAAACGATCTTTCCCTGGTCAGATTTCTTGAAACCGCCACGCAGCCAGTGAGGGATGGACCAAATGAGAGATGGGTTTACGTCGATCGTTTTCTGACTCAAGGCTGGTCTCCAGAGTTGAAGTGTAAGTCATTGCGCGCATTATGTACGCTCCAATTTCGGATTGATATAGGAAGCTCTGGAATTTCTTTACGGGCATCGCAATGGGGTGCAATTGATCGCCTTCCTCAGGCCGGCACGGACATGAGCTAGATCTGCATGCATGCCAGCAGCATCAACGCTAACACAACCATCTGCGCATTAATGTTGCATAAGTCAGATTACTAGGTATTATAATACCGCTTTGGGAGCCAGATTTTTTGCTTTGCAAACAACTTCCGCGCGTCAGATAGCGCCACAGATCGGCGCGAAAAGCCCTCCTCGGACATTAGTCTCTC
>NZ_JBHSSW010000016.1:0-13763 GCF_042659465.1 Ponticaulis profundi | reverse complement strand
GGTGCAGCCACTGTTCATCTCGATCGACCCCGAGCGCGACCGGGAAATGGGTCTTGCCGAGTATACCGAGGCGTTTCATCCCTCAATCCTGGGCCTTGCCGGAGATGCGGCACAAACCCGCGCTGCGGCGGACAGTTTTCGCATCTATTACGAGCGCGAAGCCAATTTGGAGGCTCTTGATGGGTATGCCATGTCCCACAGCCCTGGCCTTTACCTGATCAGCCCCGAGGGAGACTGGCTTGGCCAGTTCACCTACGGCACGCCCGCATCCGAAATCGTCGCCGACCTTCAAGCCAGATTGTGACCCACATGAAACGCATCTTTACCACCCTCGCCCTGATCGCCGCCGCGGGCCCTGCCCTGGCCTGCGAAACCGTGACAACCGGTCCGTTGGAGGTCTCTCGGGCCTGGTCCCGTGCCTCCATTGGCACAGCGCGGCCCGGCGTGGTCTATCTGACCATCCGAAATTCCGGCACGGCAGATGATGCATTGATGTCCATCACCACACCTGCAGCAGATATGCCCATGCTGCACCAGACGGTCATGACCGACGGGATCGCCTCGATGCCCCATGCGATGGAGGTTCCGGTCCCCGCAGGGGGTCAGGTCGCGCTGGAACCAGGGGGCTATCACGCCATGCTGATGGATTTGACCCAAGTTCTGGAAGAGGGCGAGACATTCCCTGTGACACTGACGTTTCGCGATGCCGGTGAGGTGACCATTCCCGTCACCGTCCAGAATATCGGCGCGAGCGAGCCGACCTGCACATCACCCGACGAATGAGATCGGCAACCCTGCTGCGCGGTGTTGCCATGGCGGGGGCTGCGGTGGTGTTCATGCTGTCTGTTGGCTGGTGGCAAACGCGTGATCGGGCACAGGACGCTGCGGGCGTTCTGCCCCTCTCGATCGATCGCATGTCATTCACGCTGATGGATCAGAATGGAAAAACGGTCGAGCCACAGGACTGGCTGGGTCGCCCGACAATGGTGTTCTTCGGTTTCACCTGGTGTCCGGATATTTGCCCCACCACGCTCAGTGACATCTCCGGCTGGCTTGAGGCCCTCGGGCCCCAAGCGGACCAGATGAATACGGTTCTGATTTCAGTGGATCCGGAACGTGACACACCGGAAGTGCTCGACGACTACCTGTCTAATTTCGATCCCCGCATAACGGGGCTGACGGGCCCCCTGCCCCAGATTGAGGCGGCTGCGGAGGGATTTCGGGCCACATACAGAAAGGTGCCCGCAGAGGAGGGTGATTATACAATGGATCACACTGCAGGCGTGTTCTTGTTTGATGCCGATGGTCGTTTTGCCAACATCATCGACTATCATGAGGACCCTCGTTATGCGGTCCCGAAAATAACTCGTATCATTAAATAGAAAAACGCAAAATCCGATTGTGTCAGCGTAAGGCATTCCGCGAGTGGGGCATCGCCTTTTACTGCAGCTAGTGAGTGCATGGGAATGATGGAGGGTCCAGGAATGGGAACGATGATGCTGGCATGCGGGCTGTTCATGCTGCTCGTGGTGGTGGTACTTACGCTGGCCATTATGGCGCTGGTGAAACATCTTCTGAGGCGGGATAAAAAGGCTTAGCCTGACCCTGTCTTACGCAGGGGCCCTTGCACTGGCCGCGTGAGCAACGCAGCCAGAAGTCTCTGCTGAGGGTTTAGCCTTTATTGGCGATCATTTGACGCTTAGTGACGCTACCTTCGAACAGGAGATCTACGCTGCCACCGGTGCGCCCTGCCACGACGCGGGCCACAAGCGCCAGCCCGACTGCACGCGCAGGGTAGAAACAGTCGCGGGTCAGCTCCGCCACACGACAAAACCGGCCACAACTGGCGCCATGCTGACAGTCAGCTGTTCCGATATCCTCGTCCTTGAAGACCAGCAGGCGTCAGATCGTAGCTTTCGTCACTTTGCTATTTCCGGGGAGTTGCTCATCGGTCTGGAGGAGATCAGTGCCGGCGTGACCCTCCTTGATCACGTGACCCATCACAAAGCCGCCGTAGCAGAGCAGAAGACTACAACGGCCGGTACTCTTCGGCAGTACTCCAACGAGTTGGTCGCTGTCCTGAGCCAATTCCAATTACCCATTGGCAGTGCGGGCTCAGCAAATTTCGGAAGAAGGCTGTCGAGCCCCTATGCGAACAGACGATCTGCTATGCCTCTACGCCCCTTATCGGCGGCCTGACACTGCCAGACACATCCTGTTCATCATGTCTCTGTGATGAAGCATTGCACTTGGGCGTGATGGCGGGACGCAAGATTGCTGCCTGAAACTTGTTATCCGTCGCAATACGCCCCCGTGGCGACGTGTCTTTTGATACATAGAATGCGTCATGCTTTGCGTACGATGAAGTTGCGCGCTTCACATATGATGGACTTGTAACACTCATCTTGAGGATCGCCATGCCACAAGAGTCGTAACCGGCCGGTAAGGACCACAGCTCAAGCGACGGCCTTCGCCTCTTTGGATTGCGGCACCCAGTTCCACGGCAGCAGCTCGTCGAGGCGGTTGATTTTGTGGTCGCCGATGCGGGCCAGGATGTCTGCCAGATAGGCTTCGGGGTCGTGGCCGCTGAGCTTCGCGCTTTCGATGATCGTCATGGCTTCCGCGAGGGTTTCACCCCCGGCATCGGCCCCGGCGAAGAGCCAATTCTTCCGACCAATCACCACGGGCTTGATCGCACGCTCGGCCGGGTTGTTGTCGATGGCCACGCGGCCGTCCTCCAGGAATAACGTGAAGGAGGGCCAGCGGCGGCGCGCGTAGCGGAAGGCTTTGGCCAGTGCGCTCTTGCCGGAGACCCGGCCGAGCTGGGCCTCCGACCACGCCTTGAAGTCCTCCGCCAGCGGGCGCGTGCGGGTCTGCCTGACGCGTCGCCGCTCTTCGGCGGAGCAGCCGGTGATCTCGCGTTCGATGTCGTAGAGCGCGCCGATGCGATCCAGCGCCTCCCGGGCGATCTCCGACTTGGTGCCGGTCCAGACATCGTGGAAGTCCCGGCGCAGGTGTGCCCAGCAGGCGGCCTCCCGGATGCGCACCGCGCCGGTGGCATCGGGCTCGTAGAGCGCCTTGAAGCCCGTATAGGCGTCCGCCTGAAGGATGCCGCGGAACTCGGCCAGATGGCGGTGCGGATGCACACTCTTCCGGTCCGGTGAGAAGAAGTAGGCGACACCGGGCGGCGCTGTCCCGCCCCAGGGCCGGTCATCCCGGAGGTAAGTCCAGATCCGGCCCTCCTTCACGCCCTTTCCCAGTCCCTCGAGCCGCTTGGAACGGTCGAGCACTCGCACCGGGGTGTCGTCGGCATGAAGGCGGTCGGCGGTCATCACGTCAGCCCTGATCCGCGTCACCAGCGGAGAGAGCACCCGCACGCCTTGGCCGCACCAGTCGACGAGCGTCGAGGCTGGGATCTCCGCGCCCATGCGGGCGAAGATCTCGTTCTGTCGATACAAGGGGAGATGATCGTCGAACTTGGAGACGAGGATGTGCGCCAGAAGGCCCGGTCCCGCCATGCTGCGCGGGATCGGCCGTGCAGGCGCCGGGGTCTGGGTGATCTTCTCGCATCTCCGGCAGGACTTCTTCGGGCGCGCCGTCTCGATCACCTTCAGCCGTGCGCTGATCAGTTCGAGGATCTCGCTCATATCTTCACCGACGAGCCGCAGCTCGCCTCCGCAAGCGGGACAGGCATCGCCGGGATCGAGCACAATGCGCTCGCGGGGCGTTGCCTCCGAGACCTTCGGTTTGCGCCGCATGGAAGCAGGTTCCGCGACTGCGGGCTCTGCCTTCGGCTCCTCCTCGGGCTCCCGGGCGGCGGAAGCCGCGACCTCCAGCGCCTCGAGGGCCAGCTCGAGTTGTTCGATCTCGCGTTCGATCTTCTCCGAGCTTGCACCGAACTTCTGGCGCTGGAGCTTGGCGATCCGGATCTGGAGGGCTTGGACGAGGGCTTCGTGCGCCTTCAGGACGGCCGTAAGCCGTGTCGTCTCCGCCCGCATGGCCGCGTTCTCGGTCTCGAGCGCGGCGATCATCGCGCGCAACTCGGCAGGATCATCCGGCGGAAGGGAGGAGATCTCGGACATGCGAGACCCTACCATTGCGCACGACTAATGACCAGTAAAACAAGGCGTTTAGGCGAAGTTTCAGCTCACCCGAGCGGGAGGCGCTCCCCAATCCGGACGGCGCCAGTCGATGCCTTCCCAGAGCATCGCCAGCTGCGCCGAGGTCAGCCTCGCGGCGCCGCCTCCGGCGGCGGGCCACGGGAAGCGCCCCCGTTCCAGAACCTTGTAGTAGAGGCAGAAGCCCTGGCCGTCCCAGTAGAGAAGCTTCAGCCGATCTCCCCGGCGTCCACGGAACGCGAAGACAGCGCCGCACGCCGGGTTTTGGCGCAGGACGTCCTGGGCAAGCGCGGCCAAACCGGCAATCCCCTTGCGCATGTCGGTGGTTCCGCAGGCCAAGTAGACCCGAACACCCGTTCCCGGTCCGATCATGCCGCCTCCACAGCCCGGATCAATCGGGTCAGCGCCTCTCCATCCATGCCGCTGTCGAACCTCAGGCAGCGCCCGTTGCTCAGCCGCAGCTCGACCATGACGGATCGCGCCGGCGCGGGGACGCTCGCTGGCGTCGGCGCCGCGCTGAAATCCACCGGCAGGAAAACGGCCCCGCGATCCGGCGACCACAGCCCCTTCTTCTTCAGATCACGCCGCCAGCCGTAGATCTGGGAGCGTGTGATCTCGTGCCGCTGCGCCACCTGCGTCACCGACGCACCGCCGACACCGACCTCCGACAGGATCTCGAGCTTCTCGTCTTCGCTCCACCGCCGGCGCCGCTCAACGCCCAGAACCTCGCCCAGCATGGCCCCTCCTAATAAGACACGTCGTTAAGGACGTCGTTATGCTCGTGTCTTAGCTCGGAACCCCGCCGTCAGGCAGGCGGCCTCAATCGGGCGGTTACCAAGAGTCCATCCCACAGTCCGCTCTCTCCGCCAGCCCGGCCGATAGTGCTGCAATTCAAAATGCACTTGATACCGTGCGCGAGACACTGGGGATGGAAGTCGCCTATCTCTCCGAATTCGTACAGGAACGGGCGGTATTTCGAGCGGTCAGTGCCCCTGGCCTCGAGGCGATGATCCGCCCGAGCCAGAGCATGGATCTGAGGGAAGTCTACTGCAAACACATCCTGGATGGCGGTCTGCCCAGCTTGATCACCGATACCAGTCAGCACGCCATAGCGACTGATTTGCCGATCACGCAGATGATCCCGATCGGCAGCCATCTGTCCGTGCCGGTCAGGCGGGCCGATGGCAGCGTCTTTGGAATGTTCTGTTTTCTCAGCCGCCATGCAAGGCCCGATCTTGGGCAGGAAGATCTGACCATGGTGCTGGCAGAGTCTGTGGGTGTGGGGACACGGCTGTTCGGAGCACCGGATCGTGCCACTGACAAGGAAAGTTAACCGATAGTTCCAGTTCCATACGGTTTAGTGCTCAGGGGGCATAGCAAACCGCCATGCCAGGCCTGATCTGGGACGGGGTGACCTGACCAAAGTAGGGAAGGGTCCTTGGAGGTGGGAACGCGGCAGTTTGGTCATCATATTGCTCCGCCCGCAGCGGCAAGACCCGGCGGGCGAGGCACCAAATCAGATCTTCGCATCCGAAGCATCGGTAGGTGTCGCGTTGTCCTTAGAGCGTTTCTGCAAAACCCGGAATCATGGGATTTTCATAGGGGTCTGCTTGTGATTCATCCTTTCTAGGAGGATGGATCATGTCAGCACCTTTACCGAATGCGCTGCGTGCGCGGTTCAAGGCTTGTCTCGAAGAGGGTTTGAGTGGGCGAGCTGCCGCGGCGCGATTGATGCTCTCGCCTGCGACGGGGTCTCGTTGGGCCCGGGCAATTCGGCAGCACGGGGATGCAGTGCCCGCGCCGCAGGGGCGGCCACGCGGGCGCGGAAAGCTTGCGCCGCATCAGGCCTTTTTTGAAGAGCTGGTCGCCCAGGATCCGGATATCACGCTCTATGAATTGCGCGATGCGCTGGCCATGGCCGAGGGCGTGAAGGTTCATCACTCCTCGATTGCGGCTCTGCTCAAGCGGCTTGGTTTCACCTATAAAAAAAATCGTTGGTGGCCTCCGAACAGCACCGCGCCCGTGTAAAACAAGCCCGGCACGAGTGGCAGGAGCGGCGCATTCCCTTTATGCGTCGCCAGCCCGAACGGCTGGTGTTCATTGACGAAACCTCCGTGAAGACGAACCTGACCCGACTGCGAGGGCGCGCCTGCCGCGGCCAGCGGTTGCGGATGGACGCGCCTTTCGGTGGCTGGGGCACACAGACCTTCATCGCAGGCCTCACGTCGGAGGGGCTCATTGCGCCCTGGGTGATCAAAGGCGCGATGGATGGCTCCGCCTTTGCGACCTATGTCCGCGATGTCCTGACCCCGGAACTGACGCCCGGCACGGTCGTCATCCTCGACAACCTGGCCACTCATCGCAACGTCGAGGCCGCCGAAGCCATCCGTGACGCCAAGTGTTGGTTCCTGTATCTGCCGCCCTATTCACCCGACCTGAACCCCATCGAGCAGGCTTTCTCGAAGCTGAAGGCGCATCTCCGCAAAATGGGCGCACGAACCTTCGATGACCTGTTCAAAGCCCTTGGTGACATCTGCAGCATGTTCTCACCCCAGGAGTGCTGGAACTACTTCCACGCGGCAGGGTATGTATCAGGTTAATACAGAAACGCTTTAAGCAATACGAACCATCTCAGTTAATGGGCCATGCCAAACGGCCAGGTTTCAGCCAAAAGCTTCGGCATGATCGTTTCTACAAATTGCTCCGGCGTTGCGCCCGCAAATAGATACTGTGCTTTTCCGTCTACGACCAAGTTCGCCATGCCATGGATCGACGACCAAACCACGAAAATCTCGGCCATATTGTCTTCCACAGCGCCTTTTTGACGCGTGATCGCGGCTGCAAAACCTGACAACGCACGGGTGGCAGCCGCCACATAGCGGGGGTTGTCGCGATCGACGAGATCAGGTCGGAACATCAGCCGGAACCGCCCAGCATGGGCCAGCGCGAAGCTGACATAAGCAATCGCCATTTGCCGCAGATCGGCAATAGGGTCATCAGTCGGTATGACCGCGTTCAGCGACGCGCCAAGGCTATCATAGCCTAGCAGAGCCACCTCTGTCAGCAGCCCCGAGGTGGAACCGAAGTGGTGCGCGGGTGCACCGATTGATACACCTGCACGCCGTGCAGCCTCGCGCAGCGAGAGGCCCTCGATCCCGCGGTCGCGGATGATGCCATCGGTCGCTTCGATCAACGCCACCCTCAAATTTCCGTGATGGTAGCCGGATTTCCCGGAGATGGAATCACTGTGCATCTATGCAGTGCTCAATTCTTGTGTTACGCGCCGTATCTTCACCGCGCTCCTGATAGTAACGAGGATACGACTAGAATGAAACACCGACTGATAGCGGCTTAAAACTAGGGATTTTCGCGTTCTTTTGCCTTTGCGGCGCTGGAGCGGGCTGACAAGATCGAAGCAACAGCTCCGTTGGGCGGGCCTCGTAAAGCTGTTAAACCGTTTTGTTAATGCCTTGGTGCCACTAACTCTTGATGGGATAAACCGAGCTTGCATTCGAAGCTCTATATGCAACCTACGTGCGGTTTGCACCTGTGGGATTTCATCTGCGCAGATTTCTCGACTGTTCCAGCAACGGGGCGTCTTTTGGTTCAAGGGCTCTTCATCTGTGCAGGAGTCGCGTTGCCCCCGGAAAAACAGCTGAAACTCTGAGCATTGGAAAGGTTGAGTCTTCCTGGCAGCACCTTGATTGGGTCCACATATCGCGACTGCGTCCCGCTGCTTCGACTTTTTCCGAACACCAGACGCTGCGCTTGACTAGGCACATAGCTGGGCAGGCTCCTGTGACATTTTCCGTTCAAAACCGGCCATGCCATCTGGCGACGATCCATGCACGAAGGCTACTTTTATGAAATTCAATATCTCTGCGGTCATTTCCCTGACGCTTCTGGCGTCTTTGTCTCCAGCATTCGCACAGGTGGGCGATCCGGGCGAAAGCCTGCGCCCGGCCAAATTGATGGTCCTGGAAGAGGCCGCCGACTTCGTCGAGCGGCGGTTTTTCGGGCGAATCGCGGCCAGATCGACCGTTGATCTGTCCTTTCGGGCGGGCGGCCAGATTGAGGAACTGCCTATCCGACAAGGCCAGTTTGTCGAAGCGGGCACTCTTCTGGGACGACTTGATCGCGGTCCCTTCGAACGCGCCGTGAATGAGGCGCAGGTACAGCTTAATCAGGCCGAACGGCAGTTGGCACGTCTCAGTGAATTGGGGGCGGGCGTCGTAGCCCTAGCTGAAATCGAGAATGCCCAGAGCACACGTGACGTGGCACAGGTGGCCTATGAGGATGCATTGGACAGCCTGAACTATGCCACGATGCAAGCTCCCTTCGACGCGCTCATCTCGCAGCGACTGGCGGATCAATATGCGACAGTTGCGGCGGGCGAACCCGTCGTTCGAGCACATGACATGAGCGAAATCCAGGTTCACATTCAGGTGCCGGAAATCCTGTTCCGCCAGTTCGGCGGCCAGCTGGAGTTTCAGGCCAGCGCGCAGATGGTCGTCGACGGCCCTCTTTATCCATTGGAATACCGCGAGCTGACCGCCGAGGCTGCCGAAGCGGGCCAGACCTATCGCGTAGCCTTCGCGTTCGGCGAGGATCAGCCCGAAAATCTGTTGCCGGGGGCCTCGGCCACGGTTCAGGTCACCGTCCAGCGCCCGGGCTCGGACAGCGTCGTGACGCTGCCGGCCAGTGCGCTGCGCTATGCGCCCGATGGCCGCCCTCAGGTGCTGGTTTATCGCCCCGATGACGCCGACCCCGATCGCGGCACGCTGGCCAGTCGCAGCGTCACGATCGAACCCGCCGGGGGCACCAGGTTTTACATGCTGGACGGTCCCGAGCCGGGCGTGACCATCGTCGCCTCGGGCGCGGCGATGCTGGCTGACGGGACGCGGGTAGGCCGCTTTACTGGTCTGTCCAACGACAATGGTCCTACGCCCGAGGCGTCGCAATGAACCTAGCACGTAAGGCGATCGACGCGCCGCTTCTGACTTGGCTTTTGATTCTCGGCTGCCTTCTGGGCGGCCTGTGGGGGTATGCGACCGTAGGCCGGCTGGAGGACCCGAGCTTTACCATCAAGCAGGCGGTGGTGATCACCTCCTATCCCGGGGCCTCGGCGGAACAGGTCGCCCGCGAGGTCAGCGAGCCCCTAGAATCCGCGATCCAGCAGATGGCCTCGCTGGACACGGTGACCTCGTCGAACAAGCCCGGCTCATCGCGCATCGATGTCGAAATCCTGTCTACGGTCAGTGGGGCCGAGCTGCCGCAGGTCTGGGACGAGCTGCGCAACCGCGTGGCCGATGCCGGTGCCCAATTGCCCGAAGGCGCGAACCTGCCGGTCGTAAACGACGATTTCGGCGATGTGTTCGGGATCTTCATGGCGGTGACCGCGCCCGGGTTTTCGGATGCCGAGATCCACGAGATCTCGACCTATCTGCGGCGCGAGATCCTAACGGTCGAGGGCGTGTCGAATGTGGCCATCGCCGGTTTGCCGGAAGAGGCGGTCTATGTCATGCCAGACATGGCCATCGCATCCAATCTGGGTGTCCCGCCCGGCGCTTTGATCGACCAGATCAGCGCGGCGGCAGCCGTGTCACCCTCGGGGTCTTTGGCGGCGGACGGCAACCGCTTCGGGATCGACGTGCCGCGCGGCACCAACAGCGTCGATGCGCTGCGCGAGCTGACCGTGAACGTGGGAACCTCGGTATTTCAGATGACCGACATCGCCACGGTCGAACGCGGTCGCGTTCCCACCCCGCGCGAAATCATCCGCTTTGACGGGCAAGAGGCGTTCACGCTTGGCATAGCGGGTGTGTCGTCGCAGAACATCGTCGATATCGGCATGCGCGTCGATGCCAAGATAGCCGAACTGTTGCGGGAGCTGCCCCATGGCGTGCAGCTCCACCCCATTTATCAGCAACATCTGGTCGTGGACGAATCCTCGTCCGCATTTCTGGTCAATTTGGCGATGTCGGTGGCGCTGGTGGTGGTGGTGCTGGCGCTCTTTATGGGATGGCGGTCGGCGGTCGTCATCGGATCGACGCTGTTTCTGAACGTGATCGGAACGTTCTTCTTCATGTCGCTTGGCGGGATAGAAATGGAGCGGATCTCGCTTGGCGCGCTGATCATTGCGATGGGGATGCTGGTCGACAATTCGATTGTCTTGGCCGAATCGATGCAGATCAAGATGGCCTCGGGCAGCTCGTCCCGCGACGCCGCCGAGGATGGCGCGAAGCGGGTCCAGCTGCCGCTGCTGGGCGCGACGGTGATCGGCATCATGGCCTTTGCCGGCATCGGCCTGTCGCCGGATGCGACGGGCGAGTTCATGTTCTCGCTGTTCGCGGTGGTGGGGATCTCGCTGCTGCTGTCCTGGGTACTGGCGCTCACCGTCACGCCGCTTCTGGCCCATTACGTCTTCAAGCGCGGCAAGGGCGACGGTGAGGGTGGCGATTACAATGGCCCAGTCTTTCGGGCCTATCGCACGGTACTGGGTGGGGCGCTGAGGGCGCGCTGGCTGTTTCTGGCGGCGATGATCGTCATCACCGTGCTGTGCTTTCGCGGCTTTGCCTCGGTGCCCCAGCAGTTCTTTCCCGACAGCAGCACGCCGGTCTTTTATGCGCATTACAAACTGCCGCAGGGCAGCGACATCCACAGCGTGTCGGACGACATGCGCAAGGCCGAGGAATGGTTGCTGCAGCGCGACGAGGTGACGTCGGTCGCGACCTTCGTAGGCTCGGGGGCGACGCGCTTCATGCTGACCTATTCCCCAGAAGAGGCGCTGCCCAGCTATGGCCATCTGATCATCCGTACCGCCACGACCGAAACGATCCCGCGGCTGTTGGAGGATCTGAACGAATTTGGTCGCGAAACGCTGCTTGAGGGCGAGTTCCGGACCGAACGTCTGGCCTTTGGTCCCGGCGGCGGCGCGCCCATTCAGGCGCGGATTTCGGGGCCCGATCCAAAGGTTCTGCGCGCGCTGGCCGATCTGGTCAGCACCACGCTGACCCGGCAGGATGCGGGATTGATTGATATCCGGACTGACTGGCGCGAATACGAGCCCGTGCTGATCCCAGAATATGCCACGCAGCGCGCGCAGACGGCCGGGATTTCGCGCGCCGATCTGTCAGATGCCGCGCTGATGGCGACCGAGGGCCTGCCCGTCGCGATCTATCAGGAAGCCGACAGGCAGATCCCGATCCGCCTGCGCGGCAGCGGCGCCAATCCCGATCTCGCCCAGCAGATCGTCTATTCCGAGGCTGCCGAGGATTACGTCAGCATGGAGCAGCTGATCGAACGCGTTGGATGGGAGCCCCGCGACACCCTTATCCAGCGCCGCGACCGGGTTCCGACGATCACGGTCGAGGCGGGGATCCCCACAGGGGGCAATGCATCCGATGTCTTTTCTACCATCCGCGCCCCGGTCGAGGCAATCACCATGCCCGATAGTTATGTCCTCGAATGGGGAGGGGAATATGAAAACAGCACCGACGCGCAACGCAGTCTGGGCCAGCAATTGCCGGCTTCACTTCTGATCATGGTGCTGATCTCGATCCTTTTGTTTGGCAAGCTGCGCCAGCCGCTGATCGTGTGGCTTCTGGTGCCCATGGCCGTCAACGGAGTGGTGATCGGTCTTCTCATCACCGGCCTGCCATTCTCCTTCACCGCGCTTCTGGGGCTGCTGTCACTGTCGGGGATGTTGCTGAAGAACGGCATCGTATTGGTCGAGGAGATCGATCTGGTTCGGGCAGAGGGCATGCCCTTCCGAAAGGCGATCATTGAAGCATCGACATCAAGGCTGCGCCCGGTCGTGCTGGCGGCGGTCACCACAATCCTGGGGATGGCTCCGCTGTTGTGGGATCCATTCTTTGCCTCGATGTCGGTGACCATCATGGGCGGTCTGGCCTTCGCAACTATCCTGACCCTGATCGCCGCGCCGGTCCTCTATTACGTGTTGTTTAGCAAGGAAAGAAAAATGGAGGAAGGCGGGAGTGCTAATCCGGTCGGGGCAAGCGGATGATGCGCGGCCTTGCGGCGAATGGGGCTGCCTTCAGGTCACCCATGACAGCACCTGCTGAGAGGCTTCGTGGCGCTAGCAGACTCCGGCAGCAATGCGCGTCCCGCAAATCGGGTGCAGATCAGCGGTAACGGCCTGCGGGACGTGTTTGATAGACAGCCAGCGGCGGCTGGAACAATGGATAATGGGAGAACTGGAATGACCAACGCTCAAGGGTGCTTGCACGCGAACAGGGCATCCTGCCTTTTGATTATGGCCATCACCCTGTTCCTTGGCGGGTGCGCTGCCAGACCCGGTCCTGAGGTTCTGCGAACGATCGAGGCGCGCGTTCCCGGCGCGCAGACCGTCACCATCTATGCCGCCACGACCCGTGAGCGGGCGGCTGAGAACGCTAATGTCTTCACCTCGGGGCGTGCCAGCCAGCCGAACTACTCGTCCTTCGATATCTCGGTGCCGCCCAACCATCAGCCAGGCGTGATCGAATGGCCGGACGAAGAGATCGACCCGCAGACCAGCTTTGCCACGGTCGGGCAAAGCATCCTGACCCGGCAGGGCTTCCTGCAAAAGGTCGCCGCATCGCAAGACAGCAGAAAGGACGTGCTCATCTTCGTGCACGGCTATAACTACAACTTTCCCGAGGCGCTGTACCGGCTGACCCAAATGACGGTCGATGCCGATCTGGACAACACTCCGATCCTGTTCGCCTGGCCTTCTCAGGCTGCCATTGCGGGCTATGTGGCCGACAAGGAATCCGTTACCTATTCGCGCGATGCGCTGGCCGATCTGCTGGCGGCGCTGGCGCGGGACCAGCGCATCGGCACGATCACCGTCTTTGCCCACTCGATGGGCGGCTGGCTGACGGTCGAGGCGTTGCGCCAGCTGCGCCTGTCGGGGCAAAATGACATCCTTGACCGCCTGACCGTCGTGCTTGCGGCGCCCGATATCGACGTCGATGTGTTCCGCGCGCAGATGCAGGTCCTCGGCCCGATGACGCAGCCGATGGCAGTGCTGGTCTCGCCCGATGACCAAGCCCTGCGCGTCAGCAACCGGCTGAGCCGCACCCGCATGCGCGTCGGCGCGCTGGACATCACCGACCCGGCCGTGCAGCAGGCCGCGCGAGAGGCTCGCTTGGCGATCATCGACATCTCCAGCCTCGAGGCTTCGGACGGCCTGAACCATGACCGGTACGTCAGGCTGGCCTCCTTCTACGCCAATCGGGGGCGGGAGGGAGGAGACGGCCCTGGCCCTAGTCTTCGCCGCACAGGGGCCTTTGTATTCAACACGGTCGGCGCCACCCTTTCCAGCCCATTCTCGATCGTGGGCGAGGCTTTGGCGGGTGAGTAGGACCATCCCGCAGACCCGGCGTGGACGACGGTGGCTTGCCGGGGCTGCCTTCACGCTTGTCGTGCTGATCGCCGCAGCCCTGGTGGGGCTGGCCCTGAGGTATCAGCTGGATGGATTCGCGCGCTGGTTCTGGATCCTTGCCGTCGGCGTGACGGCCCTTGCCATTCTGGCGCTTCGGGCCGCCGGGCGACGCGGCGCGAGCCGGGCGGTGCTGCTGCCCCTCGTCGCCGTGGCTTTGGGATGGTGGCTGACGATCCGGCCCTCGGGCGATCGGGACT
>NZ_JBHSSW010000015.1:0-6645 GCF_042659465.1 Ponticaulis profundi | reverse complement strand
GCCTTTGCTGCGGCGACTGACCAGCCCGCATTCCAGCAGACAGCGCAGATGGTTCGAGACGTTGGGCTGACCCAAACCCGTATGCCCGACGATTTCCTGCACGTTGCGTTCGTCCGACACCAGCGCATCGAGGATCGTCAGACGGCTGGGATCGCTTAGGCCCCGGAAGAGCTTTGCCCGCAGTTCCAGTGTATCGGGTGCCGAAAGATCGTCTTGAATGTTTTGCGCTGTCATATCATTATCCACTGATACGTTAGCAGCGTACCTTTTCGCCCGCCACCACAAAAAGGATCGCACATGAGCCAGCCCGATAACAGCAAGTTGGCGACAGCCTCCTCCCCGATCCGAATGCGGGTGCAAGGCATGGACTGCGCGAAAGATGCCGCCGAGATCGAGCGCGCGGCCCGGTCTGCGGGCGTGGCCGAAGGCGACGTGAAAGTGTCCGCCGCCACCCACATCATGACATTGCGGATCGCGGACGGCGATCTGCCGAAAGTGCGGCCCGCGCTCGACGCGACCGGCTACGGTTTCGAGAAGATCGAGGACGGCGATACATCGTCCGATCCGGCCTACAAGGACCCGAGCTATCGCCGCGCGCTCTGGATCGTGGTCGCGCTCAATCTCG
This sequence comes from Ponticaulis profundi, assembly GCF_042659465.1. Taxonomy (NCBI): domain Bacteria; kingdom Pseudomonadati; phylum Pseudomonadota; class Alphaproteobacteria; order Hyphomonadales; family Hyphomonadaceae; genus Ponticaulis; species Ponticaulis profundi. The sequence goes on along the minus strand of NZ_JBHSSW010000015.1, from coordinate 6,020 downwards.
GATACGGCGTGGTCGAAATGTTCGGCGGGTTCCTGTCCGGTTCGCAGGCGCTGAAGGCAGACGCGCTCGATTTTCTGGGCGATGGTGCGATCACGTTTCTGGGCCTGCTCGCCATCGGCTGGAGCCTGACATGGCGGGCGCGGTCGGCGATGATCCAAGGCGTGTTTCTGGGCCTTCTGGGCCTTGGCGTTGTCGGCAGCACGCTCTGGCGTGTCCTCAACCAGACCACGCCAGAAGCCGGGTTGATGGGAGCCTTCGCGGTAGGTGCGCTGATCGTAAACATCCTCGCGGTGCTGCCGCTGCTAAAGCACCGCAAGGGTGATGCCAATATGCGAGCCGTCTGGCTGTTCTCTCGCAACGACGCCATCGGCAACCTCGCCGTGGTCATCGCCGCCGGGCTGGTCGCGTGGCTTGGCAGTGCATGGCCCGACCTGATCGTCGCGTTCGCGATCGCGGGGCTTTTCCTGCATTCGTCGTGGATGATCATCCGCGATGCCCGGAGTGACTTGGTGGAAGCTGACTAACTCCATCATGGTGCGACGCGCCGGACGAAAGCCGACATTCGCGCGCCCCGCAGCATCGGTGAGTCTGGGCTCCGAGCAGACGTTCGCAGGGGATTATGATCGCGACCACGGCCACCAACCCCGGCGCTTTGGTGGTGCCGCAAGAAGCGCCGTGGCCTGCTGCTTCCATGCGTTCCGGTCTGCCATCAGATCGTTCGTGATTTCACGCTCCCGGTCGAGCGCCGCCCGCAATGCGGCATTCTCAGCCTCTAGAACAGCGGTTCCAGCCGGTTCCGTTGGTGGTGCCGCGCTGATCCATTCGGAACCCCCAGGGGTTCCAATCTGGAACACCCTAGACAGTTCGGAGGCGTCAATAGTGTAGCTTCCATCATCATGGCGCGTAGCGCTCAGTTTGCCGGACTTGATGGCTCTATTGATCGTAGATTTGCTTTTTCCGGCGGCTTTTGCTGCCTGTGAAAGAGAGAGTGCCATAGGGGTTCCGCGCCGCGTCAAATGCGCCCCACTTTGGCGCAGAAGCTGCTGAACAGCTCCTCGATGTTGTGGGCATCGAGGCTGATTCCCTTGGCATCGCAAAAACGGCGGAAATCGGCAGCAATAAGGCCGTTGTCTTTGTTGCAGCCTGCCGCGCGTTTGATCTCGATCCAGTGCGGGCTGTAGGTAATGCTGCCTGTTTCCGGAAAGGCCCGTACCGGGGATTCCACCGTACCATCGCGCCGCGTCTTCCGGCCCACGCTATGGCCCTGCAATTCCCGTTTTGCTGGGGTTGGATCGTCCTTCACCTGCCAAGCGATGGTGATGTTAGCCACCGTACGCCCAACCTTCTTTGGCGTTACAATTAGGTTCAGCCGGGAGAGGTGATTGATCTCGGATACGGCAGGTGAGAGCGCCCACTTATTAAGGTCTGCAAACCTAGCCAGTTTGCCCTCTGCCACTCCAAGCAACGCACGTAATTCTGGGATAGTAAAAGTCTTGGTGTTGATATGGTCTAAGTTTGCAAGGCTAGCCACATGCTGGAACAGCATCACCGCGTATTTGCTGGAAAGATGAAATACAGTCTGACGGTCGAGAATGGCCCAGTGGTTGGATTCCGCCGCCATGCGCCGAAAGGTGCTTCGGAAGGTCCACGTGACCAACAAGTCGCCACTAACCTCGTTCCGATAATCAATCCGGGCTTCATCAACCAAGCCTCCAATGGTTACAGCCTGCGATCGCTTGTCGTCCGAAACCAGCACCGCCGCTGCCAACTCTGCAAACAACGGCGTTAGGCTAGCGCGGTCATGATGCTTCATGCCGTTAATCGCGCGAATATCCGAAAGGCGAATCTCATGGCGGACGTCATCTGCCATGCGTCCACCTGCCGTACCTATCATCAGGTGCATCAGCTTAAGCGCTGCCAACCCCGGCACGTTCTGCATGTAAGTGCCCCGAGCCACCTCGGCAGGGAGCACTGTTTTGGTCTGGTCGTAGGCGCGATCTACCGCCACTTCGATTGTCTTTCCCATAGGTGAGTTTAGAGTTCTATTTATCTCACCTGTCAACTTGTGATTTCGGCCCCAAACCTCACTTATACGGCCCCAAACCTCACTTATGCGGCCCCAAACCTCACTTATAAATCATTAAGCTCATGAAATTTAAAGAACATTTGCCTCCTGAACTATAGAACAAGAAGAACAAGAAGGGCTGCGCCCCTTTTTTAGTCCGTTTCAGGGATGATTTTGGCGTGCTTGAAGACGTTCTGACCCCCACAGACCATGCGCCTCCGGCGCTGCGGGCAGCGAGGTTCAGAACAGGGCTGAGAACAGGAAGGGGCTACCGCTCGTGCTCGTAGCCCCGGTCGCGGTCGGTCTCGAAGGTCTTTGCCAGAAAGTCCCGGTTGTCCGACATCAGGCGTTCCAGATCGTGCCCCATCCGGAAACCGGTGCTGCGGTTGTCCAGCTCGGCAAGCATTAAGAGCTGACGTGAGAACACGGGTTCGCTGGTGATGTGGGCAATGGCGCTCAGATCGCCGCGCCGGAACCGGTCATACTGCGCGTCTGTGGTGTTTGTTTTCAGAAGGTAGATCACCTCCTGATATTCCTCGGCGCTTTTGGTCAGCAGATAATCATCCCGGCTTTGCGCCCTGTACCTGGCGAAGGGATCCTGCGCCGGCCTTTCTGGCCCCGCGGTCGCCTCCCTTGCATCCCTTTCCCTCTGAGCGGCCTCTCTGGCCCTCTGAGCGGCTTCTATGATCGCGCGGGCCCCTGAGAGTGCTTCCACGGCCCTTGGGGCCTCCACGGGCCTCTCAGGGGCTTCTACGGCCTCCCGCATCCGTTCTTTCGGCCTGTCCTGACGCTCTGGCAGGGCGTTGATGCCGTCGAGCATGTCGAGAGTCCTGCCCGCCAGCGCCCTGATCTGCTTCAAACCCTCTGGGGTCCGTCCATCTGCGGCTTCCTGCGGTTCCAGGTTCTTCTGACGGGGGATCGCGACGGCACCAGCCGGTTGCGGCCTGTCCGTGCTGCGCTCGCTGTTTCGCCCAAAGAGGTTCTTCGCCAGAGTCCCGGCCCGCGCCAGAAACCCTGCGGCCCGCTCAACGACAGGGCGCAAGCGCCCGTGGGCCGCCGCGCGTTCTTCGGTCAGCGCCGCGATCTTCCAGCTACCCTGCGGCTCTCTGGCCTCGATCTGACGGGCCTGCGGACCGATGTGCTTTGTCGGCACCCGTTCGATGCCCTGGGCTTCGAGGGTGCGCCGATCAATCCGCTCGTCCATCCCGGCGCGCTCCAGGGCGGCGTTGCACACCCGCTCCCACGTCCCCCGCAGCATTTCGGTCGATCCGGACTGGGACATGCGCAGGGCCATCTTGCCCGTCTCCAGGTCGCGGTCGCGTAGGACGACATGAGCGTGGGGGTTGTCGGCATCCTTGCCCTGATCGTGGACAGCGGCCAGCCACGCCACCCGGCCTTGGGTCACTTCGGCAGCGAAGGCGCGGACCAGCTCGACCCGCTGCACGGCGTTCAGTTCGCGGGGCAGGGCGATGGTCACCTTGTCGATGACGCGGGCGTTCTTGCGATCCGCTTCCTCTTGCCGGTCCAGCCATGCCCGCGCCTCGCCACCGCGCTCACCGGCGACGGGAACGGGCATGTCGGAGCCGATCACTTCGCGGCAGACCCCTGTGCGCGTGATGTAGCTCACATGCGCCCCTGCCGTCCCTGCGGCATGGGTCGATCGGCCAACGCTGGCATGCTTGAGGTGGTAAATCGCCATGCGTCAGCATAGGCGCAGCGGCCCCCTCGATGCAAGGGAGGGCGCACTTATGTATTTGCTGCGCAAATACGTCCGTCAGGCGGGCGCTGCGCCCCTTCCTGAACCTTCCCAGCCCTCCGATCCTGCAACCCGTTGGGCCGGCGATCTGCGCGGGCGCTGCGCCTCTTGCCAGAGCCGTCCTGGCGGACGGCCAAAACCCCACCCTCCCCTGCCTCATGGCTGGCGATGTCGGTTGGGGTTTTGAAACAGAACGGAGCCGGAAAAATCCCCATGAGCGAGACCATGGGGATCGAGCGATTGGGGCGTTTTCTGGCGGGATGTGGGGTGCGGCGTGGCGGTGGCAGGTGTAAAAAATTACACTTCCATTTCTTGCCATTCTTTCCTTCCGCCAGCCTTCCCCTTCGCCAGTCCTGCTAACGGAGGCTCAAACAGATCCGAGGTCAGCGCGTAGGGGCAAAGGTTGACACGTGGCACCTGAGCAAACAGTTCTGACTGTCATCAAACCATTACGAAACTTGCATCATGCCCCATCCTATTATCGATCAACGCCGGGATCCTGTTCTCCTGTTCGCGCTGTCCTGCACACTCGCCTTGGTATGGCTCATGACCGGGATGGTGACTGCTGACACTGTGACGGAAATCTTTGCAGAGTCTGGTCCGATAGAGCAGACCTCGGTCCTGTTTCTGTTGCTGTCCGCGCTAGCGCTGGTCATCGATATCCTATGGCGCCGGGACTTGGGGCGCTGGCATCTGGCGGTGCTCGTCTTGGCTGCGGGACTGCGGGAACTGGACTGGGACAAAGCCTTTACCGACAGCGGTATCCTGCAGCTGCGCCTGTATTCGGGCAATGCACCGCTGCTGCACAAGATCATTGGGGCCGTGGTTGTGATCCTTCTTGTCTGGGCTGGACTGCGTCTGCTGCGTCGCAGCCTGCCCGACTGGCTGCGCGCGCTGCGGGGTGGCGATGTCTCGGCCTGGCTGCTGCTGGCAACGCTTGGGCTGTATGGGATGGCCAAGACGTTAGACGGTCTGGGCCGCAAGCTGGCCCCCTTGGGCATCGAGATATCGGATTGGGCTAACCGCACGGCGGGCCGCAGCGAAGAGGCGATGGAGCTACTCGGCGCTATCCTGATTTTGCAGGTGGTGGGGCTGAGTCTAATCAGGCGGGTCGCTGATCATCGCTGTCCCGGGGGTGGACGCGCCGAAAACAAGTCCGGCTCGATCCAGAGCCAGAACGTCCTCGCAGAGTGACGAAAGCTGTCCGGGGGCCTGCTATGGTTTTCACAACCCCTGGCTGATCCCCACCCTCCCCCATCTCCGCCGCATAAAACCGAATATCGACGGCTCAGCTGCCAGAGGTTGAACGGGGGGTGGAGCTGGCGTTTGCCTCTTTGCGGAGCTTCCAGATCTTCTAGCCGCTCTCTTGCAGTTCCAGAACGATTGAGCTGCCCCTGCGGCTGAGATCGAGTTCCGCTGATGGCGCAGGGATGCAGACAGGTTCGCCCACTTTCAACATCACCGTATCGGGCCAAACCGACAGGGTGAGAACATCCTTGATCTGCTGGTTTGCATCCACGGAAAAGATGAGGCCGCTTCCTTCATCGACAGGCAAAAGTCCGGCACCATCAAGCTGCCGCTGTGCGGTCTCATATCCTGCTGGCAATTCTGAAGTGTACGAGCCTACTGCGCAAAGGCTGTAGGCTCGTGAAACAAAGTCGGATGCCAGGATGGTCGCGTTCGTCCTATCGCCAAGATGGCTTTCCAGAGATAAGGTCTCCAGCCATGTAAATTCGGTGGCGGGAGATGCACCGGAGCCAACCAAGCCTGCTGTCGCGAGTCCCGCCAAAAGACGTTTCATCATGCATCCTGCGAAGGTCCAGCGCGTCTTTAAACTGTAAGTCTATCAATGGGGCGACTGGCAGCAATGCGGACAAAGGGTGCATTCGCTGCGGATGCGCAGATGGCTGCTTCAGGTTTGGCGCACCGATAGGACATTGCAGCAGGTCGCGCCGGTTAGTCCGTATAGCTTTGGCAGGCATCAACTCCGTTGGCTGTCGAGGCAAGTAGCTGATCTGCATCACGGATGAGATCGGCGACCCGCCTGTCCGCCAGACGATACCGAACGAAGCGGCCTTTGCTGCGGCGACTGACCAGCCCGCATTCCAGCAGACAGCGCAGATGGTTCGAGACGTTGGGCTGACCCAAACCCGTATGCCCGACGATTTCCTGCACGTTGCGTTCGTCCGACACCAGCGC
>NZ_JBHSSW010000014.1:0-58446 GCF_042659465.1 Ponticaulis profundi | reverse complement strand
GGTTGTGACGGGTCGTGTTGAAACAGGTATCCTGAAAGTCGGCGACGAGATCGAAATCGTCGGTATCCGTCCAACAGTATCCAAGACGACTTGTACGGGCGTTGAGATGTTCCGCAAGCTGCTCGACCAGGGCCAGGCTGGTGACAACATTGGTGCGCTGCTTCGCGGTATCGACCGTGAAGGTGTTGAGCGTGGCCAGGTTCTCTGTAAGCCAGGTTCGATCACACCGCACACGAAGTTCGAAGCAGAAGCTTACATTCTGACGAAAGACGAAGGTGGCCGTCACACGCCATTCTTCTCGAACTACCGTCCGCAGTTTTACTTCCGTACGACGGACGTGACCGGTGTTGTGACCCTTCAAGAGGGCACAGAGATGGTTATGCCAGGCGATAACGTGAAGCTGAACGTTGAGCTGATCCAGCCGGTTGCTATGGAAGAGAAGCTGCGCTTCGCGATCCGTGAAGGTGGCCGCACGGTTGGTTCCGGTGTTGTTTCCAAAGTTATCGAATAGTCCGAACGGACCTTCGAATAGGAAAAGGCCGCTCTTCAGAGCGGCCTTTTTTTGTTGAGTTCGTGATGAAGTCACTCCGAAAAGCGTGAGACGGCTTGTTTCTCGCATTAGTTTGGGGCGTACAATATTTAAAGCACGGACGAAGGGGGATGCTTTGAAATACGATATTTTGACAGCAGCCGTGTTCTTGTCACTCTCAATCTTTTGGTCTGTTCCGGCGCAGGGACAGTCCTGCAGCAATGAACTACTCGGCGGATACTGTGAGCCGACAGTGCCTCCCCAACCTGTAACCAGACAGAGCGCTGTGGAAAAGGGGCAACTCTACTCAAGAGACCCTCAGCTACAGAATGAACAGGCTGAAGTTCGTCCGGTCCCGTCTCAGTTGGCGCTTGAGCCAGATGACGTTGCGAAGCAAGACGATATTGCAGCCAGAGGGGCTGAACTTGCCGGGCAGGCTAGTCGGACAGAGAATGGGTATCCGGGATTATCGGCAGCGCGTCGTTATTCAGACTATTCTCGGGAGCCTGGAACAACGTCTCAGACGACTGATGCAGCGAGAGGGCAGTCGGGGCGACGTGTTGATGTGCATGCGCAGACGGCGCTCCGATTTCGCGCCATTGAGAATAGGGCCGAAGCAGAATGCCAGCGGGCAGGGTACAACCTGCAGAATGGATCTGATGCTTTTTTGCGATGCATGAGCCTTCGTGTTCAGTCTTATGTTTATACGAGCGGTGACCAGGCGTTGATGGATTATTTTAACAGCCTGCTGCGCTAGTTTCCAAAGCTGCGACTCTTCTGATAAGTGACACGGACAGAAAAGGCCGTAAGTCAGTCTCCATGTTCACAAAAGTCCCTCTGAAGCAGTCTCTGAATTTCCTTAAGCAGAATAAAGAGCGCATGTTCTGGGCCTGGATGGCATATCAGGCCATCAAAGGCACGATCACGCTGACGGTGATCTGGATTCCGTTGTTTCTAGTCTGGAAAAATCATGGCGGCCTTAAGCAACTGGTTCCGGATTGGGGCCATTTCATGCTGGCCAATTTTCTATTCTTTGCTGGCCACATTGTCCTGCTCCAAAGGGGAGCAAGACGCTGGCTGACGACTCGGATCGGGCACAGCGGCTTCTGGTCGCTCTTTACGGTTATTTCGGCCTGCCTGTTTGGCTGGTCTGTCTATGAAGCATTACATGCCCCGAGAGTTGTATTGTGGGCTCCGCAGGTCTGGCAGGTGATCATAGCGCTCATACTAATCTTTGCAGGTGTCTGGATCGCGGCTCTAGGCTGCAAAATAGCAAATCCGCTTTCTGCCTTCGGAAGAGATGATGCGTTTGATCCCGAGCAGCCCGGTATTCTAGCGATCACACGCCATCCTGTTCTCTGGGGGATTTGGCTCTGGGGTGTTGGCCATGTGCTGGCAAACGGTGAATTGCCCTTCGTGATTTTCTTCGGTGCTCAGGCGCTGTTCGCGTTCTTTGGCATCCGGATCATCGATTGGCGCAAGAAAAAGCAGCTCGGGGGTGAGCGCTGGCATGAACTTGCTCAGCACACATCGTTTCTATTCAATCCTTTTGCGCTGTTCTTTCCTAGGTTTCGCCTAGGACAGTCGTCGTCCTATTGGCTTAAACGAACGGGTATTGCAGTTGCCATCTTCCTGTTCGTTCTGATCCTGCATCCGGTTCTGATTGGGATTTCCCCACTTATGCAGCTGGGCTGGGCACCATGATATGACGCAGGGCATGGTCCGCATTTTCTGGCTATTGGGGGGCTTCCTTTTCACAGGGCTCGCCTTTATCGGAGTTGCGCTTCCCCTGGTTCCGACAACACCGTTTCTGTTGTTAGCTGCGTTCTGTTTTTCCCGGTCATCCAAGCGGTTCAATGACTGGCTCTATAACCATCGGATGTTTGGCCCATTGCTGGTTAACTGGAACCGATACGGGGCGATCGGTCCACGCGCAAAAATCAGCGCCATTGCCTGCATGATCGCAACGCCGGTGCTGAGCTATTTCCTTGGAGCAAAATTGTGGGTGGTGGCATGTCAGATCCCAGTTTTGCTGGGATCTGCAATCTTTATTCTGACGCGCCCAAACGGGCCCTCGCCCGGCGCCGAAGCGCCGGACGAAGTTGACTAGGCCTCAGGTGTTTCGTGCGGCTCGGCTTCATGTGAATCCGTCGACGCAATCATGTCCCGCTGCAGGGTCCGACCTGCGATGAGGTAATGAATTCCAGCCCATGCGTAACCACAACAGAAGATAATCAGTGACCACTGCAGTCCACGTGCATTCGATGTGTCACATGCTGCAATCTCAGCAGCGGTTAGGTCGCCGACGGCCTTACAGGCATCGAGCGTTAGGCCGAGATCAGACCATGACAGGAACATGCCTTTCAGCCAGGTTGACAGCAAACCGATCAGAAGCGGTCCGAGGCCGTATCCAAGCAGGTTGACGATGAAGAGGGCGATCGCCACAGAGGTTGCCCGCGTACGGCTATCTACGACACCGCCAGCGACAGCATAGAGTGGCCCCAGATAGAAGTAATGGAGAACTGCAGCAGCCATCAGCGGTGGCAGCGCCAACCAGACATTGCCGGCCAGAAAGCCCATGGCATAAAGCGGAACAGACGCAGTCATGCCAAGTGCTGGCAGCCAGGCGAGGGCCGTCGGGTGACGCTTTGCCATCTTATCGGCAAGGAAGCCTGAACTGAAAACGCCAATCGAGGCCATCAGGCCGACCACAATACCAAAAAGCAGCGCGGCGGTTTGTAATGACATATCATGCGTTCGCACAAAGAATGATGTGCTGAACTGCGCTACGCCGTAACCAACGAAGGATGCAATGGTCGCGCCGATCACGACGTGCCAGTAGGTGGGTTTGCTGCCAAGGAGTTTGAGTGCAGCAGAGAAGGGCACCGGATCCAGCTTCTGCATGCTGGGTGGGTCCGTGTATCCGCGTGGTGGCTCTTTAACTGTTGTCCGTACGAGCAGGGCAACCAAGAGACCTGGAAGGCCAACGAGAACGAATGCGGCGCGCCAACCTTCAAAATTCTGCCAGTCAAAACCGTTTGCGAGCCCGGTCATGCCCCAGCTTGTTAGCGCGGCCTGAATGTTCGGACCATCAAGCTGCTCAGCGATTGAGCCGCCAAAGATGGCGGCGAGCATGCCCCCAAATGGAACGCCCAGCGCATAGACCGAAACCGCGGTGGCGCGACTGCTGGGGCGATAATAGTCGGCGATAAGGGATTGTGCTGGTGGTGTGCAGCCCGCTTCACCAATGCCCACGCCGATGCGGAACACCATCATCATGATGAAAGTTGGTGCAATACCACACAGGGCTGTCATCAAACTCCAGAGGGCGACAGAGCCGGTAATGATCCAGACGCGGTTAAAGCGTTCAGCAACGCGCGCGAGAGGAATACCAAGCACTGTGTAAAGGATGGCGAACATCGGCCCGCCCAGAAGCCCCATCTGCCAGTCTTCAACCTGAAAGCTTTCTTTGATGGGCTCGGTCAGGATGTTGATGATCGAGCGATCAATGAAGTTGAAGACGTAGACGAGCAGCAGTGCGCTCATCACATAGGATCGGTAGCCCTTCGAGCCGAAGCCAGAGTTGACGTCGACCGCCGGACCAGCCGAAGCTGCCGTTACAGTGCTCATATTTCCCTCCCCGGGAGTTTTGTATTTGTTTTTATTCTTTTATTTTTATTTTATTTCGGAGTCGCGCCGGTATGTGAGGCCCGCAAGCAGATAGCATATACCACCAACAGCAAAGAGGAAGGTAGCGCTTGCATTCGCCAGTCTGACGCCATGGGCCTTTGCTTCCAGGCAGACGCTACGGAAGGTTTCGCTCATCTCCGGATCAGCGAGACTGCAGCTTGCGCTCAGCTGGCCCGCGAGTTCGCTGGAATCCAGATAACCGGCGGTGAAGACATCAGCGAGAATACCCAGCACAGCCGGTCCGCCGCCATAGCCAATGATGTTTGCAATGAAGAGCATGATGGCGACGGATGTGGCGCGTGCGCGAACACTTACGACCGCCTGTGCGATATTATACTGAGCGCTCAGATAGAAGTATTGCAGGATCGCGCCCAGCGCCATCAGCACATACATCAAGGTCAGATTGCCGGTGAAATAGGCATACGCCTGCACCGGTGCTGCGAGCAAAAGGCCAATACCCGGAACCCAACAAGCTGCGGTCGGAGAGAATTTCGTGCCTTTCTCGGTGAGATATCCACCCAGAAAAGTGCCGATCGTTCCGAACAGAGCGAACACCGACATGAAGATCAGTGCTGTGTCGCCTGGCGAGAAGCCTTTGGCATATTGAATGAACAGTGGCTGGAAGCCGATCATGCCGTAACCAGCAAAGGCGACGATGGTCGCGCCAGCAGTCATCGTCCAGAATGTCGGCTTGCTCGCGATCTCTTTCAGGGCTTCGCCGATACCGGCTTTTTCCTGTTTCTTCGTACCTGGAGGGTCTGAATACCCGCGTGGAGGTTCTTTCACGGTGAAAAGCACCAGAAGACCGATCAGAATGCCGGGAGCGCCAACAAAGATGAAAGCCTCGCGCCAGGATACAAACTTCAGTAATGAGCCGCCAAAAATCTGTGCCAGCATGCCGCCAGCAGTCACGCCCATGGAATATATGCCGAGCGCTGTCGGGCGCGAAACCGGCTTGTAATAGTCAGAAATCAGGGAGTTAGCCGGCGGTGTACAACCTGCTTCACCAATACCCACGGCCATGCGGGCAAGCAGCAAGGTCATGAAGCCGACGGTAAAACCGCAAAGAACCGTCGCAAGCGACCAGAGGATGATACAAACGCCGATAATCTTTACGCGGTTGGCGCGTTCGGAGAAGCTCGCGATCGGAATGCCCAGAAGCGTGTAGAAGAGGGCGAAACCGAACCCAGACAGGATGCCGAACTGGAAATTCGAGAGCTGGAATTCGTCGATAATCGGGCGGCCGACAACACTGATCAGAATGCGATCAATGAAGTTCAGCGTATAGGTCAGCGTAAGTGTAAGAAGGACGTAACTCCGGTATCCCTTGGATCCAAAGCCCGTCAAATGTCCAGCGTTTGCAGCCGCAGTTGCGCCACCCATACAATACCTCCCTTGGCTGTAAAACGGTTTGTGATACCCGACTATTTTTGTACGTACGTTATCGGGTGTGACCTGTTTGGCAAGCGGTTTCAGGCTGCTTACGAAAACTTGATCAGATGAGGCCTGCAGCCTTCATGCTGGTGATCCCCTGACGCCCGACAATGAGATGGTCGTGTACGGTAATCTCAAGCGAATCCATCACATCGATAATCTCGCGCGTCATGGAAATATCTGCTCGGGAGGGCGTCGGATCACCACTCGGGTGATTGTGAACCAGAATGATGGACGAGGCCGAAAGTTCAAGTGCACGTTTCGCGATTTCCCGAGGATAAACAGGGGCGTGGTCAACTGTCCCTTTGCCCATCTCTTCGTCAGCCATCAGGCCGTTCTTGCGATCCAGAAACAGCACGTGAAAGAATTCTGTGTCCCGGTGCTGTAGGCGGAGTTTGACGTATTCCAGCACGGCAGACCATGATGAGAGGGACTGACGCTTGCCAACCAGCTCCTTAGATGTACGCACGTGTAATTCATACACGGCTTTCAGATAGACAGACAGCGTTTCGCCGACGCCATCAACAGCCTGAAGGGCCTTTGGTGTGGCAGCGAATATACCGGAAAGTCCGCCGAATCTGTCGATCAGAGCTTTCGCGAGTGGTTTGACATCTCTTCGTGGGAGAAAGCCGCATAACAGAAGTTCCAGCACTTCATAGTCTGCGAGCCCGGTGCCGGATGTTTCCAGGAATTTCTGGCGCAGTCGTTCCCGGTGTCCATGGTAATGCGGTTTCGACTGCGCGGTCTTGTCGGACGCAACCTCAGAATTGAACAGGGAAGGAGGCTGCGCTTCCTTCATTATTGGCCCGGGATCGGGATTTTTGCTCCGAGGTCCGGATTGTGCGGTGTATGCTGGCCAGTTGGAGAGAGCGTGAAGATTTCAACTCCGTTTTCGGTGACTGCCAGACTGTGCTCGAACTGCGCAGACAACGAACGGTCTCGTGTGGTCGCCGTCCAGCCGTCCGACAGGACGCCGCAATCTTTCTTTCCGAGGTTCAACATTGGCTCGATCGTGAAGAACATGCCGGGTTCCAGAACCGGCCCGGTTCCAGCCTTTGCAGAATGGACCACATTAGGTTCGTCGTGGAAGACTTGGCCGAGCCCGTGTCCGCAGAACATGTCCACGACGGAAACCCGGTTTCGCGCCGCTACTGCAGAGATGGCGCCGCCAATATCGCCGACGCGGGCGCCTGGCTTTACCGTTGCGATTCCCGCCATCAGGGATTCATAGGTCACGTCCATCAGACGCTCAGCTTTGCGCTTTACGTCGCCAAGGCCATACATGCGCGAAGAATCGCCATGCCACCCGTCAACGACGACGGTGACGTCGATATTGGCGATGTCGCCATTCTTGAAGCGTCGCTCACTTGGAATGCCGTGGCAGACGACATGATTGACGGAAATACAGCTTGCATGGCGGTACCCGTGATAGCCGATTGTCGCCGAAGAGGCGCCATTATCCATCACGAATTCGTAGATCAGTTTATCGACAGACTCGGTCGTGACGTCCGGAACCACATAAGGGATGATCATATCGAGGCATTCTGCGACAACGCGGCCTGCTTTGCGCATGCCTTCAAAACCCGCTTCATCATGAATGCGAATTTTGCCTGTGCGTGTGATGACCTCGGTGTCGGATGTCACGAAAAATACTCCTGATACTGGTTTTGCTTCTTATAACATGTCCCTCGTAAATGTCTTCCGGCCAGAAGAAAACAAGCTGTCGGATGAAAAATCGGGTGCTTTTCGACATATCAGTCTTTATGCCTGTAGGGGGATGAATTCTGTGGGGTGAGGCTTGACCACATCCTGCTTTCAGTCGGAAACACGCTGCATGAGTGATATTAAGACTGCTGCTGTTTTGTTGATCGGGGACGAATTGCTTTCGGGGCGGACCCGCGACATCAATCTGAAAAATATTGCAGAGTTTTTGGCGCCGCTTGGCATTCAGGTGCGTGAGGCGCGAATTGTGCCGGACATTCAGGAGAAGATCGTCGAGGCGCTCAACGCGCTCAGGGCGGAATATTCCTATGTGTTCACCACGGGCGGCATCGGCCCGACACATGATGATATCACGGCAGATGCCGTTGCGGCGGCATTTGGTGATCATATCGATGTGCGCCAGGATGCGCTCGCGATCATTCAGAAGCGTTATGAAGAAACCGGCGTTGAATTGACACCTGCTCGCCTTCGCATGGCACGCATTCCAGACAGTGCCAAACTGGTTGCCAACCCTGTTTCCGGTGCGCCGGGATTTCAGATCGACAATGTGTTCGTGATGGCCGGTGTGCCATCCATCGCTCGAGCAATGCTGGAAGACATCGAGCCACGCCTTGAAACCGGACAGGTCATCAAGACCGCTCATGTGCGGGGCGTGGGCTTGCGGGAAGGCGATCTGGCTGGTGCTTTGGCAGACATTGCAGAAAAACATGCGACGCTCTCTATTGGATCTTATCCCTGGTATGGCAGCCCGACCGATAGCGGTGTGAACATTGTCGTTCGAGGCGCTGATGAAGAGGAAATCCAGACCGCGATTGTTGATGTCAGTGCTCTGGTAAGGGCGCAGGGCGTCGAACCGGAGGTGCATGACATCAGTTAGAGGCCCCGGTTCGAACTGATGCATGCGTACAAAATATAAAGGGAGGAAACATTGTCAGAAGATTTGGTACTCGTTGAGAAGAAGGGGGCAGTTGCGCTCGTTACGCTTAATCGCCCGGATGCGCTCAACGCGCTGAGCCATGCGCTCCGCAAAGCCATTTGTCGTGCATTCGTGGAATTGAAAGATGACCCGGATGTGCGTGCGGTTGTCCTGACCGGTGCCGGCCGTGCGTTTACGGCTGGAGTCGACCTTAAGGAAGCAGGTGAGAAGGGCTTTGCGCTCGGCGTTGAAGACAAGGAAATCGACCTTGCTGAAGCACTGGCTGCTTATCCATGGCCAATCATTGGTGCAATCAATGGCTACGCCATCACCGGTGGTTTTGAACTCGCGCTCTGCTGCGATGTGCTTCTTGCGTCGACAAATGCGAAATTCGCCGACACGCATGCTCTGGTGGGCATTGTGCCTGGATGGGGGCTTAGCCAGAAGCTGTCTCGCTTGGTTGGTATTTTGCGTGCAAAAGAGATTTCCCTCTCCGGCAATTTCGTGGATGCCGATCAAGCCGAGCGCTGGGGGCTGGTCAATCACGTCTACGCGCCTGATGAACTTGTCCCGGCGGCCTTGAAGCTTGCTGAAGATATGACCAAGACGCAGCCTGTTCTCCTGAAAACCTATAAGGAGATTATTGATGATGGCTTTGCGACGACCTTTGGTGAAGGCCTGAAACTCGAGATCCGCAAGTCAGTCGAGCACGCAAAATCCGTGACGGCTGAGAGCGTGGAAGAAGCAAGAAAAGCGGTCACGCAGCGCGGCCGTACAATAAACAACTAAATCACGGAGAAACTATGAGAGACGTTGTAATCTGCGAACCATTGCGTACCGCTGTCGGTGGTTTCGGTGGAAGTTTCAAAACGGTTTCCGTCGACACGCTCGGAACCGCCGTCGTGAAAGAACTCATGTCGCGCACGAAACTTTCGGGCGACCTGGTTGAGGATGTGATTTTCGGTAATTGCTATCCGAGCATGGACACGCCTGCGCTTGGCCGTGTTGTAGCCCTGAATGCGGGACTTCCGGTCACGGCAAATGGTTATCAGATCGACCGTCGCTGCGGCTCTGGCCTCCAGTCTGTGATCAACGCGGTCATGCAGGTCAGCTCCGGCGCCATGGATTGTGTCATTGCAGGTGGCGCAGAGTCTATGAGCAACGCGCCTTTCTTCAGCACGACTATGCGCTGGGGTGCAGGTGACCCTGGTGTTTTATTCCATGATGGACTGACACGTGGCCGCTATACAGCTGGTGGCGTCAATCATCCGGTTCCGGGTGGCATGATCGAGACCGCTGAAAACCTTCGCAAAGAGTATTCCGTTACTCGTGAGGAACAGGACGCATTGGCCGTGCGCTCTCATATGCGCGCCAGCGAGGCTCAGAAGTCTGGAAAGTTCGCCAAGGAGATCGTGCCGGTGACCGTTTCGCACCGCAAGGGTGATGTCGTCGTTTCTGAAGACGAACACATCCGTCACGATTCCAGCATGGAAAAGCTCGCAAAGCTGCGCCCGCTACGTCAGAAAGTAGATCCGGACGCGACGGTAACGGCGGGCAATGCAAGTGGCCAGAATGATGGTGCAGCCGCTTGTCTCGTTGTGACGCGGGAGTTTGCCGAAAAGCACGGCCTGAAGCCAATGGCGCGTCTCAAAATGTGGGGACTGTCTGGTTGCGGTCCAGAGGTGATGGGCATCGGACCTGTGGTATCGACGCAAAAAGCTCTGGAGAAGGCGGGGCTGACTTTGGCAGATCTCGATCTCATTGAGCTGAATGAAGCCTTTGCCGCTCAGGCGCTCGCTTGCACCAAAGCGCTGGGCCTGACCGATGAGGACCATGAGCGTATTAATGTGAACGGGTCCGGTATTTCGCTTGGTCACCCGGTTGGTGCGACCGGAGTTCGGATTCTCACGAATCTCCTGAACGAGATGGAGCGCCGCGAAGCCAAATACGGTCTTGAAACCATGTGTATTGGCGGTGGTCAGGGCTTGGCTGCGATCTTCGAACGTATCGCATCTTAAGTGATAAGGCTGCGGAGCAAAAAAAGTGCTGCGCAGCCTAACCGACTCCGCTAAGAGGAGTTTTGTTGCGGGCATGGCGGAATTGGTAGACGCAACGGATTTAAAATCCGTCGACCGTTAGGTCGTGCCGGTTCAAGTCCGGCTGTCCGCACCAGTTAATTTCAGCAATCCATAATCTCACCGGCGTATCAGCGCTGATCAGCAAGGCAGCACGTTCAGGGCTTCCAGCCGGTTACCGAGCGGAATGCGTTTCCATTCTGCATGGCGGTTTCTCTTGCATCGAGCGCTTTCATGGCCATTTCGCGCGGATCGGTGCCAGATTCACAGTTCGCTTCGACGGCGGGCGGCAACGGATAGTAAGTCCGATCGAGTGACTCGACCTTTTTCATGAAAGCCGCGGCAAGCGCGTTTTCTGTTGCTCCGGCCGGGCCCTCGATCATTTCTGAAAAATAAGACACGCCGTCACCTGTGACATCACAGACAAAGAAAACCGTCGGTCCGCTCTGTGCTTTTGGCGCTTTCTTCGTGTTCTCGGTTTCTTCGTCGCCGCAGGCGGTAAGCATGCAGAGGCTGGCAACCAGCAGAGCAATTCGGTTCATTCTGAGACTTCCTTATGTTCGTCAAAAGGATCACGCCGAAAACGAACCGATATGGACATGAGAGCGAACAAAGAAGCGCCCGGTTATTGAGCGGGCGCCTTGGGAAGCTTGGTTTATGGTTTCGATCAATAACCGTTGGCGGATCCATCCTTGCGCAGTTCGGTCGCGGCAATCCAGGTGCCGTGCTCGAAATCGCGCATGATGGCTTGATAGCCTCCATAGCCGCCATCCGCCGTGTATTTCACTTCATGGCCACGTTTGCGAAGTTCATCGGCGATGGATTGCGGAATGCCGCTTTCCAGATTGACGGTACCAAGAGACGCCTCACATGAACCGCCTTCCAGTGCGTCGGTTGGCTGACATGAACCATCATGGCGCCAGCGTGCAGCGTCACCCGCTTCCTGCAGCCCCATATCGTAGTCTACCAGGTTCAGAATGATCTGTGTCTGGCCTTGCGGCTGCATGCCGCCGCCCATAACGCCGAAGGAGAGCCATGGGGCATCTCTGCACGTCTGTTCGTCCTCGCAGACTTCCCTGAAAGCGAAACCGGGAATGATCGTATGGAAGGGCCGCTTGCCTGGTTCAAAGACGTTGGGATGTGCAGGATCCAGTGAAAAGAGCTGTCCGCGGTCCTGAAACATGAAACCAAGGCCATCTGCGACCAGACCAGACCCCATGCCGCGATAGTTCGACTGAATAAGAGACACCATCATGCCGTTCTTATCTGCGACCGTCAGATAGGTTGTATCACCTTCCTTAAGCTTCGCTTCGGCGTCGTTAATCAAATCGCGGAGCGTTTTCTGTTCGCAATTTTGGCCATCGTCCGTGCAGACATTGAGGTCCATGCTGATATTGTCGCCGGTGAGCTTTTCCAGTGTATCGAGCAGAACCGGCATGCATTGTTCGGAGCCTTCACATTCCACATTGATGTTTTTATCTAGCGCATTGATTTCTTTGTTATTCGCAGCTTGCTCTTCGCCAAGCGCCTTCCATTTGTCCCCAAGCGGATTGAGGGAGCTGGCTTTCGAGATATCGATCTTTTCAATATATTCCGCAGCGAGTCTCGGTTCGATGAAGGCTTCGGGCGGAACATTTGAGAATGCAGGATCAGCATAGCCGCGCGCACGATCTTCAAAGGCAAGGCGTTTGGCTTCAATCTGCGCCATCAGGCTGTCAGCGCTGCCAAATCCATATTCGCGCATGGGGAAAGCCTCGAGCATTTGCAGCATCTGAAGTGTTGCTACGCCCTGTGTATTGGGAGGAAGTCCGCAGACTTTTGTCTCACGATATGGGACGCATAGTGGTTCGACCCATTCGCCATGATGTGCAGCGAGATCCTCATATCGAAGATAGCCACCAATTCGTTTGAAGTAAGCGTCTATTGTTTCGGCGATCTCGCCTTCATAGAAGGCCTCCCGGCCGCCTTCCGCAATCAGGCGAAATGTGTTGGCGAGATCGGGATTCTTGATCAATGCTCCTTCTGATGGGGGGGGAGAGAAATAGGTTTCCCTCGCATTATCGAATTCCTCGAGAATGCCCTCTTCATAGACCTGCTGGAAACGTTCCGCAGAACGTTGCCAATAATATGAGATGACCTGTGGGATCGGCGCGCCGTTCTCTGCATAGGATATGGCGGGTGCCAGTATTTCTGACATCGGTGTTTTGCCGAATTTGTCATGCATCATGAACCAGCCGTCGACAGCGCCGGGTACGGACACGGGCGCGGAGCCATATGCAGGAATTTCCTTTCCGTCCATATGCTCATCAGCCTCGGCCTGCATATCAGCGAGTGTCGCGCCGAGCGGAGAGCGACCTGATGCGTTCAGGCCATAGAGCTTCTCTGTTTCCGGGTCCCAGATGAGTGCGAAAAGATCACCACCCATGCCATTGCCGACCGGCTCGACAAGGCCGAGCATCGCATTCGCTGCAATTGCCGCATCAACAGCACTTCCACCCGCCTTGAGGATCTCCAGCGCTGTAGAGGTCGCTAATGGATGGGCTGTAGCCGCAGCGCCGTTTGGTGCAACGACAGCGCTTCGACCCGCAAAGTTCAGGCCTGGACCAACCCGGTCACCGCGCATGGATTCGATGGATATTTCAGGCGCTGTCTCTTGTGCGAGCGCGGGTGAGGTGCTGATCAGGCAAGTGGCAGCAAAGACCTGGCTCAATAACCGGATATGCATTGCGAATTCCTCTCTTCAACTTTTCACCTGAGCATTGCATTTCAGTCGGAAAAGGAAAGAGCCGCACCGCGATAAATGAAAGGGTGTTCTAATCTTGTGGGGTATTGAGTGCAGACAGGTTGTCGGCGAGTTCACGCCCCCGCTTCGTTAATTCGCTGAGCTCTATCTGAGCGGGCTGATTGCAAAAGGAGAAGCGAGCCTGTTCGCCTGTATAGCCTGCATTGAAGGCTTCAACGAGGCTGTTGCGTCGCGGGCCTGGCTCGCTCGCTTCAAGCTCCAGAAGCACCCACATATAGTCGCGCCAGTACTGATCTTTCTGGCCATTGCAGATGACATGAATGGCATGGGACTGCCCCAAAACGCCAGCAAGCTCCGATAATGTAGATTCGTACATTGGCGCATCCGGATCGAACTGCGCCTGGGCCGCCAACCATGATGGGACCGTTAGTGCAGACAGGAGGAGAGTTCGAATCAAGTTCATTGCGATCGTTGGTGATTGAAATGCAGGCACCTATTATACGGGGAGTGAGTTTCGCATCAAACAGAAAGGGCGCCTCATGCGAGACGCCCCTTTTAGTGAATATGTTCGACTGAAATATTGAACTTCAAATTGGTTGGATCTGGTCTCGATTAGCTGCGGCGGCTGCCAACTTTTCCGAGACCAATCTGCTTCGCGAAATCCGAGCGTTTCTTCGTGTAGCTAGGCGCAACCATTGGATAGTCGGCAGGCAGGCCCCAGCGTTTGCGATATTCGTCAGGTGTCATGCCGAAGTGCGAACGCAAATAGCGTTTCAGCATTTTCAGCTTCTTACCATCTTCCAGGCAAACAATGTGGTCATCCGTGATGGATCGGCTGACAGGAACAGCTGGTTTCGGGCGTTCTGACGTCTGTGCTGGTTCAGGGGATGCCAAAGAAGACACAGTTTTATGTACAGAAACAATAAGTTCTGACAACGAATCGCTAGGAACTGGATTGTTGGCGACGAATGAAGACACAATATCTGTCGTCATTCTCATGATTTCGTCTGCTTCTAGAACATTCGTTGGGTTTTCAGTATTCATTATACCCTCGGATAAATTGGATAATCGACGAGCGTATTGCAAAGCTTTTCTCGAAGTTCAAGTATAAACAAAAAAAAGAACAGTGAATCTAAATTGCGTTGAATAAATTGCTCAACGCGTCATTCAACTTGCCTCAAATCTGTCAGATGGTTACACCCGTCAAAAAAACCAACGGAGTTTGAAAAATGGCAGGTGCGTTTGAAGGTGTGACCGATACAAGCGCTTTCTTTTCCACGCCACTTTCGGAAGCAGATCCAGACATTGCTAAGTTCATTCGTCAGGAATTGCTTCGTCAGTCGCAGAAGATTGAGCTGATTGCATCAGAGAATATTGTTTCGCAAGCGGTAAAATCGGCGCAGGGCTCTGTGCTGACCAACAAATATGCCGAAGGCTATCCTGGCCGTCGCTATTATGGTGGCTGCGAGATTGTCGACGAGATCGAAACGCTGGCGATTGAGCGCGCGAAAGCACTTTATAACTGCCAGTTCGCGAACGTTCAGCCTCACTCAGGAAGTCAGGCTAACCAGGCTGCCTTCATGGCGATGATGAAGCCGGGCGATACATTCCTCGGCATGGGGCTTTCCGAAGGTGGTCACCTGACACACGGTGCGACCGTGAACCAGTCAGGTAAGTGGTTCAACCCTGTCCATTATGGTGTGACACCGGATACGCACCGCATTGACATGGATAATGTGCGTGACCTCGCAAAAGAGCATCAGCCGAAAGTCATCATCGCAGGTGGTTCGGCTTATTCCCGCATCATCGACTTCAAGGCATTCCGTGAGATTGCTGATGAAGTTGGTGCGCGCCTTATGGTGGATATGGCGCACTTCGCTGGCCTCGTTGCTGGCGGCGAGTATCCGAACCCGCTAGAGTATGCCGACGTGGTCACCACTACAACTCACAAGACGCTGCGCGGACCTCGCGGTGGTATGGTTCTCACGAATGATGAGAAGCTGGCGAAGAAAATCAATTCAGCGGTTTTCCCGGGTCTGCAGGGTGGTCCACTTATGCATGTCATTGCAGCAAAAGCGGTCGCATTTGGCGAGGCGCTTCAGCCTGCTTACAAGCAGTATGCCAAGCGTGTTGTTGCGAACGCCAAAGCGCTTGCGGGTGCAATTCAAGACAGCGGCCTCGACGTGGTTTCCGGCGGTACCGATACGCATGTTATGCTGATCGACCTTCGTCCAAAAGGTGTGAAAGGCAATGCAACTGAGAATGCGCTCGGTCGTGCCAACATCACCTGCAACAAGAACGGTATTCCTGCCGATCCGGAAAAGCCGGCGATTACATCCGGTATCCGCGTCGGTTCTCCTGCCTGCACGACGCGTGGTTTCGGTGAAAACGAATTCCGTCAGGTCGGCGGCTGGATTGCCGAAATCGTTGACGCGCTTGCATCGGGCGAAAGCACTGAAGCTGCAGAAGCCAAAGTGAAAGAGGAAGTCGTCGCTCTGACTGGCGAGTTCCCGATCTATCCTGGCGTGGAAGGTCTCTAAACTTGCGCTGCCCGTTCTGTGGATCTGAGGAAACGGCTGTTCGGGACTCGCGTCCGGCAGAAGATAACACCGTTGTTCGTCGTCGCCGGTCGTGCGGGGAGTGCGGTGCGCGTTTCACAACCTTTGAGCGGGTTCAGTTGCGGGAGATAACTGTGGTGAAGCGGGACGGTAAGCGCGTCCCGTTCATCCGCGAAAAACTGCTGCGATCCGTTCAGATTGCATTGCGCAAGCGCCCCTTCGAATCCGAGCAGATCGATCAGCTTGTCTCAGGAATCGTAAGACGGCTTGAGAGCAAGGGAGACGCTGAAGTGCATTCTGCTGAAATAGGTGGAATGATCATGGAGGCGCTCGCAAATCTCGATCCCGTCGCTTACGTGCGATATGCTTCGGTTTATCAGGATTTCCGTGACGCGAATGATTTCGCGCACTTTATAGAAGACTTCTCGCAGGACCATGCGGGCGATGCCGCAAACAAGCTCGACGACTAAGCCATTTGTGACGTTAAAGCTTGCGACCACCCTCGATGGTCGTATTGCGACGCGTACCGGAGAATCGCAATGGATCACCGGCGCGGAGTCGCGCCTTTCGGTTCATGGTTTGCGTGCTCAGCATGACGGTGTTCTGGTCGGAATCGGAACTGCGCTTGCGGATGACCCGCAACTGACCGTGCGTGGCCTGGCTTTGCCGGGCAATAGTCAGCCTCATCGCATTATTCTCGACACGCATTTGCGTCTTCCTCCTCATGCTCAGGTTTTTGAGCCCGATAGTGGCTCGGTATTTGTATTGTGTGGATTGGAAGCGGCTGCGAGTGAGAGACGACGCGTGCTCGAACAATCCGGTGCCGTCATTCTGTCCTGTCAGCTCGATGCGGATGGGCATGTGGAAATTGAAAGCGCCCTGGCGCAGTTGGCCGCGCAGAGGCTGACGTCCATATTTGTTGAAGGTGGTGGCTCTGTCGCATCAGCGTTCTTGCGCGCAAGACTGGTCGATCGGCTAGAATGGTTCCGCGCGCCACTGATCATTGGCGGCGATGGTCTGGCCGCTGTGTCTTCCCTGGGTGTTGATCAACTCTTGGACGGCATTCGTTTCAAACGGATGGGTGTACGAAACTCGGGTGCTGATATATGGGAAACGTACGAATTGGAGGCGTAACGCATGTTTACTGGACTTGTTCGAGATTTTGGAACCATAGAGGCACTTACGGATGATAATGGTGTTCGTCGGCTGACTGTGTCTGGAAATATGGCTGAACAAGATCTGACTCTTGGTGCATCTGTCTGTCATTCCGGCGTTTGTCTGACGGTGGTTTCGTCAGACTTGTCCGGCGATAAGCCGACATGGGATGTTGAGGCTGTTCCTGAAACGCTCAAACTCACGAGCCTGGGTGCGCTCAAGGCCGGAGATCGTGTCAATCTTGAGCCGTCTCTTCGATTGGGTGACGAGCTCGGCGGACACCTTGTTTTTGGTCATGTTGATGGACTTGCTGAGATCGTTGCAATCGAACCGGAAGGCGATAGCAAGCGGGTCACCATTCGTCCGCCGAAAGACCTTGTGCCGCTGATCGCGCTGAAGGGGTCTATTTGCGTTGATGGTATCTCATTGACGGTCGCGGGAACGCTTGAGAATGGCGATTTTCAGATAGCTGTCATTCCCCACACATGGGACGTGACCTCCCTCGGATACTCAAAGGTCGGCGATAAGGTGAACCTCGAAGTCGATATGCTGGCGCGTTATGTCGCCCGCCAGATGCAGTTTGCGAAAACCGATCATTGACGCCGTACGAAAAGTTCGTACATTCCGCCCATGAGTACGATCACTAAAATCGTTGATGCGTTTGGCGGCGTCCGGCCTTTTGCGCGCGCCCTCAACAAATCTCCATCAACGGTTCAATACTGGATCGAAAAAGGTGGCTTGCCGCGCAATGCCGGTGACCTGGTCATCAAGGCAGCCGAAGAGCTGGGCGCGGGAATTTCCCGCGATCAGATCCGCAGTGCCATTCTTTCACCCCAGACAGATAACGAAAGCAGTATCAGCATGAGTGAGGACTGGAGCGACGCGATTTCCCCAATCGAGGAAATCGTCGAAGATGCGCGTAACGGCAAAATGTATATTCTTGTCGATGCGGAAGATCGCGAGAATGAGGGTGACCTGATCATTCCGGCTCAATTTGCCACGCCATCAGCGGTGAACTTCATGGCGACGCATGGTCGTGGGCTCATCTGCCTGTCCATGACGGCAGAGCGTGCCTCGACGCTGAACCTCGAGCCAATGACGCGCAACAATCGTGAAAGCATGAGTACGGCGTTCACTGTTTCGATTGAAGCTAAAGATGGCGTGACCACCGGTATTT
This sequence comes from Ponticaulis profundi, assembly GCF_042659465.1. Lineage (NCBI taxonomy): Bacteria > Pseudomonadati > Pseudomonadota > Alphaproteobacteria > Hyphomonadales > Hyphomonadaceae > Ponticaulis > Ponticaulis profundi. The sequence goes on along the minus strand of NZ_JBHSSW010000014.1, from coordinate 40,447 downwards.
CTGCTCAGGACCGTGCGCGGACCGTGGCTGTAGCAATTGATCCGACCAAGAATGAGAATGATATCGTTTCTCCGGGACACGTCTTCCCGCTGGTTGCGCGCGATGGTGGTGTTCTTGTCCGCGCTGGTCACACGGAGGCCGCTGTCGACATTTCACGCATGGCGGGTCTCTATCCGGCTGGCGTGATCTGCGAGATCATGAAAGATGATGGCACGATGGCCCGGCTGCCAGACCTCGTTTCTTTCGCGCAGCTGCACAATCTGAAGATTGGAACGATTGCAGACCTCATCGCATATCGTCGTCGTAATGACCGTTTCCTTGAGCGTCGTATCGATGTGCCTTTCAAGAGCGATTTTGGTGAGGGTTTCCGTGCGATCGTCTTCAAGAACGCCATTGATGGCGCTGAGCATATGGCTCTCGTGCATGGCAAGATCCACGCAGATGAGCCAGTTCTGATGCGTGTGCACCGCGTTGATTTCATGAGTGACTTTCTCGGTGAGACTGGCAATCGGTCTGGTTTGATCAAGTCTGCTATGCAAGCTATTGCGGAAGCAGACGAGGCCGGCGTTATCGTGCTCGTTAACACGATGCGAAAAGACGTGCTCGCGGAAAGTCTCGGGGCCGTATCCAGTATGCCGGCTGACCCGTCGGCGCCGCTTCGTGAATACGGCGTGGGCGCGCAGATCCTGAAGGATCTCGGTGTCCGCAAAATGATCGTTCTTTCAACCAGCAAACCAACACGTCTGGCTGGCCTTGATGGCTATGGACTGAGTGTTGAGGGCTGGCGCCAGCTAAAAAAGGATAATTAGGGATGGGCTTGCGAGTATTGTTGATTACGTCTCGTTACTACGAGAAAATTTCACTCGAGCTGGAAGCTGGTGCGATGGAAGTGCTTGAGGCGGCGGGCGCCGAAGTCACCTTGCGTGAAGTTCCTGGCGCGTTTGAAATTCCCGCAGCGGTCGCAATTGCCGCTGATAGCGACACATTTGACGCCTATGTCACGCTCGGTTGCGTCATTCGCGGCGAAACCACACACTATGATTATGTTTGCGGAGAGTCTGCTCGTGGTCTAATGGACCTGACAGTTCAGCGACGGGTGCCAATCGGATACGGTATTCTGACCGTGGAGAATGAGGCGCAAGCCTGGGTTCGAGCTGACCGTAAACAGAAAAACAAAGGCGCAGACGCAGCGAATGCTGCACTTCAAATGCACGCCTTTCGAAAGGAATTGCTTCGCGGATGACGTCGAAACAGAAACTGCCACCTGAAGTATTACGCGCGCGCCGTTCGGGTGCGCGTCTGGCGGCTGTTCAGGCCCTTTATCAAATGGAAGTGACCGAGCGTAGCGCGAAGAGCGTCATACGTGAATTTATGGAAGACCGTCTCGGATTGGATGACGACGGTATGCCGGTAGAAGACGCGGACCCGGATTTGTTCAAGGCAATCGTGAATGGAGTTGTCGAGCGTCAGGCTCTGATCGATGACGCGATCAAGGCCCGCCTGGCAGACAACTGGCGGCTTGACCGGATCGATTCCACATCGCGCGCCGTGTTGCGATGCGCTACACAGGAACTGGCAACACGTGCCGACCTCTCGAATGCTGTGATCATCGAAGAATATGTCGGCATCGCGCACGCTTTTTTTGAGGACAAAGAGCCGAAATTCATCAACGGCGTTCTGGATAAAATTGCGCAGGATGTTCGCCCCGATGGCGTGCCGATTGGTTTTCTCGATCAGTGAATGAGTTCGACTTCATCGCGACACATCTGAGGCCTCTGGTCAAAGCGCCGGAAGCAGATGGGCTTCGCGATGATGTCGCTATTCTGCCAAGTCGCGTCAGGCCAGCCATCGTCACGACCGACACAATTGTTGAGCGCGTGCATTTTCGAGCGGAAGATCCGCTCGATACGGTCGCTAAAAAGCTCATCCGAACAAATGTATCCGACTGCCTAGCAAAGGGCGCCAAACCCTTTGCGGCGACGCTGAACATAGTCTGGTCGCGCGGGCGTTCTGAGGCGGATCTGATGACTTTCGTTTCGGGCATGTCGGAAGATCTTGAAACGTTTCAGATCGATCTCCTGGGTGGCGATACGACCTCGACACTGGGTGGGCTGGTCTTTTCCCTGACCCTTTACGGTGAGTGCGTATCCGAAAGCGGCCCCGTCCGGCGCTCAGGAGCTCAGGTAAATGATGATGTCTGGGTGACAGGAAGCATTGGTGATGCGGCGCTCGGCCTCAAAATGCTGAAACAATCTACGGATAGCGCCGAAAGCTGGCTGTGTAATGCCTATCTGGTGCCAAATCTGCCGGCCGAAGGTGTGGCCGATCTGGTCAATGCGTATGCAAATGCGTCCATGGACGTCTCTGACGGCCTGATCGCTGATGCTACGCATCTTGTGGAAGCGTCTGAGAAGGGCATTGAGCTCACATTGGAGCGGGTTCCTGTTTCGGAGGCGGCGAAAAGCGTTCTCCAGCAACCGATGTCTGCTGAGAATCTATTGAAGTTGTGTGCTGGTGGGGACGACTATCAGGCGCTGTTTACAGCACCCCTGGCTCATCGTGAGGCTGTTCTTAAAAAGGCGCTGGCTGACGGTATTGCGCTGACGCGTATCGGATCTGTCGTAAACGGTCCTGCAGAACTTTTGCTAACGTTTGAAGGAAGGCGCGTGGAACCACCTCAGGCGGGTTGGCAACATTTCATGTTTTCATAAACTTTCCAAAAACAAGTTCCGCATAAAATGGCAGGCATGAAACTGTCTTCTGTCCTGCTGTCCTGTCTTGCTTCCACTATCTTTACGGTGGGCTCGCCTGCATTTGCCGCTGAGGAAGCTGCTGCCGAGGCTGGTTCCCCCAGCGATGACAATCGCACGCTGGATATGACCGGGCTTGTCATTCCGGTTAGCGATAGTGAAGGCCATCTCATCAATTATCTGTTTGTGAGTGTGCTGGTTACACTGTCAGAAGGCGTGGACCATTGGGATGTCCGTGAGCATGGCCATGTCTATCGCGATCTGGTTCTGAAGGAAGCTCACCGAACCAATGTCGGGATAGCAACCGATCCTATGAAGTTGAACAAGGAAGAGTTTGAGGCTCTGATCCATCGTGTTTTCGACAAGGAGCTCGGCGCTCATTCTGTCAAAGCGCTTCAAATCATGGGTGTTGATTCACAAAAGCTTTTCGTGGACGGGTAATCGGGCGGACGCCTTTACGTCACCTTGAAAGAATTCAGAAATCCAGTCCCGAAGGGGCTGGCTTTTTTATTTCAGAAAAAATCACTTTGATTTTGTTCGCAAACTGTCCTTTGCTTGCATTCGTCCAGTTTTGTTTTGCTGTCCCTTTGAGTTGGGGGGAGCTGTTCAGAGCGGGACTCTCAGGGAGGCTGTGAAAAGACCGGAAATTGGCAGTTCACAGGCAAAAAATAAAATAAGGGGCATCAAATGGATATGATCATTGTCCTTGTTGCAGTCGCGGCCATTGCCGCCATCATTTTCGGTTTTATTCAAAGTCGCGCCATTGCGTCCGCTTCGCCTGGCAATGAGCGAATGCAGGAAATCGCGCGGGCGATTCAAGAGGGCGCGGATGCGTATTTGCGTCGCCAATACACAACCATTGCTATTGTCGGGGTTCTGATCGCCATCGCGATCCTGATTGCTTTCAAATTCAACATAGTCATTGTTGCAGGCTTTCTGATTGGAGCCATTCTGTCTGGCGCTGCGGGCTTTGTCGGTATGAAAGTCTCGGTTCAGGCCAATGTTCGGACAACAGAAGCATCCAGAACCGGTGGGCTCGGTGCCGGGCTCAATATGGCGTTCAAATCCGGCGCTGTGACAGGCCTTCTGGTCGTCGGTCTCGCATTGCTCGGAACGGTCGGTTACTACGCAGTTCTGACCGGTCCGTTGGGCTTCGCCACCACAGACCGGACGGTCATAGACGGGCTCGTGTCGCTTGGATTCGGAGCGTCTCTGATTTCCATTTTCGCGCGCTTGGGCGGCGGCATTTTCACGAAAGGTGCCGACGTCGGAGGCGATATGGTCGGAAAGGTCGAAGCAGGTATTCCAGAAGACGATCCGCGAAATGCAGCGACGATCGCAGACAATGTTGGCGATAATGTTGGCGACTGTGCAGGTATGGCTGCAGATCTTTTCGAAACCTATGCGGTTACGCTCGTGGCGACGATGGTGCTCGCCTCCATATTCTTCTCGGCCGAGGCCGTAACGCAGATGATGACATTGCCGCTCGCGATTGGAGGGATTTGTATTATCGCTTCCATTCTTGGGACGTTTTTTGTCCGACTTGGAAAAAGCAACAATGTCATGGGCGCACTCTATAAGGGCTTTATTGCCACGGCTTTGTTTTCAGCCATGGGACTGGCCGCAACCATCTTTATTGTCATGGGGAGCTTCGAAGCGGTCGTCGTATCTGCCGCCGGTCTGGAGATTTCTGCCCTCGACCTTCTGCTTTGCGGTTTGACGGGACTGGTTGTGACGGGCCTGATCGTCTGGATCACTGAATATTACACCGGGACCGATCACCGACCAGTAAAATCCGTGGCACAAGCTTCGGTTTCAGGTCATGGCACGAACGTTATTCAGGGACTGGCGGTTTCATTGGAAGCCTGCGCCTTACCGGCGCTCGTGATTATTGCAGGCATTATTCTCACGTTTAATTTCGCGGGTCTGTTTGGCATTGCCATTGCGACGACAACGATGCTCGCACTTGCTGGCATGGTGGTTGCGCTGGATGCATTTGGACCTGTCACCGACAATGCCGGCGGCATTGCTGAAATGGCAGGGCTCGATGATAGCGTCCGAAGCACGACGGATACGCTGGATGCTGTTGGCAACACCACAAAAGCGGTGACGAAGGGGTATGCAATCGGTTCGGCTGGTCTGGGGGCTTTGGTCCTTTTCGCAGCTTACACGGAGGATCTGAAATATTTCGTCGCTCGGGCGGAAGAGGGCACGTTCTTCTATGGCGTTGTGGCCGACTTCTCGCTGTCAAACCCTTATGTGGTGGTCGGTCTGCTGTTCGGCGGTTTGTTGCCATTCCTCTTTGGCGGCATGTCAATGATGTCAGTCGGACGGGCCGCTCAGGATGTTGTTGAGGAAGTGCGTCGCCAGTTCCGGGAAATGCCCGGGCTCATGACGTTTGATCAGCGTCCGGATTACGGACGAGCCGTAGACATTCTTACGCGGGCGGCCATTCGGGAAATGATTGTGCCATCGCTGTTGCCGGTGCTGTCGCCGATCGTTCTGTTTTTTGTGATTCTCTTGATCGCGGGCAAAGCTGCAGCCTTCTCGGCAGTCGGTGCCATGTTGCTTGGGGTTATCGTTACCGGTCTCTATGTCGCGATCAGCATGACGTCTGGCGGCGGCGCCTGGGACAATGCGAAAAAGTCTTTTGAGGATGGTTTCATCGACAAAGATGGTGTGACGCATGAGAAGGGATCTGATGCGCACAAAGCTAGTGTGACGGGTGATACCGTTGGTGACCCTTACAAGGACACTTCTGGGCCGGCGGTAAATCCGATGATCAAGATCACCAATATCGTGGCACTTTTGATGCTGGCAGTGATGGCGCACTGAGCCAGTAGATATCCGAATAGAAAGCCGCAGTCCGGCAAGGCTGCGGCTTTTCAGCTTTGGTGAGTATCCGGAAATGTTTTATCACTAGGCTGACTCCCGATAACATTTCAGACGAATCAAATCGGGCAGGGTCTCATGACACGTAAAAAGGCGATGATAACCGGGGTGACGGGCCAGGATGGCGCTCACCTTGCGCGGCTTTTGCTCGACAAGGGCTATGAAGTGCATGGCGTGAAGCGCCGTTCATCCTCCTTCAATACCGAGCGAATTGACGAACTGTATGTCGATACACATGAGAGTGAGACCTGCTTTTTCATGCATTTCGGTGACATGACCGATTCAACGAACATGATCCGACTTGTTCAGACCATTCAGCCCGATGAGATTTACAATTTGGCGGCACAAAGCCACGTCGCTGTGTCCTTCGAGACGCCAGAATACACGGCGAATGCTGATGCAATCGGTCCATTGCGTTTGCTGGAAGCAATCAGACTGCTCGGTCTGACTGAGTCCATTCGATTCTATCAGGCATCGACCTCTGAGCTATTCGGCAAGGCGCAGGAAGTGCCGCAAACAGAAACAACGCCATTCTACCCGCGCTCGCCATATGGTGTGTCCAAACTGTTTGGCTACTGGGCAACGGTGAACTATCGCGAGGCTTACGGCATGTATGCCTGCAATGGCATTCTCTTCAATCATGAAGGGCCAATGCGCGGAGAAACCTTCGTAACACGCAAGATTACGCGCGCGGTGTCCGCCATTCACCACAGGCTGCAAAAGACACTTTATCTTGGCAATCTCGATGCGCAGCGAGACTGGGGTTATGCCGGTGATTATGTCGAGGGCATGTATCTCATGCTTCAACAGGAGGTGCCGGAAGATTTCGTGCTTGCGACGGGTGAGACGCATTCTGTTCGGGAGTTTGTTGAGCGGGCCTTCTCAGAAGTCGATATTGAAATCGCGTGGCGCGGTCAGGGCGTTGAAGAGGAAGGGATCAACGTTAAAACCGGTGATGTCCTGGTGAAGATCGATCCCCACTATTTCCGCCCGACCGAGGTCGATCTGTTGCTCGGAGATCCGAGCAAAGCGCGAGAGAAATTGGGCTGGAAACACAAGACCAGCTTCGAAGAGCTGGTCTCAATGATGGTTCAAAGTGATTTGAAGCAGATCAAGGTGGAAGAAACTTACCGAAAGAACATCTTCACCTGATTGGACTAATCGCGGCCGATATCACCCGGTGCGCGCGTGTCCTGAGGAAGGGCGACGCGTCCGACATTGCCAAAGATCTGCTCGAGCAAGCCAAGTTCACGGCCACGCGTTGGTGTTTCGCGTGATGCGTATTGAATCACCCGGCCTTGAGTCTCATCGTATTCGAGCACTTCTTCGACGATATCATCTTCGCCGAATCGAATCGCGACAATCGTGCGATCAACGACTTTCGGGCGATAGAAGGCAAAACGCTCACGAGTGGAGCTCATATAAATCCATGTCTCATCACCAAACACACTGCTGGTCGATGGGGAGCCGAGCGTAGTGAGTACAGAAGAGCGTGTGTCTTCGCCTGGTTTTACATCTGCTGGTGCCGCATCATCGACGACATAGCCCTGAAAATCACGGCTGGCACTTGCGCATGCAGACAAAAGCGCAGCAGAAGCGATAACAGTAAGGAATTTGCGCGCCATGTGTCCTCTCCTAGGTTGACGACTGAACTAACGGGTCAATGGTGCATTTGGCAAGCGGGGACCGCAAACATGTTGTTTTTGTCACGAATATTCGGGCGAAAAAAGCAGTTGAGACAGGCTGCTGAAAACTGGCTGTCTTCAATCATCGGCCAGTCCCGATTGCCGGTTTTCTATTCCGAGCGCGGCGTGCCTGATACACTAGATGGGCGATTCGAGCTGATGACGCTGCATGCGGTTCTTGTTCTTCGCAGGTTGCGCGACCTCGAGCCAGATGGTGCGAAGCTCAGTGAAAGACTGTTTGATCGCTTGTTTTCGAATTTTGATTACGCCCTTCGTGAAAGCGGTGTCGGCGATCTTATGGTCGGAAAGCGCATGCGTCTGTTGGGAGAAGCCTATCTGGGACGCGCCCGGGCCTATGATGAGGCTTTGCAAAAGAGCCCGGAGGCCTTAGAGGCTGCCATTCATCGTAATTTGCTGGATGAGCGGGATGGCACAATCAGCACACAACTCACTGAATATGTCCTCCATCTAGTTCAGGAACTGGACAAAACGCCGGATACGTCCTTGATGGAGGCAGATATAAACTGGCCGGATGCGACGAAGTTTTTGTCATAATCATATCATAGCCAACAGGTTACACTCTGTGATGCGCACATGTACAACGCGCCAGAATAAGTTTCGAGGATAGTCTATGTCCCCCGATGAACCCCTAGTTCTCTCCATTGATGCGATGGGTGGAGACCACGCACCGGATTCGGTGCTGGGTGGTCTGGCGCTGATCGCGAAGGATGGTTTCAATCTTCGCTTCCTGATTCACGGCGACGAGGCGAAAATTCAGCCCTGGCTAGATCAGCATCCGGACGTCAAGGCCATCACCGAGCTACGTCATACGGATAAAGCCATCGCCATGGACGCCAAGCCCAGCCAGGCTGTTCGCTCCGGTAAGAGTAGTAGCATGTGGAACACACTCGCTGCCGTAAAATCCGGTGAAGCAGCGGTTGCGGTTTCTGCGGGGAATACGGGGGCGTTGATGGCCATGTCGAAGCTGGTTCTGCGAACCGTTGAAGGTGTACACCGTCCTGCAATTGCCGCGAGCTGGCCAACGCCGCAGGGCCATTGTGTGGTTCTTGATGTCGGCGCCAATGTGGAAGCAGATGCCGAGCAACTCGTTGAGTTTGCGATCATGGGCGAGGCGTATTCGCGTGCGATTCACGACAAGGCAGCGCCATCAGTTGGACTTTTGAACATTGGTTCAGAGGAGCTGAAAGGCGTTGAGTACGTTCGTCAGGCTGCCGATCTTCTGAAGAAGGACGAGCTTGGCCTGAATTATATCGGTTTTGTCGAAGGCAATGACATTTCGATGGGCACGTCGGACGTGGTGGTTACGGACGGATACACCGGCAATATCGCACTGAAGACAGCCGAAGGTACAGCGCGCCTCGTATCCGGGTTCGTGAAGGATGCGCTGACATCGAGCCTCCTGGCTAAGCTCGGTGCCTTGCTCGCCATGAATGGCCTTAAGTCCCTGAAGACCCGCATGGACCCACGCACGGTCAATGGTGGGGTCTTTCTCGGTCTGAACGGCATTGTTCTGAAAAGTCATGGTGGCACCGATGCGACTGGGTTTGCGTCGACTTTACGGCTTGCGCGCCAGGTCGGACGAAGCCATTTTGGTGAAGACGTGACGAAAAATCTAAAGCGTTTGCGGGCACTGCAAGAAAAATCAGAAGGAATTCCCGCCCAATGAAACAAGTAATTCGGGTGACGGGCGTTGGTAGCTATCTTCCAGAAAAGATACTGACCAATGATGATCTGGGGCGCATGGTCGATACCAGCGACGAATGGATCACCTCCCGTTCGGGCATTAAACAAAGACACATTGCTGCGGAAGGTGAGTTTACATCTGACCTAGGTACGGCCGCAGCAAAGGCTGCTCTCGAAAATGCCGACATTCGTGCAGACGAGATTGATCTCATCGTGCTGGCGACCGCTACGCCGGACCAGACGTTTCCAGCCACAGCAACCACCGTTCAGCACAAGCTGGGTATGACGGGTGGCGCCGCTTTCGATGTCGCTGCGGTGTGTTCCGGCTTTATCTTTGCGCTCGCGACGGCTGATGGCCTGATGCGCAATTCCGGGTTTAAAAAAGCACTGGTGATTGGCGCGGAGACGTTTTCACGCATTCTGGACTGGTCCGACCGCGGTACCTGCGTTCTCTTCGGCGACGGTGCAGGCGCGGTGGTACTGGAAGCAGACCAAGTGGATACGGACGAGCCGATGGGGTTGATCGCACATAAGCTGCGCACCGATGGGTCTCACAACGAACTTCTGTATGTCGATGGCGGCCCGTCAACGACTCAGACAGTCGGTCATCTTCGGATGAACGGTAAACAGGTCTTCAAGCACGCCGTTACGAATATCTCTGATGCAGTTGTCGATCTGCTGGACACAGCAGGCTTCAGTCATGAGGATGTAAACTGGTTTGTTCCGCACCAGGCCAACCAGCGAATTCTCGATGGCGTGGCAAAACGACTAAAAATCGATCAATCGAGAATAATTTCAACGGTTTCCATGCATGCAAACACGTCTGCGGCCTCTGTTCCACTTGCGTTAAGTCAAGCAGTCTGTGATGGTCGTATCAAGCACGGGGACGTTGTGCTGACCGAAGCCATGGGCGGCGGTTTTGCATGGGGCGCAAATTTGTTCCGCTTGTAAGAGTTTCGTTAAGGTTTGGGGAGTGTTCTGTTAACGCTGTCAAGGAGGTGGGAGTGCAGCAAGACAAGGCCGTGACGCGTTCGGAGATTATGGATTCGATCGTTCGTGAGATTGGTTTGACCCGTCAGGACTCCGGTGAATTGCTGGAGCGAGTTCTTGAGCTGATTTCTGACGAGTTGACCGAAGGCAAAACTGTGAAGCTCGCGAGGTTCGGCAATTTTGTCGTGCGTGAGAAGCGGGCGCGCATGGGGCGCAACCCTAAGACCAAGGTTGCCGCCGAAATCTCGGCTCGCCGTGTTGTTGCATTCCGTCCATCACCTCTTTTGAAACAGCGCGTGGATACACTGACAGAAAAATAAGGACGTCCCCATGACCACCGCACGCCAGGCTTCAAGCGCGAAAAAGTCCCATCAGGCATTTCGTTCGATCGGTGAAGCGGCGAAAGATATGGAGCTTCCGACTCATGTGCTCCGTTTCTGGGAAACAAAGTTCGCAGCATTAAAACCCGTAAAGCGTCCGGATGGGCGTCGCATGTATCGTCCTGATGATATGCGTACGCTTCGTGCCATCCAAATTCTGCTGCACGAACAAGGTATGACGATCAAAGGTGCTCAGAAACTTTTGAAAAGCCAGGGCATCGACGCTGTGCTTGAGGGTGATGTACGCTTGGCATCCGTTGCAGTTCGTGAAGTCATTGATCCGTCTGAATTCACAAGCCCTGCAGCCAACCCTGTCCAGCGTTTGCAGCAGACTGTAAATGATGTGGTTGAGACAGGTGTTTTCTCCAACACAGCCTCTTCTGCCTCTGACCGACTGAGCACACTCCTTGCGGAGCTGAACTCAGTGAAATCGCGCCTCGACGCGGTTTTGGTTAAAGACGCGGCCTGAAAATTCGAATAATTCTTGAAAGCCATATAGAGGGCGATTATACCTTCGCCCTCTCTGTCGGAGCGTGGCGCAGCCCGGTTAGCGCACCGGTCTGGGGGACCGGGGGTCGGAGGTTCGAATCCTCTCGCTCCGACCAGAGATCACCCCTGACACCCTAGTTATCCCGTCCACCAAAGATGCCCCGCAGAATCTGTTCTGCAGGATCTTCCTCGGTCTGACGTTCGGCGCTGTCGTCTTCATTCTCGGGTGATGGGGATTGAGGGCGAGGATTATTTCCGCCACCAAAAATGCCGTCGATCAATCCACCGGTGTCACCGCCCAGTCGTTTGCTCAATTCATCTTTGATACGGTCCTGCGCCTGTTCTGCGGCCAACTGGCCAAGGTATTCTGTATCCAGACCGCCCTTGATGTTGCTCCAGCTGCCAGAGACGCGCAGCGGTATTCCGAACCCTTTGACGGCACCGGAGCCATCCTCTGCGGCTTTTGGAAGTGCTTTCGGGAGAATACGGATGTCGAGGGTCTGATCGTGCAGATTCACCGTACCGGTCGCATCTGCACGCAGAAGCGGGTTGAGCAATTCGAAAAGCGTGATTTCAGCAACCCCAGAATTCAGATCCCCTTCCAGGGTTAGTGACGTAAAATCCGTCTTTTCACCCGGGGAGAGCGCTGCAGGCAATTTGCCTGTTGTGAGCGCTTCCTGTGCGCTTCGGAGAAGCTGAGGCAGGTTGATGCCCAGAATGGCGCCGTCGTCGATACCAGCGGCGTATGAGCCGGAGAGGTTGCCAACAATGTCATCCATGCTGCGGCCATAACTTTTCGCATTGGCATCAATGGATGCTACGCCTTGAAGAACGTCCTGGCCGGTAAAGAATTTCACAAGCGCAGCGGCGGCAATGCCCGATCCTTCTGCGTCAAATACAAGGTAGTTCTGACCATTTTCCCGCGACTGAAGAGTGAGGTCGCTCACAAGGCTGCCTGAGTAAAGAGGGTTTAGTGCTTTTGGCGTGCCGGAACGCCCCCCTTCGGGGGCAGACGATTGCAGGCGCCCTGTAAGCTTCCCATTCTCAAGCTTGCCGGTGAAAACGACGTCCAGGATTTCTGCACGATCATTTGCAAGTCGTCCGATTTCCAGGTTCAGATCAGCGTTGATCGCACGAAGGGCGGAGAGGTCGATCGGTTCTTCACTCCAACCATCTGTCGGATCGCTGGCGTCATTTCCTTCGGTGCCTTCGGCGAGATAGGGCGTGACGATCAATTCCGGGATTGTCAGGTCCAGATCGAGATATGGCGTGGTTGTAGATAGGTCGACCCCGATGGAGCCAGTCGCTGTGATATCATCGAATGTCAGTTCATTGATGATCATACGAGTCAGGTCGCCTTCTGACGAAAGCGAAAGGTCTGCCGACAGAGCTTTGAAGGCATTGCCAGACGATGCCGGTAGCTGAATTTCAAAGATATTTGCGAGATCGCTCAGCTTATTGGTGCTGATACTCAGATTGCCAGTGGGTTGAATGCTTTGCGCAATCTCCACACCGCCGTCGAAGGAGATCTGACCATAGTCAGAATCGAGCCTCACATCTGTTTCAAACGGCATGCTCTCCATCACGCTTCTCAGTGAGCTGATATCAGCGCGGATGCGAATGGTCTCTCCATTCAAGGCAAGGCTACCATTCAGGCTGGCAGGCGCATCCATCCCGGTAAGGCTTGCTTCCATATTGATTTCGGAAATGTCGTAGACAACGCCTTCAGCATCGTTTGAGTACTTTATCCGGCTATTGCTAAGACTTGCCTTGGGGATGATGGCTTCGAAGTCTGAGCCAGAATCTGGGCCGGCTTCATTGCCAGGCCCGTTGGCATCATCTGTGTTGGGTTCAGCCGAGGTGAAGGTCCAGTTGTTCTCACCGTTCGCCAGCTCTTCGAGTAAAATTTCAGCGCCCTGGAAATCAGCTGCCGCGATTTCGACTCGCTTGGAGAAGAGGGGGATCAGCTTTACAGCGACATCCAGTTTGTCCGCCTTGGCGAAATAGGGTTCGCTGAAGCCGTCGGCATTTTCGATTCTCACGCCTTCGAGGGAAACACCCAGTTGAGGAAAGAATTTGATCTGCGGATCGCTTTCAAAGGTAACTTCCCGTCCCAGAGCATCTTCCAGCCGTGCTTCAATGACGTTCTTGTATGTAGAGGCCGGAATCAAAAACGGTAATGCGGCCAGACCAATCAAAGCGATGACCAAAACGCCCACCAACAGAAGAATTATCTTACGCATTTTTGCCCTCGCTCCACATGCTGTCGCCTTATAACACACAGCAGAAAACGATTGGACAGCCTGTTTTCGGCCATTCTGGGGCTGGCCTGAAAATAAGTGCAAATGAATTGAACTTTTATGCTTGACGCAGCCAACTCAGGAACGTAAACAGCCGCTTCCCAAGTGGTGAGCGGGTGTAGCTCAGTTGGTTAGAGTACCGGCCTGTCACGCCGGGGGTCGCGGGTTCGAGCCCCGTCACTCGCGCCACTTGGGACTAATTTTTTTCTGGCCTTGCGGCCAAAACTTCCAAGAAAATCAAGTTGTTCAGTTCTGCGGGTTTTTCCTCGCAGGCCCAACACAAAAAAAAACGCGCCCCGAAGGACGCGCTTTCTGCGACAGCAAAATGTTGATTAACGTGAGTTAGAAGCGGCGCGCTGGCCTGTTGCATCTTTCATGAAGTCGCGTGTTTCACGGTCCATGATATCCCATTCTTCCTGGGTGCCGCAAACCTCGGTAAATTTCACGCGAGAGCCTGTCTCATAATCGCGACGACAGATGATTTCATCTCCGTTTTCATCCTCACCTTTCGTGGTGCCGATTTTGGTTGATGGCGCGCTTGCAACCTGCTGAGGACCGGTTGACGGTGTCGTGCACGCGGACATGGCGATGCAAGCGCCCGAAATGCCTAAAACTAAAAATAGGTTTCGCATAATTCCCTCCATTGCCAGCTGAATGAAATGGCTCTGCTATTAGTCGTCAACCAAAATAACGTCCAGGCACGCGAAATTAGATGGAAATGCCATCTGTCGCATTTCCATCAATTTGCGGGCGCTATTGGCTCCCGCCGTCGACGCGGATCAGGGAGCCCGTTGCGAAGCTTGATGAATCGCTTGCCAGGTAGAGCGCAGCAGAGACAATTTCCTCTGGCTTTCCCGGGCGCCCCAGAGCGTTGGGGGCGGACTGCCGCATATCTTCGCTCCACGCCTTGGAGATATCGGTCAGGAATGGACCTGCTGCGATACAGTTCACTCGTACCTTTGGGCCGTACTCGTGTGCCAACGACACCGTCATAGCGTTGAGTGCAGCCTTGGCTGAGCCGTAGGGTACGACCTCAGGAAGCGGATTCAGGCTGCCCGTTGACGAGATATTGATAATGCTGCCGCCACCTGATTGGCTCATACGATGACCGACCTGCGCGGCCAGATAAAAAGGACCCTTGAAGTTCAGGTTCAGAACGCTGTCAAAAAGCTGTTCATTGACCTCATGGCTCGGAACGCGCGGTCCCATGCCGGCATTGTTGACGAGAATATCGATTTTACCGAATGCGTCATAGCTCGCCTCGATGAGCTTATCGAGATCGTCCCATTTTCCGCAGTGTGCTGCAACGGCAAGCGCTTTTCGGCCAAGCTTTCGGACTTCTTCTGCAACTTCCTCACAAGCCTCAAGCTTTCGGCTCGCAATGATGACGTCAGCGCCGCGCTCTGCAAATGCCTTGACCATCTGGTAGCCGAGCCCCCGGCTGCCTCCGGTAACGAGCGCAGTTTTACCGCTCAGATCGAATAACGGGTCACTCATTGGATCCTCCCTCAGGATGTTTTTCGTCGATTGTCTTCGCTCTGTGGGCGAAGTTGTGTGCTTACTTAAAAACTTTTCGTGGCTTCGTCATGCGAGCTGCCGTCATAGCGACGTTTCCGAAGGGTGTTCCGGCAGGGACGGCGACATAGGGCACACCATCGCGCATTTCCGTCACGGGGATGACCGGCGTAATCGTGCGATTGCGCGCATCGGTTATCGCGCCTTCGACTGTGTCTGACCTGACAAGAAGCTGCAGGTTGCCGAGTGTGGGCAAAAGCAAGTCGATGTCTTCGCGCTCGTGACGTGCAAGCAGGTCGTGTGGGCACTGCCAGGTCAGGTGAGTTGTTTCGACACCATCGGAAATACCGCGATGGGAGCCGGCGAAATGCACGAGAAAGAAATGCGTGTCATAGCGTTTTGGGGCACCCGGTGGGGTGATCCAGTTGGAAAAGGGCGTGACCGCATCAAGGTCGAGCGTCAGTCCTTGGGACTGTACCAGCGCCTTGAAAGCGCCCGCCTCATTGCTGGGCGTGGTTGGTGGGCAGGTCTCGTCCTCGTCACACAGCAAAATGCCTGTCTCTTCCCAGACTTCTCTTATGGCGGAGATGCGAAGGCTGCGCGCTTTCGGATCAAGCGGCTCTGAATGGGATAGCAAATGCTCCCAGGAGGCAGCGGAATCTTCCTGCTCCAGCATACCGCCGGGAAAGACGAGCGCATTTGCGAACATACCACTGTTGGAGCGTTGTACCATCAGAACTTCGAGGCGAGGCTCTGAACGTACAACAATCACAGTCGCGGCCGGTTTGATCGGCGCGGCTGGCCTGGACGCTGGTGTTGGATCGTTTGTCTTCATAAGGGTAACAAAGAGGCCGCCCCGAAAGGCGGCCTGCTTCCACTAAACTATCGCCCAACCCATTTCGGAGCGCGCTTCTCCAGGAATGCGCGTGGGCCTTCTTTGGCATCTTCGCTTGCGAAGACGATTTTGGATTTTTCGGCAGACAGCTTGCGAAGGTCGGCATCCGTCATCTCTTGCGCGAGACGAGCGACGTTCAGGCTTTCGCGAACTGACATAGGCGCGTTGACGGAGATTTCCTGTGCGAGCTTTTTCGCTGCGTCCATTGTTTCTGCCAGTGGCACAACACGGTTCACGAGGCCGAGCGCATAAGCGCGATCAACACCGAGCGGATCCCCCGTCGCGACGAGTTCAAGCGCGATGTGGCGTGGAATCGCGCGCACAAGGCGGTGAACGCCACCCGCGCCAGCGAACAGGCCTCGCTTCACTTCTGGTAGACCGAAGCGGGAATCGTCAGATGCAACAATCATATCGCAAGCAAGTGACAGCTCGCAGCCACCAGCAAGCGCGTTGCCGCGAACCGCTGCAATCCATGGCTTGGATTTCTTGGCGTCTACGAAACCGGCGAATCCGCCATCCTTCGTGCCGAGCAGGTGACCATTGCCTTTGGAAATTTCACCAAGGTCAGCGCCCGCGCAGAACGTTGATTCCAGCGAAGATGTCAGGATCGCGACGCGAACGTCGTCGTTCGACTCAACATCTTTCACAATCCAGTCGAGCGCCTGAGCAACAGCTGGGCTTACAGCATTTCTTTTGTCTGGGCGGTTCAGCGTGACCACAGCGATATAATCGCTGACTTCATACAAAACTTCTTTGCCTACACCCTCTGGTTTGTCTGACATCTGGGCTCCCTTTCCCTTTTCTAAACTTCGTACCGAATTCGGCCGTGTCATGTGTCTGTCGCTGAATTTTGGTGCACTCTGACCGTGTGGTGCAGGCTGCCAAAACTGCGAACTGACACAGTGTTTGCGATGTAATTTTCACGATGGCAAGCTGCCCTTGGGGCAAGCCAAACACAGCCTTTTGCGCTTGATCAGGTGCGTTTTTCCAGAAAGTCTTCCACGAACAGAATAAAACGTGGGAGGAGCGGTATGAGCCGCAAATATGATTACCTTGTTCCCGATTCTCTGAGGGAGATTTTTGAGGCAACGGATGGACCGCCGATCACGGTAGAGACCCTGCCAAAGCGACGTACTGCTATGGCCGAACTTTTTGCCAGTCTGGCGCCGCCAGCTAAGCCAGCGCGGACGATCCAGGTTCCCACAGGCGACGAGGGACGAACGGTCGAGCTGAGAGTGCTGGAGCCAGAATCCAGAAAGACTGACGGTGCCATATATGCGATTCATGGTGGCGGTTATGTGGTTGGGACCGCCGAGATGATGGACAATCTCAATCAACAGCTGGCGAACAATATTGGTTGTGTTGTGATTGCCGTCGATTACCGACTGGCGCCAGAAACACCGTTTCCGGGGCCCTTGCAGGACTGTTTCGATGGCTTTCAATATGTGGCTGAGAATGCAGATGCGCTTGGCATAAATGCCGCCAAACTCATTATTGAGGGTGAAAGTGCAGGCGGTGGTCTCGCCGCAGCACTTTGCCTGATGTGCCGGGACAGGAAGGCACACGAAGCGGTGGGGCAGGCGCTGGTATATCCAATGCTGGATCATCGAACGGCCACGCCAGATGATCCGGACCCGAATCCAACTGTTGCTCACTATTCCTGGTCACGCGAAAACAATGTTTTCGGTTGGTCTGCGATGCGGGGAGGTTACCAGCTCGATGATGCGCGAATCGGACACTTCTCGCCTGCGCGTGCCGCGGACCTCTCCGGTTTGCCGCCCGCGTTCATCGGAACCGGGGCGCTCGATCTGTTCCTAAATGAGGATATCGACTATGCGCGGCGGCTCTCTATTGCCGGTGTCCCGGTGGAGTTGCACGTCTACCCTGGCGGACCGCATGGCTTCCAGCGCATCAGCGATTTGCCTGCGGCTCGCGGGTTTCGGAGGGATCATCTGAACGCGATGCGGAGCTGGCTCGGAATCGAGCCAGATATCTGATGTTCAGAGGAAATCCTGCATCTCCTGCATGAATCTCTCAAACTGGTCGTGATGTAACCAGTGACCAGCATTTTCATACGATTTGACGGTCGCATTCTTAAAGTGGCGGATGCGACCGTCCTCTGCAGGGTTAGAGGCCCAGCTGTCCTTACCGTACAATAGAAGCGTCGGGCACGTGATGCGCCCCCACAACAGCTCGATATCCGCTTGCTGCATATCGAATGGCGGCCAGACGCGGAAATAATTATCGAATTTCCATGAATAAGTGCCGTCTTCATTCTGGGCGATGCCATGAATTGTTAGATGACGAGCCTGCTCATCGTTAAGATAGCTGTTTTCTTCCTTCATGCGTTTGTACGCATCTTCAAGAGTTGGGTATTTACGTGGTGTGCGTCCAGCGGCAGCGCGCTTGTCGTCAATCCACTTGCGTGCGCGCTCGTCGATGGGCACGGAAAGACGTTCCTCTAATGCCTTTGGTGATGGGCCGAGCCCTTCTATCGAAACGACTTTTCGAACGTTTTCGGGATAAAGCCCTGTGTAACGTAGTGAGATATTGCCGCCATAGGAGTGTGCAACGATCGTTACCGGGGCCAGTTTCTTCTGATGAATGAGTTGCGCCAGATCATAGACGCACGCGTCGGGCGTGTAGTGTCCGTCCGTTGACCATTCACTATCACCGTGTCCTCGTAGATCCGGCGCTATGACATGCCAGTCTTTACTCAGTTTTTCCGCGACCCAGTCCCAGCTGCGGCAATGGTCTCGCCCGCCGTGCAAAAGGATAAGGGGAGGGGCTGTCGGATTACCCCAGTCTACGTAATGCAGACGCATACGCTGGGAGTAAAAGCTATGAGACGTTGGTCCTGTGATCATGCTCATTTGTTTGTGCAATCTGATTCAACTTGTCCATAGGCAATTGTCTAAACGCCTGTTTCCTTCTATCAGGCGGCGAAGAAGGACAATTTCCTTCCAATCAGTCACGTGCAGGCCGTGGACACCTGCTTTTCCATGTGACATACACCGCCGCTGATTTAGACGTTGACAGGGACCGTCCCAGTCAGCGATCTCCTGATGATTTGACGCAATAGGCCGAATGTCGGCCATGAAGGAACACCCGATGGACGTCACAGAAACCAAGACCGAAGGCTTAAGTCGCTCTTTTTCGATCCGTGTAGCTGCCAGCGCGCTTGCGGAGAAACTTGAAGCGAAGATTGAAGAAATCCGTCCGCAAATGCAATTGAAGGGCTTCCGCCCTGGCAAAGTGCCTGCTTCTCACGTGAAGCGCATGTACGGCAAGTCCATCATGGGCGACATCATTCAGGAAGTCGTGACCCAAACGAGCCAGGAGGCGCTGGACGAGCGTTCTCTGCGTCCTGCTCAGCAACCAGATATCAAAGTCGATACTGACATTGAAAAAGTCGCTTCCGGTGACGACGACCTTATCTACACGATGGATGTGGAAGTCATGCCGGAATTCGAGCCAGCTGACGTCAGCGAACTCGAGCTTGAGCGCCCGACTGCGCCTGTCAGCGATGAGCAGGTTGACGAAGCGGTTCAGCGCCTTGCTGACAACAACAAGAAATACGACGCAAAAGCCGAAGATGCGAAAGCTGAAGACGGCGATGCGGTTGTGATCGATTTCGTCGGTAAGATCGACGGCGAAGCTTTTGAGGGTGGTTCTGCAGAAGGCCAGGCTGTTGTGATCGGCGAAGGTCGCTTCATCCCGGGTTTCGAAGAGCAGCTCCTTGGCGTGAAAGCCGGCGATGAAACTGAGCTGAACGTGAAATTCCCGGATGACTATCCATCCGAGAACCTGAAGGGTAAAGACGCCGTCTTCGAAGTGAAGGTTCAGGAAGTTCGCGCGCCTGCGACGCCTGATGTTGATGACGAGTTCGCTCAGAACTTCGGTCTCGAAGATCTGGAAGCCCTGAAAAAGGTTGTTCGCGAGCAGATCGAGAACGAGCACAAAAGTCTCACAAGAAACAAAGTGAAGCGCTCGCTTCTCGATAAACTGGACGAGCTTCACAGCTTCGACCTGCCTCCAGGCATGGTTGACGCCGAGTTCAATCAGATCTGGGCTCAGTTTGAGCGCGAGAAAGAAGCTGGCCGCCTTGACGACGAAGACAAGGATAAGTCTGAAGACGAACTCAAGGAAGAGTATCGCAAGATTTCAGAACGCCGCGTCCGTCTTGGTCTGGTGCTCGCAGAAATCGGTCGTGACGCAAATGTCGTTGTGACGGAAGAAGAAGTGGCTCGTGCCCTCAACCAGGAAGCTTCAAACTATCCTGGCCAGGAACGTCAGATCATCGAGTTCTACCAACGTACACCAGGCGCAATGGCTCAGCTTCGTGCGCCGATCTTCGAGGAAAAGGTCGTCGACTACATCCTCGAACGTGCGAAAGTTACGGACGTTGAAACGACACGCGAAGAACTTGAAGCTGAACCAGAGATGTAAGCTTCGACGCTTCGTCGACTAAAAAGAGGGGCGAAATCGGCCAGACGGCAGATTTCGCCTTTTTTATGTGAAACTGAGACAGGTCCTTTTAATCTTCTGCCAATCATGCTCTGAAATTGTGGAACACATTCCACAGCAGGATTGCTGAAAGTTTGAACGCGTCACTTGCACAAACCGAAATCCTGCTCAGATATAGAGATCACCAGATCAGAAATGATAACGGGAAAGACAAAAGAGATGCTAAAGTCGGCTGAAACCGGTCTGATTATCAATCCGACGATTTACGATCAAAGCAGCCGGGGCACTCTCGGATACGATATTTTCTCTCGGCTTTTGAAAGAGCGGATCGTCTTCATCGCAGGGCCGATTGATGACTCGCTGGCAACCACTGTCATCGCGCAGCTGCTGTTCCTTGAGTCCGAGAATCCGAAAAAAGAGATTTCGATCTATATCAACTCTCCGGGCGGCATCGTGTCGTCAGGTCTCGCGATTTATGACACCCTGCAATACATCCGTTCACCAATCACGACGGTGTGTATTGGACAGGCGGCGAGCATGGGTTCTCTGCTGCTTGCTGCTGGTGACAAAGGTTCACGCATTGCGCTGCCGAATGCGCGCGTCATGGTACACCAGCCGTCGGGCGGGTATAGCGGTGTCGCTTCGGACATTGAGCGCCATGCTGAGGAAATCATCGAACTGAAGCGTCGCCTCAACGATATTTACGTGAAGCATACCGGTCAGCCTTATGAGAAGATCGAGAAGACACTTGATCGTGATTCCTTCATGACGGCTGAAGAAGCTAAGGAATTCGGAATCGTCGACAAAGTGTTTGAGCGTCGCGAAGGTGAAGACGCTTAATCGGCGTGAATTAACGGCAGGAAGCCGCATTCTGCGGCCGAGTGCCAGACAAATTGGCTTGCGAGGCTTAATGCCTTATGCTGGTTTAAATGTCTGAGGGAACTACTCGTAAACCCTCTTGCGCTTAGAACAGTTGCCTGAACAGGCGGTAAGCCAGATAGAACGAAGTGCGGAGCCAGGCTCCTTGAGGTCTTGATGAACAAACCACCCCAGTCGACCGATAGCAAAAATACGTTGTATTGTTCTTTCTGTGGAAAGAGCCAGCATGAAGTGAAAAAGCTGATTGCCGGGCCGACAGTGTTTATCTGCGATGAGTGCGTTGAACTCTGCATGGACATCATCCGTGAAGAGAACAAGACGGCCATGGTTCGCTCTCGAGAGGGCGTGCCGACACCACAGGAAATCTGCGATGTTCTCGATGACTATGTCATCGGCCAGGAACATGCCAAGCGGGTTCTGTCTGTGGCGGTGCATAACCACTACAAACGTCTTGCACACAGCTCTAAAAGTCCTGACGTCGAGCTGGCGAAATCCAACATTCTGCTCGTCGGTCCAACCGGTTGCGGCAAAACGCTTCTCGCGCAAACGCTGGCGCGCATTCTCGATGTGCCGTTCACAATGGCTGACGCAACGACGCTGACGGAAGCAGGTTATGTCGGTGAAGACGTTGAGAATATTGTTCTGAAGCTGCTTCAGTCTGCCGATTACAATGTCGAACGTGCACAGCGCGGTATCGTTTACATCGATGAGATCGACAAGATCAGTCGCAAGTCTGACAATCCATCCATAACACGTGACGTGTCGGGTGAGGGCGTTCAGCAGGCGCTCCTCAAGATTATGGAAGGCACGGTTGCATCTGTTCCACCTCAGGGCGGCCGTAAGCATCCGCAGCAGGAATTCCTGCAAGTTGATACAACCAATATCCTCTTCATCTGCGGCGGCGCGTTCGCTGGCCTCGATAAGCTGATTTCAAACCGTGGCGAAGGGTCATCGATTGGCTTTGGCGCAACCGTCAAAGGTCCGGATGACCGTCGTACCGGCGCGATTCTGCGTGAAGTCGAGCCAGAAGATCTGCAGCGCTTCGGCCTGATCCCTGAGTTCATTGGCCGTCTGCCTGTCATCGCAACGCTGGAAGATCTGGACGAAGATGCGCTGGTCACGATCCTGACCGGGCCGAAAAACGCTCTGGTCAAGCAGTATCAGCGTTTGTTCGAGATGGAAGACGTACAGCTTACCTTCCGCGAAGACGCGCTCATGGCTATCGCCAAGCGTGCGATTGAGCGTAAAACAGGTGCGCGTGGTCTGCGTTCGATCATGGAGGGCATCCTGCTGGATACGATGTTCGAGCTGCCGAACCTGCACGGCGTGGAAGAAGTCGTGGTCAATGCTGAGAGTGTGGAAAAGGGCGCAGCGCCTCTTTATGTCCACTCTAAGCGCGAACCTGATCAAGGCGAAGCATCCTAAAGACTTATGCAGTCTGCTCACGGAAGTTTCTGCTGAGGGTGCTTGAACCCTCTCAGTCCGAGTTCCACATTAAACGGTGAAAGCGAGTCGGCTGGCCTCCCGATAAACGGGAAAGGTGCCGCCGGCTCAGTATTGTTCAAGCCGGAGAAAACCATGGCACAAACAAAAAAACTGCCGGTTCTGCCTCTGCGAGATATCGTGGTGTTCCCAAGCATGGTGGCGCCACTATTCGTGGGGCGTGACAAATCCGTTCGGGCGCTTGATGTCGTTGAAGATGGCGAAAATGAAATCATGCTCATCGCTCAGCGCGATGCGACCATTGATGAGCCTACTGCCGAAGACGTCTATCCCGTTGGTACGGTGGCGACCATCCTGCAGCTCCTGAAGCTCCCTGACGGTACCGTAAAAGTCCTCGTCGAGGGTAAAGAGCGGGCTCGCCTGCAAGCGCTTCACGACCGCGGAGAATATTTCGAAGCAGACGTCGAAACTATCGAAGAAGACGATACCAATGACTCAGATGCGGCATCTCTGTCGCGTGCGGTCATTGAGCAATTCGAAGGCTATGTGAAACTGAACCGCAAGATTCCGCCGGAAGCGGTCTCTACTGTCTCGGAGATCACGGAGCCAGGTCGTCTTGCCGATTCTGTTGCGGCTCAGCTCTCTATCAAGCTTTCTGACAAACAATCTCTGCTCGAGATTGAGAATGTCGGGGAGCGCCTGGAGCGTGTCTACGCTTTGATGGAAGGTGAGATCGGGATGCTCCAGATGGAGCGGAAGATTAAAAACCGCGTCAAACGTCAGATGGAAAAAACCCAGCGCGAATACTATCTGAATGAGCAAATGAAGGCCATTCAGAAGGAGCTCGGCGACCAGGATGATGGCGGCGATGAGCTGGCAGAACTTGAGCAGAAAATCGCTGAGAAACCGCTGAGCGAAGAAGCGCGTGCGAAAGCGGACGCTGAGCTGAAGAAGCTGCGCCAGATGAGCCCTATGTCGGCAGAATCGACCGTGGTTCGTAACTATCTCGACTGGATCCTTGCACTCCCTTGGGGTGAGCAAAAAGAGATCGATACGAATCTTCAGAAAGCGGAAGATACGCTCGAGGAAGACCATTACGGTCTTGAGAAGGTCAAGGAACGCATCCTTGAATATCTCGCAGTTCAGACGCGTACCAATAAGGTGAAAGGTCCGATCCTTTGTCTCGTTGGCCCACCGGGTGTCGGTAAGACGTCGCTTGGTCGTTCGATCGCGGAAGCGACGGGTCGCGAATTTGTTCGCGTTTCCCTGGGCGGCGTACGTGATGAAGCGGAGATCCGCGGCCACCGTCGTACCTATATTGGATCGATGCCAGGCCGGATCATTCAGTCTCTGAAAAAAGCCAAGTCGAGCAATCCGCTCTTCCTGCTGGATGAGATCGACAAGCTCGGTATGGACTATCGCGGCGACCCGGCGTCTGCACTTCTTGAAGTGCTGGACCCTGAGCAGAACTCGACCTTCAATGACCATTATCTGGAAGTCGACTACGACCTTTCCGATATCATGTTCGTGACAACAGCGAACTCGCTCAACATGCCTCAGCCTTTGCTGGACCGGATGGAGATCATTCGGATCGCTGGTTATACAGAGGACGAGAAACTGGAAATCGCGAAGCGTCACCTGCTTCCGAAGATCGCAGAGAATCATGGCTTGAAGGATGGGGAGTGGATCGTATCTGACTCAGCCATTCGCGATGAGATTCGCTACTACACACGGGAAGCCGGTGTTCGGAATCTTGAGCGGGAGCTGTCTAAGCTCGCACGCAAAGCGGTTCGTCAGATTGCGCAGAATGATGTGAAATCAGTTCATATAACGCCTGAAAATCTGGACGATTATGCGGGTGTTCGTCAGTTCCGTTATGGGCTTGCTGACAAGGAAGATCAGATTGGCGCGGTCACAGGTCTCGCCTGGACAGAGAGCGGCGGAGATCTCTTGACGATTGAAGCTGTTCAGATGCCAGGACGTGGTCGTATGACTGTGACGGGTAATCTGCGCGATGTGATGAAAGAATCCATCTCGGCAGCCAACAGTCTGGTTCGAGCACGGGCGGTTTCGCTCGGTATTCGTCCTGACGTCTTCAATTCGACCGATATTCACGTTCACGTGCCGGAGGGGGCAACACCGAAAGACGGCCCGTCTGCAGGCATCGCCATGACAACGGCCATTGTGTCGCTGCTGACCAACAATCCAATCTCCAAGGATGTTGCGATGACAGGTGAGGTGACCTTGCGTGGCCGCGTATTGCCGATCGGTGGTCTGAAGGAGAAACTACTTGCTGCGTTGCGCGGTGGTATCCGGACCGTTCTGATCCCGCAGGAGAATGAGAAGGACCTTGCTGACATTCCTGACAATGTGAAGGAGGGGCTCAAGATCATTCCAGTGAGCGAGATCAATGAAGTCCTGGCACATGCGCTGAAGCGATCTCTGCAGGAGATTGAATGGAGCGAAGCCGACCAGGCTGCGCTACAGGCTAGTCTCTCGGGGCAGCCGCAAAGCTCGGGTTCACAGGGGACGCTTCCGCACTGAACTGAAAACTGGAACGCATTTACGCCGGCAGGGCTTTTCACCTGCCGGCGTATTTGTTGAAATGGATCGAACATTGTGGAGTTTATGCGTGACGTTGCAATCGAACATTTTTCATGGACGTTTGCTTAAGAATAAGCTAGTCACCCCAACTTCGCAGAAAAAGAGAAGCTGAGCTGATGTCGGAGAAGAAACCGCGTACAGGACCGATGACGTTCCTGAAACAGGTACGCGCCGAAGGAAACAAAGTCACCTGGACGACCCGCCAGGAAACCGTGGCAGCGACCATCATGGTTTTGATCATGGTTGTGATTGCGGCAGCATTCCTTTTCGCAGTCGACAGCATCTGGTCGATCCTGATCCCGATGATTACCGGCGCAAGTTCAAGCTAGGAGATTGGCTGGAATGAGCCAGAAGACACTGAAAGCACGCTGGTACATCGTGCACGCATATTCAAACTTCGAAAAGAAGGTTGCCGCGTCCATTCGTGAGCAAGCGCGGATCAATGATCTCGAAGACCTGATCGAACAGATCGAAGTTCCAACTGAGGAAGTTGTTGAAGTCGTTCGCGGCCGCAAGCGGACGCGCGAACAGCGCTACTTCCCAGGTTATGTTCTGATGAAAGCGGTTCTGACAGATGATATCTATCACATCGTCAAGAACACGCCGAAGGTAACGGGCTTTCTCGGAGCAGAGGGGGGCAAGAAGCCTCTGCCGGTTTCCGAGCGTGAAGTTCAGCGTATCCTTGGTGAAGCTGAAGAGGCGCATGAGCGTCCGCGTCCAACGATCAGCTTTGAAGTTGGTGAGCAGGTCCGCGTCAACGACGGTCCTTTCCAGTCTTTCGAAGGTTCGGTCGAGGAAGTCGACGAAGACAATGGTCGCCTGAAAGTTATGGTGTCGATCTTCGGACGTGCGACACCGGTAGATCTGGAATACGGTCAGGTCGACAAGGTCTGATCCTTGCAGAAAGCAGAATCGAAGAGGGCGCATCAGGCGCCCTTTTTTGTTGTTGCGGTGTGGGGTTGAACTCTTTGGGGCTTTCCTGTAATAGCCGCAGCTTCGTGTGGGAGCTGGCCCGTAAGTCCATGGGTTAAGTGCACCACGCGGTCCCAATCCGGTCGTTTCAATGATGGTCGGCAAGTTAAATCGAGGGAAGTATGGCTAAGAAACTTCTGGGGCAGCTCAAGCTCCAAATTCCGGCCGGCTCAGCAGCTCCGTCACCGCCAGTCGGTCCGGCGCTCGGTCAGCGCGGTATCAACATCATGGAATTCTGTAAGGCCTTCAACGCGAAGACCGCTCAGATGGAAAAAGGTCTGCCGATTCCAGTCGTCATCGACTATTATCAGGACAAGTCCTTTACCTTCGTCACAAAGACGCCTCCAGCTTCTATCCTTCTCATGAAGGCGGCTGGTCTGAAAAAAGGTTCTCAGAAGCCTGCTTTCGAAAAAGCTGGTACGGTGACCATGGCGCAATGCCGTGAGATCGCTGAAGTGAAAATGGCTGACCTGAACGCAAACGACCTCGATGCGGCTGCTCGCATCATCGCTGGTTCTGCGCGCTCTATGGGTCTTGAGGTAACGGAGTAAACCATGGCTGGAAAACGTATGGCCGCGGCGCTTCAAACCGTAGACCGCAATAAGGCTTATTCTGTTCGTGAGGCTGTCGAGCTTGTTCAGTCTAACGCAAAAGCGAAATTCGACGAAACGATCGATATTTCCGTTAATCTCGGTGTAGACCCGAAATATGCTGACCAGATGGTCCGCGGCGTCTGCAACCTGCCAGCTGGCACGGGTCGCACGATCCGCGTTGCTGTCTTTGCTCGCGATGCGAAAGCGGAAGAAGCAAAAGAAGCGGGTGCTGATATCGTTGGCGCTGAAGATCTCATGGAAGAGATCCAGGGCGGCAAGATGGATTTCGACCGCGTCATCGCGACACCAGACATGATGTCTGTTGTTGGTCGTCTTGGTAAGGTTCTGGGTCCACGCGGCCTGATGCCAAACCCAAAGGTTGGCACGGTTACGCCGAACGTTGCTCAGGCTGTTAAAGATGCCAAAGGCGGCGCAGTCGAGTTCCGTGTTGAGAAGGCTGGCATTGTCCACGCGGGCGTTGGTAAGGCGAGCTTCTCGAGCGACGACCTCGAAACAAACATCAATGCTTTCGTATCTGCTATCGTGAAGGCGAAGCCTTCTGGCGCGAAAGGCACGTATGTCAAAAAGATCTCCCTGTCCTCTACAATGGGGCCGGGCGTTCTGATTGATGCATCCCAGGCTATTGCAGCAACGCAATAAACGCGCTATGGGACGCGACTCTGGTTGGTGAATCATGTGGTTCGCCAACTGGAACCTGTCCGAGACCATAGGTCGGGAAACCGGTAAGTCCTATGATAGACGGGGAGAGGCAGAATTGAATCCTTGGAATCATTCCTTGCGTTTCGGTCTCTGCATGATCCCTGGGCAGGCGCACTTTAGGTAACTGAAGTGCAGACACCAGGGCTCTGCGGATGGTCCGGGAGCCTCAATTGGAGACCGTAATGGATAGAGCTGGAAAAGCCGAGTCTATGGAAGTGCTGAAAAGCATTTTCGACGAGTCGGGTGTGGTCGTTGTGACTCACTATTCAGGACTGACCGTTGCGGAAATGACGGACCTTCGCGGCAAACTGCGTGAGCAGGGTGGCGCGTTGAAGGTTATCAAAAACCGTATCGCTAAAAAGGCGCTTGAAGGTCTTGGAGACAAAGGTGGTGATGACGCGAAAGGACTGTTTTCTGGTCCTGTAGCTATCGCTTACTCTCCAGACCCTGTTGCAGCGTCTAAAGCGGCTGTCGATTTCGCCAAGGACAACGACAAGCTCGTTATCATTGGTGCGATGATGGAAGAAAAAGTGCTCGGCGCCGACGGCGTTCAGGCGCTTGCGAAGCTTCCTTCTCTCGATCAGCTGCGTGGCAAACTTGTTGGCCTTATTCAGGCTCCTGCGACGAAAGTTGCCGGCGTCCTTCAGGCTCCTGCAGGTCAGCTGGCACGCGTCGTGTCGGCTTACGCAAACAAGGATGCGGCTTAAACCTCCGTCAAATCTGGCAACGATCCAGACTGAGATCTAAATTCGTAAGGAATACAAAATGTCTAAACTTGAGCAAATCGTTGAGGACCTTTCCTCTCTGACCGTTCTTGAAGCTGCTGAACTGGCTACGCTTCTCGAAGAAAAATGGGGCGTTTCTGCTGCTGCTCCTGTCGCTATGGCTGCTATGCCAGCTGGTGGTGACGCTGGTGGCGCTGCTGCAGAAGAGAAAACTGAATTTGACGTCATTCTCACCGACGCTGGTGCGAAGAAAATCAACGTCATTAAAGTTGTCCGTGAAGTTGTTTCCGGCTTGGGCCTGAAAGAAGCTAAAGAGCTCGTTGAAGCAGCTCCTAAGCCAATCAAAGAAGGCGCTACGAAAGAAGAAGCCGAAGACATCAAGAAAAAGTTCGAAGAAGCTGGCGCGAAAGTGGAAATCAAGTAACGCTGGTGCCTTCGGGCATTCCTTATGTGGGTGTTTTCTGCGCGGAGCACCCACTTGTTTGTGTCACGCGGCGGGCTCTCTTCAGGAGTCCGCCGCGACCGCGCTTCTAGCGAACGCCGCTTAGCGGCCCTGGATCAGGAACGAAGATGGCACTGTCCCTCACCGAAAAAAAGCGAATTCGCAAATCCTTTGGACGCCTTCCGGCAGTTGTCGACATGCCGAACCTCATCGAGGTTCAGCGCGCATCCTACGAGACATTTCTTCAAATGGGACCGCTCGAAGAGCGTCATCCGGACGAAGGTCTCGGTGCGGTATTCAAGTCGGTATTTCCAATCAAGGATTTTGCTGAACGATCTGTCCTTGAATACGTATCCTTCGAGTATGAGCCGCCTAAGTTCGATGTAGAGGAATGCCAGCAGCGCGATCTCACATTCGCCGCGCCGCTGAAAGTGAAGCTTCGCCTCATCGTTTTTGATGTCGATGAGGAAACTCAGGCAAAATCAGTTCGCGATATTAAAGAGCAAGACGTCTATCTCGGTGACATTCCGCTGATGACGGAAAAGGGTACCTTCATTGTGAACGGTACTGAGCGCGTGATCGTTTCTCAGATGCACCGCTCTCCAGGTGTTTTCTTCGACCACGACAAAGGTAAGACGCACGCGTCTGGCAAGCTGCTGTTTGCTGCGCGCGTCATTCCATACCGCGGCTCGTGGCTCGATTTTGAATTCGACGCCAAAGACATTCTGAACGTCCGTATCGACCGTAAGCGTAAGCTGCCTGCAACAACTATGTTGATGGCGCTGGGCATGGGCGGTGAGGACATTCTCCACACCTTCTACACTTACTCTGTCTATCGCCTCCACAAATCCGGTTGGACGACAGCGTACAATCCTGATCGCTGGCGCGGTGTGAAGCCGGACTTCGACCTGGTCGATGCAAACACCGGTGAAGCACTTGTGGCTGCTGGTAAGAAGATTTCGGCCGTCAAAGCGCGAAAACTCGGTGAAGGCGGTCTGGAAGACATTCTGGTACCAAGCACATCGCTCGAAGGCCGTTTCGTAGCTTACGACATCGTCAATCCAGAAACCGGTGAGATCTATGTCGAGGCTGGCGAGGAACTGACGGAAGAGATCGTCGCAGAACTGCGTGATGCGGGTGTTGATGAGCTCGAGCTGCTTGACGTTGACAATGGCGCGCGCGGCCCTTGGCTGCGGAACACGCTGTCTGCAGATAAAAACCAGACTCGCTTTGAAGCTCTGTCTGATATTTATCGCGTCATGCGTCCTGGTGAGCCGCCGACTCAGGAAGCAGCGGAAACACTGTTCAATCAACTGTTCTTTGACTCTGAGCGCTACGACCTCTCTGCGGTTGGTCGCGTGAAGATGAACATGCGCCTCGACCTGGACTGCCCAGACGATATGCGCGTGCTGCGTCAGGAAGACATTGTGGCGGTCATGAAAACCATCCTCGACCTGAAAGATGGTCGTGGTGACGTTGATGACATCGACAACCTTGGTAACCGCCGTGTGCGTTCCGTTGGCGAGCTGATGGAAAACCAGTACCGCGTTGGTCTGGTTCGCATGGAACGTGCGATCAAGGAACGTATGTCCTCTGTTGATATCGACACAGTGATGCCGCATGACCTGATCAACGCGAAGCCTGTTGTGGCTGCGATCCGCGAATTCTTTGGTTCGTCTCAGCTGTCTCAGTTCATGGACCAGACAAACCCGCTGTCCGAGATTACGCACAAGCGTCGTCTCTCTGCGCTCGGCCCGGGTGGTCTGACGCGTGAGCGTGCGGGCTTTGAGGTTCGCGACGTTCACCCGACACACTATGGTCGTATGTGTCCGATTGAGACACCGGAGGGACCAAACATTGGTCTGATCAACTCTCTGGCAACCCACGCTCGTATCAACAAGTATGGCTTTATCGAAAGCCCATACCGTAAGGTTGAGAACGGTCAGCTGACTGATGAGGTTCGCTATCTTTCCGCTATGGAAGAGCAGCGATACTCAATCGCTCAGGCGAACGCGCAGATCGATGAAAATGGCATGCTGATGAACGAGTTCGTCAACGCGCGTGTCGGTTCGGCACGTGACGCCATGCTCGTTCCGCGTGAAGAGGTCGACTATATCGACGTTTCTCCGAAGCAGGTCGTTTCCGTTGCTGCCTCGCTCATTCCGTTCCTCGAGAACGATGACGCGAACCGCGCGCTCATGGGATCGAACATGCAACGTCAGGCGGTGCCTCTGGTTCAAACAGATGCGCCACTCGTTGGTACAGGCATGGAAGCCGTGGTTGCGCGTGATTCACGTGCTGCACTGGTTGCCCGCCGCTCGGGTGTTGTCGAGCAGGTAGACGCCGAGCGTATCGTCATTCGTGCGACGGAAGACATCGATGCGGCCCGTTCGGGTGTCGATATTTACCGCCTCGTGAAGTTCCGTCGTTCCAATCAGAATTCCTGCATCAACCAGCGCCCAATCGTAAAAGTTGGCGACACGGTAGTGAAGGGCGACATCATCGCTGACGGTCCATCTACGGACCTCGGTGAGCTCGCACTCGGCCGAAACGTTCGCGTGGCGTTCATGCCGTGGAACGGTTACAACTATGAGGACTCCATCCTCATCTCAGAACGTATCGTTCGCGATGACGTCTTCACGTCGATCCACATCGAGGAATTCGAGATTTCAGCTCGTGATACGAAGCTGGGTCCGGAAGAAATCACGCGTGATATTCCGAACGTCGGTGAGGAAGCTCTGCGTAACCTCGACGAAGCGGGTATCGTTGCTGTCGGTGCCGAGGTTAAAGCTGGTGACATTCTCGTCGGTAAGGTGACACCGAAAGGTGAGAGCCCAATGACGCCGGAAGAGAAGCTTCTCCGTGCGATCTTTGGTGAGAAAGCCTCTGACGTACGTGATACGTCTCTGCGTGTGCCGCCTGGCGATGCAGGTACGGTCGTGGAAGTCCGTATCTTTAACCGTCACGGCGTCGACAAGGACCAACGTGCCATTCAGATTGAACGCGAGCAGATCGAGCTTCTTCAGGAAGACCGTCAGGACGAGCAATCAATCCTTGAGCGCAACACCTTCTCTCGCCTTGTGGACCTGCTGATCGGCAAAAGCGCGATTGCTGGCCCGAAAGGCTTCAAGAAAGGCGACATCAGCCTTGATCAGCTGGAATCTATTCCACGTTCACAGTGGTGGCAGATCCAGCTCGAGGACGAGTCTGCTCAAGCTGAAGTCGACAATCTGAAAGCAGCGTTCGACGATTCAATTCGTGCACTGGAAGCTCGCTTCAACGACAAGGTTGAGAAGATCCAGCGCGGCGATGATCTGCCTCCTGGCGTGATGAAAGTCGTCAAAGTCTTCCTCGCGGTGAAGCGTAAGCTTCAGCCGGGTGACAAGATGGCTGGTCGTCACGGTAACAAGGGTGTCATCTCCAAGATCAATCCACTGGAAGACATGCCATTTACAGAAGACGGCACACCCGTGGACATTGTTCTGAACCCGCTCGGCGTTCCATCACGTATGAACGTCGGTCAGATTCTTGAGACACACCTTGGTTGGGCATGTGCTGGTCTTGGCCGCCTGATTGAGAACAGTCTTGAGGTCTATAAGCGTAATCTGGATATCGGTAAGCTGCGTGAGACGCTTCAGAAGGCATATGGTGACGATGTCACACTGCCGTCAGAAGATGATGCGATTGTGGAGCTGGCTGGCAACCTGACGAAAGGCGTGCCGATTGGTACACCGGTATTTGATGGTGCCAACCAGGACGATATCGTTGAAATGCTGGAACGTGCCGGTCTGGATTCTTCCGGTCAGGTTACGCTCTATGATGGTCGTACCGGTGAGGCGTTTGCACGTCCGGTGACAGTCGGTTACAAATACCTTCTGAAACTGCACCACCTCGTGGACGAGAAAATCCACGCGCGTTCGACTGGTCCTTACTCGCTCGTCACGCAACAGCCTCTGGGCGGTAAAGCTCAGTTCGGTGGTCAGCGCTTCGGTGAGATGGAGGTCTGGGCATTGGAAGCTTACGGCGCAGCATACACCTTGCAGGAAATGCTCACCGTCAAGTCGGACGATACCGCAGGTCGTGCGAAGGTTTATGAGTCGATCGTACGTGGTGAAGACAACTTCGAAGCCGGTATTCCGGAAAGCTTCAACGTCCTCATCAAAGAGATGCGTTCACTTGGTCTCAATATCGAGTTGATCGAAACGGAAGACGAAGACGACGAATAGAGTGTTCCTCCAACCGAGTATTCATCTTTTCTGGGCGTCCGGTTCTAATGCCGGCGCCCAATCAACCGCCAGGGAGCGGCATATATGAGCCAGGAAGTCACCAACCTGTTCAATCCTAATACTCCGGCCCCAAGTTTTGAGGCCATCAAGATCACCATTGCCAGCCCGGAGAAGATCCGGTCCTGGTCACATGGCGAGATCAAGAAGCCGGAGACCATCAACTATCGTACGTTCAAACCAGAACGCGACGGTCTGTTCTGTGCGCGCATCTTCGGCCCGACAAAGGACTATGAGTGCCTTTGTGGTAAATATAAGCGCATCAAATACCGCGGCATCACATGTGAGAAATGCGGCGTTGAAGTGACACTTGCTCGCGTTCGCCGTGAGCGTATGGGACACATTGAGCTTGCTGCGCCGGTCGCGCACATCTGGTTCCTGAAATCACTTCCATCCCGTATTGCGCTCATGCTCGATATGACGCTGAAAGATGTGGAGCGCGTGCTCTACTTCGAAAGCTACGTCGTCACTGAGCCGTCTCTGACACCGTTTGAGCCAAAACAGCTTCTTTCCGAAGAAGAGTATATGGACGCGTGTGACGAGTATGGTGAAGACGCATTCACGGCAATGATTGGTGCGGAAGCGGTTTTCGAATTGCTTAAGGACATCGACCTTGAAGCGACAACCAACCAGCTTCGCGACGATCTCGCAGAAGCAACAGGTGAGCTGAAGCCTAAGAAGATTGCCAAGCGCCTGAAGGTTATGGAATCCTTCCTGCATTCCGGTTGCCGTCCTGAGTGGATGATCATGACCGTTGTGCCGGTTATTCCTCCGGATCTTCGTCCGCTGGTTCCACTCGATGGCGGTCGTTTTGCGACGTCTGACCTGAACGACCTTTATCGCCGTGTGATCAACCGTAACAACCGTCTGAAGCGCCTGATGGAGCTTCGTGCGCCGGATATCATTATCCGTAACGAGAAGCGTATGCTTCAGGAATCGGTTGATGCGCTGTTCGACAATGGTCGTCGCGGTCGTGTCATCACGGGTACGAACAAGCGTCCTCTGAAATCGCTTTCAGACATGCTGAAAGGTAAGCAGGGTCGTTTCCGTCAGAACCTTCTCGGTAAACGCGTCGACTATTCTGGTCGTTCGGTCATCGTGACTGGTCCAACTCTGAAGCTCCACCAGTGTGGTCTGCCGAAGAAGATGGCGCTCGAGCTGTTCAAGCCATTTATCTATGCGCGTCTCGACGCGAAAGGTCTGGCAGGTACGGTCAAAGCGGCGAAGAAGCTGGTCGAGAAAGAGAAGCCGGAGGTCTGGGATATCCTCGAAGAGGTTATCCGCGAACACCCAATTATGCTGAACCGTGCGCCAACGCTTCACCGTCTCGGTATTCAGGCGTTCGAACCACGTCTGATCGAAGGCAAGGCGATCCAGCTGCACCCACTCGTTTGTACAGCCTTCAACGCTGACTTCGACGGTGACCAGATGGCTGTTCACGTTCCGCTATCTCTGGAAGCGCAGCTCGAAGCTCGCGTCCTGATGATGTCGACCAACAACATTCTGTCACCAGCAAATGGTCGCCCGATTATCGTTCCGTCTCAGGACATGGTCCTTGGTCTCTATTATCTTTCGCTCGCGAAAGACAAAGAGCCGGGTGAGGGCATGTGTTTTGCCGACATGGGCGAAATCGAGCATGCGCTTCATAACAAGGAAGTGACGCTTCACGCAAAGGTGAAAGTGGCATTCGATGCGGTTCAGGAAGATGGTTCAACCATCCGTCAGGTCTTTGACACGACACCTGGTCGCTACATGATTGCTGACTGTCTGCCGAAAGTTCCTGGCATGACACCGGACGCCGTCAACGAACTGATGGTTAAGAAAGCCATTGGTCGAATGATCGACTATGTCTACCGTAACTGCGGTCAGAAGGCGACGGTTATCTTCTGTGACCAGATCATGAGCCTTGGTTTCCGTGAAGCTGCGAAAGCTGGCATTTCGTTCGGTAAAGACGACATGGTTATCCCGGACGCGAAGCACAAACTCGTTGAGGCGACGCGTACACAGGCTGCTGAATACGAGCGTCAATATGCTGACGGTCTCATCACGCGTGGTGAGAAGTACAACAAGGTTGTCGATGCCTGGTCGACCTGTACGGACAAAGTGGCTGACGCCATGATGGACGTTGCTGGTGAGACACATATCGATCCGGAGACAGGTCGCGAAACCGAAACCAACTCGGTCTTCATGATGGCGCACTCCGGTGCCCGTGGTTCCAAGAACCAGATGAAGCAGCTGGCTGGTATGCGTGGTCTGATGGCCAAGCCATCGGGTGAGATCATCGAGACGCCGATTGTCTCGAACTTCAAGGAAGGTCTGACCGTCCTTGAGTACTTTAACTCTACCCACGGTGCTCGTAAGGGTCTGGCCGATACGGCTCTGAAAACTGCGAACTCCGGTTATCTGACGCGTCGTCTGGTTGACGTTGCTCAGGACAGCATCATCACCGAAGATGATTGCGGTACGGATAAGGGCATCACTCTGCGTGCTGTCATGGACGGTGCGGAAGTGATCGTGTCTCTCGAAGACCGCATTCTGGGCCGGACAACGGCGGAAGACGTCATGGCGCCAGGCTCAGGTGAACTGGTTGTTCCAGCCAACACATATCTGGATGAAGCGCTTTCGAAGAAAGTTGATCAGTCTGGTATCGACAAGGTTCTGGTACGCTCTGTTCTGACCTGCGAAACTCGTAACGGTTGCTGTGCATCCTGCTATGGTCGTGATCTGGCGCGTGGTGAGCGCGTCAATATCGGTGAAGCGGTTGGTGTTATCGCCGCTCAGTCAATTGGTGAGCCGGGTACACAGCTGACCATGCGTACGTTCCACATTGGTGGTGCGGCGCAGGTTGCTGACCAATCCGGTGTTGAAGCAGCATATGACGGTAAGGTTGTCTTCCGCGAAGGTAACGTTGTTGAGCGTGCCGATGGTCGTCAGATCGTTGTTGGCCGTCACATGGAAGTCGATACAGTGGACGAAGACGGCCGAGTCCGTCAGACGTTCAAGGCGGGCTACGGTACGCAGCTCTTCATCAAGGAAGGCCAGATGGTCAAACGCGGCGACAAGCTCGCTGACTGGGACCCGTTTGCGCAGCCGATCATTACGGAAGTTGCCGGTTCAATCCGTCTCGAAGACGTGATTGATGGCCTGACGTCCCGTGAAGAAACGGACGAAGCGACCGGAATTTCATCCCGGATGATGGTTGACTGGCGTTCAACTGCGAAGAATGCAGACCTGCGTCCAGCCATTGTCGTTGTCGACGACAATGGCGATCCAATGACGCTGCCAAACGGTATGCCTGCTCGCTATCTTCTGTCTTCTGGTGCGATCCTGTCCGTCAATGACGGCGACAAGATCGGCCCAGGTGATACGCTTGCTCGTATCATGACAGGTGGTGCGAAAACCAAGGACATCACCGGTGGTCTGCCACGTGTTGCGGAACTGTTCGAAGCACGTCGTCCGAAAGATCACGCGATCATCGCAGAGATTGATGGCCGCGTTGAATTCGGCCGCGACTACAAGAACAAGCGTCGTATTCGCATCGTTCCCGAAGATGAGAGCATCGAGCCAATCGAATACCTCATTCCGAAGGGCAAACACCTGTCGATCCAGGAAGGCGATTCGATCCGTCGTGGCGACTATCTGATGGATGGTAACCCGGCTCCGCAGGACATCCTGACGGTTCTTGGTGTGGAAGCGCTGGCTGACTATCTCGTTGATGAGATCCAGAAAGTGTATCGTCTGCAGGGCGTTCCGATTAACGACAAGCACATTGAAGTGATCGTGCGTCAGATGCTACAGAAAATCGAGATCACGGATGGCGGTGAAACGTCTCTGCTCAAGGGCGAGACCGTTGAACTGATGGATTTCGAAGATGCCAACTCGGCTGCTCGCAAGGCAAACCGTCGTGAAGCTGTGGGGACGCCAGTGCTTCTCGGTATCACGAAGGCATCTCTGCAAACACGTTCGTTCATCTCGGCTGCGTCGTTCCAGGAAACGACACGCGTTCTCACCGAAGCCTCTATTCAGGGTAAGGTGGATACGCTGGAAGGTCTGAAAGAGAACGTTATTGTCGGTCGTCTGATCCCAGCCGGTACAGGTGGCCAACTGCGTCGCTACCGTCGCCTGGCGAACGATCGCGATGTGAAGCTCAAGGCACAGCGTGAGAAAGCTGCAGCAGCTGCTGCAACTCCTGCGCTGCCATCACCAGAGGCGGCGGAATAGTCCGCCGCTTGCCAGACAGTTTCGTCTGAATTAAAAGCGGCCATTCTGGTTTCCGGAAGTGGCCGCTTTCTTTTATGGGAAGGTCGTTAAGTTTGTACGGCGTGTATGTGTGTCAAACCTATCGAAAGGGTTGACCTTGGTCCAATCAAGGACTATTAGCGCCGCTCCAAGTGCAGGTTGCCGCGGTCGATTTCCGCGCCACCGCCCGGAAGATTTACGGGGCCAACGCCTCCCCAATCAGGAAATGCCCGAGGAGATGGAAGACGTCCCCTCGGTTTTGGATATGGAAGTGGGTGTTTGGTACCCAGCAAAAAGGATAGAAGACTAGGTCTATGCCGACGATTAATCAGCTGATCCGCAAGCCTCGGGCGCCTCGTCCGAAGCGCAATAAAGTTCCCGCCCTCAAGGCGTGCCCGCAACGTCGCGGCGTTTGTACGCGTGTTTACACGACGACGCCTAAAAAGCCGAACTCTGCTTTGCGTAAGGTTGCTAAGGTTCGCCTGACGTCTGGTTACGAATCTATCTGTTACATTCCGGGCGAAGGCCACAACCTTCAGGAACACTCTGTTGTTCTGATTCGTGGCGGTCGTGTTCGCGACCTTCCGGGTGTTCGCTACCACGTGCTCCGTGGTGTGCTTGATACACAGGGCGTTAAAGACCGTAAGCAACGCCGTTCTCATTATGGCGTGAAACGCCCGAAATAGGATATAAAACATGTCTCGTCGTCACCGCGCTGAAAAACGTGAAGTGCTTCCCGATCCAAAATTCGGGGACATCGTACTCTCTAAATTCATGAACCAGATCATGGTCGATGGTAAGAAATCGACTGCTGAGCGCATCGTTTATGGTGCTCTGGATATCGTGGAAGCCCGTGCGAAACGCGAACCAGTTGAGCTCTTCCATGATGCCCTGGACAACGTTTCTCCGGCTGTGGAAGTGCGTTCCCGTCGTGTTGGTGGTGCGACGTATCAGGTTCCTGTCGAAGTGCGTCCGGAGCGCCGTCAAGCGCTGGCCATTCGCTGGCTCGTTGGTGCGGCTCGCGCTCGTAACGAAAACACCATGCGTGAGCGTCTCGCAGGTGAGTTGCTTGATGCCTCTAACGGTCGTGGTAACGCTGTGAAGAAGCGTGAAGACACGCACCGCATGGCTGAAGCCAACCGCGCATTCTCGCACTATCGCTGGTAATCTCTTTAAAATCTGAACATCTGAGGCTTTCTCATGGCTCGCGACTATCCGCTCGAACGCTACCGTAATTTCGGTATCATGGCGCACATTGACGCCGGTAAAACGACCACAACCGAGCGTATCCTGTTCTACACAGGTAAATCTCACAAAATCGGTGAGGTTCATGATGGCGCGGCCACCATGGACTGGATGGAGCAGGAACAAGAACGTGGCATCACGATCACGTCTGCTGCGACCACGACTTTCTGGGAACGTACAGAAGACGGTGAGACGCCACAAACACCGAAGCACCGCTTCAACATTATTGACACTCCAGGACACGTTGACTTCACGATTGAAGTAGAGCGCTCTCTGGCGGTCCTCGATGGCGCGGTTTGCGTTCTCGACGCGAACGCGGGTGTTGAGCCTCAGACAGAAACTGTCTGGCGTCAGGCTGACCGCTACAAAGTTCCGCGGATCGTCTACGTCAACAAAATGGACAAGCTGGGTGCTGACTTCTTCAACTGCGTGAAGATGATCAAAGAGCGCACAGGTGCGACTCCTCTGCCAGTTCAGTTCCCGATCGGTGCTGAGACAGAGCTCGAAGGCCTCGTCGATCTCCTGACCATGAAAGAGTGGGTTTGGGAAGGTTCGGACCTTGGCGCGAGCTGGGTTGTCCAGGACATCCGTGACAGTCTGAAAGACAAAGCCGAAGAAATGCGCAGCGAACTCGTTGAGATTGCTGTGGAGCAAGACGAAGAAGCAATGGAAGCGTATCTGGAAGGCGAAGAGCCAACCATCGAAACGCTCCGTAAGCTGATCCGTAAGGGTACGCTGTCTATGTCCTTCGTTCCTGTTCTTTGCGGCTCTGCATTCAAGAACAAAGGTGTTCAGCCAATGCTGAACGCTGTGATCGACTATCTTCCAAGCCCACTTGATGTCCCTGCTTACATGGGCTTCAAACCAGGCGACGAAGAAGAGGTTCGTAACATTGCTCGTTCTGCTGACGATGAGCAGCCATTTGCTGGTCTGGCATTCAAGATCATGAACGACCCATTCGTTGGTTCTCTGACGTTCGTTCGTATCTATTCCGGTACACTGACCAAAGGTGGTTCTATGCTGAACTCCACCAAAGGTAAGAACGAGCGCATCGGTCGTATGATGATGATGCACTCCAACAACCGTGAAGAGATTGAAGAAGCGTTTGCTGGCGACATTATCGCTCTCGCAGGCCTCAAAGACACGACGACGGGTGACACGCTCTGCGACAAGTCTGGTCCAGTTGTTCTGGAGACGATGAACTTCCCAGATCCGGTTATCGAGATTGCGGTTGAGCCGAAATCTAAAGCCGACCAGGAAAAAATGTCTGTTGGTCTGCAACGTCTCGCAGCTGAAGATCCATCTTTCCGCGTCGAAACAGACATCGAGTCTGGTCAGACGATCATGAAAGGCATGGGCGAGCTTCACCTTGACGTTCTGGTTGACCGTCTGAAGCGTGAGTTCAAGGTTGAAGCGAACATTGGTGCGCCACAGGTTGCTTACCGCGAGGCGATCTCCAAGCCAGCAGAAGTCGACTACACCCACAAGAAACAGTCTGGTGGTTCGGGTCAGTTTGCTCGCGTCAAGATCCAGTTCGAGCCAGGTGAAGCAGGTACAGGTTTCGTCTTCGAATCTAAGATCGTCGGTGGTTCTGTACCGAAAGAGTACATCCCAGGCGTTGAAAAAGGCCTGGCAAGCGCAATGACCAATGGTCTGATCGCTGGCTACCCGGTTAGCGACCTGAAAGCGACTCTGATCGACGGCGCGTACCACGATGTTGACTCGAGCGTTCTTGCGTTCGAAATCGCGGGTCGTGCGGCTTTCCGTGAGCTGAAATCACAAGGTGCACCGCGTCTGATGGAGCCAGTGATGAAGGTTGAAGTCATCACGCCTGAGGACTATATGGGCGACATCATTGGTGACCTGAACTCCCGTCGCGGTCAGATTCAGGGTTCTGAACCTCGTGGCAATGTAACGGCTATTAATGCCTTTGTTCCGCTGGCCAACATGTTTGGTTATGTCGGTAACCTGCGTGGCATGTCTCAGGGCCGTGCGCAGTTCACGATGATTTTCGACCACTATGAAGAAGTGCCACGTGCCGAGAGCGACAAGATCATCGCTCAGGTAGCTGGTTAATTTAGACGCAAGACGACAGAATTCTTAGGAGTAGGACATGTCCAAGGCAAAGTTTGAGCGCAACAAGCCTCACGTCAACATCGGTACGATTGGTCACGTAGACCACGGTAAGACCACGCTGACTGCGGCGATCACGATGGTTCTTGCAGAAGTGACGGG
>NZ_JBHSSW010000013.1:0-75901 GCF_042659465.1 Ponticaulis profundi | reverse complement strand
GGTGTGAGGCATGTCAGAGGTTGGCGCGTGGGTCATGCGGGTGAGTATAGGCGCATGCGTGGTGGTGTGGGATTAGTTTTGGGGGAGAATGTAGGGTGGGCCTTGGCCCACCAATATCGGCAATGGTGGGCCAAGGCCCACCCTACGGGCACTGGAACCGGCGTTGAATGAGCGCTCCTCTGTCATCCCGGAACGCCTTTAGGGCGTATCCGGGATCCAGCCCGATTAATCGCATGTGTTTTTCTGGATCCCGGGTCTTCGCCCGGGATGACAAATCAGGGCATCACGCAGGCCTCAGTATGTGGCGACCGTATGGTGTTCATGATGGCCGCATGCACTTCGTCCCTCAGTGCATCCTACGCGTCAGGGAATGGCGCCAGCTGAGTAAGTTTAGTCAACAAGGGCGCGAAACGCTTCTGACCAGTCAGGGTGATGCCGACGCAAAAGAGAAGCCTTGCGAGCAACCAAAAGTGCAGAAGCGATCACAAGTCCATGAACGGGAGGGGTATCGAACAGCCAGCTTTTCAACTCAGACGACGACAAAGACACTGGTTTTACTCCTTCTTCAGGAGAGTGATTGACGATTGGTTCGCAATCGATGGCGATATAGCAGTGACAATTGTTATTCATTAAGCCGGGATTTGGCATGAAAGATCCCGCATGAACCATTTCAGCCGCAACCAAGCCCAGCTCTTCCTGCAGTTCTTCTTTCGCCGCATCTTTGTTGGATTGCTCGTTTTCCACCAGTCCGCCGGCAGGTTCGACGGTAAGGTATTCTCCACCAAATCTCTTCTGTTCTACCAACCAGAGGTTAGGACCAGAGAAAGCGAAAACATTCACCCAATCACGGTTTTTCAAGAGGCAAAATTGTTGACCTTTAAAAAAACGCTCCACAACGTTGAATACGGGAGTACGCAAGAGTTCATTTTCGTTCATCTCAGTTGAATAATTCCAGTATCTGGCAGTTTTGAAAATCAAAATTTTTGTAGCCTTGACCCGGCTCATTCTTGAGCCAGACGTTTCTCAGTAAAATTAGCACCGATCGCGTCGCCACCACTAGATACGGCCCTGTTTCAGAAGCTCGTTTCTCAAGAAAATGGACTCCTTGTCGATAAAACACCGACGGGTCTGTCATCCCCGGTATCATTAAATCTGAAATGTCAGCCTTATTATCACGCCATTTTTCCATAAACTGGTGCGCTTCGGGATATGATCGCTTGGCTTCCTCAATCGAAAGGCCGGATAGTACCCCC
Source organism: Ponticaulis profundi (assembly GCF_042659465.1). NCBI lineage: Bacteria > Pseudomonadati > Pseudomonadota > Alphaproteobacteria > Hyphomonadales > Hyphomonadaceae > Ponticaulis > Ponticaulis profundi. The sequence goes on along the minus strand of NZ_JBHSSW010000013.1, from coordinate 74,648 downwards.
AAATCAAGTGGTTCTAATAATCGGTCCACCTCAAAATTTATATCTAACTTTTCCGACACGAATTTTGATGTTTCGATGCACTGAATTCGATCAGAGCAGAATATCGCCTTAACTTGAGCTATTACTTCTGATTTTTCCAAAAGTAATTCTAGTTGTCTCAATCCCCGATTAGTTAATTTGCCTCGCGAGGTTCCTCCCATCAGATCCAACTGATTCTTTTCGCATTCGGCATGCCTCATAAGCAGGAGCTGTGGTTCTGCTTTCAAGTCGGCGGCCGTCATGCGGAGGGAACTCCCATGACACAGCGTTTCGCGACCACGTTCTTTATCACTGCCGCCGATGCGCCGATTTTGGCGCTTTCTCCAATACTAACTCCTGGATTTACAGTAGCTCCCAGGCCGATTAGAACGCCTGATGAAATATCAGCCCCCGAACCGATAGAGGCGTTGGGGGCGATAAGCGCGAAGTCGCCAACGGAAGAGTACGCGCTAATTGTTGAGTTCGGATGGACTATCGTGTTTGAGCCGATGCGGCATTGAGCGCCAACGTAAGCCGATGGGAAAACTATCGCACTTTCGCTTACTCGGGCGCTTTTTTCGATCCAAGCCTCAGGATGTATGAAGCCGCTAAAGCGAACGGAATCTATTTGAGAGATCTTTTCGAATATGAACCGACGTTTGGTGTTGTCGCCTATGCAAATGATAACATTTATGGGTTGGGACCGTTTCGACAAATAATGATGATCGCCAATAACCTGAGCATTTATGTTGTGTTTTGGGAAGTTGAGATAATCGTCAAGGAAGCCAACCAAATTTGTAGAAGCGACATCTTGAAGCATTTCGTATACACTGCACCCCAAATCTGACGCACCATATATGACTGTGTCTAAAGATAGATCATTTGAGCGCGACACTGTATATACGCTCCGTTTTCTGAATTGTGCGATTGCGCACAGTTACTTTGATAACGAAGACAAAGCTTTCGTCATTATACTTGGCATTCAGTTTTTTCAGTCCTGCTTTGCCGGTAATTTCCTTTACTGCTGCACCCGTCGCAAAACCGTGGCACCCCATCGCAAGGACGCAATTTCGTTTAGTATCTGAATAACTATTTAATCTGATAATTACGCCGTAATCTGTCGATACCTCTTCTTCAGCATCCAATTCTGTTTCATAAACCGTCTTGCCGACCAATAGTTTGTGGGTTTTTGCTTCTGAACGCTCGAACGATATATGGACCTGTTCGGATATCTCCTCCAATATCCTGCAGGTTACTTCATTTGAGATTGGACCTCCCAGCGAGATAAATGGATTCTGGATGATTTCTTCTACGTTCGGTGATGAGCTGGAAATCAATTTCAACTGAAGCGAAACTCGCTCGAGGGATTGGCGTAAGTCCGAATAAGCTTCCACTTCGTTCAGGCTTACTCTTGGCGTTGACCGCCTAAGTAAACCCGCGCGCGTCGTCAAAACTATTGCAATGTTACCTTTGGCGACTGCGGATAGCGTCCTCCAGAATTTTCGTTCAGGCCTAAACGATATCCAGCGCAAGCACCATTTTATGCAATAGCCTAACACAAACGAGATGCCGTTGATGATTAAGCCGTAAACAATAGACAATTAGCTCTCCACGCCCAGGCGAGCTTTTTCCTGCAATAACTTCCATTGCAACGCTACGAGTGTAGGCGCATGTGTGATCTTTTTTCTTTCCAATAACTTGCAAATATTTAAGGTGGACACGGTCAAAACATCGAATCCTTCTTTGTTTTCCCCGAAGCGTTCGGCGTTTTCGGCATAAAACAAGTACGTGCGGTGAATGGAGCGCGACAGATCTAAATCTATCTTACAAATTTTCTCGAGCGTTCCTGCTTTGAAGCCGGTCTCTTCGAAAAGCTCACGATGAGCAGCATCAATGAGGTTTTCATTCGGTTCTACTTTGCCGCCCGGCAGTTCTAAAGAAAAACTGTCTACAGTCGATCGAAATTGTCGCACCAAGAGGACGTCGCCATTTCGGCTGGAAGCGAGAACACAGACAGAATCTGGAAATTCGACAACTTCGTCGGTTTTTAAGATGTCGCGCATAACTGCTCCTGTCGTCCAACTTCCCTCACTCTATCAAATCCAGATTCATTTCGCGCAACTTTTTCAGCTCGTCCCTCAACAGTGCGTTTGGCGGTTGAATTGATTCATTGGATCAATTCATTTGCTTTGAAAAAAGTGCTTCACTGACATGCCCATCATTCGTTGTATTCAATCTTTATCTTTGGAGATCATTCGCACGCTGTCGTAGATGTCTTTATGATCCTCAGCGTACTTTAAAGCTGCAGTCTCGAGCTCGTCTCGATGACTTTGATTAAAATCGTCATCGCAGAAGTCGAGCTCGATATTCGCTTTCAAGTTCAACACCGTTTTGATATCACCGCTTTCAATCTCGATTTGCGTGTAGACGCGGTCAACAAATTTGTGTGTAAAAGTACTCATTCCCTCACCCAATCAAATCCAGATTCTCCTCGCGTAATTTTTTCAGCTCGTCGCGCAGTCTGGCTGCTTCCTCGAATTCCAGGTCTGCCGCAGCGTCACGCATGCGTTTTTCGAGATCAGAAATTACCGCCTGCAAGTTGTGGCCGGTTGAGCCCTGAATTGCAACAGATTCTTCGCTCACGCCGCGTGTTTTCTTGCGGGTCTTGCCACCTTTAAGTTGTTCGCCCGAGCCGCGCTGGTCGGATGGGACAAAGCCTTCCAGCACATCCTTGATGCCGGAATAGACGGTTTGCGGGGTGATGCCGTTCGCCTCGTTATGGGCGATCTGTTTGGTGCGGCGCCGTTCGGTTTCTTCCATGGCGCGGGCCATGGAGCCGGTGACCTTGTCCGCATAGAGGACAACCTTGGCATCGGCGTTTCGGGCGGCGCGGCCAATCGTCTGGACCATGGAGGTTTCCGAGCGCAGAAAGCCTTCCTTGTCCGCATCGAGAATGCCGACAAAGGCGCATTCGGGAATGTCGAGGCCTTCACGCAGGAGGTTGATGCCGATCAGCACGTCGAACACGCCCATGCGCAGATCGCGAATGATCTCGATCCGCTCCACCGTGTCGATGTCGGAGTGCATATAGCGGACCTTCACGCCCTGTTCGGTCATGTATTCGGTGAGGTCTTCGGCCATTTTCTTGGTCAGCGTGGTGACCAGAGAGCGATATCCGCGCTCGGCGGTGTCCTTGCATTCGGCAATGACGTCATCGACCTGGTTGGTGGTGCCGGTGGAGACCGGGCGGACCTCGACCGGTGGGTCGATGAGGCCGGTCGGGCGGATCACCTGTTCAGAGAAGACGCCGCCTGTGCGTTCCATCTCCCACGGGCCGGGCGTCGCCGAGACGTGGACGGTCTGCGGGCGCATGGCGTCCCATTCCTCGAATTTGAGCGGGCGGTTATCCATGCAGGAGGGCAGGCGGAAGCCGTATTCGGCAAGGGTGCGCTTGCGGGAAAAGTCGCCGCGATACATGGCGCCGAGCTGCGGGATGGTCTGGTGGGACTCATCGGTGAAGACGATGGCGTTTTCGGGCAGGTATTCGAACAGGGTGGGCGGCGGCTCGCCCGGCTTGCGGCCGGTGAGATAGCGCGAATAGTTCTCGATGCCATTGCAGGAGCCGGTCGCCTGGAGCATTTCCAGATCGAACTGGACGCGCTGTTCAATGCGCTGGGCTTCGAGCAGCTTGCCCTGTTCCTTGAAGGTGGCGATGGTCTGCTGCAGCTCGTCCTGGATCTTGTCGACGGCCTGGTTGAGGGTCGGGCGCGGGGTGACATAGTGGGAGTTGGCGTAGACCTTGATCTGGGGCAGGGCGGTGGTTTTCTTGCCGGTGAGCGGGTCGAACTCGGAAATGTCCTCGATCTCGTCGCCGAAGAAGGAGACACGCCAGGCGCGGTCTTCATAGTGGGTCGGGAAGATGTCGATGATGTCGCCCTTCATGCGGAAAGTGCCGCGGCCAAAGGCATTGTCATTGCGCTTGTATTGCAGGGCGACGAGGTCCTTGGCGACTTCGCGCGGGTCCTTGCGGTCGCCGACCTGGAGCTTGAAGGTCATGGCGGTGTAGGTCTCGACCGAGCCGATACCGTAAATGCAGGAAACCGAGGCGACGATGATGACGTCATCGCGCTCAAGGAGGGAGCGGGTCGCGGAGTGGCGCATCCGGTCGATGGCCTCGTTGATGGAGCTCTCTTTCTCGATATAGGTGTCCGAGCGCGGGACATAGGCTTCGGGCTGGTAATAGTCGTAATAGGAGACGAAGAACTCAACCGCGTTTTCCGGGAAGAAGTCCTTGAATTCACCGTATAACTGGGCAGCGAGCGTCTTGTTTGGCGCAAGGATCAGAGCCGGGCGCTGGGTCCGCTCGATGATGTTGGCCATGGTGAAAGTCTTGCCCGAGCCCGTGACGCCGAGCAGGACCTGGTCGAACTCGTTCTCCTCGGACAGGCCGCTGACCAGTTCGTCGATTGCCGTTGGCTGGTCGCCCGATGGCTTGTATTTGGAGTGGAGCTTGAAGACCTTGCCGCCTTCGGCCTTCTCCCAGTCGCGGTCGGGCCGGTGCGGCGTCCACTCAGCCGGCGTCAGCACCTCTACGGCGCCATCCATGATGAATTGCGATGCGGGGGCTTCTGAGAAGCCTTTCGAAGATCTGGCCATACACGCAATATGGTCTCAGCCTTGCCGGTTTGCCAGCCCCCGAATGCGCTCTGCTGACAGGAGGTGTCAGCAGTCCTCGTCGCGGCAGCGAATGCCGCAGGCGATGATGCGAAGATGCGGCTTGAGCGTTTCCATTGCGGTCTCTTTCGTCGCATGCTTCATCAGCAATTGACGCATGAGCTGCGCGTAAACACAGAAGAAGGTGATCGCATAGGTTTTCGCGTCATCTTCCGACAGGCTTGGCTCGCCGGATTTCATCACCTGTGCCAGACCTGAGTGGAACGGCGCGACCTGTTCATTGAACCAGATCTCCATCTCTTCATTCCACGCATAGGCGAAACTGTAGATGTATCGGGTCAGGTCCGGATTATCGAAATCGAAGTCCAGAAAGACGTCGGCTGCGGCTTCCAGATGCTTGAGGAGCGATTGCCCCGCATGGTCGTCGCACGCTTTCTGGAGCGCGGCATCGAGCTTGCTGTGATGCAGCATGTGAATCTGCATCAACAGCTTATCTTTACTGCCGAAATACTGAATGATCAGGGCAGGGGACACGCCAGCAGCGTCCGCAATGCGGCGCACGGTGAGTTTTGCGAGAGGTTCAATTTCGATCAGCTTGTTGGCCGTCTCGAAAATGCGGGCACGTGTCTCGTCGGAACGTGCTTCGGGAGGTGTATCAGTCAATTCAGCTAACATGTCGATTGAGATTAATTAGAAACATGGTCAGTTGAATAATTGCGATGAATAAGTCAACAGCAATGTTTAACACTTGATACATGTCATTTTTTATTGAAATTTTTCTATGAAAATTTGGTTATCTCTTTTAGTCTAAACGCATTTACTTGAGTGAACATTGTATGTAATTCTTGGTAAATATATTGATATAACATATATAGAATGGCGTCTTTCGAAATCCATTCGAGTTGTAAGGTTTATTTGATGTCAACGATATTTGATGCTGTTTAAGAAGAGGACTATTTCAAGATAAATATTGTTTAAGTGTGTGAATTAACGAAAACTATGTCTCGTCTCTTTATCGGTTCTTCAGGATAGCTAGTAAAGATTACCGTAACAAAGCAAAATGAACATTCATTCTATTTTTCGCTTTATTCGACTTTAGCATTAGTTACTTAGCGAATTTCGATATGAAGAAGACGGATCGAATGCAGTTTTTGTGAATTACTCGCAACTACGGCGTTTTGAGCACTTTTACAGCTTTATGCGGTCGAATGTCGCAGCACGCAACGACCAGTTGCAAACAAAACGCGTTGCGCCTCCAGGCCATGGATACGCCTTGAGGCCTTTCCCCTGCAGCTTTCCGAGCAGATCATCGCTGAGTCTTGCAAAGACCTCATTTCCTTCGACCGGATACTGAATTTGTGCCTCGCCGGAGGCCACAAGTTTGCCTGCGAGCGCCTGCGCGACGTCGTTGGCATTCCCGGCAAGCTCCAGCCACAATCCGTCAGACAACAGCGCGAGGCCCTGGGCACTGATAAAGCGCATCTTAGGTGGCATATGACCGGCGCGTTTGGCGCGCGCCCGCAATTCATCGAGGCGGTCGCGGCATTCGCCAAACAGGCAGATGATCTCACAGGACATGGCACCTGTTTTGGTCAGGCCCAGAGAGAGGACATCAATGCCAGCGCGCCAGGTCATGTCTGCCAGCGATGCGCCTGTATGTGCGAGGGCGTTTGCCAGACGTGCGCCGTCCAGATGGGTGGCGAGATCATGGCGCTTTGCAATCTCGCACAGGGTTCTGATTTCGTCCTGCGTATAGGCGGTGCCGCATTCGGTCAGATTCGTCAGAGATAATGCGGCTGGTGGTGTTTCGTGAACGAAGGCGCGATTGATAGTGCTGCAGGCGGTCTCCAGCGTTTCCGGCGCGATTTTGCCGTCAGAGCCAGCCAGAAGCGATAGCTTTGCGCCCGCTGAGAAGAATTCCGGTGCGCCGCGTTCGTCACGGGCGATGTGCGCCTCGTCATGGCAGAGGATGGATTCCATCGGGTTTGCCAGAAGCGACAAAGCCAGGGCGTTTGAGGCTGTTCCTGACACGACCGGAAAAATGGCGACATCCGTCTCGAAGATCTCGCAGATCAGCGATTGGAGCTCTGCGGTGAGTGGATCGCTGCCATAACTGGCTGCCATGGCATGGTTCGCACGCGCCAGAGCGTCCAGAACCGCAGGGTGGGCGGGCGCCGATGTGTCCGACGAGAAATCCAGATCGTCCTGGCTCATTCGACAACATCCAGCACGTCCGGTGTCTGCCAGATCAGGTGCTGGCCGCCATCGACCGCGATCATCTGGCCGGTGACGGCATCAGCATCAATCAGGAAGCGCAAGGCATGAACAATGTCTTCCGGAGATGAGCCGCGCTGGGTGAGCGTCGCGTCCACCTGTTTCTGGAAATCCTCTTCATCCTGTCGGGCGTTCTGCATGGTTGGCCCCGGGCCAATGGCATTCACGCGGATATTGGGCGCGAGCGCCTGAGCGAGCGTTTTTGTCGCCGTCCAAAGGCCTGACTTGGAGAGAGTATAGGTAAAGAAGTTTGGATTCAGCTTCCAGACACGCTGGTCGACCATATTGACGATCAGGCCGCGCGCTGTGTCTGGCAGCGCCTGAGCGAAGCTCTGAGCCAGACAGATGGGCGCGCGAAGATTGACGTTCATATGGTGGTCCCAGCTCTCTCTCGTATGAGACAGGGCGCTATCGTCTTCAAAGGTCGATGCGTTGTTGACCAGACAGCCGATATGGCCGCCCAGCGCCTGCGAAGCCCGTCCGATCAGGGCTGATGTTTCGGCCTCATCGGAGAGGTTGGCTTTCACGATCACCGCCTTACCGCCGGCATCGGTGATCTGGCGGCAGGTTTCTTCTGCGCCATCGCTTGAGCTGTTGTAGTGAACGGCGACTTCAAAGCCGGATGATCCCAGGCTGATCGCCATAGCGCGTCCGAGGCGTTTGCCTGCACCCGTGATCAGGGCGCGCTTTACGATATCTGTGTCCATAGAACACTCCAGTTGAGACCAAGCACATAAAAGTAATAGAGGCCGAGCAGGTATAAGACATAGATCGCCAGGAAGCAGCTTCCAGTGAGCCATCCGATCTGCCGTCGGCAGAAAATATAAATCATGAGGAAAAGCAAGGTTCCACCCATGAACCAGTGATCGAACTGATTGAAGATGGCTGGCAGTTCGAAATGGCCGAAGAGAGATATGATGCCGCCAGCCCCCAACAGGTTGAAGAGATTGGAGCCTGCCACATCGCCAAAGATGACATCCGGCTCCTTGCGGTAGACGGCGGCCATGGCTGCGGCAAGCTCTGGCAGGGAGGTGCCGAGCGCGATCAGGGTCAGGCCGACAAGTTCGCCGCGAAAGTTCAGAAGCTCTGCAATGCCTGTTGCGCCGGTGATGGTGAGGTGTGCGCCAAGGGGCAGTCCGACAATTCCGATGCAGATATAACCTGCCGTTAGGATTGGATTGACGGGGGCTTCATGAACGATGTCGTCATCGGCCAGTTGTTCAGTGGCGGGGCTGTCGGCCCAGACAAGCGCGCTGAATATGTAGGCGAGCAGCGTGCAGAGAAACGCCACGCCAATAATCGGGGACAGGCCGTAAATCGGTGTCAGGATCAGCCAGGCGGCGGTCGCAAAGACGGTGACGATGATCGACCGGCGAAGGCCGCGTCCATTTGGCTTTAATGTGAAGAAGAGGGCGGGCAGGCCCAAGACAAGCAGAATATTGGCAATGTTTGAGCCAATGATATTGCCCATGGCCATGCCAGGGGCACCGGACATGGTCGCGTCAATTGCGACCAGCATTTCGGGTGCGGACGTGCCAAAGCCAACAATCACCACGCTGGCGAGGACCTGAGACACGCCAAGCTTCATGGCGGCGGATACAGAACCGCGCACAAGCCTGTCACCGGAAATGGCCAGAATGACCAGCCCGGCGAAGAGCATTAGCGAAAATGAAAACATGCCAGCAGTCTGGCAGAAAATTTAGTCGATGCGATGCATATCGATCAGATTCAGCAGTCCGAAAATGCCAAAGGCCAGAAGCAGTGCAATGATGGATGCGTGAATGTGCATGATTTTCTCCTGTCTTGAATCTCCCTCTAGCGCGCTCTTTTGAAAAAAGCGAGGGTTGGAAGGGCAATTTTCCAACGGAGTGACAAGATGCGGCTGTCCGCAATCCGCAATCGCGTGTTCCAGTCTTATTTCCGTATGACCCGCCCGCTGACGCTTGGCGTCCGTGCGATCGTTGAGGACGATGAGGCGCGCGTGCTGCTGGTTCGCCACACCTATGTATCGGGATGGTATCTGCCGGGTGGTGGCGTCGAGAAGCATGAGACGGCAGAGGATGCACTGGAACGTGAATTGATTGAGGAGGCGGGGGTGAAGCTCACAGGGCGGCCGGACCTGCTGGGCATGTTTTCAAATCATGCCATTTTCCCGAATGATCACGTACTTTTGTATCACATTCCCGATTGGACAGCCGTCGAGATGACGTCACGCGGTGAAATTGCCGACTTTCAGTTCATGGCCCTGAATGCGTTGCCGGGCGACCTTGCGCGCGGGACAAAAGAACGACTGCTTGAATGGAAGCATGGCCGATCATTTTCAAAGTATTGGCACGCTGAAACACGATCAAAGTGATTTTTTGCGCTAATTTGGGCGCATTTCTTTGAGAACTAACGCGGCAGTCGCAAAACTATATTTGTTTATGACCAGAATTAAAAAAAACGATTAACCGCATCGTTTATCATTATGAATATACCAGCCCCACATTGAGCGAAGTATTTGATAGGTCAGAGAAAATCAGAGGTAAACAACCGATCCAGAGTTGTTAACTCATTTTTTTCTGTTTGCAATTAAATGCGTTTATTAATCACGTTAAGTCCTGCTGGGGGACCCTTCTATATGTCACAAGATCATGACCTGGCCGAACGCCTGTCCTTTATGCAAATTGATACGCAGACACAGGGTCTGCTGTCTGAGCTGAAACCTCTGGTCAAAGAGAATCTCAAGCCCGTTCTGACCGAGTTCTATGCTCACATCGCGAAGTTTTCAGCGCCATCTTCCTTCTTTCACTCGAAGGAATTGCAACAGCACGCAGCGGATCGTCAGTTCGAGCACTGGATGACAATCCTCGAAGGAAACTTTGACGAGACCTATCTGAAGTCTGCTGTCGCCATTGGTATGGCACATGCACGCATTGGTCTGGAGCCGCGTTGGTATATTGCGGGCTATAACTTTATCATCTCACGCATTCTGCCGAAGATTGCTGCGAACCAGCTGGGCAAGCGCGGCAAGGGCAATGCCAGCATGCGCAAGATGGAAGCGCTTCAGGCCGCTTTCCTGTCGGCGGCCATGCTGGACATGGATTTCGCGATCTCTGTCTATGCAAACAAGACCGATGAGAACAATCGTCAGAAACTGATGACCGGTTGGGCCGACGAATTCGAGAAAAAGATTTCAGGCATTGTCGAGACGGTGGCGGCTGCTTCGGTGGAACTTGAGCACACGGCAAAATCCATGTCCTCAATCGCCGAGCAGACGAGCTCACGCTCGGTGTCTGTCTCTGCTGCGATGGAACAGGCGACCACCAATGTGACGTCGGTTGCCAATTCTGCAGATGAGATGGGGAATGCGGTTTCCGAGATCTCACAACAGGTGAACCACGCGACCAAAATCGCGGCGAGCGCCGTGAGCACCGCGCAGACGACCAATGAGACGATGGAGAAACTTTCGGTTTCTGCCGAAAAGGTCGGACAAGTGGTGTCGCTGATTTCTGACATTGCGGCGCAAACCAATCTCCTCGCCCTGAACGCAACCATTGAAAGCGCACGTGCGGGTGAGGCGGGACGTGGCTTTGCTGTCGTTGCGAGTGAAGTGAAGTCTCTCGCGACCCAGACCGGCAAGGCGACCGAAGACATTGCAGCTCAGATCCAGGAGATCCAGTCGATCACCGCGCAATCGGTGGCTGCGATCAATCAGATCCACCAGACGATTTCCGAGATCAACCAGGTATCGATGGCGATCAATGCGGCCGTTGAGGAACAGTCGACCTCGACTCGCGAGATTGCCCGAAATACGCGGGAAGCTGCCGACGGAACGCGTGAGGTGACCTCTCACATTGCGGGCGTTCAGCAGGGTGCGACGGAAACCGGCTCCGCTGCGGCGCAGGTTGTCAGCGCATCGTCAGAGCTTGGCAGCCAGGCTGACAGGCTTCGCCAGGAGGTCAGCAAGTTCCTGTCGAGTATCCGCGCAGCATAGACGTTCGTTCATTGGGATTGTTGAAAGGGCAGGCGCAGGTCTGCCCTTTTTCTTTGCGCGATCTTCGTTGCGCCTCATGATTGAGAAGACGAATACATGCGACCTTCGTAGGGTGCGACAATCTGTACACAAAAACAGATAAAACAAAACATGGTCAATCTTCCTGACAATCGACTGTTTGCTTTGTTTTCTTGTGGCGCAATAGCGTGACAACAAGGGAAGTAACGATGCTGATTTTGAATGAAGCTGTGTATAACTTGTCCTGTATTCCAACTTTTCTTGGTTTTTGGTTGAGTATGAATTTTTTTCGCGTATCTGTTAACTAATTCGAAATTGATATCGTGGCAAAACACACGTGTCGAAAGACGGATGTTCCTGGACGTGGCGTATTCCCCCCCTCCCTCCCTTCACGTCCTGGCAAAACGGCGACCATCTCAAAAATCATCCCCCCCGACTCATGAGATGGTCGCCACTTGCCTGATCCCCTGAAAATCAAAGCAAGGCTGTCTGCAGGCTCAAACCTGTCAGCGTTTTCGTTCGAACGGTTTCTCGTTTTTAGAAGAGGCTGCCCTGTCCGTCCTTGCCGGACGATGGTGCAGGCTTTGGTGCCGGTTTGGCTTTCGGCGTTGGGGCCGGAGGAGGCGAGGGCGCATCACCGGTCGTCCGGACGCCAATGTCACCATCCGACAGGGTCAGCACCATGTCGCCGGCCTGCGTGGCCGCCTGTGTCGTGCGGACCAGTTCACCGTCAGCTGTGCGAACGATGGCATAGCCACGCTTGAGCGTGGCCTGATAGGACAGCGCTTCCAGCATGGTGGCTGAACGTTTCAGGCTTTCTGACTTGCGGGAGATTTTTTGCTCAAACGCATGGGTCAGGCGCGTGTCCAGATTTGCAAGCGCGGTGTCCTGTTGCTGGGTGTCCTGTAGTTTGGCTGTTCGCGCTTCCAGCCGTTTGCCAAGGCCGGTCAGCACCTGCTCATTGCGCTCTGTGACGCGGATCAGGCTTTTTGCCAGACGTGAGCTGGTTTGCGTGAGCTGGCCTTCAACCTGACGCAGGCCCATGGAGAGCGCCTGCGGTCTGAGGCGCGGCCCGATCTTCTCAAACGCGCCCTCCTTGCGCAGCAGCGTTGTCTGCAGGGCAGAGCCGAGGCGTCCTTCGGCATAGTCGAAGCGCTGCTGGCGCATATCGAGCAGGCTCTCGGCGCGGGGCAGGCGCGCTGCGATGGCGGTGAGGTCTCTCTCCTGGCGCTTTGTCCATTGCGTCAGGCCATGGATCAGGCGTTGATCCAGTCCATTCAGGCGCTCCATCAGCTCTGTGCGTACCGGCACGGCGATTTCGGCTGCACCTGTCGGTGTCGGCGCGCGGCGATCAGAAGCATAGTCGATCAGCGTGGTGTCGGTTTCGTGGCCGACGGCGGAAATCAGCGGAATGACGGAATCGGCTGTCGCCCGGACAACGATTTCTTCATTGAAGGGCCAGAGGTCTTCAATGGAGCCACCGCCGCGCGCGACGATGATCAGGTCCGGTCGGGACGGGTGTCCTTCCGGCAGGGCATTGAAGCCGCGAATACCGGCGGTGACCTGTTCGGCCGCCTTGTCGCCCTGCACGAGTGCGGGCCAGACAATGACATGCACCGGAAAACGGTCGCGAATACGGTGCAGAATATCGCGGATAACGGCGCCGGTCGGGCTGGTGACCACACCAATGGTGCGCGGCAGAAACGGAATGGCTTTTTTGCGGTCCGCAGCGAAGAGCCCTTCGGCGGCGAGCTTTTTCTTGCGCTCTTCGAGCAAGGCCATCAGCGCGCCTGCACCCGCCGGGTTCATTGTGTCGGCAATCAGCTGATAATTGGAGCGCCCCGGAAAGGTGGAGAGCTTGCCTTCGGCGACGACCTCCAGGCCCTCTTCCGGGCGGAAGGGCAGGCGTCCGACACTGCCTTTCCACATAATGGTGTTGATGACCGCCTTATCGTCTTTCAGGTCGGCATACATATGGCCGGACTTGGCGATTGTGACCCGTCCCAATTCTCCACGCACACGCACACGATCATAGGCATTCTCGATGGTGCGTTTGATCGAACCAGCCAGCTCCGAGACGGAAAACTCGTGCAGATTGGCGGAAGCTGGTCGGTCGGAAGGGAAGAAATCGGACATGGATCAAGTTTATCACGCTGGCAGGATTTGCAAGGGGTGGCACGACTCTTCGGCCCGGCAAACAGGAAAAGCTTGCTGATATCGCGTGGCGCGATTTAAGGAGACTGAACCTGTTTCAAAGGATGTCATCTCATGTCTGCTGTCCGAACTGCCGCAATCGATCTCATTCAGGCGTATTATGAGGCGTTCAACGCCAAGGATTGGGACGGCATGGTATCCTGTGTCGGCGACAACATTCATCACGATGTGAATGAAGGAGGCGTTCGGGGCGGCAAGGAAAAGTTTCGCGCTTTCCTCGTCCATATGGACACTTGCTATGATGAAACGCTGACGGATCTTCAGTATTTTGCCAATGATGCGGGCACACGCGGCGCTGCCGAATTCATCGTCAACGGCACCTATAAGGAAACCGATGGCGACCTGCCGCAAGCGAAGGGTCAGACCTACCGCCTGCCAGCCGGTGCCTTCTTCGAATTCGACAATGGTTCGATTTCGCGCGTGACGACCTACTACAATCTTTCAAACTGGATCGAGCAGGTCGGCTAGGCTGAAGGTCTGCTATTCGCCCGTATCAGGCGAATGGACTTCCTGTTGCATGGAAACCAGATAGGCGATGACGGCTTCGGTTCCGAGCGGGCCGAAGTCGAAGTCCGGCATGTCGGTTGCACCTACGTGAATGCCTTCTCGGAAATCAGCAGCAAGCGCTTCGGTGTCGCGGTTCGCAAGCACGGTGCGGAGTGGCGGGGCGTCATTACGCGGGCTCTCATCTGTCGCGCCGATGGCGTGACAGTCAGAGCAGCTTTCTTCGACGATCGCGCGACCGTCGGAAATCAGGCCGGTTCGCTCGGCCAGATCGGTGGCCATGGTGACGTCGGTATCCTGAGCTTCCTCAGCTGGCGGAGGTGTCGACTCTCCGCAAGCAGCCAGAGCCATGAACGCAAATACTGAAACACAAAGACGCGTTCTCATCTCATCTCCTTACGAATCCGCGGAACACGGGAAGGCTAGCACAGAGTATGGTCGCGTCGAAGTGCCTTCCTGTGACGTTTCTGCGATGCGTTCGGCGTATTGCGCGCTGGCCAGCACAGGGAATGCTTGACGGATGGCTGTGACTTTTTCATGTGATCTGACATGAATATTCTGATTGTCGGTTCGGGCGGCCGTGAACATGCCCTCGCTTGGAAAATCAACCAGTCACCGCTGGTCGATGAAGTGTGGTCTGCTCCGGGCAATCCTGGCATGCATGAGATTGGTCCGTGTTTTGACGTCAGTCCGACCGATCAGGATGCGGTCGAAAAACTCGTGCTGCAGCTCGAGCCGGATCTGATTGTGGTTGGCCCGGAACAGCCGCTCGCTGAGGGACTTGCAGATCGCTTGCGTGCACGCGGTTTCGACGTGTTTGGCCCAAGTGCCGCCGCCGCGCAGATTGAGGCGTCAAAAGGCTTCTCCAAGGATCTGATGGCCAAATACGACATTCCGACGGCTCGCTATAAGCGTGTGACGGATGTGGCTGCGGCGAAGGCTTTTCTCGATACGCTGAGTGCGCCTTATGTGTTGAAAGCGGACGGGCTTGCGGCAGGCAAGGGCGTTGTCATCGCCGAGACGCGCGAGGAAGCTGATGCTGAAGTCGAGGACATGCTTTCCGGAAAGTATGGAGACGCGTCGAAAGAGCTTGTGATCGAAGAGTTCATGACGGGCGAGGAAGCCAGCGTGTTTGCGCTGACCGACGGTGAGAATGTGGTGCTGCTGCCGGCTGCGCAGGATCATAAGCGCGTTGGTGAAGGCGATACCGGACCGAATACGGGCGGCATGGGGGCGTATGCGCCTGCGCCTGTGGTCACCTCTGAGCTCATGGATGATGTCCGCGAGCGCATTGTCCTGCCGACCCTGAAAGGGCTGGTTTCAGAGAATGCAAAGTTTCAGGGCGTTCTCTATGTCGGTCTGATGATGACGCCGGAAGGACCAAAAGTCGTCGAATACAATTGTCGTTTCGGAGATCCGGAATGTCAGGTGCTGATGATGGGGCTTGAGGGGGATATTGTGCCTCTGCTCCTCGCCTGCGCGACGGGTGGCATGTCGCAGCGCGATTTCGACCAACTACAGCCCGAAGGCGGGTTCAAGCCCGCTGCGACGGTCGTTCTGGCAACAAACGGCTATCCGGGGTCCTATGCGAAGGGCTCTGTCATTGAGGGCATTGTGACGGCCAACCAGTTGAAGGATGTCATGGTCTTTCATGCAGGCACGGATGTGCTGGAGGACGGCTCGCTGGTTGCTATAGGTGGCCGCGTTCTGAACGTGACCGCTACTGGCACCACCCTGGATGCTGCTTTTGCGCAGGCTTATTCCGGGGTGAATGCCATTGAGTGGCCAGAAGGCTTCTGCCGGACCGATATCGGCTGGCGCGTGCGCAAGAGCTAAGCGTTTTCAGTCCCGGTTGAGCTGTTGCTCATCTGCCATGTGCAGGGTTCGCTCGATGATGACGCGAACCCGTGTCACGGTCGTCTGGATCGACATGCATTTGTTGCGTATCCAGCCCGCATTCTGGCTTTGCGTGTTGCGGGCGATCCGGGCTGATGTTGCATCTATCGACAACATGAGCGTGTCGAGTTCGCGCCCCGCCATCCGGATAAACTGGCTTTGAAGGCGTGCGATCTTGCGTTCGCGATGCAGCGATTTTCGCAGCGCTTCGCGTGCTTCGTGAAGCTCACGGCTGCGTCTTTGCAGGACGGCTTCAACATCCATGCGGGCCTGACGTTCGCGTTCATAGCGCTGGCGCGAAACCCAGTCTGTCTTTTCGATCGTATCAGTGTGCTTGAGCTTATTCATATCGAAACAATCATGTTTTCTTTGGACAGGTGAATGTGGAACACCACAATGCTTTCCGTCGGCGTTTCGACGACATTGCGGCTGACCTGGGCGCCTTCGCCATAGTGATCGAGACAGGCTTCAATTGCGCCCTGGCAAAAATCGACCAGCTTGCGTGTCGAGCGATATATGAAAATGAACTCGTACGCGGATTGGCGCTCTGCCTCCATGTGAGGAATGTTCGCATGGTCATCGAGCTTGCGGATTTCAGAGTGAACTTCATCTTCCAGCGCATTCAGCAGGCTGAACGTCGTTGCATGTCGTTCGACAAAATCCGGGTGTATGCGCGCAAAATATGCGAACATCCACCGACCGAAACGGCTGGATAATTGCGCGCGGGTCTCGCCCATTGCATTTGCAATGTGGCGAACCAGTGTTTCGAACTCTTCCGGCGAGAAACGCTCGACGGTGTTGTAGGCCCCTCCCGAGGACAAATTTAGTTGGTTGAGGATCAGATCCACACGACTCTCGCCAAGATCCGCCTCAGCCATATTTAATAGCTCGACGAACAAAACGCCTTTCACACATGTACTCCCTGATGGCGTGCCCCCAGCAGGTGAAGATGTGTCGGACCGTTAAAGCGATGATAAACGGGTTCGTTGGAATTTTATTGAAATTGTTCGCATTACCCAGAACAGATTAATATCCGGTTGAGCTACGTTAACGATTTTTGGGGTTTATTCTCATACCTGATCAAAATTCACCAATAAGTGGTAAGGACGAAAACTCCGGCAAAACCAGTGGTTAACAATGCCTAGTCACGCTTTGTTCGGGGGAGGTATTCCGTTACGCTCAGGCAGCGGTCAATCAGCCTTGTGAGGCGCTGAATCGCCGATTGGATGGATTCGCATTTCTTGTGGATGGAGACGGAATTTTCGCAGTCCGTGAGCTTGCTGATGCGACCTGCCGCGCCGTCAATGATGGTCAGCGGTGTTCGGAATTCGTGACTGATCGCATTGACGAACTCCATTTGCAGTTCTGCGAGGCGCCTTTCCTTCTGGAGAGTCTGCTCCAGTATGCGGTTTGCTTCGAAGAGTTCGCGGCTTTTGATCTCCAGCAGCCGTTCGGCTTCGAGGCGTGCGCACCGCTCGCGCTCATATCGCAGGCGAGAGACCGTGTCGGGATTGGAAGCGGTTTTCGGAAGGGCATTTTGCATGGGCGTTTCGCAGATTAGCTGAGCCGGGTGATGTCGAAGCGGGCGGTGGTGAGCTTGTCTGAGCGGGACACCTCAACCTGGATGTCAGCCGTTTCCCCATAATGGTCGAGGCAGGCCTGGATCAGGCCGTGGCAGAAATCGACCAGCCCGCGCGGCGATGTGTAGATGAACACCATTTTTTTCGCGTCGAGATGTTCGGTTTTGAACACAGGCAGTTCGGCATCCGGATAGAGCTTGCGAACGTCGACATGAACTTCTTCTTCGACGGAGTCCAGCATGTCGAAAGCGGTCGCCTTGTTCTCGAAGAAGTGCGGATAGCTATCGAGGAAGGTTCCGAACATCCATCGCCCGAACATGCGTTGGTACTGGCCGATATCGAGTTGCGTCGCATCGCTGAAGGCACCAACCAGCGTGGTGAGTTCTTCGCTGGGATAATTGCCAACGGCCGTATAGGCGCCGCCGGATGACAGCGGACACCCGCTGAGAACCTGGTCTACACCGTCTTCGCCGACATGCTCATCGGCCATGGACAGAAGTTCCGTAAAGACGAGACCCTTCATAACGCACCCCTAATCAACATGTTTTCCACTTTATGGTGAGAAGGTTAAGAAAAGCTCCCTCAGCGTTAGGCTTTTTGCGCAATTGCTATAGACGCAACGTCAACATTGCACTCCGCACAAACGGCGTTAAGTTCGTCGCGAAAACGACAAGTCAGAGGGAGGCGGTCGCATGTCCGTGCATGGTGCGTCAGCGCAGGAAATGTTCAGCGGTACGAAGGAAGTCGCTGATTCACACAAGTTCAATGAAGAAAATCTCTTTCAGTGGATGACAGAGAATGTCGAAGGCTTTGAAGGCCCGATGGATGTGCGCCAGTTCAAGGGCGGTCAGTCCAACCCGACATTCAAGCTCATCACACCGAAAAAAGCGTATGTCATGCGCCGCAAGCCGCCGGGAAAACTCCTGCCGTCTGCGCATGCTGTCGATCGTGAGTTCCGCGTGATCGATGCGCTTTATCCGCTCGGTTATCCGGTCGCGCGTCCTTATGCGCTTTGCGAAGACACAGATGTGGTCGGCACCATGTTCTATGTCATGGACCATGTGGAAGGCCGCATTCTTTGGGATGGGACCCTGCCGGATTATGAGCCAGCCGAGCGCCGCGCCATTTACGAAGCGAAGGTGAACACCTTTGCCGACCTTCACAATGTCGATTGGAAGAAGGCGGGTCTCGAGGGCTTTGGTAAGGAAGGCGACTATGTTGCGCGCCAGATCCACCGCTGGACCAAGCAGTACACGGCGTCTGAAACCAAGACGATCACCGAGATGAACAAGCTGATCGAGTGGCTGCCGGAGAACATTCCGCCGGGTGAAACCACAACGATCGTGCATGGCGACTATCGTCTCGACAACATGATCCTGCATCCGACAGAGCCGAAAGTGATTGCGGTTCTGGACTGGGAGCTTTCAACGCTTGGCGATCCGCTGGCCGACTTCACCTATCACCTGATGAACTGGGTGATGCCGTCATCTGACGGGCGTGGCGCGATTGTCGATATTCCTGATCTGGAAGCCTATGGCATTCCGACCATGGAGGAATACATCGACATGTACTGCAAGCGCCGTGGTCTGAGCTCCTTGCCGGAAGTCAGCTATTACTTTGCGTATAATGCCTTCCGCCTTGCTGCGATTTGTCAGGGCATTGTGGGCCGTGTGCGCGACGGAACCGCGTCAAACGCGAATGCGACGGCCATGGAAGCACGTGTGCCTCTGCTGGCGAACTTCGCTTATGATCAGGCCAAGAAGGCCGGCATGCCTGCTTAAACGAGCGCGACATGCTCAGGAAATGAGGCGGGCCAATGGTCCGCCTTTTTTCATGCGCCGGGAACGGGCGGCAGGTGTTATGCGTCTTACTGACGCCACAGTTTTTTGACTAAAGGCGCAAAACCACATGGGGTGGTTTCTTGCCAGCAGACCAGGACACGGATGACAGACCCGACGGCCAATCATGTTCCCGACGATCTCATCAGTGGAAAACCGTCTCGTGCGCCGAAAGAGCCCCGTCCGCATTTTGATCCGCCAGAGGGTGAGAAGCGCGCAGACCGCAAGTCGCTGCGGTATTGGGGCGCGCGTATCGGGATTGGTCTTGCCGGGTGCTTTCTGGCCTTTCATGTCTATGCGCTGATGCTGGCGCTGCTGCCTGCGCCAACCACACTCAACATGATTGGCAGTCGGATCGTTGGCGCTGATGTGCGCCGCGATATTGTGCCCCTGCGCGATATCTCTCCCAATCTGGTGCGCGCGGTGATCGCAGCAGAAGACTCAAAGTTCTGCAGCCATTACGGCATCGACTTTGCCGCCGTGCAGAAGGCTTTCGAGAACAATCAGCAGGGCGGTAAGCGCCGTGGCGGCTCCACGATTTCACAGCAGACGGCGAAGAATATCTTCTTCTGGAATGGTGGGGGTTATGTCCGCAAGGCAGGTGAGGCGTGGATGACGCTGGTGACGGAGACGATCTGGTCGAAGCGTCGTATCATGACGCATTATCTGAATGTTGCTGAATGGGGCGATGGGATTTACGGCGCGGAGGCTGCGGCCCAGATCCGTTTTGGCAAGCCTGCTAGCGAGCTATCAACGCGCGAGGCAGCGCTGCTCGCTGCTGTTTTGCCGAGCCCCAACAACTGGCGTGTCGATCCGCCGGGCAATTATGTGTCTGGCAGGGCGGGCACAATCCAGCAGCGTATGCGCGTGGTGCAGAGTGATGGACTAGACGTCTGCGTATTCGGTGATTAGCCAGTAACAGCGTCGCTCTGAGGCTCTCAGCCGTGTTGGCCCGGCACATTCGAAATCGGGCGGGTTTGAAGCTGATTCAATGATCCTGGGATGGATATATGATGACCGGGAGATTGCGGGCGTATTTCCGAGTTCATCTGCTGCCGCTTCGCTGATGGCCTTGATGCTGGCCTGATCGGGATGGCGATGCAGCCATTCGCTGGCCGCCACACTTCCATTCCAGGTGCGAAAATGCTTCGCGGTAAAGCGCGTGCCGGTCATGTCTTTCAGAACGGAGTTGATGGTATCCGGCGACACCCGGATCTCTTCCTGTCGAAAGACATTGCGCGGGCGGTCAGCCAGTAAGGTCTGCATGGCAGATGTCAGGTCTTCGTCCTCGACTTCGACATGACGCATTTTTCCGCCTTTGCCGGGATAGTCCAGCTCCAGATGGTCAGAGCATAGCGTGATATGCTTGCTCATCAGCGTGGTCGCTCCGATCGCGCCGGTGCGCTTGCGGTGTTCGGGGGAACCTAGGCGCAGGCTGCCTTCATCAAGCAGGGAAATCACAGATGCCACCGCGAGATCGTGCTGGGTTTGCGGCGCCTGGAGCATGGTGCGGACCCGCTTTCGTATGCGCGGCAGGCAATCGGCAAATGCGATCAGGGATTCAAATTTTGCCAGATTGCGCCGTTCCAGCCAGATCGGGTGATAGATGTATTGGCGCCGCCCGGCTTCATCCGTGCCGAGAACCTGGATGTGCGCTTTGGCGGAGGGCGCGATCCAGACATCCTGCCAGGCAGGCGGGATTGCAAGCTCCAGACAGCGTTGGCGGGCCTTGCCCTGCAAGCGTTCTCCGCTGGCGTCGAAAAACGTCCAGCCTTTTCCGCATTTGCGCCGTGACCAGCCGGGAGCCGTGGTCGCTGCCTTGCTCAGCCCGATGGACTGAGGTGTGACCGTCTGAAGTGTGGGGGTCTCTTTCAGCATGCCTTTAGTCAAAGTCTATGCGCAGATAGCGCGCCTGAATGAGGGAGTAATATCCGTAGATACCGATGAAGAAGGCACTGGCGAGATAGAGCCAGAGGCCGAAAAACTGGTCGCGTATCCATCCCAGAAGACTGGCCATGCCCTTGGCCTCATCTGCTTCGCCGACGAACCCCGCCCACATCAGAAATACGCCGATCAGCAGGATAAGGATGCCGCGCCCGGCGACGGCGGTGTCGATGGCAAGACATGAGACGCGGGCGCCAGAGGGTATATTGATGCCAGAGACCCAGCGTCTGGTGACGCCGCGCCAGATTTGAGCAATGCCAATACCAAAGACAATCAGTCCGAAGCCAGCGAGCAGATATGTGCCGAACGGGTGGCCGAGAAGCCAGCTTGCAAACTGCTCCGTCGTGCCGCCGCCGCCGTTTTCCTCGTTTCGTCCGAACATTGTGAGCCCTGCGGCGATGCCAACTAGAAAATAGCTGACACCGGAACTCAGCATCCCAAGGCGTGCCAGAACCCCCATCACATCATTGCCTTTTGACGAGGTATCAAAGCCTGCCTGAATGACGCGCCAGAGCGCATACAGGACGAGACCAATACAGATGGCGCAGAGGATCAACCGGCCGATCTGATCTGTTTCCAGATTGCGGAATGTGTCTCCGGGTGAGTAGCCTTCATCGGCAGATCCGGGTGACAGAGCGGCCGTCACCAGAAGGATCGCGACCATCACATAGACGAGCGCGCGTGCGATCAGCCCCGCACGCCCGGCTGATTCAAACAGGATTTCCCGGATTTTATGAAATGACATGAAGACAGAACGTCATCTGTGAGATTTCGTTGCTGAGCCCGGAAAACATTTCTGAACCTGTCGAAATGACCTGCTGTTTCCGGTTATGGGCGGCCAACATGTTTGCCAAGCCTGCTTGCCCCTACGTCGCGCATCCAATATGAGTGTAGTCAACTATATAGATGCCAGGGAGGACATCATGTTCGACACTCAGATCAGCAAAGATGGAAACGTCATTTCCGGCCCATTGCGTGCGCCGGCGCAAATGCTGGAAGATCAGTCCTATGACGGCCATTCATCAATCCATGAGGATGGTACAGCAGAAAAGCTTGGCTTTCAGGCCGGGCCGATTGAGGGACCGACGCATTTTTCGCAGTTCGATCCACTGATGGTGGAGATCTGGGGCAAGGAGTGGTTCGAGAAGGGCTGCATTTCCTCGCACTTCAAGAACATGGTCGTCGAAGGCGAAGAGGTTCGCGCCTTTGTCGAATTGCCGGAGAATGACGCCCAAACGCGACTGCGCGCCTGGGCGGAAAAGGCAGACGGCACGCCCGTCCTGGAGGCGAGCGTCAGTCTTGGCGCTGGTCCGACCTTGCTCGATGAGCGCCGCGCTTTGCTCCGCGAGCCCGGAAAGCTGGTTATCCTTGAGAACATGTCTGTCGGGATGACCGGCGCCAAGGACGAAATCGTGACCATGAAACCTGATCAGCATATGGGAGACCTCTACCCATTTACGCTGAATCAGAAACTGTCGAAAATCACCGAGAGCACACCGTGGTTCAAGGATGATTCTGCGTCTCCGTGGGGCCGTGCGATCATTCCGACAGAAATGATTTCGGTTCTGGTCGAGTACACTGCGCGCGAAGCGAAGTTTCCGGTCAAGCACCCGGCGATCGGCCTCTTTGCCGACCTTGAAATCCGCTATGTCGACGGACCGCTTTTTGTCGGAGAGACATATCTCATCCGACGGGAGATCGTGGCGATTTCGGATAGCCGCCGCACGGAAAGCTATTGGACGAAGAGCCAGGTCTTTGATGCGACAGGCAAGACGCTGAAGGCAGAAATGGTGCTCAACCATGCTGTCCTGAAAGCTTCCTATCCAAATTACGAGGCCGAGTTAAACGCCTGATCTAATGGTCGAAAACATACGAAAACGGCTTTTCCTGATGGTCGGACAGGTGCATGATCCGGCCATTAGAGGAGGGGTTTCCCATGTCATTTTCACTGTTTGATGCAACGGTCCCAGGCTATATCCGTACGCTGAATGCGATTTCGGGTGTGCTCGCGAAAGGGCGCGAATACTACAAGGAACATGCTCTGGATGTGGAAAGCATTCCGGACGAGCGTCTTTGCGGCGACATGCTGCCATTTTCCTTTCAGATCAACTCGATCCGTCACCACTCCATTGAGGCGATTGATGCGATCAAGTCCGGTCAGTTCGGGATCCCCGGTGCGATGGAAAAGACCGATTATGCGTCTCTTGAAGCGCTGGTGAAGAAAACGGTTGAGGAGCTTTCCGCCCTGACGCCAGATGACGTGAATGCGTGCGAGGGCAATGATGTCATCTTCACCCTGGGCGAGATGAAAATTCCCTTCACGGCAACCGGGTTTCTGATGTCGTTTTCGGTACCGAACTTCCATTTTCATGCCACGACGACCTATGACATTCTGCGCATGAAAGGTGTTCCTGTTGGCAAGCGGGATTATCTCGGCGCGCTCGAGGTGAAGACGAGCTAGAACAGGGCTCTGTTGGGGCTGACAGCTCTTTCAAAGCATGTAGTCTGCTACTCATAGCGGGCCGAAACAAACGTGAAGCCCACCAGGACAATCGGGGGGCTTCATGTTCAGACACCTATCCGGCGCATTCGCCGCTTTCACATCACTTCTGCTGACCAGTGCTGCGTCTGCTGAGACGGTCTATATTCAGGCAGGTCAGCTGCTCGCGGTTCCGGGCGAAGGGTATCAGAGCGAAAAAACGATCATTGTCGAAGATGGAAAAATCCTCTCGGTTGAGGATGGTTTTCTGTCTCCGGAAGGCGAGGGAGCGATCATTGATCTGAGATCAGCCTTTGTGCTGCCCGGACTGATCGACTCGCACGTGCATCTGACATCGGAGTTCAGCCCGACTTCTCGCGTCGATATTCTCTACGAGTCAGAAGCCGATGAAGCGTTTAACGGGGCGATGAATGCGCGAAAGACGCTGATGGCGGGCTTTACCACGGTTCAGGATGTCGGCGCGACCAGTGAAGCGATCTTCTCTCTGCGCGATGCCATTGCTGCAGGCAAGGTGCCGGGGCCGCGTATCCGGGCGTCAGGGCAGTCGGTTTCGCCAACCGGCGGTCATGGCGATGCCAATGGTTTTTCGCCAGCTCTGATGAACCTCTTTAAAAGCGATACAATCTGTGACGGCTCGGATGATTGCCGCCGCGCCGTTCGTGAAGCGGTGAAAACAGGCGCTGACGTGATCAAGATCACGGCGACAGGCGGGGTGCTCTCCAATACGAAAGCCGGGCTCGCTCAGCAATTCTTCGACGATGAACTGGAGGCCATCGTCGAGGCTGCCAACAGTATGGGGCGCAAGGTGACCGCGCATGCCCATGGCAAGGATGGCATTGATGCGGCGCTGCGCGCTGGTGTGAAATCCATCGAACACGGCACGTATCTGGATGATGAAACAATCGCGCTCTTCAAGGAACATGACGCCGTGCTGGTGCCGACGGTCATTGCCGGGATCACGGTGACGGGCTGGATTGAAGAACCATGGCTCCCGGAAGCGTCCAGAGAGAAAGCGCAGATCATCGGCCCGCTAATGCTGGATATGTTGCGCCGCGCACGTGAGGGCGGGGTCACCATCGCCTTTGGAACGGATACGGGTGTCTCCAAGCATGGTGAGAATGCCGAAGAGTTTTTGTATATGGTCGAGGCCGGATTTACGCCCGAAGAAGCGATTCGGGCCGCGACGGTAATTGCGGCGGATCATGTCGAGCTGGGCGGCACAATCGGTACGATCGAAGCTGGAAAGTCTGCTGATATTATTGCGGTAACCGGTGACCCACTGAAAAGTGTTGAAGAACTTCTCGATGTAGACTTTGTCATGGCGCGCGGTCAGGTATACAAATCTTCCCCATAAAACATATAAAAAGGGAGGAAATGCATGGCGCATGTTTCCGCAAACGGTATCGGGCTGGAATACGAGGAATTCGGATCCCGCATCGGTACACCACTACTCCTCATCAGCGGGTTTTCCCAGCAATCGACGAGCTGGCCGGAGAGCTTTGTCGATGGCCTTGTCGACGCTGGTTTCTGGGTCATCACATTCGACAATCGCGATATTGGCCTGTCGCATCAGTTTGACGACAAGGGGATTCCCGATCTGTCACGGATCGTTGCTGGACTGAAGGATGGCACGGCGCCGGACCTCGCGCCCTATCTTCTGGACGATATGGCAGATGATGCGGCGGCTTTGCTCACAGAGCTTGAAGCGACGCCGGCCATTGTGATGGGTGTGAGCATGGGCGGCATGATCACGCAGCTCCTGGCGCTTCGTCATCCGGACAAGGTGAAAGCGATCATACCCACAATGACAACATCCGGCGACCTGTCCCTGCCGCCTGCAACGCCGGAAGCACAACAGGCGCTTCTGGCTCGTCCCGATCCCCCATCGCGTCGCAATGTGATTGATGTGGCGATCAAGTCGCGCCGTGTGATTGGCTCGGTCGATGGCTTACGCAATACGGATGATGAAATCGCGATGGATGCGGGCCGCGCTTTTGACCGTGCGTTTCGTCCGGCCGGTACTGCGCGTCAGTATGCAGCGATTGTGGCCCAGCCGCGCTGGCATGAGCGCCTGTCCACGCTGAACGTGCCGACCATGGTTCTGCATGGCGCGGTCGATCCGCTGATCCGTCCGGCTTCAGGCAAGGATGTTGCGGACCGCATCCCCGGAGCAAGCTTTGTTGAGGTGGAAGGCTGGGGCCATGACATGCCGGTCAGAGCGGTTCCAACCCTGCTGGAACATGTCACCGGCTTTGCCAATCAGTTCAAGAATTAGACGCTGAAGGAGAGGATAAAGCCTTCGCTTGGCAGGGCTTTTCCTCTCAGGACGCGATCATAGCTCTCTGAGATCGCTTCATCGCCGAGGCCTCGAACGGTTTTGATCCAGCGCGAAGCCGGTTCATAGAATTCGAGCATTTTGGTGCCAACACGGCGCGAAAATTCCTCTGGCCCGATCTCGCTCACCAGCTTGTCACCCTGATCAGGGGCGAAGAAGAAGCTGCGCTCCGGGCCGGGCAGGGGCGCGGTGTCCTCTGACGTGCTTCCGGCCTGCCAGTTGGTTGCGCCGACCATGATGGAGGCTTTGAGGTCATCGCCCAGGCGTGTGTGAACCTTTCGGGCCGTCTCGGGTGCGCCGGAAAAGTCGACAAAGACAGAAGACGCCATATCGAGCCCGGTTTCGATGTCCTCATACAGGACGGTCTTCTTGTAGGCTTGCGAGTTCCGCACGAAGGAGCGGCTGTTCTGCGATGTCAGGGCGATGACGTCGATATCGCGCTCCTGTAACAGCCAGGCGAGCGCCATCGCTGTTTTGCTGGAGGCGCTGGACAGAACCACCTGACGCGCGCCGTAAAAGTCGAATTCAGCCAGCTGATCATCAATCAGGAAAGACGTCATGAAGAGCGGGCGGAACAGCATTTGCTGGTTTTCGAAGTCCGCACGATAGCTCGGATCGGAGGAGATCCGCGTGTATCGATTATAGATGCTGGGCAGTGCCTGGCGGTGATTGCTGCCGTCGCTGAAACCATCCTCGCGATTGCGCTCGGGCTGAACGATCAGCTCTGTCGCCATCGGAAAATAGCCGAAGAAGCGCTCGCCGACATCGATATCGTCGTAAAGGCTTTCCTCAACGGTCGCAAAACCCCAGACCGGAATGCGACCCCAGCCATGTTCTTCAGACGGGAAGAACTTCCAATAGCCCATGGAGTCGCCATAGACCGCATAGGTGATGTTGTTCGCCGTTAGGGCGAAGTTATCAATGCTCAGCCGGACTTCGCCTGTCTTCAGGGACGTTTTCGGCAGCTCTGTGATCCGCGTGTGGTAGAGGTCTGTTTTCTCGACTTCGAGCACACGCGCACCTGATATCATCATCTTCCCAAATCCACTCCGAGCGAAGAAATCGCATGTACGAAGTTATTTGGGGCAATATTTATGTCGCCTGTCCAGTGTATTTTTGGAAACCGCGACAGAATTTGCCGGTAAGCAGCGTCCAGCTGCATGTTGGCAACGCGCTGTCCGATGCAGACATGTGGCCCGATTCCAAAGGCAATATGGTTCTTGGCATTGGCACGTTCGACATCAAACCGATCCGGGTCTGTGAAGACAGATGGATCGTGATTGCCGGCGCCGAAATACATCAGAACCTTCTCACCGGCACCGATCTTTTGCTCACCAATCTGGGTGTCTTCGGTCGCTGTGCGTCGCATATACATGACAGGTGAGATCACGCGGATGGCCTCATGCACCATGTTTGGAATGAGGTCCGGGTTGTCGATCAGTTTCTGCTTCTGGTCGGGGTTCTCCGTGAGAAGTTTCATCGTGCCGGACAGCGTGTTCCGTGTGGTGTCATTTCCCGCAAAGATGATGAGCAGCCAGGAGCCGTCGAGATATTCATCGGCCAGGACTTCGCCATCGATCTCGACATTCGCAATGGCCGATAAAAGGTCATTCTGCGGGTTTTTGCGCCGCTCCTTCAGAATGTACTGACCATAGGCAAACATGTCTTCGATATTGTCCAGGAACTCCTTGATCGCTTCGGGTGTCAGAGCACCCAGCTCACCTTCCTGAATGGTGTTGGTGGCCGCTTCCAGATAGTGCATCCAGTGGACCACTTTCGGACGGTCCGCTTCCGGAATGCCGAGAATTTCGGACAAGGTGTAGAGCGGAAGTTCGGCGGAGAAGCTTTCGACCATATCCACTTTCGGGCCGCGTTTTTCCATGTCATCAAGCAGGGCTGTGACTTTCTGCTCGACCTTCTTTTTGAGCTCGGCAACGAAGCCTGGCACGAAGAACGCCATGTGCTCACGGCGCAGCTGCATGTGATAGGGCGGGTCGAGATTGATCATCGCATCCAGGGAAGAGCGATGCAGTAGCGGATGGCCTTCCGAGCCAGCCGCATAGGCCATGAGGATGCCGCCCATCTGAGATGAGAAGGTTTTGGCGTCCTTATTGACCTTCTGAATATCGTGATAGCCCGTCAGCGCCCAGAAGCCGGCGGCGCCCTCCATCGGGTGCCACAAGACGGGGGCGTTTTCCCGCATTTTATGGAAAGCCTCGAAAGGCTGGCCGGACGTGAAATTCTTCGCGACCGACAGATCAACCGGCGGCTTGTAATCGTAAATCGGCGCAAACTTGGGGTCTACCGTTCCGGTATCGGGACGGTAGGTGTTGGAAACAAGATCCAGTGCCATGTCAGATGCCCCTAGAACTTGTAACGGATCGGAACGGATTTCGGCCCGCCGACAAAGGTTGTCTTGATGTGCTTCGGCTCGCCTGCCAGCTCAATCGATTTGACGCGCGAGAACAGCTCTTCATACAGCGTCATCATTTCCAGGCGCGCAAGGTGCATGCCGAGACACATATGACCGCCATAGCCAAATGAGATCAGCTTGTTTGGAGACCGATCGACCTTGAAAGAGAACGGGTCGTCAAAGACTTCCTCGTCCCGATTGCCGGAGGAGTAGCACAGCATGATGCTCTCGCCCTTGCGGATCGTATTTCCGCGCAGTTCATAATCGTCCTGCGCGGTCCGCATGAAATGCTTGACCGGCGTCGTCCAGCGAATGGCTTCGTCGACGGTGGTACGTGACAGGCCCTGCGGGTCCGCCATGAATTTGTCGAGCTGATCGCGCGCTTCGAGCATGGCGAGGACACCGCCTGCTGTGGAGGCGCTTGTCGTGTCGTGTCCGGCAGCCGCCACGATGACATAGTAAGACATGGCTTCGAATTCGCCGATTGGCTCGCCGTCGATCTGACCATTGGCGATAACAGAGGCCACATCATCTTTCGGATTGGCGCGGCGATCCTTGGTGATATCGGTGAAGTAAGCGAAGAAGTCGCCAACGACGCTTTGCATTGCGGCGAGGCCTGCTGCGACATCTTTCTGGCCGAGCGCATCGGCGTCGCGCGAATAATCTTCGTCTGCTGCGCCGAAAAGCTCCTGAGTGAGCTTGAGCATCAGGGGTTCATCTTCTTTTGGAACGCCCAGAATCTGCATGATGACACGCAGCGGATAATACAGCGCGATGTCATTCACGAAATCGCATTCACCGCCCATGTCTTCCATCTTGTCGACGAATTCCCTGGCGATCGCTTTGACGGCTTCGCTGCGCTGACGCACGTTTTGCGGCAGGAACCATTGCTGCGTCAGGTGACGAAACTTGAAATGGTCCGGGTCGTCCATCTGAACCAGCGTGCGAACCAGGTGCGGTCCGCCCATGATGGCATAGACCTGTTCCTCGGTTGCGACAGGGGACAGGATTTCACGCTCGCCATTTGTGAACAGCTTGTTCTGACGCGAAATCTCCATGATGTCCTGGTGCTTTGTGGCGGCCCAGAACGGACGGAAGCCTTCCGGCTCAAGCCATGCAAGCGGATCATTCGCCCGCAGAGCCGCGAAGGCTTTGTGCAGTTCATCCGGCTGTGCGTAAACAGCCGGGCTGGTGATTTGATCGGCATAGGTTCGCGCCGTCTCCGACATGGTGCGGGACGCGTCGAACTTGGTTTCTGGTGGCGTAGCGACAGCCGTACTCATGATTAACCTCCCAAACAGTGCCTCTAAGTGCACTTAATTGTTGGCAGACTAACTTATTTCCGGCGTCTGTGAAGACCTGTTTTGCGTCCAGAGCGTGTATTCGGACCACGACCCTGTGAACGCGGCTTCGGACGCGCCATTCGATCGGTTCGAATATCGCCTCCCAGGAGCTCTGCGATCTGATCGGGATTGATTTCGTCCAGCACGCCAGAGGCGAGGTCGCCGAGCACGAACGGGCCATACTGGATACGAATGAGGCGATTGACCGTGAGGCCGACGCTGGCCAGCGCCTTGCGGACTTCGCGGTTCTTGCCCTCTTTCAGAACGACAGAAAGCCAGTTGTTTGTGCCGGTTGTCCGCTCCAGCTCAACCTGCATCGGGGCATATTCGACACCGTCAACAATGACACCTTTTGCCAGTTCAGCCAGAGCCTCCGGCGTCACTTTGCCGTGGGCACGCGCGCGGTAGTGACGTTCCAGCCCGGTGGAAGGGAGCTCCATCTGACGCGCAAGTTCGCCATCATTCGTCAGAATCAGAAGACCCTCTGTTGTCAGGTCGAGACGACCAACCGTGACAACGCGCGGCAAATGCTTTGGCAAATGGTCGAAAATGGTAGAGCGACCATCCGGGTCCCGCGTCGCTGTGATGAGGCCCGCTGGCTTGTGGTAACGCCAAAGCCGTGTGTTCTCCGGCGCTTTGACCACCTGGCCATCGACGCGGATCGTGTCGCGGCGCGTGACTTTGAAAGCCGGGCTATCAAGCCTGCGACCGTTTACGGTGACCTTGCCTTGTTCGATCAGACCTTCTGCATCTCTGCGCGAGCAAACACCGGCATGTGCAAGGTATTTGGCAATCCGGTCGCCATCTTCCCAATTGGAGGATCGCGCCTTGGCAGGTTGCGTTGATGTCTCTGAATTCTGATTTGGGCGTGCTGGTCGCTTGGATGTACGACTTTGGCCCGTCTCCCGACGCTCCGTCATATGTGGTCCCTTTTATGAAGAAGTTACGCCTTATCACATATAGGCAATCATAAGAAACAAATTCGGGATGTTGCGATGTACGCGGTGACACCAATCGGCTGGGTCAGATCAGAACGGCAGAAACTGAGTGAGAAAGGATGGGATCTGGTCTCGTCTCACATCGAACTCGATACGAGCCGCTTTGACGCGTCGTCACTCGCGGGCATTCAGACGTTTTCCCATGTCGAAATCATTTTCTTCTTTCACAAGGTGCCTGAAAACCGCATTGAGCTTCATGCACGCCGACCGCAAAACAATCCGGACTGGCCGGAAATGGGGATTTTTGCGCAGCGTGGAAAAAATCGCCCGAACCGGATCGGCGCGACCATTTGCAATCTCTTATGGGTGGAAGGGACCGATCTGCACATTAGCGGGTTGGACGCGATTGATGGGACGCCCGTGCTGGATATCAAACCGGTTATGAAAGGCTTTCTTCCAAAAGGCCCTGTCGATGAACCCGAATGGGCATCGGAGCTGATGAAGACGTATTGGTAGGGCGCTGTCTCAGGCCGTGTAAATCACGAAAAAGAATTGCAGGAATGGCGCACCGATGGCGAGTGCGAGCCCCCATTCAAACGCGACCCAAATCCAGTTCTGCCGAGTGTTGCAGCCAGCGTCACGACAGATTGAAATCAGGCGCCCTATACCGGCGCCGCCCCAGGCGGCACACAATGGCACGGTGATGATCGGTGCAGACATCGGATCGAGGCGCCAGAGCAGGATCAGCGTGACAAGATGGCTAAAGAAGAAAAGTCCGCCCAGCGTGCCGCGGAATTCTGACGGCGCTTCGGCATGCCCTTCGCGGGGTTTCAGGCCGACGGTTTTTGAAATCCATTGCGGTTTGAACATGGCATAAAGCCCCATCCAGGCTCCGAAGGCGAGCGCAGCACTGGCAAGGATCTGAAGGATCTGGGCAATCATGCAAGAACTCCTGTTCACGCTTTACGAAAGCCATAGGCTTTCAGATCAGGTGTCTGATAGACTGCTGATCGGGATTTTTCCTGCTGAACCAACAAGCTGGCGATTATGAGGCCGATATGACCCCGGAACTCCTGTTACTGTCTGCTGACCGCGTCGGTGTGCTGGTCTTTGCGCTGTCCGGTGGCATCGCAGCCGTTCGGAACGATATGGATTTGTTCGGGGTGATTGTGCTGGCATTTCTGCCTGCTGTCGGCGGCGGTACGCTGCGCGACCTGATCCTGGATGCACCTGTTTTCTGGCTGGAAGATACCGTGTCACTCTGGCTGGCGCTCCTGGGTGGATTGCTTGCCTTTTTCTTCACGCGTTTTCTGGAGGACTTCAAACCCCTGCGATGGGCCGATGCCGTTGGCCTTGCCCTTTTTGCCGTGACCGGGGCGGCGAAGGCCTGGGGGATGGGGCATGGTTTTATCATCATTGCGATTATGGGCGTGATGACGGCCAGTGCAGGCGGGCTGATCCGCGATGTGGTGGCCAACCGTGATCCTCTGCTGCTGAAAGAGGACATATACGCAACAGCAGCGCTTGCAGGCGCTGCTGTCTATGCCGGACTTGTCTATGCCGGTCTGGATGAGCGCATCGCCTTTGGCCTCGGCATGTTAGCCGCGTTTATCCTGCGTGCGCTTGCAATCGTCTTTAAGCTATCGCTGCCGCGGGCCAGACCATGACGTGCGGGTCTGCTTGTCCATCACGTCCTGCAATTGAAAGCGATCCAGTCGTTCCGTGCGTTCACGGTCTGTCAGACGCGTCGCGAACCCTGTCAATTCTGCGCGATCCTGTACGGATGTCTCGGCAAGTTGAACCGGTGCGCTCGTAGAGGCACAGGCTGTCATTGCAAGTCCACCAGCAAGTATACCAACCAATTTCAGTTTCATATTGTGGTCCTTCCCTGAGTAGAGAAAACCAGAGTAGCGCAGAAATAGAGAATTGTAAAAAGATCGAGAATTAAACGAATTAAACGCGTTGCGGTTGTGCGCATGCGTTACACAATGCCTGCGTCTTTCCAGGCTTCCTTCGGCCAGCGGCGGTGCATCCAGAACCATTGGCTCGGCGTTTCGCGGACGCGTGCTTCGACGAAAGCGTTGATCTTCTCCACGGTGGCGCGGATATCAGCTTCCGTATCGCCGGTATTTTCGATTTCGATCGGTTCATGGACGGTTACGCGAAACCGCGCCGGTCCTGTGCGTACCGTCGAGAAGGGCACAATCGGGACGTTGAACTTGCGGGCAAGCCGCGTCGGACCTGGCGCTGTCATGGCGTCATGTCCGAAAAAGGGAACCGCAATGCCCTGATTGAATTTCTGATCATTCATCAGGGCGACCGCTCTGTTGGCCTTCAGCGCGCTCATGATTTCCCGCGTGCCAATCCCCTTCGGTGTGAGCACGGAAATGCCGTAGTCATGGCGCACCTTGTTGAGCTTGCGATCAATGTGCGGATTGTTGAGCGCGCGATAGGTGACAAAGCAATCGAGCGGGCGATTGCAGATCACGCTCGCCATGACTTCCCAGTTCGCGAAATGACCGGAAATCAGCACGGCGCCGCGACCGGACTCGCGAATGGCATCAATGCGCTCAGCGCCAACCACTTCGACGCGTCCATTCTCTTCATAAGGATCGATTTTCGGCAGGTGCGGAAGTTCGCCCGCCGTGCGACCGAAGCAATCCCAGGCGTCCATTGCCGTCTGCTCGATCTTGTCCTCGTCCCAGTCCGGGAAGGCCAGCTTGATGTTTCGTTTCGCCGTTTTGTGCGCACTGGTCATCGGGCCAATCTTGCGGAACAGCCAGCCGCCAAAATCAGAGGCGCGATCAACGCTCATGGTCTTGAAGAGTGACCAGTAAATCCAGTCCCAGCCAAAGGCTTCAATTCGCCAGAGAAGCTTTTGCTTCCAGTCCGCCCGGCTCTCGACATCGCGCGAGCGCATATATTGTTCTGTGGTCATGACAGGCGCTTCAATACCGAAGCGAAGATTTCGTCAAGCTTGTCTGTGTCCAGCGTAACTCTGACGGGAAAGGAAAGGATGTCGCTGCGTTCGGCCTCCGGCAGACGCGCATGATCTTTTTCTGTGGTGATCAATCTGGCGCCGCGTTCTGAGGCGAGCTGGCGCAGATATGACAGATCGGCTTCTGAATAGGTATGATGGTCCGGGAAGGGCACATCCTCGGCGATCTCGGCGCCGGACCCAATCAGCGTATCAAAGAATTTCTGTGGGCGCCCAATGCCGGCAAACGCCACCAGCGGCCCTTTGGGCGGCGGCTGCGTTGGCATGAGTGCCAAGTTCAGGATCGGGTGGTCAAAGAACGAAAGGGCTGCAACTTTTTCAGAGAGCGAGCCCATGATCAGGACGGCATCGGCGCGCGACAATCCCTCTTCGACAGGCTCACGCAACGGGCCTTTCGGGAACACAAATCCATTGCCAATCGGATTGCCGCCATCAATCACGACAAGCGAGATGTCTTTGTGCAGGGTCGGGTTCTGGTGGCCGTCATCCATGAGGATCAGCTCAACGCCGTCGGCCATCATGGCTTTGGCAGTTTCCGGGCGGTCCGCGCCAATCCAGGCCTCACCGCTCATGGCCAGCATGAGCGGCTCATCGCCGACATCTCTGGCCGAATGCTCACCCGGCTTTACCTTGAGCGGTCCGGACAGTTCGCCTTTATAGCCGCGTGAGAGTGAGGCAGCGCGAACGCCTTTCTGTTTGAAATAGTCACGCAGCGCCGCAACAATCGGGGTTTTCCCAGAGCCGCCGACTGTGAGATTGCCGATACAGATGACCGGGATATCCGCGATGAAAGGCGTCGTTGTCTGAATGCGCCGAGCACCAGCCCAGGCGTAGAGACCGGCCACAGGCGTCAGCGCGATGCGTGTCAGAGGGGCTGAGCCACGCGCTTTCAGATCCGTCTCATGCCAGAAGGTTGGTTCTTTCATGGAGATGCCTTTTCGGTCGGCGCCTTTTTGGACATGACTCGGAGCACAGCGTCACGGGCTGCGATCAAAGGCGCGTCACCTGCGAGGTAGGACTGTAATTTGCCAAGGTCCGGCTGGTAATGCTGACGGTCCTCCAGCCAGGGGAGAGCAGCGCCCAGCAGCGCGTCTTCTGTTTCGACCAGTTCAGCAGCATTTGCTTTGCACATATCCGCGAACTCCTGTTTGAAATTCGACACGTCAGGCTGGGAAATGACATACCGCTCCAGCTTGAGAGGCTCGATCGGATTGTGCCCGAAAATCCCGGTGCCGGGAACGCCCCCACCAAGATAAACAAGATTTGCCAACCGAATCCATAGCCCCAGCTCGCCAAGTGTATCGCAGATCCAGACAGACTGATCCGGTGTCGGCATGCCGCCTTCAGATCGCAGATAAGTATCCGTGTTTGAGAGTTCTGATCGAATGGATGGCCCGCGTTCAGGATGACGCGGCGCGATGATCATGAGCGGTTTTTGTTCCAGCTTTTCGCTGGCGCGTGACATGACCCGTGCCATCAGGGCTTCTTCGCCCGGATGTGTTGAGATCGCGGCCAGCACCGGGCGGTCTGCGATGATGGTCTTCAGATGCGCCAGTTCGGCATCATCCGCAGGGAGGGGCGGCGCTGCAAACTTGATATTGCCCGTCATCTTGATCCGCTTGCGGGTGATTTGCTTGAGAACATCTGATGTCTTCAAATTCGCCGCGAGGATGGGCTCAAACCCGGTGAAGAGCTTTTTTGCGAGATTTGGTGCACGCATCCAGCCTTCAAAGCTTTTCTGGGTCATGCGGGCATTCACCAGCATGCGGGGAATGCGGGCCTTGTCGAGGTCAGCAATCAGGTTCGGCCATATATCACCCTCGGCAAACACGGCGAGATCCGGCCGCCAGTGTTTGAGAAACCGGCTCGATGCAAAGGGTGTGTCGAGCGGTGCCATCTGATGGATCAGGCCCTCTATTGGTTTGCGGGCGATCAGCTCTGCCGATGTCAGGGTCTGGGTGGTGATGAGGGTTGAGAGGTCCGGGCGTTCTTTGCGGAGCGCGTCATGCAGAAGCAACAGGACCTGACTTTCGCCAACGCTGGCACCATGCATCCAGATCAGAGGACCTTTGGGGCGCGGCCTGGAGGCATAACCTGCGCGCTCCTGCAAGCGTGCCGGGTCTTCCTTGCCTGCTTTGACGCGTCGTTGCAGCACAAGCGGCAGAGCAGGCGCGATCAGGCCCGTCACAGATCGGTAGAGAAAGGATGCCGGGATCATTCCGCTGCCATCATGTCATCCGATGGAGGTGTTGCCCTGATCGGCTCGGGCGGTTCGAACTGGCCACCAATCAGCGCTTCAGCGCGTTCGGTGGCTTCATTTACAGCGATTTCAAGCTTTTCGCGGATTTCCTGCGCCGACATATCCCGGTTGGTTTCAATCGGCTCTCCAAAAATGATGGCGCCCTTCGGAAAGAGCGGGAAGGGCACAAGGAAACGGTCCCAGGAGTTCAGACGCTTGGCTGGCTTGATGGCGTGCGCATACGGGATCAGGCGCGCACCTTTTTTCTGCGCCATCAGGACGGCGCCAAGTCCGGCGCGCTGGCGCGGTCCACGCGGGCCATCAAGGGTGATGCAGACAATACCGCCCTGACCGAGAAATTCTGTGGTCTCCCGGATGGCCGCCGCGCCGCCTTTTTTCTTGGTTTTCTTCTTCTTGTTGCCCGAAGATCCGCGGATGATTTTCAGCCCGAGCTTTTCGGATGCTCTGGCGACGAATTCCCCATCCTTCGAGAGCGAAATCAGAATGGCAGGATTGGGCTTGTCACTTTCGAAATGGCGCACATATTTCGTCCAGCCGACAGGCAAAAGCAGGATGCGGGAGTGCCAGCAGGCGAGCACACCGCCACGCTCATCCTTCCAGATCTCGCGGGCGCGCTCCAGCCCTTCAACCTGCCAGCGGCCGGTCTTGCTGATTGCGAGCATATAGACCCAGATGATCTGGGCGAGGATCGATTGAACGATATCGGAACGAAGGATTGACTTCATCTTTGTGCCATAACCTGCACCGAAAGATTGCGCAAACCAGTGAAACACAGATTTACGACCCGAGAGCAACAGGATAAGTCCCGCCAATGTTTCGCAAATCCAAAGCCATGAAGCAGCGCCGCCGCGAGCGTGAAGCTGCAAAGGGACCTATCGATCTCACAACCGAGTCCGGACGCCGCCGTGCGCGTAATGAACTTGTCTGGGGAGATCATGGTTTCCTGCGGACGCGCTTTCAGAATCTGCACCAGATTTCTCCGGAAATGTGGCGATCCAATCAGCCTTCGCCAAAGCAGATCGCAGAGCATGCGCGCGAGCGCGGGATTCGCACCATCATCAATCTGCGTGGTGAAAGCCCGAAAGGCTATTATCTGCTCGAAAAAGAAGCCTGCTATGCGCATGGCATCGAGCTGGTCGATTTTCAGGTATTTTCACGCGATACGCCGACGAAAGAAAAGATCTTTCAGGCCAACCAGCTTTTCCATTCGATTGCCTATCCGGCGCTGATGCACTGCAAGTCCGGAGCTGATCGTGCCGGGCTGATGAGTGTTCTCTATAAGTTGCTGCGGGAAGAAGCCCCGATCGAGGTGGCGCAGGAACAACTCTCCTTGAAATACCTGCATGTCCGTCAGGGGAAAACCGGCGTTCTGGATGCGGTGTTCGACGTTTATGCAGCGTTCAACGCGCAGACGCCGATCAGCTTTCTGGACTGGGTTGATCAATATTATGACCGGCTGGCCATCAAAGACGCGTTTTTAAAGTCAGGGGCCGCAAAAATGCGTATCGATGACTTGTTGGGGCGCGAATAACGCCGCATTTTTGTGAACAATTGATTGCTGCGAACATCTAGTTTCGTTAGCTTTACGCTGCGCAGGTTTGGGAGCGGGACATGAAGTTCTTCGTCATCAACAGTTTTCGTCTGATGGTTTACATCGTCTATCCGGCATTCATCATTTATGCGGGCGCGACCGGTTACATTAATGGCGAGCTGATAGCAGAGCGCACATCTGTTGAATTCCTGCGTCAGCCAATTGCTGCTGGCGCATTCGGGCTCTTCCTTGGCTGGGTCATGGCAACGCTTGTTGCGGGCCTGATTGTCACCCTGCTGGATATTCGCGACGACGTGAATGATTTGCTGAAGATTGCTGAAGAGCAGGAAGACGCCTGATCCCTGTTTCGGTTCGTTTTATCGGAAGCGAACGCCTTTTTGATACCTTGCACGGATGAATGCAGGGCAGTGAGTTGCAATTTGGGACTGGCCAAGTCATTTGGGACTGATGAGTGATCTTGATTATGCTTCTGTCCTTGATGGACTGATTAACCGCGCGCTCGACCTTGGCGCGTCTGATGCGGACGCCAGTGTCGGGCGAAGCGAAGGGGTCGAAGTTTCGGTCCGTGCGGGCAAGCTGGAAACCATTGAACGTGATGAAGCGGTTGGCGTGAGCCTGCGTTGCCTGGTCGGTCAGAGACAGGCCCATGTATCCGGGTCTGATCTCAGCGATGATGGGCTGAGCGCGCTCGTCGAGCGCTGTGTGACCATGGCGAAAGTTGCGCCGGAAGATCCTTATTGTGGCATCACGCCGGTTGGCGATCTGGAGGGCAATCCGCCGGACCTGGTCCTTCTGGGTGATAAGCCGGTGACGCCGCAGGATCTGGAAGCAGAGGCCTTTGCCGCTGAAGCAGCTGCGCTCGCGGTCAAAGGCGTCAAGGATGTGCCGGGTTCGGCATCCGGATGGACGGTTTCTGAAGGCTGGGTTGCGGCATCGAACGGCTTCCGGGCCAATCGCGCTGATTCTGTGTCGGGCATTGGCTTGTCCGCGATCGCCGAACGCGATGGCATGATGGAGCGCGACTATGATGGCTGGACGACGCGTCGCCGCATCGACCGCCCAACGCCGGAAGAGATCGGCAGGAATGCCGGGGAACGCGCGATTGCGCGGCTCGGCTCGACCAAGATTGAAAGCCAGAAAGCGCCGGTCATGTTTGATCGCCGGGTTTCGGCAAGTCTGATCGGGGCATTTACCTCTGCCATTTCCGGCGCTGCGATTGCACGCGGAACATCCTATCTGAAAACGAAAATGGGTGAGCAGGTCTTCTCCAAGGGCATTGATCTGATCGACGATCCATTCCGGGATTATGGTCTGGGCAGTCGTGCCTTTGATGGTGAAGGTCGCCCTGTGAAGCTGACCAAGCTGATCGATGATGGCGTGCTGACACAATGGATGCTGAACGGCTCTTCGGCCAAGCAGCTGGGTCTGACCCCGAATGGGTTCGCATCGTCTGGCTTTGGTGATCCGCCAGGGGTGACAACGTCCAATCTGCACATGACACCGGGCAGCCAGTCTCCGGACGAGCTGATCAAGGCGGCCGGCAAAGTGCTGGTGATCACGGAGATGTTCGGGCCGTCCATCAATCCGAACACGGGTGACTATTCGGTCGGTGTCTCCGGGCGCTGGTATGATGGCACGGGCGAGAGCGTTCCGGTCTCGGAAATCACGGTGGCGGATAATCTGGTGGATATGTTTGCGCGCCTGATCCCGGCGAGTGACCTTGTCTTCCGCAATCGCACCAATGCGCCAAGTCTGTTTATTGAAGGGATGACGCTTGCAGGACGCTGATTATTCAGCCGACATGACGTTATTGCGGGAAGCTGCCCTTGAGGCGGGCAAGATCGCCATGGCTTATTACTGCAAGTCTCTCAAGATCTGGGACAAGGAGCCCAATCACCCGGTCACTGAAGCGGACCTGGCGGTGAACACCTTTCTCATGGAAACGCTGCGCGCGGCGCGCCCGGACTATGGCTGGCTGTCAGAGGAAACGCTCGACACGCCCGACCGGCTGGACCGGGAGCGTGTGTTCGTGGTCGATCCGATCGACGGCACGCGGGCCTTCATGAATGGCGATCCGCATTTCTGTATCGCGCTGGCTGTGCTGGAAAACGACCAGCCGGTGGCGAGCGTGATCTATGCACCGGCGCACAAGGAGCTCTACGAAGCCTATTATGGCGGCGGCGCGCGGATGAATGGCCAGACGATCCTCGCCAGCAAGCGCACCAATCTCGTCGAGGGGCGCCTGATTGCAGATCCGGGCATGTTTGATCATCCGGGCTGGCCTCAGGTCTGGCCGGATCTGGTGCATCCGGAGGTGAAGCCGAACGCGACGGCCTACCGTATGGCGCTTGTCGCGGATGGTCGCTGGGATGCGGTGATGGTGCTGGGGAACAAGTCTGACTGGGACATTGTGGCCGCAACGCTCATAATTCGGGAGGCGGGTGGCAAGGCAACATGCCATAATGGTGTCCCTTTTGTCTTTAATCAGAAAGTTGCAGCCCAACAGAGCTTGATTGCGGGCGGGCCGGTGATACACGGGCTCCTAGTAGAGCGTTGCAGGCATATCTGCCTGCGAAAACCGGGCGACTCGTGATAGCGCCCGATAGATATTCCGCGTGGAGATACAGATGAGCGAAACCGCAAAACAAACGCAACTTCTGCACATTGTCATCGGTGGTGAACTGAAAGACGTAACCGGTCTCGAATTCGAAAATCTGAAAGAGATCGATTTCGTCGGCGCCTTCCCGAACTACAAAGCTGCTTATGATGCGTGGAAAGACGCTGCGCAGCGCACAGTCGATAGCGCAGAAACACGCTATTTCATTCTGCATGCGCACAAGCTGCTCGATCCGGAAACGGGAGCGCACCATAACGTCTAAGTCTGACGAAGGTGAAAAAGGCGGCCTGTTCCGCCTTTTCCGCGATTATTTTGCGCGCCACTGGCATTGGTTTGCCTGGGGCACGCTTGCGGCTGTCCTGACCTCTCTGGCCGGCGTGTCGCAAATGGTGCTGATCAAATTTATCGGCGACTCCCTGCAGGCCATGCTCGGCGGCGCCGAGGCGCTCGATCCGGACAGTCTGGTTCTGAGATTCGGTACGCCCGGCCTTTCCATGGTGTTCGCGTTGACCTTCGCCATTGTGGTGGTGTCCGTCATTCGCGCCGGCTCCATGTATTCCATGACACTTGCCAACAATACCGGCGTTCAGCGCGGGCTGGTCGATGTGCAGGACGCGCAGTTCGATGCGCTGACGCATGGTGACTTCGCGCGGCTGAATGCAGCTGCATCCGGCGATTATGTGTCCCGCTTCATCAATGATGTGAATGCGATGCGCGAAGCCGGTCTTCGCATGGCCAACAATCTGACAAAAGGCATTGTGACGGTCATTGGAGCCTTCGCCTCCATGCTGATCCTCGACTGGCAATTGGCGCTGATCCTGATCATTGCCTATCCGATTGCGTTTGGGCCTGTGATCGCGCTCGGCAATCGGGTCCGCAAGCGCGCGAAGACCGCGCAGAAGCAGGTCGGGGAAGTGACATCGCTCCTGTCTGAAGGGTTTCAGTCCGGGCGAGTGGTGAAGGCCTATGGGCTGGAGTCCTATCAAACGGCACGCATGCACGAAAAATTCTATCAGCGTGCGCGGCTCTATCTGAAAATTCTGGCTGATAAGGCCGCTGTTGACCCCATTCTGGAAGTGACCGGCGGTGTGGCGATTGCCAGTGTTCTGGCGATCTCGACCTGGCGGATTGCTGAGGGGGCAACGACGCTCGGCGACTTTCTTGGCTTTCTCGGCCTGATTGGCCTTGCGGCGCCTGAGCTGCGCGCACTTGGTACGCTCAATGCGGTTGCGCAAGAAGGTGGTGCAGCGGCAGACCGCGTCTTTGATGTCCTGAAGTCCGAACCCTCGGTGAAGGACCCGGACGACCCTGTTCCCATGCCTTTGCCGCGTGGCGAGGTCGTTTTCGATAATGTCCATTTCAATTATCCGGATGGAACGGCTGCCCTGAAGGGGCTGAGTTTTGAGGTCGCTGCCGGTGATACGGTTGCGCTGGTCGGGCCGAGCGGGGCGGGGAAATCGACTATCTTCAATCTGCTTATGCGGCTCTATGATCCGACCTATGGAGAGATCCGTTTCGACGGACTTGATATCCGCGCGCCGAAGGGAAGTGAGCTTCGCAAGCGCATGGCTCTGGTCGCGCAGGATTCGGCGCTTTTTGATGACACGATCGCTGCGAATATCGCTCTGGCGAAGTTGAATGCCACGCAGGAGGAGATCGAAACCGCAGCGAAGCTTGCCAATGCGCATGACTTCATCACCGCCCTGCCAGGTGGCTATGACGCGCCGGTTGGTGAGATGGGACGAAACCTGTCTGGTGGTCAGAGACAGCGGATTGCTCTAGCGCGCGCCATTCTCCGCGATACCAAACTCCTGCTGCTGGACGAGGCCACATCCGCGCTGGATGCGGAAAGCGAAGCGAAAGTTCAGGCGGCTCTGGAGCAATACACCCGGAACCGAACCACTCTGGTCATTGCGCACAGGCTTTCGACCGTGCGCAATGCTGATTGCATTGTTGTTCTGGAAGACGGCCGTGTGGTCGAAACCGGCAAGCATGACGAGCTGATCAACAAGGGCGGGGTGTATGCACGTCTGGCTGCGATCCAGCTTCAGGGCTGAGTTCAGAAAATACTGAAATTTCGGGGTGTGGATAACTTCGCTTTTTGGTCAGTTTTTCCCAAATCGCCCAAGAATCGTAAATTTCTGTTCGGCTCCTGTTAAGGCTTTCTGTGAGAAAAAGGCTGTGGAAGACCAGACCACCCACGAAGGCAAAACGTGCAAGGCAGGCCAGACACAGAGGCTCCATAGAGAGCCCGATGGATCTGCTGCATGGTCACTTCAAGCGACCCGGACAGCTCTGAAAAGCTGTCCGGGTTGTTTTTTCAGCGCTCGGTGAAGGGCGCGACTTCTTCCGCCGTGAGCGGGACGGTCGACAGGCTCATCTTGGCAGAACCATCCACCGGCTTGTTCGAATACACGACATAGAGCACGGCGCGGTTTTCAAGATCGATGATCCGGCGCACGGACACATGCTTGAAGAAGAGGCTTTGTTTCTGATCGAAAACCTTCTCGCCGGATTTGGATTTTCTGGCGCGGGAAAGATCAATGAAGTCTCCGCTGCGCTGGCAATCGATGGAGGCATTGGATGGATCTTCGAACCAGTTGCCTTTTCCAAGCCGATCCCAGAAGCCGCGGTCAAAATGGGTGAAGTGGCAGACAATGCCGGGCACGCGGGGATCGTGCAGCGCCTCGATCTTGATCTCGTTACCCAGCCAGTCATTCTTGAATTCACCGACTTCGTCTGACCCACCGCCGCAGGCGCTGACAAGCAGGCAGATGGGAAATGACAGGCCGATCAGGGCTTTTTTGAGCGATGGCACGATTGGCATCTGTGTCTCTCTTCCGGATTTTTGATTGGTCCCGCGCTTCGCGCAAATGGCATGGTTTGATTATGCCGGGGACGAGGCGTTATTGAAAAGGTGTTGGTCATTCAGCGGCAAGCGTTCCGGTTTGACCAGTTGCGCTGGCACAAACTGACGTAGGGCCGATGTGATCGCATCGCCCGACGCGTAGACGATACCATGATCGATGCAAATATTGAGCTCTTCCAGAGACCTCAGGCCACGCACGGCCTGGGCAATTCGAAGCTCCTTCAGGGCAGGCACATGCTTGCAGAAACTGCGGAGTGCTGTTTCGCGAGACGTGGTGACCTGATCGAGATCGAGGCCAACGGCGTGGAGCTGGCTGCCGATAAACTCGGCGGGTGCCAGATCGTTGCCACCGAGCATCCAGCCCAGATTGCGAATGAGCGGTGAGAACTCCGTCTTATAGCGGATCAGCATGGACGAGTTCGTGCTTGGCGGTGTGCCCTCTACGGTGAGAATGATGCGGTTTCGGACC
Source organism: Ponticaulis profundi (assembly GCF_042659465.1). NCBI lineage: Bacteria > Pseudomonadati > Pseudomonadota > Alphaproteobacteria > Hyphomonadales > Hyphomonadaceae > Ponticaulis > Ponticaulis profundi. The sequence goes on along the minus strand of NZ_JBHSSW010000013.1, from coordinate 31,418 downwards.
CATTCCGGCTGGCGGGCCAGGCATGCGAGAAACCGGCTCTTGTCTGCCGATGATGAAAGGCTGCCATATGGAAAGGGGCAGTTGAAAACGATGGCCGAGGATCTGGCTGCGTCGGACTGCAGGTCAGCAGAGGATTTCTCCAGCACATCGATACAGAAATCGATCGCATTGTCGCCAGCAGCGCGAATGGTCTGGCTGATGTTTCGATCAACGTCCTGAAAGCCAATCGTCTGGTTGGCATCATCATGAGCGGGTGTGATCCGGAACCCGAGCAGGGCTTTTTTCTGACAGTGAAAGAAGCCGCGATAGCGCGTTCCCGACATGGTCAGCGGCTTTTCCTCTTCGGGGTCGTCATTCGCCACCCGGTCATTTTCGATCTGTCGCATGCGAACGGACGACATGAAGGATTCCGAACGCTTGCGCGCTTTTTCTTCCGGCTCGGTCGCAAAGGTGGCGACCTCTTCTTCGGTACCTGCGAAGGTCAGGAAATCATTCGTGGTTTCTTTGTCTTCCGAGCCGAAGAGGAATGCTTTGAGGCTGTCATGGAGCGTCAGGACGTAATCTTCGAAGTCAGACGGCGCCCCCGGGCCATTGATCATGAAGCTGGTGCCGCTCAATTGTTTGAACCGGTATGGACGCTGGACCTCGGTCTCAAGAAACTGTTCGACGAAGCGCGAAAACATTTTCGAGCCATCCATCAGTTGTTCCTGGTCGGAGGTCAGCCGAAGACTGACCAATCTGATGGCTCCGGTTTTTGCAGTGCCGATCTGGCGCGAGACCGTCATACTGTCTGTCATCCATCAAGGTTGGACGCATCCGGAGACTGGAGGCGTCAGTGTGAAATATCCTGATCGTATTGCCTTAAGCGTTCACCAAACGTTTCACTGAACCGTAGGTTCCCTCGAAATGCTCTGCGTCCTGAAGAATCGGCAGTTCGCCCGGACTGACCGTGCGCACAGGTGAAAAGCTGGTCAGTGCGCCTGTAATTGCGTTGCCTGATGCATAGGTGACACCGGCCTGAGCGCACTGGCGTAACTCTTCAACGGTTTCGACGCCATACACACCAGCCCGAATTTTCAGCTTTCGAAGGCTGGCGACCTTCTCGAGAAAATGTCTGAGCTCCTGATCGCGATGGCTGCGGACATTATCCAGGTCGAGCGATACGGAGTGGAGATGACCGGCCATGAACTGGTTTGGGGCAAAATCCGAATGTGTGACGTGCCAGTCGAGGAAACGGAAATAAGGTGAAAACTGGCTGCAGAAGCGCTGGATCACGGAAGAACTGGCCGACGGCGGTGCTGCGTAAACGGTCAGAAACATGTGATCACGCACCCAGTCCGGATGCTGGTTCATATTCTCGAAGAACTGGTGCTTGTCCTGAATCGACAGGACGGAGCGGTATGAGAGCGGGCAGTTGAAAAAGACCTTCTGGCCTTCTTCTCTTGAGGTCTGCAGCAGATAGCTGGCCTTGTCGAAAACCCGCATTGAGAACCGGATGCTTTCCGCACCTCGGAACTGCAGGTATTGGGCGAGGCTGACGTCCCCATGCACGAAGTCACCGCTTTCATAGCGATCTGAGCTACTGGGCGTGATGGCATAAGCCAGCAGCACATTGTGTTTGCACTCGAGAATGCCGCGAAACAAGAGCGGACGCTTGCCTGTCATCGGCTTGAAAGCGGGATTAACAACGATTGAACCGCTTTCAGCCTTTGCGTCCTGAACACGCTTCACAAAGGCTTCAGATCTTGCAGACGCTTCTTCTTCTGTTTCTGACAGGAATTTCGCGACGTCCACATCATTACCCGCGAAGACCAGCACATCGGCTTCCTCTGATCGTTCCGAGCCAAACAGAAACTCTTTGAGGCGTTCGTGTAGCGTGATGGCGTAATCGCTGAACATGTCATCATCGCATGGTGCGCTGATGGCGAAGGAAAGCTCTGAGATTTGTTTGAAGCGGAAGGGAGGTTGAACAGCCTTTTCCAGAAAGCGCTGAATGAAGACAGAGATTGATTTCGAGCTTTCAACAAGGCTTCGCTCGCTGGCCGTGAGGCGAAGCGAAACGAGCCGGACAGCACCAGCCGCATTGGTGGTTATGTGTTTTGCTACGCTCATCCCTTATCTTTCTTTCTATCAACTGAGGATAGCCGCAGGAGCGTAACCGGACGTGAATTCGTTCAGAACAATTGCGAGGTTTCTGATAACCATGTTCGTGCTGCCGGAAGGTGGAAGATCCGTCTGCGGCAGGCGCGTGCAACCTGATATCATGGCTGGAAACTTGACACTGTCGGCGGAGGCTGGAAGAGACCATCCATCCACGTACAGAGGCAAAACGGCATGACTTCGATCACACTGCATAAAGGCGACCTTCCAGATGGGCTCAGCTGGCCTGATGCGGTGGCCGTAGATACGGAAACCCTTGGTCTTTCGCTTGTGCGTGACAAGCTCTGTGTGGTTCAGCTTTCTGCAGGCGATGGCACAGCCCATGTCGTTCAGATGGACCGGTCTTCCTATGATTGTCCGAACCTGAAGGCGTTGTTCGCGGACAGCTCCATTGAAAAGATTTTCCACTTTGCGCGCTTCGATGTGGCGATGATCAAAAAGTATCTGGGTGTCACATGCCGCCCGGTTTTCTGCACGAAGATCGCTTCCAAACTGGTCCGCACCTATACTGATCGCCATGGTCTGAAGGACGTGTCTCGCGAACTCGCCGGCGTTGATATGTCGAAGGCGCAGCAAAGCTCTGACTGGGGCGCTGAAACCTTAACGGATGCCCAGCTCGCTTATGCCGCTTCGGACGTGCTGCATCTTCACAAGATCCGTGATGAGCTGACGCGTATGCTGGTGCGGGAAGACCGGATTGAGCTTGCGCGCGCCTGTTTTGACTTTCTGCCGACACGCGCAGATCTGGACCTCGCTGGCTGGGATGAGGTCGATATTTTCGCGCACGCCTGATCGACAAAGGTCCGTCAGAGCGTTTTCGAACTGCACAAACGGCGCGCAAATGCCGGGGCTTCGTGGCCAACGCCCAAAGAATGCCCTAGTTTCGCCGCACAGCTTCGGCTAGTTCATATCAGGAACCGGGAAAATCCCAGGAAAGTCATCGTCTGCCATGTCTGCAATTGCCGCAACACAAGAAGATTTCTGGGCGCCAAAGCGCCGACTTTCTCTTGAGCAGGCACGCAAGCGGTCTGATCTGGTGCGCTTTCTGCGCATGTTGTTTACGACGATCGCAGCGATCTCTGCAGGTGTGATGATCGGCAGCCTGGCCTATAGCGTGATCAGCGGTGAAACGGCGAGCACCATCGATGCTGGCGACAATATGGTGACCATGCAGAACCCGCGGTTTTCCGGGCGTGATGCAACCGGTCAGCCTTATGTGATCACGGCCAGCTCGGCTAAGCGTAATGGTGCAAACCCGGCGATTGTGGAACTCGTTTCACCGTCTCTGGATGAAAGCATTACAGGCACAGTCAGTGCGCCTCGCGGTGAGTTCGATCAGGCGACGCAGCAGCTTGAACTCTTTGACGATGTGATCATGACGGATTCCAGCGGGATGCGTTTCAGCACGACTCATGCACGTCTGTTCGTGCAGGAAAACCGTGTGGTCGGTGTGCAACCCCTGACGGGTGAGGGACCTATCGGCAAAATCAGGGCCGATAGTTATGAAATTCTGGATGGCGGCGATCGCGTCATCTTCAAGGGAAATGTCTGGACCGAGCTAGAGCCTTCGGAACCGGACACAGGAGAGTAACATGTGGAAAGCACTTGTATCAGTATCCGTATTGGCGTCAGCGCTGACCTTCGGTGCGTCAGCTCAGCTGAGTGGCCAGAGCGGCCCGATCCAGATCGAAGCGGACACGCTCGAGTTTCTGGATAAGCAGAGCAAGGCCATCTACATGGGCAATGTCGACGCCATTCAGGGCGATGCACGGATCCGCACGGACAAGCTGACCATCCTGTTCGAAGAAAAGCAGCCGGCAGAAGGTCAGGCCAATTCCGGTATCGGAAGTGGCGTCGGTGCCGTGAAGCAGCTCGTGGCGGAAGGTTCTGTCTTCTACATGACGCCGAATGAGCAGGCCAAAGGCAATCGCGGCGTCTATAACTATCAGAATGACACCATTGTCCTGACCGGCGATGTTATTGTGACACGTGGCGAGAACGTCATTGTCGGCGACCGCCTGGTGATTGAGGTTGGAAGCGGAAAATCAACCGTCAGCGCAAACTCCAAGAAAAAGGGTGAGCGCGTTCGCACGGTACTCGTGACCGAGGAAGCCGACGGCGAAGAATAAGAGAATTGCGCGAAGTCGCATTTTTTTCGCGGCTTCAACAGTATTTTAGGGGGTCTCTGCAAAAATCGGGCCGTAGGCTGATAACAAGCCCCCACAATGATGGAGTAGACGCGTGAGCGATGACCTTTCCGGTCTGACAGCATCAAACCTCGCCAAGTCGTTCAAGAAACGACGCGTGGTTCATGATGTCTCGCTTTCTCTGCGACGTGGGGAAGTTGTTGGCCTGCTCGGCCCTAATGGTGCAGGTAAGACCACCTGTTTCTATATGATGATGGGACTCATCGCAGCTGATGAAGGACGTATCGAGATCGATGGTGAGGACGTAACCGGCCTGCCAATGTATCAGCGAGCACGTCTGGGTGTCGGCTATCTCCCACAGGAGACGTCTATTTTTCGCGGTATGACCGTCGAAGAAAACGTGATGAGCGTTGTTGAGCTGACAGAGAAGAGCAAAGCCGCCCGCAAGCAGGTGGTGGAAGGGCTTCTGGAAGAGCTGAACATTACCCATATCCGATCGCAGTCTGCGATGTCGCTTTCCGGTGGTGAACGCCGCCGGGTCGAAATTGCACGCGCGCTTGCATCCCGGCCGAGTTTCATGTTGTTGGACGAACCGTTCACCGGGATCGACCCTCTGGCCATTTCGGATATTTCTGATCTGGTGCGTTATCTGAAAGAACGCGGCATCGGCGTGCTGATTACCGACCACCAGGTCCGTGAGACACTGGAAATCGTTGATCGAGCCTCCATTATCTATGATGGACGTGTTCTTTTCGAAGGCTCACCTCAGGACATTCTGACAAACGAAGAAGTGCGCCGGGTCTATCTGGGTGAAAGGTTCGCGGCCTAGGAGGCTCGCGGTGGCGTTTTCACAGCGAATAGAACTTCGACAGGGGCAATCCCTTGTCATGACACCTCAACTGCAGCAGGCGATCAAACTGCTGCAGCTCTCGAATATCGAGCTGGCCGAATATATCGAGCAGGAGCTCGAAAAGAATCCGCTTCTGCAGCGCGATGATGGTGAGCAGAGCGGCGATTCGCCTGAAAGCGCCTCCGAATCAAGTTCCGAAGATCTCAATCTCGATGATGGTGCGCGGCTGAGTGAAGCGCAGGACAATCTCGATGCCCCCCATGAAGACGCGTATGAATCAGATGGCCCTTCTGATGAGGCCGTCACAGCGCATGGCGCCGCGAGCGCGTCATCCGGTGCAGGCGCGAGCCCATCGAGTGGCGGCGGTGAGGATTTTGATTTTGAATCCGTGCTCACCACCGAAAAGAGCCTCAAGGAACACCTGAAAGATCAGCTGAACCTGTCATCCTGGACGGTGGCGGATCGACTGATTGCCTCTCAGCTCATCGAAGATGTCGACGACAGCGGTTATCTGCGTGTTGACCTCGACCAGTCGGCTGAACAGCTCGGTGTCGAGCTGGAACAGGTGGAGCGTGTGCTTCTGGCCTGTCAGTCCTTTGAGCCAACCGGTGTGATGGCGCGGTCTCTGGAGGAATGTCTGGCGCTGCAGCTGAAGGAAATGGATCGCTTTGATCCGGCCATGCAAGCGCTGCTCGAGAACCTCGCACTGGTTGCGAAACATGATTTGTCAGCGTTGTCTCAAAAGTGCGGTGTGGACCGCGCTGACGTGCTCGACATGATTGCCGAGATCAAGGCGCTTACACCGCGCCCAGGCGCTGCCTTTGCCGGCGATGCTGCGCAAACCGTTGTGCCGGATGTGTTTGTCCGTGAATTGCCGCATGGCGCGTTCGGGGTGGAACTGAACAGCGATACGCTGCCACGTATTCTGATGGACCGCACATATTATGCGGAAGTCTCGGCGCATGCGAAACGCGACGCTGAAAAGGAATTTATCGAGGAATGTGCGGCCAATGCCAACTGGCTCATAAAGAGCCTGGACCAGCGCGCACGCACCATTCTGAAGGTCGCGCAGGAAGTTGTGCGCCAGCAGGATGCCTTCTTTGTCCACGGTGTCGCGCATTTGCGTCCGCTGAACCTGAAAACGGTCGCAGATGCGATTGGCATGCATGAGTCCACCGTGTCACGGGTGACATCAAACAAATATCTGTCTTCACCGCGCGGTTTGTTTGAACTGAAATATTTCTTTTCGGCAGCGATTGCCTCGACGGGCGGCGGAGAGTCGCATTCGGCTGAGGCTGTTCGTCACAGGATCAAGGCTCTGATTGATACCGAAACACTCGATACGGTGCTGTCAGATGACCAACTTGTAGATGAGTTGCGAGGCTTTGGGATCGATATCGCACGACGCACTGTCGCCAAGTATCGGGAATCCTTGAGGATTCCGTCCTCTGTTCAGAGACGCCGGGCGATGCGCCAATCGGCCTGATTTTCTGGTTTTTCTGCGTTTGAGGTCCTTCTCGACAGCGGTCCGCCAGAAAAAATGAAAACTTTCGAACATGCTTTTGGGGCCGCAAGCCCCGGGGTAGGGGGAGCTTATGTCTGAACCTCAGGGTTGCGTGACTTGACTCCCCAGAAGAGTTGGTCCAAGTGCCCGCCCTTATTCTTGTCAGACCCTCATTCTGTGATGCACACTCATGGTGCGAGGGGATAAATGACAAGAGAAAAGGACCCGACATGCATATTCAAATTGCCGGTAAAAATATCGATCTCGGTGATGCCCTGCGTACGCGCATTGAAAACGGGCTTGAGGATGCGGTGACGAAATATTTCGACCGCGCCACCGAAGGCAATGTCAGCATGGCCAAGGATGGGCATCTCTATGAAGCCGAATGTCAGGTGGCTCTGCCATCTGGAATTTCGCTTCAGAGCAGCGCGGAAGCGGATGATCCATATGCGGCGTTCGAACTTGCACTGGACAAGCTCGAAAAGCGGGTTCGACGGTATAAACGTCGACTGAAAGATCACCACCGCTCAGACAAGAGCCCTATTCCTGCCGAAATGGCGGCATACTCTGTTCTGGCGCCGGTCGAAGAAGAGGCCGGTGAAGATGACGAAGTCGATTACGATACGGTCGAAGCTCCGGCGGTCATTGCTGAAAAGCAGACCAAAGTGAACACAATGACTGCTTCTATGGCGGTCATGCAGCTGGAACTGATGGATGTTCCGGCACTTATGTTTCGAAACGCTGTTCATGGCGGACTGAATATGGTCTACCGGCGCAGTGATGGACACATTGGGTGGGTCGATCCCGGTAACGCGTCTTAAGTGACGTCCGGAGCGACCAAGCGAAATTGGACTTAGTATGGCGAAAGACCTTTCAGATCTTCTGAACGGAGGCCCGGTTCTTCCGGCTTTGACGTGCACCAGCGCCAAACAGGTGTTTACACGCATGTCGGCAGCCATGGCCGCTGTGACGCATGTTCCTGAACGTGAAATTCTAAGCGCCATACTGGAGCGCGAGCAGCTCGGCTCCACGGCCGTGGGCCATGGTGTTGTGCTGCCGCACGCCCGACTGGAAGGTGTGACACAGCCGATTGGCGGCTTTGCACGCCTTCTGACGCCGGTTAATTTTGATTCGGTTGACGAACAGCCTTGCGACCTTGTCTTCATGCTTCTGGCACCGGATGGTGCTGGCGCAGATCATTTGCGCGCGCTTGCGAAAGTCGCGCGTGTCATGCGTCAGTCAGAGCTGCGCGATGAATTGCGATCTGCTGAAGATGAGCAGGAAATCCGCATGATTCTGGGCAATCAGGTGACCAGCACCGCCGCATGAATCGACTAACCATGTTTGGTTATTAAGACTATCTTGCGGGTGTTTTTTAAACTTCCAACAACCACCGGAGCGGTTTTTTAAACTGTTTGTGGTTCCCTCTGACAAAATACGTCAGGTGGGTAATGTTGGGAATTCCTCTTTCCGGGTATGAATTGGCAAATGCCGCAATGTTTATTGCGGGACTGGCAATTCTGGGGTTCGTTGTCATCCGGTTCCGAAATTTTGCGGGGCGGGGCCAATCGACCTCTTACAGTGATCGCAGCATTCTGAGCATGCTGATTGCGCAGCAGTTTTTCGGGCATGTTCTGCTCGTCCTACTGTTCACCGCCAATCCGCGCGAAATTCACATCACGGCAGGTGAGCTGGTCATTTTGTTGCTGACGGCGTCTGCCGGGGCGCTTGTGACCTTGTGGATGTCCAATGTGAAGCGCGATCGGATCATCCGCGCTGCGGCGGGTGCATGGGTCGTTTCGGTTTGTACGGTGCAAGGCGTGCTGACGTTGATGATGGCCTATCCGGTCAAGCCGACGACGATCGACATGACCTTTCTGTTGGCGACCGTTCTGCCGATTTGCGCCTTCTATGCCATTTTTCATTCGCGCCTGATTTACAAGAACCAAAGCCGCCTGACGCTGCTCGGTATTCCGCTTGTCGGACTGGCCTTTCCGGCCATTCAGCTCAGCCTGGTACATGGCATTCAGTTTGATGTCACGCAGTACGAAATGCTGTCCGATGTTGGTCTGGATGCGCGCCGACTGCAGTGTTTTCTCGCCATTTCAACGGTGATTGCCGTCAGCCTGACCTTTGTTACGGGCTCCGACCCTCGTCAGCACTGGCGCCGATATGCCGTGGCCGCTTTTCTGACGGCGCTGTTGTCGATCTCTGTGTTTCAGGCGACCGACTACTCGACCCGCCGATCAACGACGTATTTTGAACTGGCACGGCTGACCGAAACCCTCAACGCGCAACGCTCAGAACTGTTTGTGCAGGCGCAGGAGTATCAGGCGCGCGATCTGACAGAGATGTCGAGCTGGAAGGTGCCTTCGACCGTCTTCGAGCAAATCCAGAGCTTCTATGAGAACAAGACACGCGTTGAAGAACTGATCGCAAGTCCTTCAACAGCCGATGGCGTGCGCGAATTCTACTATTCGAACTTTGCTACGCATAATGGCGAGGATTCCGGCATTTCGCTGGCGGAAGAAATGGATCACTTCTACCAGTTTCTGAAGTCGAGCTTTGGCCTTCAGTCTCAGATCTCGGATTTTACCAAGGTTGAAGAGCTGCTTTTCGGAAGCCGTTTAAGCGAATTATCGCGCCGTGTTCTGGTACACGCCAAAGAGACAAATGACCTGCAGTTGCTGGTCCGCGACATGTCCCTGGTCGGTGGCATCTTCATCTTCGGCTTCATGGTGTTTGGTGTGTTCCTGCCTGCGCAGCGTTCCACCGTTGGCGCGCTCGATGAGTTGGAGGCGGAAAAGGCGCGTGTCTACAAGCTCGCGCTTTGCGCTGAGCACACGACCAAGGGCATCGTGCTGACCGACTGGCGTGGCCGGGTCACCTGGTGCAATGACGCCTTCTCTCAGATGAGTGGGTTTGCACCACATGAGCTTGAAGGCGTGCGCCTCGAAGACGTTATCAATCACCCGGATGCGGATGAAGATGTCATCCGGAGCGTCTCAGAAAACCTGCGTGACAACCGCACAGCCGATTACGAAATCCTCGCTATGCGCAAGAACGGTCAGGATTTCTGGCTCAGCGGCGCTGTGTCTCCTGTGTTTACAGATCGCCGGGTGCGTCAGTTTGTTCATGTCATTGAAGATGTTACCGAAGATCGTGCCATCCGCCAGCGACTGGCATCTGCACGCGCCGAATCAGACCGCCTGGCCCTGATTGCGCGTCACGCTTCGGATGGCATGGCGATCCTCGATACGAATTACTCTGTGGCATGGGTGAACCCATCCATGGAGAAGATGACGGGTTATTCGCTGGCTGAGATGTGCGATGTGCCGCTCAATATCATTCTGTCAGGCCCTGATACAAACCGCGAAAAGCTGGATCGTTCTGTGCGCGCGGTCACGAGCCATGTGCCGGTCAATGAAGAGCTGCTGATCTATCCGAAGTCCGGCGACCCATATTGGGTGGACGCGATCCACACGCCGATCTTTGAATCAGATGGTACCTATGCGGGCTGTGTGATTGTCCATCGCAACATCACCGAGCGCAAAAACCTCGAACTTGAGCTGATTGCGAGCCGCGATGAACTGGCCGCTCGCGTTGAAGAGCGTACCCAGACGATTATGAACCAGTCTCTGGAGCTGGAGAAAGCTCTGGCGTCCGAGCGTGAGCTGAACCGGATGCAGGCTGAGTTTGTGTCTATGGCAAGCCATGAGTTCCGAACACCATTGACCATTATCGATGGGGCTGCACGCCGGATTGAGAAGCGCGCTGACCGCCTTGCGCCAGACGAAATTCGAGAACGCGTTGGCACGATCCGGGCGACGGTCAAACGTATGACCATGCTGGTTGAGCGGACGCTGGATGCGACGCGTCTGTCGTCAGGACGTATCCGTCTGTCACCAGAGCCATTCAGCCTGAAGGATCTGGTGAATGAGGTTTGTACGCGCCAGAAGGAAGTGGCGACAACGTACACGATTGATGTCGATATTGATGAGCTTCCAACCAACATGTTCGGCGACGCCAAGCTGCTGGACAATGTGGTCACGAACATCATTTCGAATGCCGTGAAATATTCCGGCAAACGCAAATATGTGTCCGTGAAAGGGTTTGTTGAAGATCAGTATGCTACTCTGAAAGTCAGAGACACCGGGATTGGCATTCCGAAGGAAGAAATATCAAAAATCTTCCAACGCTTTTTCCGGGCTTCGACATCAACGGGTATTCCGGGGACAGGCATTGGTCTGAACCTCGTGAAAAGCCTGGTTGAGATGCACTATGGGGATGTCGAAATCGATAGTGTTGAAGGTGAATGGACCGAACTGACGCTTAAATTGCCGCTGAAGTCCCCATTGGACACAGCGCCGGGAGATACAGCGCCGGACACCCACCGCACCTTCGAAACGAACGAAGATGTGGCGTGAGGGAAAGATGAATACCAAACCGGAAACCAAAGAGAGCGTCATACCAATTCTGGACGCTGCGCATACGGCCGCCGAAGAGCTGAAGTTTCTTCGTGACCGTTTGTCCTTCGATACGCGTCATTCCTTCCGAACGCCTTTGACCGTGATTGACGGCACAGCCCGTCGCCTGGCACGCCGCGCGGAAACCATGTCACCGGATGAAGTCCGCGAACGCGTGCACACGATCCGTGCGACGGTTGAAAAGATGGTCGGGATTGTTGAGCGCTCGATTGAAATGTCCGAGCTGGCCTCCTGTGTGCAGGACCGCCCGCCGGCTACGTCTGAACTCAGCGAAGTCACGGCGAAGCTGATTGAAGAGTATAAGGATGCCAATCCGCATCTGAACTTCGTGTCCTGGTCGGAGGAAAGCGAGCCGCTGCAGGTCACTGACCGGCGCCTTGTGGAACTGGTGCTCGACAAGCTGTTCACGATCGGCGCGGATATCGTCAAGAACCACGGCCGACTGGACTTTCTCACCTGGTCGGATGGTCATGACGTTTCGCTGTCGCTGAAGGCCGTCTTTGAGGCGAGGTCGCTTGTCGATGTGAGTGAACTCTCCAATGTCCTCGCAGAAGAGGACAAGGCGCGCCTGAACATGCTCTGCCAGGGGACAGAGCTGAAGATTATCCGTTTGCTCATTGAGCAATACGGGGGGGAACTCGATGTCGATATGGACAATGATCGGGTGGAATTTGAAATCCATCTGCCCATAGAGACGCTTTCCGAAACGTCTGGCCCGGCCTTGATCCGACCACTCCCAGAACAGAATAAAGAAAACTAGGAGACGATGATGTCTGCTCGTATTGCTGTTATTGAAGACGAACTTGAGATCCGCGAACTGATTGTCGAAGAGCTGGAAGACGAAGGCTATGAGGTCGATACCGCGGCGAACGGCCGGGAAGGGCTGGAGATGATCCAGCGCTTCAAGCCGCAGCTCGTTCTTTCAGACATCACCATGCCGGAGCTGGACGGCTATGGCATGCTCGAAAACCTGCGCAACATGAAAGCGTTTCGATCAACGCCGATCGTTTTTCTCAGCGCGTTGGCTGACCGGCGCCACATCATTCAGGGCAAGAAGCTTGGCGTGGATGATTATGTGACGAAGCCGATTGATTTCGAGTTTCTGCTGGCGACGATTGAAGCGCGCCTGCGTGAAGTGGAGCGCATGACGATCGAGAAAGAAGAGCAGATGCTGAAGCTCTATAACTCGTTCATGTCCCGCCCTGAACAGGAACGCAGGGTGAAGCCCGCTCTGATCGTGGCGCAGGAATGGCTGGAGCTGGATGCAATCGAGAATGCACTGAAGAAACTCGGCGTTCCCTTTGTGCTGCATCATCGCGGCTCCAAGCTGGATTCCTATCTGCGTGAGAAAGCCTATTCCTCGATCTTCATTTCGCAGCATACGAACGACGTCTCGGCGAGCGATGCTCTGAAACAAAGCGAGCTGTTCGGATCAACGAATGTGCCGAAATACCTGGTGATCGAAGACTCCAAGGCCGCTCAGGATATGGGCCATTGGAGCTCTTTCAATCAGGTGATTTCACTGGATACGGCAAAAGAGGCTGACGTGAACGAAGTGATTGCGGCCCACGTTTAGGGCCGCATCACCGCTCAGGCTTTTACATCATTGGCATCTGGAAAAAGCCGCAGCAATGCGCCTTCGAGTGCGTCGCGGGTAAAAGGCTTTTCAATCGCTTCGGCACTTGGGTAGCGGTCTCTGAGTTTGCTCAGAGTTTCAAAACCGGATGCGAAAAGAAACGGAATATGCTGGTCTGTGAGACGTGCAGCAATGTCTTCGCTGGTGCCATCCCCCAGACGGATATCCAGCATGGCGTATTGAATACCGTGGCGATCGAGAATTTCGAGCGCTTCGGCATTCGAACTGGCAAGGTGAACACTTTGTGCGCCAAGCTCAAGAAGCATTTCCTGAGCATCAAGCGCAATGACTAGGTTGTCCTCAACAATCAGGACATTGCCCTTCAATTGATTCGACATAGAGATACGAACTCGCGGGCGTTGGACACTCTCCCCAGTATAGGAAGAATGTTCAGGACTTAGACGCCTGAAGGTCTGTCGCCAAAGTATCGTTAAAACATCCGCCCGTAATTAACTGAGATTAAAACTTATGTTTTTTCCTCAGTATTAATGCAGTTACAAGCACTAAAGCGTTGAAAGCATTCAATCTTCAGGCAGCCAGCTGAAATCGAGCTGCTGGTATCGGTCGTTGAAATCGACGAGTTCAGCAAGCTTTTTCTCATCCAGAATGCGGATGAACTGACCACGGCGTGCGAGCAATCCACGGTCTTCCAGTCGACCAAGCGTACGGCTGACATGAACACTCGTTAGGCCAGTTGCATCACCAATCTGCTGCTGGCGCAGCGGGCAGTGAAACTGATCATAGATCTGATCATTCATCAGGCGCAGGCGTGCAAGCGTCTGCAGCAGGAAGAGCGCCAGGCGCGCTTCGCCGTCATTGCGGCGACTGATCATGACCCGATCAGAGATGATCGCCTGTTCAATCGCGCCGAGTGCCATCATGAGTGCCGAAATACGCGGGCTTTCATTGAACACGTTATTCAGGTGTTCGCGCGGAAAACGGCAGACCTTGAGATTGCTTTCCGCAAGGCAGTTATTTTTGACCTGTTTGAAGGCAAGATTTTCAAAGCCTACGATGTCTCCTGGGTGAAGGATCTGGGAGATGCTCATGCGCCCGTCTGGCAATTGCTTGCGACAGCTGACCCAGCCTTCATTCAGGATGATCAGATCGCGCACAGGCTCGCCCTCATTGAGGAGGAGGGTGCCAGCCGGTACAGATGTCACGTTTTCTTCCAGGCGCGCCAGAAGGGCTTCCTGTCTGTTGTTAATGGGCGCAAGCCTTAAAAGCTTGGCACCAAGACAGGTGTTGGTCTCCAGACACGGCTGATCGTCAAAGCTATGATAGTTCTTATCCATGCCGATAAAATGCGCAATTCGGGCACAGGTTTCCTAATTCGCTAAGTTCGCAGCATTGAAAATCTTTATGATTTGCCGCGGGAACCGGGCGCTAATCTCATCGATTATGTAGGGTTTTGCCGAATTTACCGGTCTTCCGGGTCGATGCCGTCGTTCAGGCGCGCGCGCAATTCCTTGCCGGCTTTGAAGAACGGGACATATTTTTCTTCAACCTCGACAGACTCACCTGTCCGCGGATTGCGACCCACGCGCGCATCACGTTTGCGAACAGAAAAGGCGCCAAAGCCCCGCAGTTCGACGCGATTGCCGCTTTCGAGTGCTGTTGCGATCTCATCCAGAATGACATCGACCACGCGCTCCAGGTCATGAGGACGCAGGTGCGTGTTTTCGTCTGCAAGTTTCTGAACGAGTTCTGATCTCAGCATATCTGAGACCATAAACGATTTCGCGGCAAAGCCAAAGGACTTTGCCGCGAACAGAAGGTACTTTTCTTCAGAATGATCGAAATCGATCACACGTTGAGAAGACTATGTGCGTTTACTCGTCGCCTTGCTTCAGAGCTGCGCCGAGGATGTCGCCGAGAGACGCGCCGGAGTCAGCTGAGCCGTACTGTGCGACTGCTTCTTTTTCTTCCTCGATTTCGAGCGCCTTGATGGACAGAGACACACGACGGCTTGCGCGGTCGAAGTTTGTGACTTTTGCGTCCAGCGAGTCGCCAACGGCGAAACGCTCTGGGCGTTGCTCGGAACGATCGCGGGAAAGGTCAGAACGACGGATGAAGGATTTGAGGCCGTCACCGAATTCGACTTCGATACCGCCAGAAGCAACTTCCGTAACCGTACAGGTAACTGTAGAGCCTTTGCGGATGTCGCTACCCGTCATCGGGTCGTCGCCAAGCTGCTTGATGCCGAGAGAGATACGTTCTTTGTCGACGTCCACTTCGAGGACCTTAACTTTGACGGTGTCGCCCTTGTTATAGTCTTCGATTGCTTCTTCGCCTGGACGGTTCCAGTCGATGTCGTTGATGTGAACCATGCCGTCGAGTTCCGGGCCGAGGCCAACGAACATACCGAATTCGGTGATGCCGCGAACTTCGCCTTCGATCTCGCTGCCAGTTGGGTTTTCAGCGATGAACGCTTCCCAAGGGTTGTCGAGGCACTGCTTGAGGCCGAGCGAGATGCGACGCTTCTCGGAATCCACGTCGAGGACCATGACGTCCACTTCCTGAGATGTGGAGACGATTTTGCCTGGGTGCAGGTTTTTCTTCGTCCAGGACATTTCTGAAACGTGGATGAGGCCTTCAACACCGTCTTCGAGCTCAACGAATGCGCCGTAGTCAGTGATGTTCGTGATGCGGCCTGTGTAGCGTGCGCCAACAGGGTATTTCGCTTCAACACCATCCCATGGGTCCGACATGAGTTGCTTCATGCCGAGAGAGATACGTTGCGTGTCTGGGTTGATCTTGACGATCTGAACCTTGACGGTTTCGCCAACAGCAACGACCTGGCTTGGGTGCGAAATACGCTTCCAGGACATGTCTGTGACGTGGAGGAGGCCGTCAATGCCGCCGAGGTCAACGAACGCACCGTAATCGGTGATGTTCTTGACGACGCCTTCGCGAACGTCACCTTCAGCCAGTTCGCCGACGATCTCAGCGCGTTGCTCTGCGCGGCTCTCTTCGAGAACGGCACGACGAGACACAACGATGTTGCCGCGTGGACGGTCCATTTTCAGGATCGCGAACGGTTGAACCTGGTTCATCAGCGGGCCGACGTCACGGATTGGACGGATATCAACCTGAGAACCTGGGAGGAAGGCGTTGACGCCGCCCAGATCAACCGTGAAGCCACCTTTGACGCGGCCAACAATGGCGCCGTCTGCAGGCTCTTCTTTGGCGTGGAGTTTTTCGAGGCGGGTCCAGGCTTCTTCGCGGCGTGCTTTGTCGCGCGACAGAACAGCTTCACCGAGCGCGTTTTCGATGCGCTCCAGGTAAACTTCAACGAGTTGGCCAACTTCTGGCTTCGTTGTGTCCTGGTAGAATTCTTTGAGAGGGATGCGGCCTTCGGTTTTCAGACCAACGTCAACGATGACGGCGTCGTTTTCGACTGAGACGACAGTCGCAGGAATAACGCGTCCTTCTTGCATTTGGCTGCCAGCGAAGCTGGCATCGAACATGGCCGCGAAATCGTCGCGGGTAGGGTTGAGAGATTCAGCAGTAGACATTCAGACTCCAAAAATCATTCAATGTTGGCCGGCCGGTTGTTTCCGACGGTCATTGCCGCACCATGCGGCGTCTACATGGTTCAAGATGTCGTCGACCTGTGGTCCGCGTTTTGGGATTTCAGAGCATGCCGAGGCGTGTTCTAAGAACGCGAAAGGCTAGCCCTGACACGGTCGACTATGTGTCGGGCCTCTTCCTTGGCCGCGTCTATAGACAAATGTGACGTATCTAGCAAGTGGGCATCGTCTGCCGGGCGCATTGGCGCGACGTCGCGCGTGCGGTCTCTTTTGTCCCGCTCTTCCAGCTGCTCGAGCATTTCATCAACGGTGATTGGATCACCCTTGGCGTTCAGTTCTGCAACCCGGCGCTCGGCACGTGTACGGATATCGGCATCAACCCAGATTTTGACGTGGGCTTCCGGGCAAACCACAGTGCCAATGTCACGTCCGTCCAGAACGGCGCCGCCATCCTGAAACGCGAATTCGCGCTGAAGCTCAAAGAGCGCCTTGCGAACCTTCGGATAGGCGGCAACTTTCGATGCCGCCTGGCCGACCTCAGCTGTTCGCAGATCGGCTTCGTCAAATTCGGCGAGATTGAGCGTTTCTGCCTTGTCTGCCAGTGCGTCTTCATCATCCAGAGCGACGGATGTTTTCAGGGCGAGCGCTGCCAGCGCACGATAAAGAAGACCAGTATCGAGATGAGGCAGTTCATATTCGCTCGAGAGAAAGCGCGCGAGTGTGCCTTTGCCGGAGGCAAGGGTGCCATCAATGGCGATGATAAGGTTGGGCATATCCGTCATGTGCTGCACGAAGGCCTTCTGCAAAGCTGCAAATGCTGCAGCATTCCGCGTGACCGGTAAGATCACAAGCTAAGTATGGTGTGCATATTCGCTTACGGAATGAACTGCAAACCTGCGCACAGCATATGACGTTCTTTTTCGAAGCGAGCTATTGGTTAGGTGTATTGCCCGGCCCAGACCATGCTCGGATGTTCCTGGCACCGCTTTACCCAATCCCTGATGATCGGATTTTCCGGAAGCAGGTGAGGGGCCCAAAGATAAGGGGACGATATCAGTAGGTCAGCTGCGCTGAAGCCATCGCCCATGATCCACGGCCCGCGTGATAATCCGCGTTCGATAGATGCGTGGATCTCATCCAGCCCTCGAAAGGTTGAAACGAAAACGGGGTTGCCCTGAACGTTCATGAAGTTGCCGACGATCACCGGCTCTATGACGCCGCTATAGTAAGACAGCCAGCTCAGATATTCCCCGCGACCGGTTTCGCCAATCTGAGGCCCTAACGGGCTTTTGAAATGGTCGGTCAGATACAGCATGATCGCGGAGGATTCGCGGATCATCTCTCCATTATGTACCAGAAGCGGTACTTTCTTCTCCGGGTGCGGGTTTGTGTCGTCGGGAAGGTCGTTTCCCTGCTGACGGGATATGGTGACCGTTCTGATATCGATTTCGTCCAGCTTGCCCATAGCGTGAACCAGCGCAACGACACGTGTCGAGCGACTATTCGGTGCATGATAAAGTGTCAGCACGTCATTCCTCCTTCTTTAGGATCTTTCCGCTATCAGGAGGCTGCTGACACCATACTGTCAGGAGTGTTTAGGCTTCCCGAATATCAGCGCCCAGTGTTCGCATATGCTGGAAAAACTCCGGATAGCTTGTCGCGATCATGGCAATGTCATCTACGCCGACAGGTTCTTGCGAAGCGGTGCCCATGATCAGAGCAGACATGGCGATACGGTGATCGTGCATGGTGTCGACCACGCCGCCGCCCGGCACCTTTCCGTTACAGCCCTGTATGACAAAACCATCCGGCAGTTCGTCTGCTTCCACACCATTGGCACGCAGCATGTTCACTGTAGCGGTAATGCGATCGGACTCCTTCACGCGGAGTTCTTCTGCGCCCGTGATGCGTGTTTCGCCTTCTGCGAAGGCGGCGAGGACCGCATAGATCGGGAACTCGTCAATCATCGCTGCGGTGAGTTCCTGACCGGGAATGGCGCGTTTGACGCGTCCTGAGCCTGTTACCCGGACGGTCACAACTTCTTCGCCGGAAATCGTGTGACGCTCCAGATCCTCAAGTTCGGCCATGTCATAGGCCAGTTTGAGAAGGCCCGCGCGGGTTGGATTGGTCATGATGCCTTCAATGGTCACGTCAGCATCCGGTGAAATCATGCCGGCTGCAAACAGAAAGGCAGCAGAGGAGGGGTCTCCGGGAACGGTAAAGTCGACAGGCGTCAGAGACTGGCCGCCGACAATTGAAATGTTCTGGCCCTCGCCCACGGCTTCCTGCGTCAGTTCAATACCAAAGCCTTCCAGCATGCGTTCTGTGTGGTCGCGTGTCTTGCGCGCCTCGCGGACAATTGTGGTGCCCTTCGCGTTCAGGCCAGCCAGCAGGATAGCTGACTTTACCTGAGCGGAGGCATGAGGTGGGGTATAATCAATCGCCTGCAGGTCAGACGATCCGATCAGCGTGAGGGGGAGGCGGTCCGGGTCTTCGCCTTTGACATCTGCGCCCATGGATTTGAGCGGGTCGAGCACGCGTGCCATCGGGCGGGAGCGCAGGCTCTCATCGCCGGTCAGGTCAACGCGGATCGGGAAGCCCGCCATGGCCCCCATCATCAGACGCGAGCCTGTGCCGGAATTTCCAAAATCAATGCGGTCGTCTGGCTGGGAATAGCCGCCCGTGCCGATTACTTCCCAGGTATACGGCGCAATTTGCTTGACGTTTGCCCCCAAAGCCCGACAGGCTTCACCTGTGCGCAGAACGTCATCGCCTTCCAGAAGTCCGGAGATAACAGACCGGCCGGAAGCAAGCGCGGCAAACATCAGTGCACGATGTGAGCAGGATTTATCGCCAGGGGGTAAAATTCGTCCTGAAAGACGCGAAACCGGATTTGAAATCCACACCATATTGATTTTGACCTGCAGTTTGTAACAAAACTGCTTTGACAGGGCGAGGTGATCATGGCAAGCGCTCGCCCCAATCGAAATAAAACAAGACTGATCGTGTAAGGGGGCCGCTGTGCCGAAAAAAGATCTTGGAACGAAACGGACCTGCCCGGAAACGGGAAAGAACTTCTACGACCTGAACAAGGATCCAATCGTTTCGCCTTATACGGGCAAGGAATATCCTATCTCCTTCTTCGAGGAGGTCACGCCCACACCTGACAAAGCGCCACGTGGTTCATCCAAGCCGGAAGATCCGGAAGATGATGAGGACGACGAGGACGAGGATGATGTTGTCGAGGACGTTGCGAAGAAAAGCGACGATGATGACGACGACGAAGAAGAAGACGATACGCCTGAAATCGACGAAGTCGACAAAGACGCGCCAATTCCGACAAGTGGCGACGATGACGATGATGACGATTCATCTGGCGGCGTTCCAGAAGGCTTCTCCGAAGACAATATGGACGATGATGACGTCCTGCTCGACGATGACGAAGATGACTTCGATCTTGATGACGATGTTGACGTTGATATCGACGATGATGACGATGTTCTCGGAGATGACGACGACGACACGAATTAATACGTTGAGCCCATGAATTTGGGCTTGATCGTGTCTTGATTTCGGCGTACTGCTCGCCGCTCAAAATCGGGGCTATAGCTCAGTTGGGAGAGCGCTTGAATGGCATTCAAGAGGTCAGCGGTTCGATTCCGCTTAGCTCCACCATTTTCCCAAATACGCACATGCACAAAATGTTAGGATATTAACCATAGATTGCTGCAAAAGCGGTCTGGTTTTGTCAGAACATGTGTGTTATTTGCCACATATCGGGTGCGCATCTTTCTAGACGATGCACTCGATGCGTAGAGTAGCGTAGAGTACAGGGCGTCCCTTATGGGGCGCCCTTTTTCTTTCCCGGCACAAATACGTCCGGTTAGGTATCTGAATTTTCTGTAATATTTCCCGGCCGGTCAGTTCGGCGCTTTGCGCGGGTCCGACTTCGGAGCAGGGGCGAGGCGCAGCACTTCGGTCTGGTAACGCTCATCATCGCCTGACACGAGGAAGTGTGCTGCACGTGCACAAGCATCGAGCAGTGCATCGCGCCAAAGTAAATCAGATTTGGGAAAATCGGCGAGCACATAGGGCATGACTTTGGACTTGTCGCCCGGGTGCCCCACGCCCATACGGGCGCGTCTGATATTGGCCCCCATATGATTGATGATGGAGCGCAGGCCATTATTGCCGGAATGACCGCCGCCCTGTTTCATGCGGAAGCGGCCCGGCGCAAGATCAATCTCGTCGTGGAAGACAACGACATCCTCTGCGCCAAGCTTGTAGAAGCGTGCCGCTTCAGATACCGCCCGACCCGTTTCATTGTAGAAAGTCTGAGGTTTGATGAGCAGCACTTTCTGGGGGCCATTGTCAGTCTGGATCGTGCCTTCGCTGATCTGAGACTGAAATTTGGATTTCCATGGACCAAAGCCATGCTGGCGCGCGATTTCGTCGAGTGCCATGAAACCGAAATTATGGCGGTTTCCAGCATATTTGTCGCCGGGATTACCCTGTCCGAGCAGAATCAGCATGGGAGGATCAACCTGTTTTCGTGAGAACCAGTTACGGAATATAGCCATGGCAGGGCTTATGGCCTGAAATCGGACATGAAAAAAGGGCCAGGCTCAGCCTGACCCTTTCGAATGAGATACGAAACCGACTTATTCTTCGGTTTCTTCTTCACCTTCTTCACCTTCGTCGCTGTCTGTTTCAACAGCGCCACCACGGCTTGCGATTGTTGCAATCGTGAAGTCGCGATCGGTGATGGTTGGGCTTGCGCCTTTTGGAAGGGTGATGTTCGAGATTTTGACGTTGTCGCCAATGTCGAGGCCTGTGACGTCTGCAACGAGCTCTTCAGGAATAGAACCAGCTGGAACGTTGATTTCAACTTCGTGACGAACGACGTTGAGAACACCGCCGCGCTTGAGGCCTGGAGACGCTTCTTCATTGATGAAGTGAACTGGCACTTCAACGCTGATGACCTGGTCTTCGTCAACGCGGTACAGGTCGACGTGCTCTGGATTATCGGTGACCGGGTGGAACTGGATGTCCTGACAGATCACGGATTGCTTGTCGCCTTTGTGGTCGATTTCGATCATGTGCGCCAGGAACTTGCCTGAGTTCAGCGCTTTGATCACTTCGTTGAATTTGAGAGCAATTGAAACGGGGCCGAGTTTGCCGCCGTAAAGAATGCCTGGAACGAGGCCCTGACGACGTGCTTCACGAGCGCCGCCTTTACCAGTGCGCTCACGCACTTCAACTGAGAGAACGAGATCTGCCATATCAATATCCTTTGCCCTGAGGTCCGCCCCGGCCCATCCGGGGTGACAACCTGACCGACACGCGCTTCTGTGGCGCGGAAGCGGTGGCTATACGGGAGAGGCGTCGAAAAGGCAATGGCGAAAGCCTATCCAATCGGGATAGGCGCCACACCAAACATATAAACGTGGGCGCCCATAACGAAAATACCAGTCAGGAGACCGCCTATGATGACGGCAATCGCATCCCATAGCGCGCTTGGTGGCTTCGGTTCCGTGAGGGGCCGTTTCTTGATCGAGATGCGCACCAGGACGGCCCAGACGAGAAAGCTTCCGAATAGAATAAAGGATGTCAGGTCCCAGTTCACCAGCAAATGCCCAAGAGCCCAGAGCTTAACGCCAACCAGTTGGGGGTGCTTCAGTGTTTTCTGGATGAAGCCACGCGGCAGACTTCCAGCCACTGCCAGGATCAGCGCGATCGGTATCAGCACGGCATTGATGTGCTTCAGCGCGGTGGGCACCGTTCCAAAATAAATCGTACTGGATTGTGCTTGCGGATAGTCCATCACCAGAGGCACGAAGAAGGCCAGCGAGAACAGGGCATATAGCCCTTTCCAGGACATCTCACCGATTTTAGCGATGACACGGATACGAACCCCCGGGGCGAAGGCCCGAACGGAATGGATGCCCAGAAATCCGAAAAGTCCGATCAGAAACATGACCATGTCTTCACTCCCCAGTCTATGAAGCGATCATCGCACAAAGCCGCCCGGGCTCAAAGCTACCAGTTTGTGTCAGGACTGTCCGGGCGGGCGCTCGTACAGATTGACGGTTTCGTCACTGAAGGGAACTTCGCGTTTGAATTTGAAGCCCAGTGAAAACGCGATTTTCTCCGATGCTTTGTGATCGACATCAATGATGCATTGGGATGGGAAATACCGATCCTGCGACAGAGCCCAGCTCATGGCCGCCTGCATGGCTTCCTTTGCAACGCCTTTTCCCCAATAGGCTGGGGTGATGCCCCAGCCTGCTTCCGGAATCATGGGCAGAGCTGGTGTGATCTCGGCGCGGCGCGCGAGCGCAAACCCGCACTCGCCAACATATTGTCCGGACTGTCTGTCTTCGATGGACCAATAGCTGTAGCCAAACATGGCCCAGGCGCCGATATTCTTCTGAAGATTGGTCCAGACTTCGCCGCTGGATCGCTTTCGATTGCCGATGAAGCGGACATATTCGGTGTCCTGCCACATGGCGTATAGCGGTTCGAAGTCTGCAGCTTTCGAGGCCCGCAAACGCAGGCGCTCGGTTTCGACAACCGGGATATCTGAAGGTGCACGTCCCGGCAGGGTATACATAGGGCTGACCTAGTCGAACATTTTCGAAATGCTCTCATCGTTCGCGATGCGACGAATGGCTTCGCCAATCGTTTTCGAAACCGTGAGAACGCGAACGCTGTCTGAATTCAGCGCCGTTTCGGTTGGTGCAATCGTGTCGGCGATCACAATCTCGTCCATGACGGAGTTTTCGATACGCTCGACGGCACCGCCGGACAGAACACCGTGCGTGACATAAGCCGATACGCCGCAAGCGCCTTTTTCCTTCAGCGCAGCTGCCGCATTGCAGAGCGTGCCGCCGGAATCACACATATCGTCGAAGAGAATACAATGACGTCCGTCGACTTCACCGATGATGTTCATGACTTCGCTGACGCCCGCTTTCGGACGGCGTTTGTCGACGATGGCCAGATCACAGTCCAGACGCTTGGCGAGAGAACGGGCGCGAACAACGCCGCCAACGTCCGGGGAGACGATCATCACATTGTCAGCGTCATAATGCTCACGAATGTCGCGTTCCATGACCGGCGTCGCAATCAGATTGTCCGTTGGCACATCGAAGAAGCCCTGGATCTGACCAGCGTGGAGATCCATGGTCAGGACCCGGTCTGCGCCTGATGTTGCGATCAGATTGGCGACCAGCTTGGCAGAAATTGGCGTCCGACCGTCGGTTTTGCGATCCTGACGGGCATATCCGAAATAAGGAATGACGGCTGTGATGCGAGCGGCAGAGGCGCGGTTCAGCGCATCCATCGCAATGAGCAATTCCATCAGATGGTCATTGGCCGGGTAGGAGGTCGACTGGATGACGAAGACGTCTTCGCCGCGTACATTTTCATTGATGCGGACGAACACTTCATTGTCGGCAAAGCGACGGAATTCCGTGTTTGTGAGCGGGATGTCGAGATATTCCGCAATGCGCTGTGCCAGAGGCTCGTTTGCGGTGCCTGAGATCAGTTTCATAAGCCGGAACGCCTTTCCAACCGGGAGCAATTTGCCTGCCTTTTAGGGCAAAGAGGAATTGGCGCAACCTTGATCCCATGATTTTTCTTCGCACTTTATCGCAGCATGATCACAGATGCGTTTCGTCCGTAATCGGATTGGTTTTCGTTAACCCGCCAACGATTTGAAAAATAACGGTTTGGTTGCGAGAGTGTATCCTGCTCGACACATTGAATATTTTCTACGCCGCGATGGCGAAGTGTCTGTTTACAATAGCCCCAGATGTCGAACTGGCTGCGGTCTCCTGCGCCGGGGGTGAAATGGGCTTCACTCCAGGGATGCTTTTCGATGAAGGGTGCTTTCAGATCCGGGCCAACTTCAAAGGAGTCCGGTGACAGGCTGGGGCCGAGTGCTGCGCAAATACGTTCAGGTTTGGCGCCCAGTCGCATCATCGCCGAGAGGGTGGAATCGATGATACCCGCCAGTGCGCCTTTCCATCCGGCATGCGCCGCGCCAACGACGCCGGCGTCAGCATCTGCAAACAATACCGGGGTGCAGTCTGCCGTGAGAATGCACAATGCAATGCCCGGCGTATTGGTCACCATCCCATCACCTTGCGGGCGTTTGAGGCCTGTGAACGGGCCAGTCACCTTGTAAACGGTGGATGAGTGAATCTGATAAAGCGACATCAGATGGTCAGCGTCTTTTGCGCCGATATGCTTCGCAATGCGCGAGCGGTTTTCCGCCACTCTCAACGGATCATCATCTGAACCCGGCCCCGCATTCAGGCTGCTGTAGAGGCCTTCTGACACGCCGCCTTCACGCCCGTAAAAGCCGTGAGAGACGCTGCTCAGCGACGAAAGATTATCGGCAGAGGTGACGGGCAATTCGATTGTCATCGCACCAGATTAGCTTGGCTTGTGTGCGTCGTCACGGGTGAAAAACATGATCTTTCTGAGGCATTTGTTCAAAGCTGCCATGCGTTTCGGACGCGCGTTCTAAGGGCTGCGCTGGCCAGGCGGTGTTCAATGAAGGCGTGGATCGGCATAAGCAGCCAGAACTGACCTTCATCGCCGAAGCGGACCGATTTTACCTCTGATCTGGTGATCTCAAGTGTTCCGAACCAGGTCGGTAACCCACTGGCGCTTGGGTAGCAGGTCAGATTTTCAACGCGCTCAGCCGGAAGCATCAATCCGAACTCTTCATGAAGTTCGCGAAGGCCTGTCGTGGGAGGGTCTTCGCCCGGTTCGCGTTCACCGCCGGGCAGATCCCATGTGCCGGGGTGGGGAATGTCCGGCTTGTCATCCCGCAGATAAACAAGAAGGTCCGGGCCGCAATGAACGGCGAGCTTCGTGCCACCAAAGGCGTCGCCATTCCAAGTCATCACCGTCTCTCCTGCGTCTGCGTTTTGTCATAGCAACGCAGGCGAGGAGAGAGGTCAATCAGCTGATCAGGTTTCGATCTTCCGTTTGAAGGCATCGCCATAATCGACGGCAACATCATAGTCCGGGTCTTCGAGGACTGAGATCTCAACCATGTCGCCAGCTTTTTCGAGCAGCTTCACACAGGCCGGAGACAAATGGCGCAGGTGAAGCTTCTTGCCCGCCGCCTTGTACTTGGCAGCCAGCGCATCAATTGCTTCCAGACCGGAGTGATCGACCACACGTGAATTGATGAAGTCGACAACCACGTCTTCAGGATCGTTCTGTGGATCAAAGAGATCCGCAAAGCCGGTTGTGGAACCAAAGAAGAGCGGGCCTTCAATCCGGTAGACTTTCCAGCCTTCCTTACTGATGCCGACACCGGCATGGATGCGGCTTGCAGCATTCCAGGCATAGCTCAGGGCCGACATGATCACGCCGACAACAACCGCGACCGCGAGGTCAGAGAACACGGTCACCAGCGTCACCGTGATGATGACGATAGCGTCGTTGAGCGGGATTTTGTGCATGATCTTGATGGAGCGCCAGGCGAATGTGCCAATGACGACCATGAACATGACACCGACAAGTGCAGCCACAGGGATTTGTTCAATCAGCGGCGCTGCAAACAGGATGAAGGACAACAGGAACAGGGCTGCTGCGATGCCTGCGATACGCATGCGCGCGCCGGATTTCACGTTGATCATGGACTGGCCGATCATGGCGCAGCCACCCATGCCTCCAAAGAACCCTGTGACGATGTTGGAGGCACCCTGCGCCACACATTCCTTCGATGCACCGCCGCGTGTGTCAGTCATTTCTGACACGAGGTTGAGGGTCAGAAGGCTCTCGATCAGGCCGATGGCGGCGAGAATGATTGAATACGGGAGAATGATCTCGAGTGTTTCGAGATTCAGAGGCACCATTGGAATGTGGAATTCCGGCAGCCCGCCGGAAATGGATGCCAGGTCGCCGACGCTGCGGGTTTCAAGGCCGAGACCGATCACGATCGCGGACACTGCCAGAATGGCTGCCAGAGGCGCTGGAATAATCTTCGTGACCTTTGGCAGCAGCCAGATGATGAGCATGGTCAGGCCTACAAGGCCCAGCATCACCGCAAGTTCCGGCACAGGAAGCCATTCGCCGCCGCCAATGCCGTGGCCACCGCCTTCACCTGCGAGCTTGAACTGGCCAAGCTGTGCCAGGAAGATCACGATGGCGAGGCCGTTTACGAAGCCCAGCATGACCGGGTGAGGCACCATACGGATGAATTTGCCCCACCGCAGAAGGCCGACGACCACCTGAATAATGCCCATCAGAACGACCGTCGCGAAGAGATACTCAACGCCGTGTTCTGCCACCAGATGCACCATGACAACGGCCAGCGCGCCTGTTGCACCGGAGATCATGCCGGGACGTCCGCCAAATACAGCGGTGATCAGTCCGACAAAGAAAGCGGCATAGAGACCGACCAGCGGGTTCACCCCGGCGACGAACGCAAACGCGACGGCCTCTGGTACAAGCGCCAGAGCGACGGTCAGGCCGGCCAGCAGTTCGATCTTGATACGATTAGGGGTCAGCTTGATAGGCGTAGGATTGGGTATGGCCTCGGCGCGTGCGGACAAGGTCGTCTCCGATACATAGATTGTTTGCTTTTTCGAATACGGGTCGCGACGCGTCAGCCCCAACCACGCGATGAATTCCCGCGCTTGATAGCCAAGTTCCCGCACTGCAGCAAGTCAAAGGCGTCGATATGTTTCTCTGATTGAAATCCGGCCAATTGCTGCTAACGATTTTATCTGTGGTGATGGAAGGGGAAGCAGATGGGATTTCCTGAAGCGATAAAATTGTTTTTCTCGAACTATGTGCAGTTCAATGGACGCTCGCGCCGATCAGAATTCTGGTGGCCGTGGTTGCTGCACATCATTGTTATCTTTCCGACGCTGGGGTTGGGCGTGGTCATGCTCGAAAGTTCGAGCGGCGACGCAAACGCCCTCGCGATTATCCTGGTCAGCCTTGGCGCGCTATATTTCCTTGCCGTCTTTATTCCGAATATCTCGCTCAGCGTGCGCCGACTGCATGACCTCAACCTGACAGGCTGGATTTATCTCGGCCTGGTTATCGTCGGTTATATCCCCATTGTCGGGATCATCTCGAATATTGCTATGATTGTGATCGGCGTGGTGCCCGGCACCAAGGGACCGAATAAATACGGCAGCGATCCCAAAAACCCGGATGGGGATATTATCGACGTCTTCGAGTGATGCCGTTTTTTTAAAAGCCTGCGGGTGTGCCGAGGCCCTCTGACGACAGACAGATGGCCTTGAAGCGCGTGCCGAGATCTGCCGGATCAACCAGCCGTTTCGCGCTTTCGAAGATCTCCTGCGCCCGGTCAGGATGGGCTTTCACGAGTTGCTGCATGCGAAGTTCGGCCCCCAGTGCCAGGAGGAAGGCGCTCTGGGTTACGGCGCCATAGACCACGAGGCCAGCCTTTTCGGCCTGACGACGCAACTCCGAGAAATCGACATCGACCGTCAGATCGCATTCACCGGGCGCAGCCAGCGGATCAACCTGTTTGCCGAGGCGAAACGCTCGCAATGTGTCCTCGGCAGGATGATCATCGGGGCCATAGTCAAAGATCAGCGCCCGCAGCGGCTGCGTCTTTTTCAAATGTGCAGCTAGGCTCAGCGCGAAGGTCTCAAGACCGGGCTGAAGTTCCACGCCCGTCTGATCATGCTGATCAAACTGCGGTGTGTTGTCGTCAGATTTATCGATTCCCCAGATCAGCTCATCATCTTTCGCGCCAACCTTGCGCTCATGCCATTTATTGCCGTCGGCTTTGACGAACTGGCGCACGGGCAGGCAGTCCAGAAACTCATTGGCGACGATCAGCGCGGGCTGGTCGGGTAGCTCATCCAGCACACTCAGATATTTCGGCGCGTGTTCGGCCAGGCGCTCGGTCTGGATCTTTCGCAGCGCAGGGCTGGCTTCGATCAGATAAAGCTCCATGGCTTCCAGACAGGCGCGTCCGTCGCTGTTCTGAGCCATGGCGTGCAGGGCATCCACCATCAGCGTTGCGCGGCCGGGACCAGGCTCGATCAGAGAGAATGGCGCCGGGCGGCCAAGACCGATCCATTCATGAACCACCCACAGACCGATCAGCTCTCCGAAGATCTGGCTGATTTCAGGCGCGGTGGTGAAGTCTTCGCCGAGGCCGGGGCGGGTGGCGTAATAGCCTTCCTTCGGATCATGCAGGCAGGTTTGCATATAGAGCGAGACGGGCATGGGCCCGTCCGCACGTATCATGCGCAGCAAGCGGTCTTTCAGTGCCAAAACCTACTCCGTTGGCTCGGTCTGTGTGGCCGGAACTTGCGCCTTGTTGGACCGCAGGATGAGGAACAGTCCGATCAGGATCATCGGAATGGAAAGCAGTGTCCCCATGGTGATCCAGTCCGGCAGGCCATCAACAAACGGATCCGGCAGACGGAAGCGCTCGGCGATTGAGCGCGCGATGGCGTAGCCGAGCAGGAAGACGCCGGTGACCATGCCCGGGCGCTTCAGCGCACCAAACCACCAGATCAGAGCGGCAATGATAATGAAAAGCACAACCCCCTCAAGGCCCGCCTCATAAAGCTGGCTCGGGTGACGCGGCATTTCACTGCCATTGTAGACCCATTCCTGATTGGCCCAGTCAAAGGCCTGTGGAGGTCCGCCCGAACCATACCCTTCCGGGAAGATCATGCCGACCGGCGCAGATGTATGTCGCCCGTAAAGCTCGGCATTGATGAAATTGGCACAGCGTCCCAGCATCAGGCCGATTGGCGTCGCCGCAGCCGCGATATCGGTCATCCGCAGAAGCGGAATCTTATGCGTCCGGCAGACGTGCCAGGTGGCCAGTCCAACGCCGATCAGACCGCCATGAAAGGCCATCCCGCCTTCCCAGATCTTGAGAACCATCAGCGGGTTCTGAGCGATAGCGTCGAACTGATAGGGAATTTGGTAAAAGAGGATATAGCCGATCCGGCCGCCCAGAATGACGCCGAGTGTCGCCCAGAACAGGAAGTCGTCGATCACGTCGACACTGGCAGGGGAGGTGCCGCCGAACAGGCGAGGCCGCTTTACGAGCGCGACAGCATAACGCCATCCAAGGACCAGACCGATAATATAGGCCATTGCATACCAGAGGATATTGATCGGTCCGAGTGTCAGACTGCCCAGCGAGAACTGCGGGATGGAGATAATTGCGGGGTATATCTCCGGAAAATTGAGAGCGGCGCTCATTTGTCCTCTTTTCCTGACCCGTGTTAAGGGCCACATAGACTGCAGAATCCATGAAAGCGGTATGCCCGCCCATTTATGCCGGAAGGAGTAATCGAATGGCACAAGGAAATCCACTCCTCGATGACATGGCAAAGGTCATGACTGGCATGATGGATGCCGCACAGTCAGTTGGCGAAGAAGCCAAGACGGCGATGCGTGCACAGGGCGACAAATTTGCAGCGGAAATGGACCTTGCGCGCCGCGATGAAGTGGAAGCGCTGAAAATCCTCGCACAGACAGCTCTGCAGCGTGTGGAAGAGCTCGAAAAGCGTGTGATCGAACTGGAAAACCAAGCTTCCAAGTGAGGCTTGTCGACCACACCGGATAATTAATCCACAGCGCAGCTGCGGACAGAGTTTGAGACGTTGTGTCGACTCATGTTAGCGCGGATTCAACGGGAGTCCCCCCGCATTCTGGCAAGGGAGGCCGATGATGACGCTTGGTGTGTCTACCCCATTGGACAACATGGAAAACTCGCTCGACCTGGTTGAGCGCATTCTCGAGGATGCGGACTGGTCTTACGAGCGTGACGGCTATGGTTCGGTGCATTGTATCGCGCCGTCTCGCTGGGGCGATCTTGGCGGCGTGTTTACGGTGCGTGATGATCCCATCGCCCTGCATTTTTCGGTCACGCTGGATGTGAAGCCGACCCCGTCTCGGCGAAATGAATTGAATGATCTGATGATGCAGATCAATGAACGCATGACGTTGGGCTATTTCGACTACTGGCCGGGTGATGATCTGATCATCTTTCGGCACACAATCGGCATGGCCGATTGGAGCGAGCCGGAAGAAGCAGAAGTGTCTGCGATCATCGGTGCATCCATGGCGGCTGTTGAAAAATACACCCCAAGCATGAACTACGTTATCTGGGCTGGCAAAACGGCATCTGAAGCCATGGAAGTCGCGCTGTTTGAAACGGTGGGCGAGGCGTAAACGCTTCGTCTCTTCAGGTGCATCGAACATAAACGCGTTTTGTCCACCAAAAGTTTCTGCCCAAATTGGAAACATTGTCTTTCGTTATTGTTTCCTTGTTTGAAAAAGAAATCGGTCCAAATTCTCCATCGAACGCCAGCCAATCCCGACAGCTCTCACCGAGCGGGTTTGGTGAAGAGCTGGCGAACGAATTTGGAGATTTATTATGCGTTTCAACAAACTTGGTCTTGCGACTGCGCTCCCGATGATTGCTGGCATGGCGTTGCTGCCAATGTCTGCAAATGCGGAACCAGAAACATACACATTCGATCCGACGCACACAGCGATCGTGTTTCAGATCGACCATTTCGGTTTTTCTGCACCAACCGGCAAATTCATGAATGTTGAAGGTGAACTGGTTCTGGACGAAGAAGATCCGGCTGCCAGCTCTGTCAAAGTGACGATCCCGGTCGCAAAACTCGAAACGGGCGTGCCAGATCTCGATGAGCACCTGAAAACAGCTGATTTCTTCGACGTTGAAACCTACCCAACGGCGCTGTTCGAAAGTGAATCTGTCGAACTGACGGGCGAAGAAACCGCTAAAGTCACCGGTAACCTCACCCTGCACGGGATCACAAAACCCGTGATCCTGGATGTTGAATTGAACAAAATCGGCGAAAACATGTTTGGTAAGAAGACAGCCGGTTTCAGCGCGACAACAACGATCAAGCGTTCTGACTTCGGCATGACCACCTATCTGCCAGGTCTTGGCGATGAAGTGACAATCGAAATCGAGAGCGAAGCTAACCTCTGAGGCTTCGCATCGAGAACGGCCCGCCCTCGCGTCCCCACCCCCCCACCCAGCTGGGCGGGTCGTTTCCTCCCAACTCTCCCTGCAATTGCTTGCCTCC
>NZ_JBHSSW010000012.1:293975-431748 GCF_042659465.1 Ponticaulis profundi | reverse complement strand
CGCACCCCCCTTATCGGTTCCCAGTGACCGAGCGCGACCCGGCAACGGGCGAAGCCTGCCGATCAGAGCCATGCACGACAGCGCATCCGTGTGAGCTCAAAACAAACCCACAAGCAAAGCGCAGACGCAGCCCCACGGAGACGAAGTCTCGGAAACGGTGCGATCCAAAACAAAAACGCCGCAAAGATCTCTCTGCGGCGCTAAAGGCGCATCCGGAAATTCGGATCAGCTCAGATTAAAGCTGATCGAAAGCCTGGGATCATCGGCCATATTCACCATCACCTCATGGCGCAGCCAGCTTTCCCAGAACAGCGCCTGACCAATCTCCGGCTGGAAATAGATGAAGCGTTTCTCATCATCGGCAACATCGCTGCGTAGCGGCGGTGAGTTCATCATAAAAGGCAGACGCGGGTCTTCAAACCGGATGGCTGATGCACCTTCCGGCAGGTCCAGATAGAAGGTCCCGGACAGAATGCTGTTCGGATGGATATGTCCGGAATGCCCGGCGCCCGGGTCCAGCAGGTTTACCCAGTAACTGTCCATGGAAAGCTTGTGCGAGCCCATCTCGAAACCCAGCGCTCTGGCATGCGCATTGGCTGCTTTCACCAGTCGTTTTTCGAGCTCGGCGAAGGCCGGAATGCGCATCGGCAGATCATTCAGCGAGGCATAGGACGTATAGCCCAGATAGCCCTGGCTTTCGCACCAGGCGATGCCCGCTTCATCCTCTTCGGACAACATGAAGACACCGGCTTTCAGTTCATCCATCAGGTCAGCTTCCTTGACCGGATCGACAATGCCAATCTCGTGAATGCTGGTCGCGAAATAGGTTTTCGTGGATGCGTTCGCCATGACGGCCTCTTTCTTTCATGCCCTGCCGCGACCTATGGCCTGAATTGACGCGATTGCAAACGCGCCAAACGGTCTCTCCCCACACGCAGCGGCAGAAATCTGCACGCTGAACGCAACAGAGCCGTGCTCAAGGCTGGTCAGATGCGCTAAATTTGCTATGTGAGCGGCTGCTTTAAGAGGATATGTGCCCATGGGCTTTAAATGCGGAATCGTTGGTCTGCCAAATGTCGGCAAGTCCACGCTCTTCAACGCGCTGACCAAGACGGCAGCTGCGCAGGCCGAGAACTACCCATTCTGCACGATTGAACCGAATGTCGGTGACGTCGCCGTACCGGAACCGCGCCTGAAAAACCTGGCCGCAATCGCTGGCTCCAAGGAAATCATTCCGACACGCATGAACTTTGTCGATATTGCCGGTCTGGTCAAAGGCGCCTCTCAGGGCGAAGGCCTCGGCAACCAGTTCCTGGCCAATATCCGCGAAACCGACGCCGTCGCCTATGTTCTGCGTTGCTTTGAAGACGACGACATCACGCACGTATCCGGCAAGATTGATCCGCTGGCCGACTATGAAGTCGTCGAGACGGAGCTGATGCTGGCCGACCTCGAAAGCCTCGAAAAGCGCCGCACCAACCTTGAGAAAAAAGCCAAGAGCGGCGGCGACAAAGACGCCAAGGAAGCGCTCGCCATGGTGGACCTTGCGCTCGAGCAGCTCAATGCCGGCAAACCTGCCCGCAATGCAGATGTGCCGAAGGATTCGGCCAAAGCCTGGAAAATGCTTCAGCTGCTGACCGCCAAGCCGGTTTTCTACATCGCCAACGTCGATGAAGACTCCGCTGGCGAAGGCAATGAATTTTCGGACGTGGTCAAGAAGCATGCAGAGGCTGAAGGCTCACCCGTTGTCGTGATCTCCGCCAAGATCGAGAGCGAGATCGCCATGCTGGACGAGGAAGAACAGGCTGAATTCCTCGAAACGCTGGGACTTGAAGAACCGGGCCTGAACCGCGTGATCCGCGCTGGCTACGACCTGCTGGGTCTGCAAACCTATTTCACGGTTGGCCCGAAAGAAGCCCGCGCCTGGACCATTCCGGAAGGCGCAACCGCGCCTCAGGCTGCTGGCGTGATCCACGGCGACTTTGAAAAAGGCTTCATTCGCGCAGAAACCATCGCCTATCCGGATTTCATCGCCCACAAGGGCGAGAACGGCGCCAAGGAAGCTGGCAAGATGCGGGCAGAGGGCAAGGAATACATCGTCAAGGATGGCGATGTTCTGCACTTCCGCTTCAACGTCTAACAGACGAGCACTCTACGCCTGATCCGGTCAAATCCCGGTTGACCGCTTGATCCGACCTCCGGTTTGCCCTGATGTTTACGGACATCAGACCGGAGGGGACCTTGGCAGGACCGGCGAACGAATTCACACGGCGACACGCGCTCTCTTTGTCGGGCGCGCTCACCATTTCATCCATTGTGGGTCAGGCTTCAGGCCAGACCTATTCGGCTCCCGGCGTTTATGTCGAGGAATTGTCTCCCGGCCTGGTCGGCAACGTACCAGGCCTGGAAACATCTCTTGCCGCTTTCATCGGTTATACCACCGGGGGCAGCACAGAGCCGCAGCTCGTTACGAACTATAGCGAGTTCATTCGCCTCTTCGGTGATCCCCCGCCGCGCATGTTCGAGCTGGCAGATATAAATCTGTTGTCTGCACGATCCGGTACGACTTCAGCGAAGCTGAAGCTCAAGGAAGCGGCGCAAATCACCTATTTGTATGATGCCGTCCGCCTGTATTTCGAAAATGGCGGCGCGCGTTGCATCATCGCGTCAGCCGGAGAGACAACCAGCTCGCCAGACCGGACAGCGCTTCTTGCTGCGCTGACCCGTCTGAACGATTCATCTCTCGCGTCGCCGACATTGCTCGCCATACCGGACGCTGCGGCGCTATCAAAGGCAGAGTGCTTCACGCTTCAACAGGCCATGCTGGCCGATTGTGACGCCGCACCCAATCGATTTGCGCTCCTCGATATTCCCGGCGGCTTTGCCAAAGCCAGCACGCGATCTGATCCGATAGAGGATTTTCGTCAGGCCATCGGCATGTCTCACCGGACCTTCGGAGCGGCCTATGCGCCCTGGCTGATCGCGCCTTCCAACCGTTCCAGCGATTTCAGCTTTCTCAATCTGACGCCGGATGGTCACAAGCACTTTGGGACGTTCGTGTATGAACATGCTGACATCTTGCTTGGCGCGCTCAGCGCTAAGGACCGCAAGGCCTGCCTCGCTGCACTTGCGGACATAGCAAAGTCCGGCGGCCTGAAGACCAAAGACGCAGACGTGACGCATATTCTGCTGGGCCGAACTCTGCCGCTCTACACGCACATGCTGAAGCAAATGGCCGATATTACGCATTATCTGCCGCCATCTGGCGCGGTTGCCGGTGCCATCGCCCGCCAGGATTCCCGCCGCGGGGTATGGGCCCCGCCTGCCAGTTTGCCCATCACAGGCTCGGTCGGTCTTTCCTACCAGATCACAGATGCCATGCAGGCAGATTTCAACACACCATCTGACGGTTATGCCGTGAATGCCATTCGTGAATTTGAACGGCGCGGCCGCGTGATCTGGGGCGCCAGAACGCTGGACGGTAACTCCAATGACTATCGCTATATCTCGACACGTCGCCTGCTTTCATGGACGGGCGCCTGCGTGCAACAGGCTCTGAAACAGGCAGTCTTTGAGCCCAATGCCGCCCCGCTCTGGCGATCCATTCAGTCGGGCGTCGAAACCTTTCTCTATGATCTATACAGATCAGGCGCGCTTCAGGGCAGCAAACCCGGCGACGCCTTTTTCGCGCGCTGCGGGCTCGGGACCAGCATGACCCAGAGCGACATTGAAAGCGGTCGCCTCGTCGTTGAACTGGGACTTGCGCCACTTCAGCCTGCAGAATTCATCATTCTGCGACTGAGCCAGGATATGGCAGCTCCAGACTGAGCCCAACAAAAAAAGGCGACCCAATGGGCCGCCTTTTCAA
The DNA here is from genome assembly GCF_042659465.1 of Ponticaulis profundi. Taxonomy (NCBI): domain Bacteria; kingdom Pseudomonadati; phylum Pseudomonadota; class Alphaproteobacteria; order Hyphomonadales; family Hyphomonadaceae; genus Ponticaulis; species Ponticaulis profundi. Next base: position 427,880 of record NZ_JBHSSW010000012.1, on the reverse strand, counting down.
ATTCAGATCGATGAGTGCTTACTCTTCGGTTGCTTCTTCAGCTTCCTCAGCTGTCTCTTCGACCGCTTCTTCAGCTTCACCAGCAGCGTCTTCAACAGCTTCCGCTGCTTCGCCAGCAGTTTCCTCGGCTTCGACGGCCGCATCTTCTACTGCTTCGCCAGTTTCTTCGGCAGCACCTTCAACCGCTTCCGTTGCTTCTTCGCCTTCAGTCGCTTCCGCGCCCTCTTCACCTTCAGCAGCTTCGCCTTCTTCTTCGCCCTCAGCTTCTTCCGGAAGCGGCTCAGGGAAAGCTGGCGCAGCAGCATTTACAGATGCGAGGTAAGCGATGACGTCTGCACGCTCAGGATCGCGGCGCAGACCTGCAAAGGCCATAGCCGTGCCGGAAACAACGCCTTTTGGATTCAGAAGGAAGTCGTTCAGGTGCTGGTAATCCCATTCCGGACGCTCAGCAGCATGTGCCTGCATCGCAGAAGAGTAACCAAAGCCTGCATGGCTTGCGACCGGACGGCCAACAACGTCGTGAAGGTTTGGACCGGTGCCGTTTGCGCCGCCATCTTCAATCGTGTGGCAGCTAGAGCATTTGGCTTTGAAAGAACGCTCGCCTTTCGACACATCGGCAGCAGCCAGCATGGCGCCCAGGTCGAAAACCTCTTCCTCTTCAGCAGCGCCTTCGCCGCCATCAGAAACTTCGATGTAGTAAGAGAAAGTCTCAGCGATTTTTTCGTTCAGTGAATGTTCGTCGTCTTCATGGTGGCCACCATGATGCGCTTTTCCAAAAACAACATCCGAGAACGTGGCAAGAGCCATGATCGCGAGGACGACTGCCAGAATGGCGCCCGAAATCTTATTAAACAGCATTGGTGTCGAATCCCAACTTGTCCAGCTTGTTGAGCGCTTCTGGCACGCAGAGCGCAGATGTTCAATATTCCAGAGCAAGGAAGTTTGCACTTCTGTCACGTTTCGCGGCGAAGAGACGCAGATTTTTCTGTGATTTATACTCCGCAGACGTCGGATCGGGCATGAACACTTGCTGATTTCGCCGGAGCGTGGTTTTCCTCCCTCCAGTCCAAACGAGGTGTATTATGGCTGGAAAGATAGCTTATCAGGGTGAACGCGGCGCCAATTCAGAGATTGCCTGTAAGGAAGCCTTTCCACATCTTGAAGCCATCCCGCACCGCACCTTTGAAGACGTTTTCAATGCCGTCGAGAATGGTCAGTGTGATCTGGCGATGATCCCCGTCGAGAACACCATTGCGGGCCGCGTTGCAGATATTCACCATCTTCTGCCCGATACAACGCTCTCCATTATTGGTGAGCACTATCTGCGTATCCGTTTTCAACTTATGGCGCTGCCTGGCGCAAAGCTGGAAGACATCAAACGCGCAAAATCCCACGTCATGGCGCTCGGTCAGTGCCGAAGCTTCCTGCGCGAACATGGCATTGAAGCCGTGGTCGCTGCCGATACAGCGGGCGCTGCCCGACAGGTTGCGGAAGCTGGCGACCCTGCTGTCGCGGCCATCGCGCCTGCCCTCGCCTCGGATGTCTATGGCCTCGATATTCTGGCCGAAAACATTGAGGACGCCGATCACAACACAACACGCTTTCTGATTATGCGGCCCGAGCCGAACGATCTGATGGAAGTGCGTAGTCCATGTGTGACCTCGCTCTTCTTCACAGTGCGCAACGTGCCCGCGGCGCTATATAAAGGGCTTGGCGGGTTTGCGACCAACGGCGTCAACGTCACCAAGCTGGAAAGCTATCTCACCGGCGGCTCTTTCACGGCGGCGCAATTCTATGCCGAGTTCGAAGGCCATCCGGACGAGCGCCCGGTTCAGCTGGCGCTCGAAGAGCTTGGCTTTTTCAGCACGCAGATCAAGGTCCTTGGTGTGTTCCCGCGTGCAACGCGCAAACCGGACTGAATGCCCTTCACACGCCTATCCCGGATTCGTGACACCTCGTGTTTCGCCGACACGCTGACGCTCTGCTAAACCAGCCCCGTCAAAAGTGACGGGAGATTTGCATGCCGAAACACATACTCACCATCGCTGGTATGGCGCTCCTTATGGGCGCAGCGTCACCAGCCGCGTTTGCCGACAAGGCTCCGGTCTATACCGGCCTGTTTTCCAATCTGGCGGTTCAGGGCCATGATCCGGTGGCCTATTTTACAGACGGAAAGCCGGTGGAGGGTAAGAAAGCCTTCTCAACCGAGTATCAGGGCGCTGAATTCCGGTTCGCAAGCCAGGAAAACCTGGACCTGTTTCTCGCAGATCCTGAAACCTATGCGCCGCAATATGGCGGATATTGTGCCTGGGCTGTCGCGCAAGGTTACACAGCGAAGGGCAGCGCCGAAAACTGGTCCATCGTCGATGGCAAGCTCTACCTCAATTATAATGACAAGGTTCAGAGCGATTGGGACCAAGACCGACCCGGCTTTATTGCCTCTGCCAATACCAACTGGCCGGACCTGCTTACGGACTAGATCTGCACGCGTTCAAGTCGTGTCTCATGAGGTCTCAATCCTTATTGTGCAAGCGCACTTTTTTGTGACTAAAATCTCATAAACAACTGAGGTTTTTACATTTTTCCGCCATTGAAAACACGTTTTCCGAGAATATCTCCAGCCAACCTCTGAGTTTCGAGGTGTGTTGTTTTTAGGAAATTCACAATGAAAATTAAAATGCTTGCCGCTGCAGCTTTGCTGGCTGTTGCACCCGTCGCCAATGCAGAAGGCTTTTATGCGGACGCAGGCTACAGCTTCCTCAGCCTGGACGATGACGGACTGGATGTCGATGTCGGCGCAATCACCGCTCACGCAGGCTATGAGTTCAACCCATATTTCGCGGTTGAAGGCGAAGCCGGGTTCGGCGTTGATGATGACAATGTCTCAGCGCTTGGCGTGAACGTCAAAGCCGAGCTGGAATCCATGTTCGGCCTTTATGCGCGTGGTCAGTATCCCGTCACACCAGATCTGAATGTGTTTGGTCGCGTCGGCGTGGTTCAGGCGGATGTGAAAGCATCTGCGCTTGGTTTCTCCGAAAGCGCTGATGACACAGGCTTCGCATTCGGTGCAGGCGGCGAATACACATTCGCAAACAATGTCTATCTTCGCGGCGAATACACCCGCCACGAGATTGATGACCTGGATGCAGACGTCTTCGGTCTGTCTGTCGGTTACAAATTCGGTGCCATGAACTAATCGGCCCGCAAATCTTCCGTAAGAGCCCCGGCATTGCCGGGGCTTTTTTATGCCTCAGCTATCGGCCCAGGCTTTCATGACATAATGCGCCACCGCCATTTCAGGCGGCGCATACACTTCCGGATGGTCACCTGACATGATGGCTTGCAGCTCCGCCTTCGAGAACCATCGCGCCTCTTCGATTTCGTTCGGATCGATGGTGATGTCACGGCTTTCCGCTGTCAGATGGATGCCCATCATCAGGGATGATGGAAACGGCCATGGCTGGCAGAAGAGGTATTCAGCCTTTTCCGGCAGACAGACGACGCCTGCTTCTTCAAACACTTCGCGGCAAGCCGCCTGCTCAATGGTTTCGCCCGGCTCGACAAACCCGGCCAGACACGACCAGAAGCCTGGCGGCCAACCGGCTGAACGTCCGAGCAGACACTCATCGCCCAGAATTGGCAGCATGATCGCAACCGGATCGGTGCGCGGGAAATGTTCCGTTCCGCAGCTCGGACACACCCGCTTCCATCCCGCCTCAGTTGGCTCTGATGGCGCGCCGCATTTGGAGCAGAACGCGTGACTGCGATGCCATTCGGTGATGGAGCGCGCGGTCGACACCAGATTGGCTTCCAACAGGGATAGGCTCGCTGCGGCTGCGCGCATATCCTCGAAACTGCCTGCGCCTTCGAGCAACGTGCCACGCAGGGTGAAATCATCCGGCAGACCAACCGCAAAGATCGGCGTGCCATTCTTGTCCTTGCCCATGAAGAGACGAATGGAATCCTTCATGAAGGTCGAGGCATTGGCGCCAAGCCAGACCAGATTGCGCGGCTTGGTATCGAGGCGTGCCCCTGCCGACAGAGACGGCCCGCCCTCACCTTCCATCAAAGGCTGACCATCACGCATCAGAAAGACCAGAACATCCGGACGAGCAAACGCTTCCTCCAGCCAGGCCTCATCTGTTCGGTGATGTGCGGCCCGATCCAGAGGTTTTGCCGCGAGAGGAATGTCGTTTGAGGTCAGCATGTGTCCGTCCCTGAGTCGTGTTTTCAGCTGTCTATGCCATGATTGCGCGCGCCAGCTCCACCCCAATGGCACACGCAGTCGAAAAGGATTGCAATTCACATCTTGCAAACCGGTGCGGTCTTCGCGATATAGGCCGTTGGAGGCTGGCATGGACGAGTGCCTCGCCAACCGGGTCAGGTCCGGAAGGAAGCAGCCCTAACGAGTTTTCCTCGGGTCGTGCCAGTCTCTGCTTATTCCCTCACAAGAAACACGATACATCTCAATCGTCTTTGAGATCGTCACTGAGCTTGTCTTTCAGAGCCGGTCCGAACTGATTGCGGATTTCGCGCACCACGCGGATGAACTCGTCATTCTTGTGAGACGGCGTAAAGAGATCATAGACCGCAGCGGTACGGCGCAGGGATTTCTTGTCGAGCTCTGTGAAGGCATCACTGATGCGCTGCGCTTTTTCCGGCGACGTCCCCATGGCAATCAGAACCGAGCGGCCAATGCGGACCGAACTGTCGAACGTTTCACGGATGATATCGCGGCAGCCCAGCGACCAGAGCTGATAGACGTGTTCGCGATCCACTGCGCGGGCCACGATATGCACATGCGGATAGGTTTCCAGCACATGTTTGACCAGCGTGTTGATCTGTTCCTTGCCGTCGAGTGTCACGACCAGAATGCTGGCGTCTTCAATGCCGGCTGCGCGCAGCAGATCCGGCCGGGTTGCATCCCCATAATAGGCATGAACCCCGAAGGTTTTCAGAATGTTCAAATGCCCCGAATTATAGTCGATCACGGTCGCCTGATGACCCAGTGCCGTGAGCAGATTATCGACAATGCCGCCGACCCGGCCGCGCCCGGCAATGATGATCTTGTGCGTTTCTTCAATCTCGTCAGCTTCGCGATCGGCCTGTTTGCGGGAGAAGATCGGCGCAATCAGCTTTTCCCACATCAGGAAGACGAGCGGCGTGATCAGCATGGATAGGGTGATCGACAAAAGGAGATGATCTGACATCTCATCGGGCAAAATACCCTGCGCATCGGTAAAGGCGAGCAGGACAAAGCCAAACTCCCCCATTTGCGAGAGCCCAAGCGCGACCAGCCAATGCTGCGCGCCGCGTGGCCGGAACGCAAAACAGAGAAGATAGAGAATAACCACTTTGGCCGCCATCACCCCGAAGGTGACCGCAATGATGTTCCGGAAGTCGGACACCAGAAGTCCGAAATCCATGCCCGCGCCGACCGTGATGAAGAACAGGCCCAGAAGCAGGCCGCGAAACGGCTCGATATTCGCCTCAAGCTCGTGGCGATATTCATTATTGGCGAGGACGACGCCCGCGATAAACGTGCCGAGTGCTGGCGAGAGACCAACCAGCGACATGAGCAGAGCAATCCCGACAACAATCATCAGCGCGACAGCGGTGAAGAGCTCATGAACGCGTGTCGCAGCGATGAAGCGGAAAATCGGCCGTGCCAGAAACTGCCCGGCAATCACGACCGCTCCGACGGCTGCGCTGGTCACGATCAGAGCCAGCCAGGTTGGCAGCCCTTCGACGAGACTGAGGCTCTCGCCATGGTCGCCAACAAGTTCGCTTTCACCGCCGCCGTTCGCTGAACTGATCGTCGCCACAAGCTCCGGTGAGGCGAGCAACGGCATGAAAGCCAGCATCGGGATGACCGCAATGTCCTGAAACAGCAGGACCGAGAAACTGGCCTGCCCGCCTTCGCTGCGCGTCCAGCCCTTTTCATTCAGCGTCTGAAGCACAATCGCCGTCGACGACAGAGACAGGATCAGACCCGCCGCCAGCGCGTAGGACCAGCGAATGTCCAGCATCAGACAGGCAATCGTGATCACCAGCGTTGTCAGAATAACCTGACCACCGCCGAGACCAAGAATGCGCATCCGCAGCGACCAGAGCGTTTTCGGATCCAGCTCCAGCCCGATCAGGAACAGCATGATGACCACGCCGAATTCCGCCACATGCTGGATCGCCATCACATCAACATGCAGAAAGCCGAGCAGCGGGCTGATCAGGACACCCGCAATCAGATAGCCCAGCACTGACCCAAGCCCGAATCTGGCTGCGACTGGCACCACCACAATCGCAGCGATCAGAAAGATAAAGGCCAGAAGTAAAAGGTCAGTCATACGTGCTTTCTTAGGTCATATTCAGGGGTCCACACCAGCCGGATCCGGATGCTTGCCGACGCTATTTCAACTGCATCGAGTCGATGAAATCGACATGGAGCACTTTTTGCTCGTCCGTCAGTTCGCGCCCGACAGCATATGTGATCAGCTGATAGGAGCTGTTCGGTTTGGTGACGATCGTGTTGGCATAGACAATCGGCAAATTGTCCACCGCCAGACCATAGGCAACGAACACGGCTTCAGACTCACCAAACATGGTATCGGTATTTTCGAAAACCGTGACAGCGCTGACCGGCACACCGGCGCCGCTGGCAGCATTCTCGATCACAGCCTTGCGCATGAAGTCTTTTGTCAGACCGTCTTCAATGCCGAGATCCTCTACCACAACCATTGCATAATTGCGGTCGTCATAGCGATACATTGCGGCAACCTCGCCGCCGTCATTCGGCATGGCGCGCCATTTCAGCGAACTGCCGCAGAAGGAAAGCTCCCGGCTGATCACCTGGCATTCGGCATCGCCTGCACTTTCATATTCCCAGGAAAAATCGCTGAAAAGAATAACTGTTTTGCCGTCGACCATGGCGCGGCCGACCGCCTCCTGAGCCATGGACGCAGGCAGACATGCCGCAAAAATCATGGCGGCGACTGAAATGACTTTAAACATAGAACTCCCCCGAAATGAGCTACGCAAAGATGTCTCACCGTTCTGAAAGATAGGCAAGTTTCCCGGGCCTCAACCAGCCTTCGCATTCCTACACAAAAAATCGCGCAAACACCTCTCGCATGTCGTTCAAACCCCCTGTAACGTGCCCGCCATGAACGAGTCAGATGATTTCGATGAAGACGAGGATCCAGGCCTCCTGCCCGAACACGAGCAGGATGACCAGACGCCGTCCATGTTCGGTGACACGGCCCCGCCGCCGGAAACCGGTGACGGGAAGAAAAAGGATTCCTATCTCGTCCTGGCGCGCAAATACCGCCCGCAGAGCTTTGCCGATCTGATCGGCCAGGAAACCATGGTCACCACGCTGGCCAATGCGTTTCGCAAGGGCCGGATCGCCCATGCCTTCATGCTGACCGGCGTGCGCGGTATCGGCAAGACGACGACGGCCCGCCTGCTCGCCCGCGCGCTGAATTACGAGACCGACACGGTCGATGGCCCAAGCATTGAGCTCGACCCGCCCGGACGCCATTGTCAGGCTATTATCGAGAGCCGACATCCGGACGTTCTGGAGCTCGACGCGGCCTCCCGAACCGGCGTTGATGACATGCGCGAACTGCTGGATGGTGCCCGCTACACGCCGGTTTCAGCCCGCTATAAAGTCTTCATCATCGACGAAGTGCACATGCTGTCAAAGTCAGCCTTCAACGCGCTTCTGAAGACGCTGGAGGAGCCGCCAGCGCATGTGAAGTTCATCTTCGCGACCACCGAGATCCGGAAAGTTCCGGTGACCGTGCTGTCGCGCTGTCAGCGCTTTGACCTGCGCCGGCTCGATGTCGACCAGCTCTCTGCCCACCTTGCCAATGTCTGCGCCAATGAAGACGCCCGTGTGTCGCCCGAAGGGCTCGCCCTGATTGCCCGCGCTGCCGAAGGGTCGGTCCGTGACGCACTCTCCATTCTCGATCAGGCCATTGTCGGCGCCGAAGACGGCATGGAAACCCCTGCCGAGACGATCCGCGACATGCTGGGACTGGCCGATCGATCCCGCCTGCTCACCCTGTTCGACATGGCTGCCTCCGGCGATCACAAACAGGCGCTGATTGAACTGGACGACCAGATTCAGGCAGGCGCCGACCCGATGATCGTCTTCAAGGACCTGATTGACCTCTCTGTAGAGGTCAGCCGCGCCCGCGTTCTGGGCGATGACTACAAGATCACCGGTCCGGCCGAATGGTCGCGCATGACCCGCGCCATTGCCGAAAAAGTCAGCCCGGCTCAGGCGACCCGCTACTGGCAGATCCTGATGAAAGGCTTTGAAGCCGCCGGTTATGCGCCTGAACCTTCCACTGCGCTGCAGATGACGCTCATCCAGATGGCCGCCGCCGCCCATGTGCCGCCGCCGGAAGATGCCGTCAAAGCCATTCTGGAAGGCAGGATGGGCGGTGCGCCAGCCCCGCAGGACAGCGGAGACCCTCCGTCAAAAAATGACGATGCGGGCGTCACTTCCATGGGACAGCCCGCAACGTTTGAAGGCATTCTGGCTCTGCTCGAAGCGCGCAAGCGCGCAGATCTTCAATATGAATCCGAACGGTTTCTGCGTCCCGGCGATATCCGCTTCGGGCATATGAGCTTTGAACTGACGCCAAACGCGCCCCCATCGCTCGGCCCCGGCCTGCAGAAGTTTCTGAGCGACGAGACCGGCGTCAACTGGCGGTTCGAAGTGGAGCCGTCCAATGCCGAAACCGTTTATGAACGCCGCGAGCGCGAACGCAGAGAACGTATTGACGCGGCGATGAAGGATGAACATCTGGCATCTATCATACAGAGCTTTCCCGGCGCGGAAGTTCTGGATGTCGTGCCACGCAGCGACGAAGACGAGGAAGACGCGGAGAACATCGTGCATGTTGATTTCTCCAGCGACACAGAACGCAGAAAGGAACGCCGATGAAGGATCTCGGCAAGATCATGCGTCAGGCCCAGGAAATGCAGGCCAAGATGCAGGAAGTTCAGGAAAAGGCCGAAAACGTCACTGCCGATGGTGTGGCGGGCGGCGGCATGGTCCGCGTCACGCTGAAAGGCAAGGGCGAGCTGGAAAGTCTGGATATTGATCCCTCCCTGATGGGTGACGATGCGGAAATTCTGGAAGACCTGATCAAGGCCGCCCATGCCGATGCACGCGCGCGCCTCGATGAAGCGGTCCAGAACACGATGAAGGAAGCCACCTCCGGTCTGGAAGGCATGCTCCCCGGCTTCAAAATGCCGTTTTAGCGGACGCTGACATCGCTCCACCGCTGAAACGTCATAGGCATGGATACCAGCCTGCTTTGGTATCTTCGTTTCTTCCGACTAAAAAGCCCCCAAACCTATCCGCCTGCCGACCAGCTCACGCGAGCGTGATCGCGTTCAGGCAAAGTCGACGGATTTGTCGTAAAAGCGTAACAGAGACGCTTTAGCCCGCCCTTTAAACACAGACATGAAAGGGCGGTTCTCATGCGCAATTCACTCTTCACCCTGCTCCCGGTCATGACACTGGCGGCTTGCAGCCATGCCGGTTTCGCGCAGGAGCCCGCAGCAGACGAAACGCGCTCTGCCAAATTCGTGGTCGTCGGCGATACCGGATACATCCCGGCGTATGAGCGCTTTGAAGACGACGACAAGCCGATGCGCACCATCGGCGAGTACATGACGCTGATGTCCGAGGAATGGCTCGAACGCAATGGCAGCATGGAGGGCTTCCGCCCGACGCCATGGGTGTTTGAAACCGCTCTTGGCAGCTATATGGAAGCGAGCGGCATGTGGCCGGTCGCACAGGGCGCAGATGAAATCTGCAAACGGATCGGGTGCGATTTCGCCGCCATGGTCGGCGACAATATCTACCCGGATGGGGCGACGCTCGGCGCGGATGGCATTTCCGATGCCCGCCGGTTCCACGACATGCTGGACCGCCCCTATGGCAAGCTCGGCGAAGGCGTTGAGAACTTCACCATCTACACCATGCTGGGCAATCATGACTGGCACCTTTCGCGCGAAGCCGCGGTCGCGCAGATGGATTACCTGCAGGCGCACCCGAACTTCACCATGCCGAATTTCTTCTACAGCGCTGTGCCCGCCGGCATGGAAGGCTTTGTCGAAATCTTCGTGATCGACACCGAAATGCTGCTCGCCTCCACGACTGTGTATGAGGACAATCTGGACGCCGAAGGCAATGAAGTGCGCACCGGCGAACTCGACAGCTGGGATGACTATGTCAAACCCGCCACGCCGGACGAAAAACGCATGGTGGAATGGCTGGAAGAGTCCCTCGCCGCCTCTGATGCACACTGGAAAGTCGTGATCGGCCACCATGCCGTCTGGTCGGGCGGCGGCAGCAAATTCGAGAAAGCGCATGCCCTGCGCGCGCTCTATATGGACAGCCTGTGTGAATATGCCGATGTCTATATCTCCGGCGATGATCACATGACCGAGGTTTATTCCGATGCCTGCGGCGCAGAGGGCGAGGACGCCCGGCCTGTCCTGCCGACACTGGTGTCCGGCGCCGGTTCGAAATATCGCCCGCTGCACCCGAAATTCCACGCCAATCAGCTCGCCAATAATCCGGGCCTGACCAATTACTATTCGCGCGGGTCTGACTGGGGCTTTCTGCATCTCGAACTCGATGAAGATGAGCTGACGGTGAATGTCTTCTCTTCGCCGACGGATATGTCCGGCCGCCCGATTGATGAAGGCAGCTATGTCTTTCAGCGCCGCTCTCAGCTGGCAGAATAAGGGTAGCCACGGCTTGTTCCTCGCCTGCGGCTCGGCCGCTCTGCGCCCAGCCCGGTCGGGCTGTTGGGGAACACAGCCTCACGAGCAAGGCGAAGGCGCAGCACCGCCAAGTCGAAGACGCGGCGCAGGTGCGAGCAAACACAAAAAACAAGGCAATTGAGAAAACTCAGGCATGGATACCAGCCTTCGCTGGTATCTGCGGTGGAGAGGATGCGCCACTATCGCCCCACGCGGTATCGCGGGGGCGGTGTCAGGCAAATGATCGGATCTGAGGGGGATCGGGCGGCTTGAAGCGCTCGAAACCGGGCAGGTCCGGCGGCTCGGCTTCCGGGAAAACACCCAGTGCCACCAGCGCAGACCTTGCGCGATAATGCAGGGAATTCAGGTCGTCTCGCTCGGCTTCATCGGCGCAGTTTCGCCAGAGCTCATCGGGCGGCAGCCAATGGATCAGCGGCTCGAAATAGAGCTGCGGGATAGGAGTTTTTTGGGCTTGCGATGAGGCGCGCTCAGGGCTGTATCCTTTGCTTCCCGCTTCGCTGCGCTCTCGCGATGAAGCGGGCTCAGGGCTGCTTTTGTTTTGCTCTCGTGAGCCTGACGGCTCACATAGAGCGCGCTCAGGGCTGCTTCTTTTTTGCTCTCGTGAGCCTGACGGCTCACATAGAGCGCGCTCAGGGCTGCTTCTTTTTTGCTCTCGTGAGCCTGACGGCTCACATAGAGCGTGCTCAGGGCTGTTCGGGCTTCCGGGATGACAAGGAAGCGTCAAAGAGAAATCGTCATCCCGGGCGAAGACCCGGGATCCAGAACCATCCATATGAAGCACACGGGCGGCGAGGCGTTCGGCCATTTTATCAGCCCGCTGAAGCAGTTTCGGCAGGCGCGCCAGCCGGGCAAGCACGGCCCCCGCATCCACAATCTCGCGGTCATCTGGCAGATATTTGTAACGCGCGCGCCAGCGACGCGGCTTGCGACCCGCCGCGTCATTCGGGCAAGGCGTCGCGATGGAGAAACTATTCAGCCGCACGCGGTCTGACAGGGCATCGCGCAGCGCCTGATCCTGTTCAATCATCCAGGTGTTGGGCGGCGGGTCATTCGGGTGCGCCGGGCGGGCAACACGCGGTGTCAGGGTGAGGCCGTCAGCAAAACCGGGCTCGTCTCTTGCGCGTTGCAACAGCTCTGCGGCGAGCCACAGGATGAAACATCGCAGCGTGTATTCCATGCGCCGCACCTGCAGGATCAGGGTATTTTTTGCGCCCAGCATCATGTTTGACGGGCGTCTTGCCGGGTCTTCCTCCGGCTCCAGAGCATCTTCTGCATAGCCTGCGATCCGGGCCATGAAGCCCGCCAGGCGCGCGGCGATCTCCGTGAAAACGGGGCGCAGATCAACAGATTTGGATGCGGGCTCTGACATGTGTGCCAGTATGTGGGGCACTGCGCCGGTGTGGGATTAGTTTTTGGTTTTTACGCTGGATCCCGGATCAGGTCCGGGATGACAGCGGTGGGTTTTTGGGGGCTTTCCCCTTCAATCCGGCGATACCAGACTTGATCTGGTATCCATGCCAGAGCGTGAGGCAAGTGCCCGGTTCAAAGGCTCAGGCATGGGTTCCAGCCTGCGCTGGAACCTGCGGTGTGGTGAGAGTTTCCGGTGAAAGAGGGCTGGGTCCCGGATAGTGCTTGGCGCTTACCTTGTTGCCAACGCCTCACGTCCCGACGTCAGTCAATTTTCAGTGGCGACAATTGGAATGCTGTCCCATTTACCGTCAATGCAAGTGGCAATGCTGTTCGTCATTCCAAAGCCGGATTTCCTGATGTTGAAGGCATTCGTGCGGAGTTCAGTTTCCGCCCACCCTGGTCTCCCCTCGTCCAATCGACTTCGAATAATTGTCTCACGATCGATAACCCAGAAAGCCTGATCTTCGCTTTCCGCAGAGCAAACGCCAGGAAGAAGTGGATAGCTCGTGCCGAGACCATTTTCCGTCGATATCAGAGAAAGCGATCCATAAGAGTCCTCATACACATCACCCATCCGAACACGAATATTGGCTGCTGCACGTTCGTAGAGCTCCTGATCGATGCTGATGCCTTTCTCTTCCAGCTCTGCAACTGTCACGAAGCGGAGTGTTTCCGGACTGTCAAAAGCCAATGTTTGAGCCAGATCCGCCACAAATGGCCATGTCACCAAAGCATCCGAATAGTCTGGTGCGGCATCCATGTAGGTGTCCGGTCGCAGCACAAGAACCAGTCCCGCCAAGAAAGCTTCATCATCCAGTTTTTCTGAAGGCCCCTCTGGCTGAACATCCTCAAGACGCCCAATCACACGATCCATTATGACGTCGATATTGTCAGGCTCAACCGTGTAAAGCTGGTAGGAGTTGTCGACGAATATCTGCCCTTCCGCAGCTTTCTCGCCGTCCGTCTTGAAGGTGATACTCGTCTCGTTGAGCGGCTCGAACGTGAAATCCGGATACGTTTGTTGCAGTTGAAGCAACATATCGTCCCGAAAGTCCCGAATGGTCATGAGCTCTTCGGCAAGAACCGGACGCACGAATGTCAGCAACATTCCCAAAATTACCAGCATACGCATGCGCAACCCCCTCATCACAACCAAAACAGGAAACCAGAATTGGTGCGAGCTGTCATCCGCTTTATGCGTGGAAGTTGACCGCGAGATCACGAACAAAAAAGGCAGCCTTTGGCTGCCTTTTTTCGAATTATGCCCGAGAGAACTTCTTGAATTTTGGACGTTTTGGCTCGACGGCTTCGGCGCCGAGGCGGCGTTTCTTGTCTTCCCAGTAAGCCGAGAAGTCGCCTTCAAACCATTCGACGTGTGAATCGCCTTCAAAGGCGAGAATGTGCGTACACATCCGGTCGAGGAACCAGCGGTCGTGCGAGATGACCACAGCGCAGCCCGGGAAGTTTTCGAGACCTTCCTCAAGTGCCTGCAGCGTTTCGACGTCGAGGTCGTTGGTCGGTTCGTCAAGCAGCAGCAAATTGGCGCCGGATTTCAGCATTTTGGCCAGGTGGACGCGGTTGCGCTCACCACCAGAGAGCACGCCGACCGGCTTTTGCTGGTCAGAGCCCTTGAAGTTGAACGCACCGACATAGGCGCGCGAATTCACTTCCACACCGCCCAGATCGATGACGTCTGTACCGCCGGAGATTTCCTGCCAGACAGTTGCCTTGTCATCGAGCGCGTCACGCGACTGGTCGACATAGCCGAGCTTGACGGTATCGCCGACGCGCAGCGTACCGGCATCCGGCTCTTCCTGACCGATGATCATTTTGAACAGGGTGGATTTACCCGCACCGTTCGGACCGATGACACCGACAATACCACCCGGCGGCAGTTTGAATTCCAGATCCTCAATGAGGAGCTTGTTGCCAAAGCCTTTGCGCAGGCCTTCAGCTTCGAGCACGACATTACCCAGACGCGGACCCGGCGGAATGCGGATCTGCGCCGTCATGACCTTTTCCTGCTCGGCCTTGCTCGCCATTTCCTCATAGCGGGAGATACGGGCCTTGGACTTGGCCTGACGGGCTTTCGCACCGGCGCGAACCCATTCGAGTTCCTTGGACAGGGTGCGCTTGCGGGAGGCTTCCTCGCGCGCTTCCTGTTCCATGCGCTTGGCTTTCTGCTCCACCCATGAGGAGTAGTTGCCTTCGTATGGAATGCCTTTGCCGCGGTCGAGTTCGAGAATCCAGCCCGTCACCTGGTCAAGGAAGTAACGGTCGTGGGTGACGAGAATCACACAGCCGGTGAAGTTGACGAGATAGTTCTGAAGCCAGGCGACCGTTTCCGCATCGAGGTGGTTGGTCGGTTCGTCCATGATGATCATGTCTGGCTTGGAGAGCAGCAAGCGGACAATCGCGATCCGGCGGATTTCACCCCCTGACAGCTTGGTCACATCGGCGTCTTCATCCGGGCAGCGCAGCGCGTCCATCGACATGCGGATCTTGGAATCGATATCCCAGGCGTCGGCAGCATCGATCTGTTCCTGCAGCGCCGTCATTTCTTCCATCAGTTCGTCGGAGTATTCCTCCGCCATCTTGTTGGAGACCTCATTGAACTTGTCGAAGAGGATTTTTTCCGGGCATTCAGAGATCACGTTTTCCCAGACAGACTTTTCCGGGTCGAGATGCGGCTCCTGCGGGAGATAGCCAATCTTGGTGCCATCCGCTGCGCGGGCTTCACCGTTAAATTCCTTGTCTTCCTGCGCCATGATGCGCAGCAGGGTCGATTTACCCGAGCCGTTGACACCGACCACACCAATCTTCGCATCCGGCAGAAAAGACAGGTGAATGTTTTCGAACACCTTCTTGCCGCCTGGATAGGTCTTGGTGAGACCCTGAAGCTGATAGATGTATTGATAAGAGGCCATGTAGCGGGCTTTCTGCTGAACTGGATGAATGAAGGCTGTGTGTGCCGCAAATGCCGCACAAGTTCAATATGCACGCGACTGTCATTCGTTATTCGCGGCGCTTGTCTGTCAGGTTATAGGGGAAACGGGACACGCAAAAGGGGACACGCATGACAAAGCGGCTGACAGGCGCAGGATTTCTGCTCTGCGCACTTCTGCTGACGGCTTGTGAGCCGGGGATAGAAAGCACCGGAGGCGCTGAACCGCCGACGCCATCAACACCGACATCGCAGCCGCAAACGGTCATCGATGAGAAGGCCTGCGAAAAAGCGCTTCAGGGCAAGGTCGCCCGCACACCTGGCGGCAGCAGGGACTGGCCCGCAGAAGACATTGCCGATCTGTGTCTTGAGCAGGAAACATCAACAGAGCCAGCCAGATGTTTTGATGGCCTGATGAATGGGGATATCAGATGGCGCGACACAGACGAATGGCGCTTTGACGACGTGATCGAACTCTGTAGAAATGCGCATAAGGCAAGCTCGGTCATCAGTTGCGTTCAAGCCGCAGACCGGTCGGGCAAGAGTCTTGCGCGCTCCATTCAGGGCTGCGGAAGATCCTGAGCGGGCGGGTGAAGCGCAATATGGGACTTTCATGACAGACAAACCGAAACCGACACCAATCGGCCTGAACGAGATTGCTGAAGATGCATTCGGGCTGAGCCTGCGCGGGTTCAGAACCATGTGGATTGCACTGCGCAAGCCGCAGCGTGTGTTTGACGCGGCCCGCTCTCTGGACTGGCTGGGCGGACGGTTCACCCCATCTGTGCGGCTGGTCTTCTCCATTCTCGCAGTCATGACGGCGCTGCGCTTTTTATGGGCGGGCGAGCAATCGGTGCTGTATGGCATGGTCGATCTGGCGGTCGGATCGGCCAATGCGTTCAGCGAGCACATGGCGCATGAGGAATTCGTCGAAAGCCTGCTCGACCATTTCGTCTTCTTCTTTCCGCTCACCTATATGGCGCTGCATGTGCTAGCGGTGCTGGGACTGCGCATCTGGGGACGCGGCACGGGCTATGCGCTGAGGCTGCGTCTGCATTTCGTCGCTCTGATCCCGTCCACCCTGTTCACACTGATCGGCACGCCGGCCTTTTCCGCTTTTTCGGCCGAGAGCTGGCGCATTATCGGCCCGGTCTTCATGGTGGCGCTGCTTGCCATCGACTTCACGACGGTGATGCGCGGCGGGGCCGCCGGCGCAGGCACGTTCGGCAAGGTCTGGCGCTCCGGCCTGTTTGCGCTGGTGAATTTCGTGATTTCCTTCATCACCAACACGCTCGCCATCATGCTGGCGCAGATCTGGATGATGACCACAATCGAACTGAGCGCCGCGAGCTAGGCCGCGGCAGCGTTGTTTGCGAGATTTTCAGACGTACGACCTAGCGAAGAATGGTGCAATTGCTGCGCAGACGGTCATAGCGGCGGAAGGCTTCTGCCCGCAGATCCTCATTGATCTCATAGGCAATGGCATCGACGTCCAGCGCCGCCAGATCCATGCCGAGATCACGTGACAGCATGAACCAGGCAAGTGCGCCGGCAAGATCGGGCGCAAAGTCGCCGCCATCGCGGCAGGCCAGTCCGAGCTTGAACGCACATTCAGCTTCGCCATATTCCAGCGCACCGAGCGACCAGTACCGATAGGCAAGGCCTGCGTCGTGGAACACGCCGCGTCCTGCCATGAGCATATTTCCATAATCGCCCGCCGCCCGGCCATGGCCCAGGTCAGCGGCCTGTTTCATGAGACCCGCCGCAGTCTGGCGTTCTTCCTCGCTGTCAGCGACGGCCGAAATCCGCAAAGCGGTCTCAAAAAGGGAATGCGCTTCAGTCATGGTCACAATGTGGGGGCACACCCGGCTTTCTGACAATGCCTCGCCCTGCCTAATCCCCGACTTATGCCCAAACTATTCCGTCTGACCGGAAGGAAATTGGCAAATGCCCGAAGAACGAGCATAGTCTGACCAATTTTACGGGCCTCTCAGAATGAGTTTTGCGCAAATTTTATGACAATTTGATTCGTCAGCAACGCTCTTGCGTCAGCAAAACCAGCGTCATAAGCCTGAGCAACATGTATTTTGAGTGCCCATTGAGGATCGCAATGAAGTTTTCCGGCCTGGTCGCCAGCCTCTTTCTCTTCTCATCAACAGGACTTGCCATGGCAGACACCGCCTCCGCCCAGAGCGCATCTGGATCAGAATCTGGCCAATTGCTGACCATTGAACGGCTCTATGCCTCGCCATCCCTGAACGGTCCGACGGCAAAGGGTGTGAAATTCTCTCCGGACGGGCAGCGGGTCACCTTTCTGAAGGCCCGCGCTGAGGATTCCGCGCGCTATGATCTCTGGCAGTTTGATGTGGCGACCGGTGAGCAGAGCCTACTGGTGGATTCAACCCTGCTGGAACCGGAAGAGGTTGAGCTCTCCGAAGCGGAAAAGGCGCTACGTGAGCGCAAGCGGATCGCCGGACAGAAGGGCATTGTCAGCTATGACTGGGGCACGGCGAACACCATTCTTGTGCCGATTGGCGGCGATCTGCATCTGGTGACATTGCACGCCAGCTCCTGGATTGGCCTGAAGCCGGGCGCTGAAACCCATGGTCTGACAATGGCGTCACTGGCCGAACAGCTCGGTGATGTGTTTTTCGGCGAATACGGCGCTGAAGGGCACAGTCTGGACCGGCAGAGCGGTGAGCTACGTCAGCTCAAAGTGCTCGACTCCGCAGAAGAGACCGTGACCTCACCGGAATTTCGCAACCGCCTGGTATCGACACCAGAAGGAGAGGCGGTCGCATTGGGCGATGTGGTGGCATTGAGCATCAAAACCGATGTGTCGGAGGTACGCCAGCTCACACAGACCGAGGCGTTTGAATACGATGCCCGCGTCTCACCGCGCGGCAATTATGTCAGCTTTATCCGCGATGGCGCGCTGTTCGTGATTGAACTGGCGACAGGCAAGGAAACCCAGATCACCCCCGATGCCGAACCGGAAAATGCCATCTCCTATGGCGTGGCGGAGTTCGTCGCGCAGGAAGAAATGAGCCGCTATACCGGTTATTGGTGGAGCCCGGATGAAAGCTATGTCGCCTACACCAAAGTGGATGAGAGCACGGTCGATGTGATCGAGCGCTTTGACATTGCCGCCGATAAAACCACCGTCATCGACCAGCGCTATCCGCGCGCCGGACGCCCGAACGCGATTGTTGATCTGTTCGTTCGGAATATCGAGACAGGTGAAACGGTTCAGATTGACTGGCGACGCGAAGACTGGGGACCGGCAACGGACCAGTATCTGGCGCGTGTGAACTGGACCTTTGTCCATTCAGGTGCACGCATTCTGTCCGTCCAGCGTGTGGATCGGGATCAGACAAAGATTGATGTGTTCAACGCCTATATTGAGCCACGAAACCCGGAGCTGGAGGTTATGGATACGTCCAGCTTCGATCTCGACGTTCAGGATAAATGGGTCAATCTGAGTTCCGACTATATCAATAATGGCATCGGCTTTATTCGTACAAATGAAACCACTGGTTTCCGACATATTCTGCTCACGCCCCCAGAAGCCGGCGAGGCTACACAACTCACTCAGGGCGAATGGGTCGTCTCGAAGATTGAAGGTAGCAACGAAGAAAACGGTCTGGTCTTCTTCACCGGCTTCAAGGATACGCCGCTTGAGAAGCATCTTTACTCGGTGCCTGTTGATGGCGGCAAAGCCGTCCGCATCACAGAAGCGGGCAAGTCATGGGCCATCACGATGAGCCCGGATGGGAAATCCTTCGTCGGTACGTCGTCTTCGCCGACACAGCCGCCTCAGACCGGGCTCTATACCGCCGAAGGTGAACTGATCGCGTGGATTGAGGAAAACAGGCTGGATGAAAACCATCCCTACTTCCCTTACCTCGAAAACCACACCACGCCGACCTTTGGCACGCTGACGGCAGAAGACGGTCAGACGCTGCATTACAGCTATCAGACGCCGCCTGATTTCGACCCGAACAAGCAATATCCGGTGATTGTGGAGGTCTATGGCGGACCGCATGTTCAGACGGTTGATCGTGACTGGGAAAAACTGTCGGACGTCTTCTACACCCATCAGGGCTATATCGTGTTCCGGCTCGACAATCGTGGCTCCTGGAACCGAGGCAAGGCATTCGAAGACGTGATCTATCGCCAGACCGGCGGACCGGAGGTGCGTGACCAGCTGAAAGGTGTCGAATGGTTGAAAGAACAGTCCTTCGTCGACGCAGACCGGATCGCCATTCAGGGCTGGAGCTATGGCGGGTATATGACGCTGATGACGCTGTTGCAGGCCGAACCGGACACGTTTGCAGCGGCCGCTTCAGGGGCCCCGGTCACAGACTGGTCGCTCTATGACACCTTCTATACCGAGCGCTATATGGACACGCCGCAGGACAATGCGGATGGGTATGAGAAGTCGTCCGTCTTCTATCATCTGGACAAGTGGGAGGGCGATCTGCCGCCGCTTCTTCTGATGCATGGCATGGCGGATGACAATGTGACCTTCGACAATATGACCCGGCTAATGGCTGAGCTGCAGCAGCGCGGACTGTTGTTTGATGTGATGACCTATCCGGGCCAGCGCCATGGCATCCGCGGCGAAGCCCTGCAAATCCATCTGATGAAGACGCGGATGCGGTTCCTGAGCCGGTATTTCAAAAGCGAATAATCGGCAGAGCGAGCATAATTGCTTCGTCTGATTGGAACTATGGAGGGGATTGCAGGCAATCCCTCGCCTAAAAACCTCTCACATTGGCAAGCGCGTCATTCTGCGGGGAATAATCTTTCTTTGGCAGAACGGTCAGGCTCGCATCGGTCTCAAGGATGACCCATTGAACATCCGACAGGCTGATCAGCCCGGCTTCACGTACCGCAGACTTGATCTCGCGCTCGGAAATACGCTCCTTGGAGGCGGCCCTTTTCAGAATCTGTCCGTTCTCGACCAGCAGGCGGGGCTCTGCCTTGGCCAGGTCTGCCACAAAGCGCGAGCGAACGATGAGACTGGTCAGACACCATTGCATAAACAAGAGGAGCCCGATCGCCAGTAGCGCTTCGGTGATCGTCACATCGGCGAGGATGATGCCGGAGCCGACCAGGGAACCAAGCGCCACGGTGACGACCCAGTCGAAATTGTTCATCTGAGACGTTGAGCGTTTCCCCGACAGTCGGATGAAGCACACCACCGCAAAATACATGAGCGGCGCGCTGATCAGAATGCGGATGATATCGCCAAAGCTATCGGGAAAAAGAAGTTGAGACATGGCCTATCAACCGGGGCCGGTTTAAAACGTTCCAAGCCATACACGCCACAACCAGAAAGAGGCTTTGCAACGCCACATGATCAAGCCGTGGAAAATTCTCTCATCCAAACAGACCTATAAAGACCCATGGCTTTCTGTCCGAACAGACCATGTGCAATTGGAT
This sequence comes from Ponticaulis profundi, assembly GCF_042659465.1. NCBI lineage: Bacteria > Pseudomonadati > Pseudomonadota > Alphaproteobacteria > Hyphomonadales > Hyphomonadaceae > Ponticaulis > Ponticaulis profundi. The sequence continues at coordinate 407,269 of NZ_JBHSSW010000012.1, read as the reverse complement.
GATGGACGGGAGATTGAAGACTATCACATTCTGGAATATTCCGACTGGGTCACCGTCATCGGTTTGACGAGCTCAGGCAATGTGGTTCTGATCCGCGAATACCGCCACGGCGCGAACGCTGTCACGATCGGACTACCCAGCGGGAGAGCAGAAGCCGATGAGCATACAGAAGACGTTGCCAAACGAGAGTTTCTTGAAGAAACGGGATACACAGCTCAGGAATGGGTAAAGATTGGCCAAGGTTACGCCAACTGGGGCACCCAGAACAACAAGGTGCACTACTATATTGCCTTCAACGTCGAGAAATCAGACCAACAACATCTTGATGAAAACGAGGAAATCGAAACGTTTGAATGGAGTTGGCAAAAGTATTTTGAGCACGAAGATGTGCACCCTGAAAACTGCTTGCACTTAGCCGCGCTCTATTACGCCGAGCGGTATTTCGCGAAACATCCTGACAAACGTCCCCAATCCGCCTAAGCACTGGCAAAAACAAACCGGCAAGGGGAAACCATATGACCATGCAGATCATGCCAGACCGCACCTGGTATTTCGTTCGCCACGGCGAAACCGAGTGGAATGCGGAAAAGCGGATGCAGGGCCAGTGGGAATCCAATCTGAACGAAAATGGCAAACGCCATGCCGATGAAAACGGGCGCTGGCTGAAAGATCTTGGCATCGGGCATATCTGGGCATCGCCGCAATCGCGCGTGCGCCAGACCGCAGAGATTATCTCTCAGCATATGCCATTGGCGGCTAACCCGACATTCGATGACCGGCTGAAAGAGTGGAGCTCTGGCGACTGGTCAGGTGAGCTTTATGCCGACCTCGCTGTCAAACGCCCTGAAGAATGGGCCGCCTGGGAAGCCGACCGCTATGGCTATCGCCCACCAAATGGCGAAAACTTTGTCGATCTGGAAGAACGTGCCGACAGCTTTTTCGCGGACAGCGTCTCCAATCCGGAACCAACGGTCGCCGTCTTCGCCCATGGCTTCATCATCCGTGTGATGGTCGGACGCCTTGCCGGTTTGTCCGTCGAAGAGGTGCTGGCGGTCAAACAGACAAACCAGACCGTGATCCGCGTTCAGCAACGCGATGGCCAGTGCAGGATCGACCATTTCGTTGCAGGCGTCGGTCCGTTTGAAGGCTTACCGCGCGGCGAACAGGGCGCGGCCTGAAACTGTGGGGCACATCACTTCAGTCAGAGAGCGTTTTTAAAGCGGTCATTGATAATCTGTCGCGCATAAGAAGAAAAGCACTGAGGACGTCGTCATGGGACCAAAGTTATTGGCAATTTCCGGCCTCCTGTGTGTGCTGGCAGCGCAGTCCGCCTTCGCCGATGAATGCCGCGAACGACCAAACAAGCCAGCAAAAGAGATTCACAAGAAACTCAAAGTCTGGATGAAGAAAAAGGACGCCGTGCAATACACCGGATACATGTCGAGGAAGGTCCTGGAGATTCCAAATCTGGGGTGTGCTGAGCGGAAATTGTTCCAGGCCCTGCTCGACGATGCCCGCGACAAACTCCCTGAGTCCAAGATGACAGAACTGCGTAGTGGCCTGCCCGTGCTTCACACAGATCCGAGCCTCTATTTTCCGATAAGCATGTCCGAGCAGGGAAAAAACGGGGATTGTGTGATCACTTTCGACCTGCCGCGTGCGGGAAGCGCCACGAACATAAAAGCAAATTGCGATCATGAGGGTTTTGTGGAGAGCGCCGAACAAGCCGTTGCCTCAATGGTCTTTTCGCCGCTTGCCATTGATGACGAGTTTATACCCCAGGAGGGCTTAACCTATCCCCTCACCTACATTCTCGACTGAAATAGCCCGGCACGGAGAGCGCGCTACGCAGATCGACCATTTCATTGCAGGCGTCGGCCCGTTTGAAGGCTTACCGCGCGGCGAACAGGGCGCGGCTTAAACTCAATCATTCCTGATCGCGCAACCAAACTGGCTGGGGCATGGCGTGCGCTCAACAGGGCCGCCTCCACGGGTTGGAGCCTGACCGCTCACACCATACCGATAGTCATCGCTGAACTGGCGTGTTTCCGTCGTCTTCGGCGGACAATAGTTTTCACCATTTGAGCCTTTGCACGGGTCTTCCAGGCGACCTGCCACGATCGCCAGAGACCCCACACTGCCCTGCCCCGATGAACTGCCCGTTCTGGCTTTGGCAGCGCGCTGTCTGTTGAGAATGGCTTCAGCACGGCGGATGGCATCTGCCTGTGAATTGGCTGGCGAGGTGGAACTGGAAGCCAGATAGCCCCCCACGACGCTCGCCAGAAAATCCCCGAAACCGAACTCGTCAGCCTGTTCCGCACGCATATTCGCGCGATTTTGTGCGTCCTGACGTTGCTGCTCCGCGATACGCGCCTGAGCTTTCTGGCGCAGCCGCTCGCGCTCCTCTTCCAGACGGTCGGCATACCAGTCACCGAACTGGTTGAGCGCACTATCAAACTTTTGCTGATCAAAGCGTTCGACGCGCCGCATGGTGGCGATGACATCATCCCGGCGGCGGCGGAGTTCGGGATGGACCCCGGCGCGGGCGAGCTCGATATAGAGGTTTGGCCGACTGATCTGGTGCAAGGGCAGGCCAGCCATGAATTTGCTCGGATCATTGGCGATCAGGCCAATGCTGCAATTCTTGTTTATATCCGCTTTGATCGGCGCATAATATTTCGATTCCGGGTGATTGATCCGCTCATAGGCGATGCGTTCTTCCCGGGCTTTGTCTTCGGCTTCCAGCTTCAGGCGCTCGGCCTTTTCCTCGGCGGTTTCCGTCTGCGCGCGAAGGTCTTTCAGAAAGGCGAGCGTGTCCATCGCGTTTTTCTTGTCGTCATCGCTGAGCTGAACATCGATCATCTCAGGTTCAGATCCCGAACCGGCCTGGTCGGCACCATATGTCAGCGTCGCGCGATGAGGCTCCAGCAGAAAGGCGAATTTGCGGCGTGCTTCATCAAGCTGGACGGAGTTTTCCGGCGCCGCCAGATAGGCATAGAAGGTCTGCATGAGCAGCGGACATCCATCGCCAGTCCGGCCATAGCGCGCATAATAATCCTGGCCGCGCTGCAGCGTCGTCAGCGGAAAATTGTGATCGAAGAGTTTGGTGCCGCGCTTTCCCTCATCCCAGTGAACCAGATATCTGAGATAGGTTTCGAACTCCTCTGCCGGTCCGAAAGCTGCCAGATGCGCGATATAGCTGTCGCTGACGATATAGCCTTGGTGTGAATTGCGACGCAACAATCTCACCAGCCTCCCGTGGTCTTCGGGATGCATGCGGTTCTGAACTTCTGGGGTGAGCGCCACAAAGAGCGGCGGCATGCCGGGATAGGTCTCGGACGGCTCATTGATCTGATCAATACTGGCTTTCGCCGCAGACACATCTCCGCGCAATATGGCGCGAACGAGCGCCGTTTCACTGGCGAAAGCCTGAGCCGGCGAGCAGACTGCCGTTAGAAAGGCCCAGACGAAAACCAAAGCTGAGCGCATTCATTCCCCCGGCTTGCATGAATTCAACCAGAGAAAAGAGTAGCAGGAAGGCCCCTGAAGACAAGCAGAGCCAGCAGCTTGCTCATCGGACCTTCCTGCATGTTGTGGTTTGCTTCGGCGCCCTCACAGCGCGGAGTTGGCTCAGGCTGCGAGCTTTTCTCGCAGCACTTCATCAATGAGATGAGAGCCGGACTCAACCTCGAAGGTCACTTGACTGGCTTCTGGACGCTCCAGGGCGGCCTGCAGAACATGGGCGACGTCAGCGCGCGAAATGCTGGCCGACTGATAGTCGATATCGGTGAGGTTCACCTGTCCGGTCGGCGTTTCATCCGTCAGAGCAACGGGGCGCACAATCGCGTAATCGAGACCTGATGCCTTGAGGTGATTGTCTGCGTCGCGCTTGGCTTTGAGATAATCGCGAAGCCCTTCCGGGCCCTTTTCCGGGGTATCCACCATGATGGAACTCAGCATCACGAACCGGCCAACATTAGCATGCTTTGCCGCATCAATCAGGCTGATCGCGCCATCGCGGTCGACCGCCTCAACAGCGCTGCCACCTGAGCCCGCCGCGAAGATCACGGCGTCGACACCATCCAGGTTCTGCGGGAAGGTTTCAGGCTGCGTCAGATCCATCATGACCGGCTCTGCACCGATCTGGCGGATCCCGTCAACCTGTTCAGGTTTGCGGATTGCGCCCTTCACCTGATAGCCGGATTTCACAAGACGCTCGGCCAGAATTTTACCGGTTTGACCATTGGCACCAGCGAGCAGAATATTCATGAGATCCTCCTTTTCGTTTGTCCTACACCAACAAAACGGGACCGGCGGCCCCAATGTTCCGGCGCTTTCGCGCAGATGAGGCAAACTCGCGCATTTGTTATTTTAGAATATTCGACTATTTGAAGGTATGGATATTCTCGCTTTTCTCGACCGCATCCCGCTGAGCTTCATTCTGATCGCCTGTATGACGCTGGGCCTCGCCCCCTTCATTCCGGAGCCGCATATCTGGGAGAAGCTGAAAATGCTGGCCGATGGTAGCTTGCGCAAGCCGATCGATGTCTTTGATCTGTTCTGGCATGCCTGGCCGTTCCTGCTTCTGCTGGCCAAGCTCGGGCGGATGGCCCTGCTGCGTCAGCCCTGACGCAGCGCTTTGATGAGTTCATCCTTGGTCATGTCGGACCGGCCTTCAATGTCGAGCTCCTGCGCCCGCTCATACAACTCATCCTTCGTCCAGTCTTCATAAGGGGGCGCCTTGCCGCCTTTTCGGGACGGATTCTGTTCTTTGCTGGCCTGAGCATTTGCAATGCGGGCCGCTTTTTCCTTTGAGGCACCGTCATCTCTCAATGCCTGATAGGTCTCATCATCCTTGATGGATGGTCCATGATCTTTCGCCATTCTGTGCTCCTCTTTCTGGAAAGAGAACGCTGCAAAATCCCGAAAGTGCCATCTGGCCATGCGCATATGCGCCCTTATAGTCGGTCAAAAAACGAGAGAGGAAACCATGCCAGCCAAACAGCCAAAAACCGAACAGATGCGCGCCTTTGCCAAGGACAGTCATGACGGCCCGATTGTCATGCTGAATCTGCTGAAATTCCGCGAGACGGCAGACTATCAGCCTGACGACCCGGAATATGGCGAAAGCATCTCCGGTGAAGCGGCCTATGACCGGTATGGCCGTGAGCTGATGACATTTGCCAGTGACGATATGGGCGTCGAAACGCTCTATGCGGGCGATGCAGAACGGTTCATGATTGGTCAGGGCGACTGGGACCGCGTGCTGCTGGTGCGCTACCCATCACGCGAGCATATGCTGAAAATGCTATCCGATCCGCGCTATACGAAAGCCCATCGCCACCGCGATGCCGGCCTGTTGCACCAGGACCTGATCGAGACGCGGCCCGAAGGTTAAACGCCGCCAGATCAAGGATTGCGATAGCTCACTCTTCATCACTTGATGAAAGAGAAAAGCAACGAACCTCTATACAAGGGAACAAGACTTCACGAAGCTGTCTTTATTGTGCAGTTGCAGCATTTTCATTTCTGAAAAACACAGGAAAACGGAAGATTTCACTTTACGCAGGGGCTCTGGTCTTGCATAAGCGTCGCTCGTCCGCTCGCAAGCGCAATAAAATTAGCTAGCCTTTCGGCAGGACGTCGCCGTTCCTATATAGGAATGGCGCTCTGGGGGAGGACCCGGGTGTTGGATTGTTGAGTGGAGGAATCTCATGCTCCTGACCATGATGAAAGCCAAACTGCACAGCGCGGCTGTCACACAGTGCGACCTGCATTATGAGGGATCTGTATCGATTGATCAGGACCTTCTGGACGCGTCCGGCATTCTGCCGCACGAACAGGTCTATATCTGGAATGTCACCGCTGGCTCACGCATTATGACCTATGCGATTGAAGCGCCGCGCGGCTCCAAAACGATTGGCGTGAATGGTGCTGCAGCGCGTCATTTTCAGGTCGGCGACCGTGTGATTATCTGCACATTCGGCCAGGTTGAAGCGGAAAAAGCACGCAATTACGCGCCAAATGTCGTGATTCTGGATGAAAAGAACGACATCGTTCAGGCGGCCTGATTTTTCTTTTCGCGCCTGAACAGGATGAAGACCGGCCAGCATGACACTGGCCGGCTTTTTTATGCCTATTGAGTCAGTTCGAATACGACGCTGACGCCTGCTGACACAGTCAGCTCGCCGCCGGAAATCTGCGTCGGTGCAGATTTCGCCATGGACGCTTCTGCCATCACCATACGACCGACCGGTTGAGGCCTGTAGCCGCCGGTCTCGCTGATCGTCACAATGCGCGCGACCTGATAACCGGACGCCTCAGCATAGAGTTCAGCGCGGGCGACGGCTTCCTGCATCGCCTTGCGACGGGCTTCATTCTGCAGTTCGGAACTGTCCTGGATATCGAACGAAACGCCATTGAAGGTGTTACCGCCAAGTTCAACCATGGTGTCGATGATGGAGCCGACATTGTCGAGATCCTCGACCTTCACCATCACCTGGTTGGAAACCCGGTAACCGGTAAGCACGGCCGGTTCGTTTTCCGGGTAATTATAGACGGGCTGCAGCGAGAAATCCGATGTCTGGATGTTCTTTTTCGCCAGACCTGCACCTTCCAAAGCCTTGTAAACGCCGGCCATATCAACCGAATTCTGGCGGAGCGCTTCCTGAGCGGTGCTCGCCTCACTGACAACACCGCCGGTGAGATAAGCGACATCCGGGCTCGCCGTGACCTCGGCTTCTGCGGAAATCGTGAGCGTGGTTTCCGGCTGAATGGCGTTCGGGCTGACGGTTGTCATGGCCTGCGCCATGGCTGGAAGAGATGTGCAGGCAAGACCGGTAACGGCCAGACCCGCCAATGGATAAGCAAGAAAGTGTTTCATCATAAGCCTCCTTTTGACGAGGCCGAATGAACACCCCAATCGGGGCAGGAGAATGACCGGGATGTTCATATTCCAGTCAGGTACATTTTTGGCAAATCCCCTCTCGACCTTCCGCCAAAAACCGCTAAGTTCCCTCCTCTCACACTGGTGAGGGCCTGTAGCTCAGTTGGTTAGAGCGGACCGCTCATAACGGTTTGGTCGGGGGTTCAAGTCCCTCCGGGCCCACCAGATAAACGAATTTCCCTAGAGAAGGCGAAACCTAGCGTATCCTACGAGCACGTTATTGGAACGCTTTTGCACAAATAACCAAAAAACGCGGAGCTTTTCACTCGATACTTTCAACAGTAAACGATATAAACTATGCCATTATTAGAAATCTCTTGAGCTTTAATTTCATGTATCATGATGTTAGCGATCAATAAATCTGAAACCAACAGGCCTTTCGCCTAACGAAGAACAATGTGAGGTTTAGTTTTGGCCAGGACTATATTCCATGTCGGCACGCACAAAACTGGGACGACCAGTATTCAACAATTTGCAGCGAAGAATCGCCGACAATTGCGTAACCGTGGCCTTTTATACCCAGGCTACAAGCTAATAAATCGTTCGCCACATTACGCCCATCATGACTTCGCTCATGTGGTTGCCGGAGCGTCATCGAAGAAGCTTAAGCAAAACGACGATATCAAATTTGTAAATGCCATTTCGGCCAACGCGAAAGCCACAGACACAGTTCTCTTAAGTGCTGAACCAGCTTATCGACACAGAATCCCAGTTAATCACGAACACGGGAACATCTGGGAGGAGCGTGATGCATATGTTAAACGGTTATCCGAAGTTTTAAAACCTCTGGATCCTGAAATCTGTATCGTATTGCGCAGCAGAGACGGTTTTGCCAAGTCACTGTATCAAGAAAAAGTAAAAGCCACCAGTTTCAGCGGAAACTTCCAAGAATTTTTAGAATATGATTACTGGTATTTCGAATATGAGCATCAAATTGAAATCTTTTCAAAATATTTTAAAGAAGTAAAAGTGTGTGTATTCGAAGATATTTCCAAATTTGGTGATGATTTTATATCAGGCTTTTTCAATCTTCTCGGCGTTAATGTTAGTGGTCTAGACATGCCACCCATCGCAAATATCGGCTTTGCCCCCGAACTGGTGGACCTCAACCGATATTTCAACAAGCATTCGACCTCCCTGAAACAAAGAAAAATGATTCGTAATTTGCTGGAATCTTTTGCGGAGAGCGGATCCTTCAAGTCTGAGCACATAAGATCGAGCTGGGCCTCAGAGGACTTTATGCAACATTTTCTTAGCCGATTTGCGGACCAGGACGAAAAAACGCTTAAAAGACTAGCTCATTCTATTGATCGGGACACTCTGTTTCCAAACCGTACACCAATCCAGTCGGTCTTTTCCGGCCTATCATGTGAAGACATACCTAAATTGTGCCTAATGCTCCTCACACATGCCAAAATGCAAGAAATCGAACAGCGAAAAGCCTGAGATAATTTTATGTTCGCGGAAAAACACGAAGAGAAAATTCAACATCCTCAGATGACAAACGAAGAGTACCATTATTAATTCTTACTGATGGGACGGCGAAGTCAGCGCTCGCCTCAGAATCGAACAGTTTTATCCTGTAGGCAAGCGCATTAATTCCAGAGCGACTAGTCATCTTAAGCCTGACTTGAGACGTCTTTTCCGCGACCATAGCTCTTGGGAAATACGGAATTTCTGCTTCTATCACGTCGAATTCTCCGCAGGGGGCAGTTTGGGTATTCGCGACATCGAATAGCGAAAGCGAAAACCCTTTCCCGTCCGGTCTAATTACCAAATGATCGAGATTTCCCCTAAAATTTCGCACAAAGCTCAGGCTCGGGTGCAACCCAACCTGCGACCAGCAAACTTTACCTGGCTTGTGACTTTTAAAAGCATCTATAACAATCAATTCATCCGGTTTTTTGAAAACTAAAATTCGATATACATCTGGCCGGGAATCTTTTTTTTGTTTAAACTGGCGGCAAACTGTGTAGCAAACTCTGTCGCTAGCAAACCAACTCTCTTGGATATTCGCCCTGGCGATCTTGAAATCTGCAGGGTCGCTCTCAAATCGGAACACGTTATGTGTTGTGGTATTACAGCCACCCAATGCCTCTTTGCGCGTCCGATCATTAGAGAACTTCGCTGGATCTATGATCAGTTCTTGCCCGAGTCCGAAAAACTGAAAGCTACCATCGTCCTCATGCTTGTGTATTTGTGATCGACAACCACTTTTCTGAACAACGCAAGTTCCATTCGCTCCAGCGCTGGAGAAGTCCCAGTAAGTGCGGAAAGAAGCGTACCCAACAGAGCGCAACACTATATCTGGCGCAAGATCCAAGCGACTCTCAGTTGTTTCTGATCTAAATTTCTGAATTACCTGCTTCGGAAAATCGAAACCTGGATCTATACTTGATATATACTCCAAAACCTTTTCAGACACGTCTTGTCGGGCGGTATCCCCAAATGTTACCAAAGTTCGATCTGGCCAAACGAAATATAGGAAAACACGAAGTGTCTCCACCATAATGGTCTCAACGTTGTGGCGCAGGTCGTCACTGATGGTCTCAGTTTTCAATATTTTCGATAGGCTTTTCAAAAAATGAAGATGGTATCCTGGACTATTTTCCTTATGCGCGTATTCTTTTGTAATTGATTTCAGCAATTGACGCCTAAGAAGGCGATCTTCGACAAAACTGAGAATCTCTCCCTTTTGCTTCAATGCCTTAATACTGGGAACTACCGTCAAGAGCCCGACATCCTGCATTAGACCGTGGTTGTGGCTGGGGCAGTAAAACATATCGTCAAGCATTAAGAACAAATGAAGCAACATTATTCGCAATGAGTTAAGTATCAGAGGTACGTTTAATTCGTCAGCCCCCTTACAATAGTATTGAACAAACTTAAAAAGATTCCTCATTCGATCAGATATCGAATGCTCATCCCACGTAAACTTGTCCGGCGTTAAATGATTAAAGAAATCCGATTGGTACTGAGCTACCGCAGGCAGCGCCTGAGAGCGCCCCTCCTCCGACAGCATCGCCGCTGGCAACCACTCAAGAGCGTTGAACTCTCGCAAATGAGCTCGATCTACCAACAACGGGTCCCGCCAATCTAAAGGAAATTCTAGTCGAATATTCTTAATTGATGGAAGGTTAACATCTAGGAACTCTGTGTCTTTAACTTTGTCGTAGTTAAAACTAGCTCTCTTAGCCGAAGGAAACAGTTCTGGAATCATCACCTCAGGCTGAACGTCGGAAACCTCAAAAAAATAAGCAAAATCTGACGGAACGAAATCTTTAGAGAGCAAAATTGAAATGGCACAATCTGCCTTCTTTTTTCCATTGCGGACTAATTCGATATACTGCAGCGCAGCTTCTAACTTGTGAGGCAGCATAAATAAGCCCTTGATTCCAATTAGTTTTCTTGATTTGGAATAAGACCTTCTCGCGAATTGAGGTGGGTCAAATTCACATTATTCACGCATTTTCCAACGAAACAGGAGGGCAGGCTTCTGTCAACCGACTACTCAATTTCCACCTTTCTATTTACATCTCTATTTGCTCAATCTGCAACAGCTTCCAACCAAAGGATAACGTATTACCCAGCCCCAACAGGAAACCGTCAATCAGAATGAAAGCCGATGGATAGCAATTTATTCACCACTTAAGAAAAGTTGGACAGGCAACTTCCCCCCCTCCCATTTCCCACTGTGCGCGTTTGTCGCATACTTTTTACTTAGGATTCGGTCGCAAAAATTACCCGATCGAAGAACTCAGGAAATACAGATAACACTGTCTTTTCAGAGCCATTCTGAACTTAACCGTCAATATGCTTTATAAACGCGTTTTTCTCATGCTTAACGAGTCATTTCCAAGCATAGTTTGAATCGCAGACCAACTTCACGCAATCGAAATTAATCAAACGCATAAACCCCTACATCTGAAAGGGTGATATGACATGCGTTCGATCGCAATCGCTTCTGTCTTCATGGCGACCGCGCCAGTCTTCGCTATTTGCATGCTTCCGGATGCAGATGGTGAGGTCGTTGCCGTGTTTTCCGAAGCTCAGCAGTTCGATTCCTATGTCGAGCGATCGCGCGATATCGGATTGAAGGTGGTCGCCACCAATCCGCAGCAACGTCACATCACCGTACAGGATCAGGATGGCCACGCAGCAACCGCGCTTTATGCGATGGGCGCACGTCTGGTCATCGACGCTGATCTGCTTACCGCCTGCCAGGCCCGTCCTGGCAATACGATTTAGGGAAACGTCTCATGTCGTCAGACACAAATACAATGAAAACCGTCGATATCGACCGCGTTCGCTTTAACTTCACACGCGCCCTGCTCGGCCTGATGTGGGCTCTGACCATTCTGGTCACCGCACTTGCGGCTTTCAAGTCTTCGGAAAGCCTGATCCTTGTTGGCGGTCTGGCGGTTCTTCTGAGTGTGCTGCCAACCGTCAGCTTTGCGCTGACAAAAGCCTCCTCCTCTACGGCGATTTCGCTGGCGGTGGGCCTCGCCGGTGTGCTGGCGCTGCAAGTCTATGATTTCCAGTGGGATGGCAATGGCATTGCCTATCAGATCGACATGCACATGACCTTTTTTGCAGGTCTTGCGGTGCTGGCGGGTCTTCTGAACTGGCGCGCACTGATTGCCTTCACAGCCGTTGTGGCGTTCCACCACCTTGGCGCTGCGTTCATTCTGCCGACGATCGCCTTCCCGGATGGCGCACCGATTGAACGCGTCTTGCTGCACGGATTCATCCTGTCGCTGGAATGCGGTGTCCTGCTCTATATGAATTATCAGATCACCTCGCTGTTTGCCTCGACCAAGACCGCGCTGGAAACAGCCGAAACACAGCGCAAGTCTGCGCAGGAAGCTCAGCAGCTGGCTGACGCGCTGAAAGCAGAGGCGGAAAGCAAATCTGCGGCTGACAGCAAGCGCTATAATGACCTGCGCAAAGAGGCTGAAGGATTCCGCGGCGAAGCCGAAGCCCTGATGTCTCAGCTGATGAGCCACATGTCTCACCTGGAAAGCACGTCTCACACGCTTGAAGATACGGCGAACCAGTCACGCTCCCGCGCGGATGTGCTGAATGGCGCAACGCAGGGCGCATCCGACAGCGTCAACTCTGTTGCCAGCGCTGCAGAAGAACTGACCGCGTCGATTGAAGAGATTGTGAGCCAGATGACCAGCTCCAACGAGCTGATCAGCGAAGCGGCCGCCTCTACGAGCACATCCCGCTCACGCGTGTCGGACCTCTCTGAAAGCGCGCAGAAGATCGGCGAAGTCGTCAATCTGATCCGTGATATTTCCGAGCAGACAAACCTTCTGGCTCTCAACGCGACAATTGAAGCGGCCCGCGCCGGCGAAATGGGCAAAGGCTTTGCGGTTGTGGCATCTGAAGTGAAAGATCTGGCGGGTCAGACCGGCAATGCCGTGAAGGTGATCTCCGAACTCGTTGGTTCGATCCAGACGGTTACGACCGACACGACCCAATCCATCAATGTGATCGCCGATCAGATGGAACGCGTCTCTGGCTATACCAATGAAGTGGTCCGCGCCATTGGCCAGCAGAGTGAAGCGACGAATGAGATTTCCGTCAGCGTGAATCTTGCATCGTCCAGCACACAGCAACTGGCGTCCGAAGTTCACTCGGTTCTGGAAACGGCAGAACGCACGAAAGATGCCTCCAGCAGCATGCGCGCCATGTCTCAGGAAGTGTCGGATGCCGGGCGTCGCCTACAGGCCCAGATCGAGGAATTCATTTCCAAAGCGGTCGCCTAGAGCCGCAACATTCACCCAAAGCAATGACCCGGCTTTCGCCGGGTCTTTTTTTGTCTCAGAGAATGGCAAGGACGGCGGTCTTCCCGACCATCCAGATCGCCATGGCGACCATCAGCACATTCTCGGTGAGCGATACAAAGCCGAGCGGGACTTCGCTGTCACCGCCAACGCAGGCACATTTCAGCTCCCGCTTGTCGATATAGACCGCCTTGTAGACGGAAATCGCTCCCACCGTACCGATGAAGAAGGCAATGGGCGCTGAGACCCAGACCAGCACGCCTGCGAGCATCAGGATGCCTGCCAGAGCTTCGGCAAACGGATAGACATAGGCATATGGCACATAGCGCTGCGCCAGCAGGTCGTATCCCAGAAACTGATTGGTGAAAGACGTCAGGTCCCGCAGTTTCTGTACCGCCAGCAGGCACATGGCGATGGCGATGAACTTCTCAACCACCGAGATGACAAACGGACCATTCGGCAGCGCCCAGCTGACACCGACCGACATGAGGAAAGCCATCAGGAAGATCACGATGATCGGGCGATAAGCCGATTCTTTTTCGCCTTCCTTTTTCTTGTCGAAAAAGGCGCGCACGCCGTCATAGCCGCCTATGCGCTTTTCGCGAATGAAGGTTTGCGGCGTCGTTTCAACGCCGTATTTTTCCTTGAAGGCGTCGGTTTCCTCACGCGTTGTCAGATGATGGTCTTCGACCTCATATCCTTTGTGTTCGAGGAGATATTTCGACTTCAGACCATAGGGACAGATATGTTTCTCCATCACCATGCGGTAGAGCACGGCGACGGGTTTGGTGTCTGATTTGATCTGTTCGTCCGTCATGTGAGTGGTGGTCATTTTTCGGCTACCTGTTGCGGGTTCAGACGGCCCTCGAAATCAGGAACCGGGCGCGCTTGGGCCTCCGCCTGCGTAGTCGCGGCGCCGTTCTTCCGAATGTCTTCGATAAGCCATTCCATTTCCTTGATTTCCTTGCGCTGCGCCTTGATGATGCCATCGGCCAGTTCGCGCACTCGTGCATCGCGGATATGGGCCTGCTCGCTCGTCAGAATGGCGATGGAATGGTGCGGGATCATGGCGCGCATATAGGATTTGTCCGCGATCGGCGTCTGGGTTCGCACAAGAAACAGAGCACCGATGATCATCGCGGCTCCGACCAGCAAAATGCCGATATTCACGGCCTTGTTACGATACATGCCAAGCATGAAAAGCAACATCACGATTGCCATCGCGCCGCCCATGATGAAGGTCATGTAGAAGCGCGTCTGGCTCCAGTGCACATGACTGAGTTCATAGGTGTTTAGGTACATGAGCAGAAACATCACGACCATGGAGGTCGCGATCATCGCTGCAAATTTCAGATATTTCTCAGCTTGCTGTTCCAAAAAAAGCACTCCCGTTTTTCCTGTCAGCTAATAACCAACGCAGCCTTTGGCAGGATGGTTCCGACGCAGAAAAACGGGAGCTTTTGACGATCAATACCAGGCGCGCAGACCGATCAGGAAAACGGTTCGGTCGGTTTCACCGCCCGCCGCTTCCATCATGTCTTTGGTATCGCCGAGCGCGCTCTGCCATTCGACACCGACATAGGGTGAGAACTCCCGGATGACATCATAGCTGAGGCGAAGCCCCAGCGCGGCATCAGTAAAGCCCTGACCGGTTTCCAGTTCCGGAATGTCCTTCGCGGACCAGCCAAGTTCGAGACGCGGGCTGAGCTCGAGCCTTTGTGTCAGCATCAGCTCATATTCGACCTCGGCAGAGGCTGAAAGCTCTCCGTCAGAGCTGAGGAAGAACGCGCCATCCACTTCAAAGCGATAAGGCGCCATGCCCTGAAAACCGAGCACGGCATGGGTGCGCCCCTTCGGTTCCAGATCATAGCGAAGGCCTGTCTGCAAATCCCAGTATGGAGATATGGCACGCGACCAGAGCAGCTGGATTTCCGCTTCTTCGAGTTCATCTTCCTCGAAGCTGTATTCACCCTCTGACTTGATGGTGAGCTTGTTGATGTCACCGCCATACCAGATTTCACCATCCCAGACGGCCATATCCTCTTCATCATCAGACTGCCATTCCAGACGGTCCAGATTGAACATGAGGAAGGCGCTGTCGCCATGATGGTGCAACACCGCGCTGCGGGCATCATCCATGTCGTCATCATCCCAATAGGCATTGGCCTGGGACCAGGGTTTGGCATTGTGATCATGCTGAGCGGTCGCAAGAGGTGCCGAAAACGCCCAGATGGCTGCTGCACTGAGGAACATCATATTTCGCATCACGCATCTCCCTTCATGTCGTGATCCATATCCATTGGATGATCCGTCATGCTCTTATCCGGCATTTTGTGATCGCCATGGCCCGGCGGGTGCGCTTTATGCTCGGGCGGGTGCTTTTTGTGTTCAGGAGGATGGGCCTTATGGTCGCTCATCGTCCCCATGCGCCCGTCCGGCAGGACAGACACAACCTGCATCATACCAGCATGCATGTGGAAAAGCAGGTGGCAGTGGAAAGCCCAGTCGCCGACATGGTCCGCCGACACGTCGAAGGAGAGCTTTTCAGCCGGTTTCACGATGACGGTGTGCTTGCGCGGGCGATGGTGCCCGCCACCATTGACCAGATCAAAGAACATGCCGTGCAAATGGATCGGGTGAGACATCATGGTGTTGTTCACCAGAGTCACACGGACACGCTCCCCCTGCCGGAACTGAATGGCTTCTCTGATTTCCGAGAAGCGCACCCCGTCAAAGGACCACATATAGCGTTCCATATTTGAGGTGAGGTGGATCTCGATCTCACGTTCCGGCGCGCGCATATCCGGGTTCATCTCCAGACTGCGCAGATCGGAATAACGCAGCACACGGTGCGGGACATCTTCCAGACCAAGGCCCGGATCATCCAGCCGCGCCATCGGCATGGCTGCAATATTGGAAACGCTCGGCCCTTTCTCCAGCTCAGGACGCTCGACCGGCCAGTCACCGGATGCGCCAGGCCCGTGCATCTCGTGATCCATGCCGGACATATCCATGTCCATTTTCATGTCCGGCGTCTTCTTGCCGTGCATGCTGTGATCCATCTCCATGCCGCCGCTGGATGACTTTGACATGTCCATGTCAGGCGCATGGTCGTGGCCGGACATGTCACCATGCATGGCGTGGTCCATGCCCATATCCGCCATGGTCAGCGTTGGAATGGCGCGAAGCTCAGGCGCTGTCGCACGCATGCCTGGCTGCGGGCCGAAGGTCGCCACTGCCTGCCCCGACCGATCAATAGCTTCTGCGACAAAGGCATAAGCCTTTTCAGCGGGTGGTTCGATGATCACGTCATAGGTCTCTGCCACGCCAATCTGGAATTCATCGACCTCCAGAGGCTGCACATGCAGGCCATCAGCCTGGACCACCGTCATGGGCAGGTCTGGCATGCGCACATTGAAGATGGTCATGGCTGACGCGTTGATGATGCGCAGCCGCACCCGTTCGCCTGGATTGAACACGCCATTCCAGTTATCGAACGTGGTGTGACCATTGATCAGGAAGTGATAGGTCGAACCGGTGACATCAGATATGTCGCGCGGGCTCATCCGCATACTGCCCCACATGGCCCGGTCAGAGAGGGTTTTCGACAGACCGTTCTCGCCGACATCTTCGAGGAAGTCCGGAATGGTGCGTTCCTGGAAATTATACGTGTCACTCGCCTTTTTCAGCTTGGCGAAGATGCGCTCCGGGTCTTCAAAACTCCAGTCAGAGAGCACCATCACATATTCGCGGTCATAGCCGACGGGATCTTCACCTGCCGGATCAATGATCAGCGGGCCGTAATGGCCTGCCTGCTCCTGCAGACCGGAATGTGAGTGATACCAATAGGTGCCATTCTGCGGCACGGAGAAGCGATAGCTGAAGGTTTCCCCAGCACGAATGCCCGGAAAGGTCACGCCCGGCACGCCATCCATCTCGAACGGGACGAGCAGGCCGTGCCAGTGAATGCTGGTATCCACATCCAGCATATTGTGAACATTCAGCGTGATGTCATCGCCTTCACGAAAGCGGATCAGGGGTGCTGGCAGGGTGTGATTGACGCCTGTTGCCAGGCCTTTGCGGCCATTGATCATGACAGGGAACTGGCTGACATGGAGATCGAACTCCGTGCCCGTAAGCGTGTTGAGGCCGGTATTGCCGGCAGAGGCAGGTCTGGCCCAGGCGGGCAAGAGCGAAGCGCCGGACAGGGCAAAGGCACTTGCAGCACCTGCGCCCAGAAAATGTCGTCGGGAAAACATGAATAACCTTCAGGTCGATTTGAGAAGAACGCTGCAGCAAAGCAGCCAGATGCGGAGAACGTCATTGACGTCAGCGCACAGATCTCAATTCAGAAGGCGGACTTTCAGCGTCACGGGGCTATCCCCCGGCGGACCGGCCGAGGGCGGTTTCTCGCGCCGCCCTTCATAAGCACGCGCAAAGGTGAGCGGCTCAGCCAGAGCGATCTGATGTATGGCCGGGAAGGTCAGATTGGCTTTTTGCAGAACAGGTTTGTTCAGATCAGCCGACGCCGCTTTCTGCAGATCGGGCAGACGCGGGCATTCATGCGCATGCGTACGCTCTGTCGGCGCGGCCTCGTCATGACACGGCCCGCCATCCTCCATCACGGCCATCGCCATGAGCGGAGCGGGCTGAGCAGACTTTGCGACATGGTGATCATGACTGCCCGGCAGGCAGGCGCAGGCAGACTGCGCCGTGAACAGCGCGATTGCGACGAAGAGCGCAGACACAGCTTTCAGTACACGCGCCATGGGCGCCTGTTGCCTGGCCAGTCTGTTACATCCGCAAGACGTCACGCACTCAGTCCTTCGTCACTCAGGTCAGAACATGTTGTGTGCCGGAGATTAAATCAATGGAGATCCCGGCGAATTCACATTCTGCATAAAGCAGATAACTTTTTCGTTGTCGCTGCGTCATAAACATGCGCTAGCAATAGGTCATGGGCAAACTACGATTTCTGATCACTTTGGGGGCCTCGCTTGCGCTTGCGGCGTGCGCCACAAACACACCGACGCCAGAGGTCAGCCAGACCGACGCGGCAGGCGTCAGCACCGCAGAAGCGTCGGCTGAAAGCAAGCTGACCATTCTCGTCTCGATTGACGGGTTTCGGGCAGACTATCTGGACCGCGGCTATACACCGGTTCTGAAAGAGCTGGCTGAGACCGGCGCCCACGCGGCCATGCGCCCCTCGTTTCCTTCCAAGACCTTTCCCAATCACTACACGCTGATTACCGGTCTGCGCCCTGACAAAAACGGCATGATCAACAACACGATGGAAGATCCATCCATGCCGGGCGTCATCTTCACCCTGCCAAACCGCGCCGTCGCGTCGAACCCGGCCTGGTGGGATCAGGGCACGCCGCTCTGGGTGAGCGCCGAAAAGCAGGGCATCAAAACGGCGACCATGTTCTGGCCGGGCTCTGACTATGAGATCCACGGCGTGCGCCCAAGTGATCACGCTATGTTCGATCAGAAGCTTCCTGACTTTGCCCGCGTCGACATGCTGCTCGCCTGGCTGGACAAGCCGGAAGATGAGCTGCCGGGATTTGCGACGCTCTATTTCGATATTGTCGACACGGCCGGCCATATCTACGGACCGGATAATCCGAAGACCAATTCGGCCATGGCGCAGGTTGATGCCTCACTGGAGCGCCTGCTGGAGGGGCTGGAAGCACGCGGTCTGCGCGAGCATACCAATCTGGTCATTGTCGCCGACCATGGCATGGCACCGATTGCCGACGACCAGATCATGGACCTGACGGACCGGATTTCGATCAACAAGCTGCATGTCGTCTGGACAGGTGCGTTTGCTGGCCTCTCACCGAAGGAAGGGTTTGAAGCCGACGTGGAAGAAGCGCTGGTGGGTCGGTCCGAGCATGGCGAGTGCTGGAAGAAGGAAGACTTGCCGGAGCGTTTTGCCTATGGCGAAAACCCTCGCGTCCCGGCGATTGTCTGCCTGGCTGATACGGGCTGGCGCTATGAGACGCCCTTGATGCGCGCATGGCGCAATAGCGGCGGAGATCACGGCTTCGATCCGGCAGACCCGCTAATGGCCGCGCTGTTCATTGCCAATGGCCCCGCCATCAAGTCCGGTGTGGAACTGGACAGCTTTGACAATGTCTCCGTCTATCCATTGCTGGCAAAGCTGGCAGGCGTCGAACCTGTCGAAAATGACGGTGATCTGGGCGACGTCGCCCCGGCGCTGAAATAGCAGACACAAAAAAGGGCGCCGATTGGCGCCCTTTTCATAACGGTTGTCTAAAGCGGCTTAGAGCACTTCTTTCTGGCTGGTCACGATCTTGGAAACGAGGCCGTAATCAACAGCTTCCTGCGCGCTCATCCAGTGGTCGCGGTCGGTGTCGTTCTTGATCTCTTCCAGCGTCTTGCCCGTGGCTTCCGCGAAAATACGGTTCAGACGCTCACGCATCTTGATGATTTCGCGTGCCTGGATCTCCACGTCAGATGCCTGACCGCCAACGCCGCCACGTGGTTCATGAAGCAGGAAGCGGGTGTTTGGCAGGCAGAAACGGTTTTCTTTCTGCGCAGCGGAATAGATCAGCGCACCAGCGCTTGCGACCCAGCCCGTGCCGAGAATTTTGACCGGCGCAGGCACAAACTTCACCATGTCATGGATCATGTCGCCGGACTCGACGTGACCGCCGGGTGAAGACAGGACCAGAAGAATGGGATCTGTGCTTTGTGCAGCAAGCGCCAGAAGGCGTTCACAGACGCGGCGCGCCTGTTTGTCATCAATGCCACCTGTCAGCAGAATGGTGCGCGCCTTGAACAGCGCCTGTTCCAGAAAGCTGTTAGGCTCTGCGATTGGTGTGGACTCTTCTTCTTCGTCGAGACGATACATAGCAACTCCGAGTTTTCTTATAGGTGTGACGTTCGTTCGCCCGCGTCAATGGCCCTCGAAAGCCATAAGTGCCTGAACCTCACATGAAAGTGCGCGAATCCGGTCTGCGCCGCCGAGTTCCGGCAGATCGACCACGAAAGCCGCCGCCACAATCTCAGCGCCCGCACGACGCAGAAGCTTGATAGCCGCCTCCGCCGTGCCGCCTGTCGCGATCAAGTCATCGACCAGAAGCACACGGTCGCCTTTGACGATGGCATCCTCGTGCATTTCCATCTCATCGACGCCATATTCCAGCTGATAGCTTTCGGTGATCGTCTTGTAAGGCAGCTTGCCTTTCTTGCGCAGCGGAACGAAACCGGCTGAAAGCTGGTGCGCCGCAGCGCCGCCCAGAATGAAGCCACGCGCTTCGATACCGGCGACCTTGTCGATGCCAAGGCCGGCATAAGGCTGGACCAGTTCATCAATCGCCTGGCGGAACGCCCGTGGCTGGCCCAGCAATGTGGTGACATCGCGGAACATGATGCCCGGCTTCGGATAATCCGGAATGGTGCGGATGGTCTCTTTCAGGTCCATGAAATTCTGTCCGTTTCAGCGGTTTGCCGTCTGTGTGTGGCGTATCTGTCTTACTAAATCAGAAAAAGTTCTGATCAACATCCTCAATGATCCAGTCTTCCGCGTCTGCGATCGCTTTCCAGGCCAGATATTCCGGCTGGTCGAGCAGGCGCTCGCTATACATTTGCAGCTCTGGCGGCAGGCTGATGTCATATGACTGAAACCGTGTTGCGACCGGCGTATAGAAGGCATCTGCGATGGACCAGTCACCAAACAGGAAGGGGCCGCCCGATTTCGAAAGCGCCGAGCCCCATGCCTGGCAGAGCTTTGAAATATCGGCGACAACGGCATCATCAAGTTCTTCACGCGGCTCGGCATAACGGCGGAGATTCATCGGCATTTCAGAGCGTATCGCCATGAAACCGGCATGCATCTGGCCTGCCAGCATACGGGCCTGAGCGCGCTTGACCGGATCTTTCGGCCAGAGGCCTGAAACCTCTTCTGCAGCCCATTCCGAAATGGCGAGACTATCGCCGATTGCATCACTGCCGAGTTTCAGCACCGGCACGAGGCCGAGCGGCGAAACCGTCGGCAGATAGTCTCGAAACTCGTCTGTGCGCAAAGGTACAAATTCGGTGGTAAACTCGATCCCGGCCCGTTTCAGCACCAGATAAGGGCGCATGGACCAGCTGGAATACACCGCATTCCCGAGGATCAGATGTGGCAGGCTCATCTACAGTACTCTCCCGGCGATGGCGTCGAGCTTGGCCATCAGTTCAGGATCGCGCACCTCTGGCGGTGTCATGATCGCAAAGTCGAGACAGGTCTCAATGCCCTGCGTCCCATTCTCTCGCGGCATGGTGCCAAGTCTGGCCGCAAGCGTCTTGATCAGCTCTTTGGCGTAAGCCGAGTTCTGGCTCATGATTTTGAGCACGTTCTCAACGGACACGTCGTCCTCTTCCTCGTGCCAGCAATCATAATCGGTCACCATGGCAACGGTCGCGTAAGGCAGTTCCGCTTCGCGGGCGAGCTTGGCTTCTGGCATGTTTGTCATGCCGATCACATCGCAGCCCCAGGAGCGATAGAGCTGGCTTTCGGCATAGGTCGAAAATTGCGGGCCTTCCATCACGAGATAGGTTCCGCCCTTATGGCAGGTCGCACCGACGCTCTTGCCCGCTTCAAGCGCGAGACCAGACAGGCGCTCGCAAATCGGATGCGCCATGGAAACGTGCGCCACACAGCCCTCACCAAAAAAGCTCTTCTCGCGCGCAAAGCTGCGGTCGATGAACTGATCGATGAAGACAAATTCGCCGGGCGCATATTGCTGCTGCAGAGAGCCGACGGCTGAAATGGAGAGAATATCGGTACAGCCTGCGCGTTTGAGCACGTCGATATTGGCGCGATAGTTCACATGCGTCGGCGAAAGGCGGTGCCCCTTGCCATGACGTGGTAGGAAGACCAGCTCCACGTCACCGATATTGCCGCGCATGACATTGCCAGAGGGCACGCCCCATGGGCTGACAATGTGTTCCTCACGGGCATTCTCCAGGCCATCAATTTCATACAGGCCGGACCCGCCCAGCACACCAAGTGTCCATTTCGTCATTTGAGGAACTCCATCGCGATCAGTCTTCGCATTTAGCAGCCTGACGCCTGTGCGCAAAGGATAGATATGATCGTCTCACAGGCCTGTGTTCGGGCGTGTTTCAGCCACCATGCAAGGCAAGGCCTTTGGCGACGGCTCCGAAGCGGTCATTGGCGGAAAGGCTGGCCTGTGGGAATTCAGCCCGGAAGCCATCTTCCACCGCAGGAATAAAGGTCGACCCGCCGACCATGATGATATCGGTGACATCCGGTTTGCGAACGCCTGCCTCTGCAAGACATGCATCTGCGACACGGTGCATGGTCGCGATGGTTTCGGAGATCAGATCCTCGAAGGCTGCGCGCATGAGATGCTTGCTGAGATGGATATCGTCCGCATCATAGTGGAATGCCGCTTCATCAGCGCCGCTGAGCGCAATCTTCGCGGCTTCGGTCTTGTGGGCATAAAGCCCCGCTTCGAAATTCTCGACGAGATATTCCAGAGCCTGAATGCCTTTGCTGGATGGACCGAACTTGCGCATCCAGGCGATTTCCTTGGCCGCCGCTGGCAGATAGAGCCGGTTATGGCTCTTCCAGTCGGACAAGGTGACATAGGGCGCAGATGGCGTTGGCAGGCCGTTCAGCTCCAGCGTTTCGGTTCGCCCGAAGAGCGGTGTCAGTTCGAAGAAGCTCAGAATGCGGTCAAAGTCGTTTCCGCCAACATAGACGCCCGAGCTGCCCAGCACCTCGAAACCATCCTCCCCGCCTGTCAGACGCACGACAGAGAAGTCAGACGTACCGCCGCCGATATCGACGACAAACGCGATACGCTCGCCATCATCGCCGAACCTCACCGAGCGCGCAGCGGCGACAGGTTCGAACAGAAACTCGACCTCTAACACCCCTGTCTCTTTCAGACAGTCTGCCAGCACGGCCTGCGCCATGGCATCGCGGGATGGATCGTCATCATTGAAGGAGACAGGACGGCCCTGCGTAACGTGCGTGACCTTTTGGCCGGTCGTCTTTTCGACTTTCGCCATAAGCTGGCTCAGGAAATCGAGAATGACCTGTCGGAACGGCGTCGCGCGATTGCCAATCTGCGTGGTCTCTTCGATGAGCGAGGTGCCAAGAACCGACTTGATGGACCGCATCAGCCGGCCATCTTCGCCTGCCTCATAATCCTCCAGCGCCGGATTGCCGATGGAATAATCCCTGCTCGACAGCTCATAGAAAATCGCCGTTGGGATGGATGTCGTCCCCGGCTCCAGCTCGAGCAGCTTCACGCCATCAGGAGTTTTTACCGCGACCGAGGTGTTTGATGTTCCGAAATCGATGCCGACCCGCAAATCTGCCTCCCTGACCGCTTAACACGAAAGCGCCACTCCAGCACTGAAGCAGCGCTATGACCAGTCATCCCCGCAATAAAAAAGGAGGCCGTGTTGCCACAGCCTCCCTTTGAGAAATCTTCTGTCAGATCAGCCTCTAGTGCTCAACATTCCGCCAGATCTGCTTGTAAGAGAAATACACCAGCAGAGCGAGGAAGAAGAGGTAGATCATCACAGCCATACCAAGCGAGGTACGGTTTTCCAGCTTAGGCTCGGACGCCCATGCCAGGAAGTGTGCAACGTCTGATGCCAGCTGCTCTTTCGTTGGCGGCGTACCGTCAGCGTACTCGACGCGGAAATCAGACAGCTGTGGTGGCATTGCGAGGTAACCACCTGGTGGCTTGTGACGTGGGTCACCTTCCCAGTTACCGCCTGTGTCGCCCGCAAAATACGGGTTGTAGTACAGGCCAGCAGGCTGAGTCAGAACACCGTGAGAGTGGTCATCGTCAAAATGCAGACGGTTTTCAGAGTCGAACTCTTCTGCATCCGGATAGCCCGTCAGAAGGCGGTAGATGTAATCTGCGCCGCCTGCGCGTGCTTTCACGATCACTGAGAAATCTGGTGGCGCCGCGCCGCCGTTCGCAGCAGATGCTGCCTGAACGTTCGGGTATGGGCTGACAAATTTGTCAGATGGACGTGCAGGACGCTGAACCGTGTCACCGAAGTCATCAACTTCATCGACCATGTACTGAGCCGCAAACTCTTTAACGAGCGCTTCCGTCAGTGCCGGATCATCCGGGTTGTAGAATGGACCGCCTGGCTCACCGAGGTTCCGGTAAGACATGAGTTCCATGCTGTGACATGCGGCACAGACTTCGACATAGACCTGGAAACCGCGCTGAACGGCGTTCTTGTCATACTTGCCGAAAACACCGTCAAATTCCCAGTCTGGCAGAGGCGTGTCGCCTTTTTCCAGCGGCATGGTGCCACCGGCTGCCAGAGCTGCCGGAGTGCCCAGACCAACAAGGGCGAGACCGGCGATACAAGCTTTCATCAACTTCATCGTTAGCTCTCCTACTCGTCAGACTTGCCAGCTGGGTCAGAACCACCAGCAACGCGTTTGTGTACAGACTTCGCAATGGATTCCGGCTCACCCTTTGGTTTCTCGACCAGGCCGAGCACAGGCAGGATGATGAGGAAGTAAGCGAAGTAGAACAGGGTCAGAAGCTGAGCAACGATCAGCCATTTGATACCTGGCTTATAGATGCCTGGCTCATCACCAAGACCTGTTTCTTCACCGAACTCGATCGCATCTTCATAGTGTTCGAACATCACACGAGCGACGTCTTTCTTCACCGCGAAGCTTGCAGCGTGGTGTGCATCAGCAGCTGCCCGCAGCTCTGCGCGAACCGCGTCAGACTCGACAGGTGCTTCATAGACCAGCTTGTCGCTGCCAGTTGGGATCAGAACGTCATCCGGGTTCGAGGCGCCAGCCACACCAAGTGCGAGGCAGACGAAGACGAACGCGAAGAAGAACTGACGAGCCAGCGGACGATAGCGAAGCGAACGGACTTTCGAGGTGTCCAGCCAAGGCAGGACGAAGAGAACCGCAATCGCACCGAACATCGCGATCACACCGCCGAGTTTCGCCGTGATCGGACCGATATCGAAGGTGATGGCGCGCAGGATTGCGTAGAATGGCAGCAGATACCACTCCGGCACGATGTGCGCAGGCGTTTTCAGCGGGTTGCCTTCAATATAGTTGTCGGCATGGCCCAGAACGTTTGGCGCATAGAAGACGAAGCCAGCGAAGATCATCAGGAAGACGATGATCGCGAAGCCGTCCTTCACCGTGTAATACGGGTGGAAAGGCACTGTGTCTTTCTTCACGTCCTTGATCTCAACACCTGATGGGTTGTTGTTGCCAGCTGTGTGGAACGCCCAGATGTGAAGGATCACGACACCTGCGATCATGAATGGCAGCAGGTAGTGAAGAGAGAAGAAACGGTTCAGCGTGGTGTTACCGATAGATGGTGCACCCTGCAGCCAGATCTTGATTTGCTCACCAACCAGCGGAATTGCGCCGATCAGCGATGTGATCACGCTCGCGCCGTGCAGTGACATCTGTCCCCATGGCAGCACATAGCCCATGAAGGCTGTGCCCATCATCAGGAGATAGATGATAACGCCGAGGATCCAGATGACTTCGCGCGGAGCTTTGTATGATCCGTAGTAGAGGCCACGAAACATGTGGATATAGACCGCGAGGAAGAACATCGAAGCGCCGTTGGCGTGGATGTAGCGAATGAGCCAGCCATATTCGACGTCGCGCATGATGCGCTCGACGCTGGCAAAGGCCATGTCGACGTGTGGCACATAGTGCATGGCCAGGACCACGCCGGTAATGATCTGTGTCACAAGGCAGACAGCAAGGATGGCCCCGAAGGTCCACCAGTAGTTCAGGTTTTTCGGAACCGGAAAATCAACGAAGGAATCGTAGACCAGACGCACGATTGGAAGACGCGTGTCGAGCCACTTTTCAACGCCGGTACCCGGTTTGTATGTGGATTCATGTCCGCTCATCAGGAGCTCCCCAGTTGTGCGACAGCTACAGTGAAATGGTTACGCTCGAACCATCCGCGCTGTACTCATATGTCGGTACAGGAAGGTTCAGAGGTGCCGGTCCCTTACGGATACGACCTGAAGTGTCATAGTGCGAACCATGGCATGGGCAGTACCAGCCACCATAGTCACCTGTGTTGCTTCCAGGTCCGACCGGTACACAACCAAGGTGCGTACAAGATCCTGATACGATCAGGATCGCCCGGTTCAGGGTGCCATCAGCCATCGGAACAAGACGGGAGTCGTCTGTTTCCTGATCGCGCATCGGCTCGCTGTCCGCCGCTTCAGCCTGTTGGATTTCCAACGGCGTGCGGTGGCGGATGAAGAATGGCTTACCGCCAATCAACACGCGAACTTCGCTACCCTCTGGGATATTATTGACAGGAACTTCCAGACTGGACGCCGCTTTGGTGTCCAATGCCGGAAGCATCTGAGCGACGAATGGCCATGCCAAAGCGCCTGCTCCGCCAACAACTGCAGCCCCCGCCGCAATGTGGATAAAATCACGGCGCTCTTCGTCGACCGTTTCGTTTAGTGTTTCGTCAGTCACGTTGCCATGCCCTCACAAATCGGCTTTCCGTGGAGCCCATAACATACCCATATCGCCCAAATTGACTTTGCGGCGCAAGGTCGCGCAGGAGATAAGAGCGGGTTCCCAGCCAGAATGAAAGAAGCCGATACATTGCGAGTGAGTTTCTATCAACCGGATATTCCCCAAAATCTTGGGACAACAATACGTCTTTCTGCCTGTTTTGGCGTTTCTATGGACATTATTGAGCCCTGCGGCTTTCCTTTGACCGCCAGGGCACTGCGACGATCTGTCATGGATTATGGCGGTCTGGCCGACGTTCAGCGCGTTGATTCGGTCGATTCCTACTTCGACGATGCAAAAAAGCATCACGAGCGCGTCATTCTGTTCACCACAAAAGGCGCGACGCCGCTGAATGAATTTTTTTTCGAAAAAAATGACCGATTGCTGTTCGGAAGGGAGAGTGCGGGTGTTCCGGACGACGTTCACGAACGTGCAGACGGGCGAGTCGTGATACCCCTCGTTGCAGGCGCAAGGTCAATCAATGTGGCAACGGCCGCGGCCATTGGCGTGTTCGAAGCCCTTCGCCAGACAGGGCAGCTGACACCCCCGCAAACGGACTAGCCCACGCGCGGCAGACAGGCTGATTTTGCGATCGTCGGCTGGGCCATCAGGGTATTTGCGAGTGACGACAGTGACAGATCCGGCATCTCAATCGCGCCAAACTTTTCCAGATGGTCCCACATCGCGACGAAATGGAATTCCAGATCACCGGGGGTCTCTGCATCAAACAGATGCTGTCGGTCATCGATCCAGCCAAGCGAGGTCAGAATGCTGGCCTTTGCCTTGTCGAGATAACCGCTGGCATCCGGAACCGGCTCCAGGCGTGACGACATGACGATCTTCACCTCATTGGACATGATGCCATTCAGGACCGCACGCATATTCAGATGGTCCGGCGCTTCACTCAAGGTGCGAAACCGGTCTGACGGATCAAGCTTGCGGGCGATATATCGATTGATGTGATCGGACTCGACGAGCCAGACGTCTTCGTCTTCCAGCACTGGAATCGTCATGAGCGGATTTTTGCGGAAGTGCTCCGGCGTCAGGTTTGTCACCACGCCGACATCCACCATCTCATAGTCCGCCTCCAGATGGTCCAGTAACAAACGGACCTTCCGCGCGAAATGGGATCGCTCTGTCGCATAGAGTTTCATCATGCCCTCGCCTTCTGCCCCGCAGAGAACTGCGCCGGCGCGATCTTCGCAAGCCTTATCGCCTCACGACGCGGTCACACTTTGGCGATCCCTTCAGCTGCGCGGTGTCAGGGCGGGAATCTTCAGAACATACCGATAGACCGTCGTCGCGATCAGCCCGGCAGCAAGCAGCACAGCGCCGCCCTCGGCCAACAGCGACAGGCTGTGTCCCGGCAGTCCGACCTCAGCCGAGAGAAGAAAGATCATGTTGGTATCGAGGCCAAATGGCGCTGTGCGCGGATGAGCGCGCAACATGGACCCGATGGCGATGAAAATGCCCGCAAGAATGACCATGCTCGTCTGATCCAGGCCAAAGCTTCCCCCGATATAGCGATAAATCAGGCCCAGTATGACGCCGATCGCGGCGCCAGCCGGCATGTATTTCAACATGGGAGCCGGATTTGGCATGGAGCCCATGACGACCGGGAAAATGGAAAGCGCGAGCGCAAAGCCGATGCCGAGAAAGCCGCCAATATAGATCAGCCCGACAAATCCGAGCAGGACGAGCGCGCCGCTCGTAATGAACCGGCCTGCCGTGGCGGTCAGCGAATGATCCAGCCGCAAAGGGTGTTTGTGCGCCCGGCGCGGCGTGAACAGGAATGTTGAAAGCGTCACCGCCAAAACACCCAGAAGCGTGCACCAGAACCGGTCCATCGCAAGCTGAAACGGCTCGGCATGACCGCCGAATGCCGGAACCACGATGACGGCGCAGGTGAGACCGGCAATCATCGCGCCATAGGAATAGATGGTGCCGATCCAGTAGGCGAGCGCTGCGCCGCTTGCCACGGTAAGCACGAGGATTGCGCCGACCAGCCAGGGCTCATGCAGAAAATGAATCGTGACGAAGCCAATTATGGCCCCGACGATTGTGCCCAGAATGCGCAAGGCGCCCCGGATGAGAATGTCTTCGCGAAAGGGCTGTGCCACTACAAACACCGGCATGGCGGCCCAGTATGGATTGGTCAGTCCCAGCAAATGGGCAGCAAGTAGTGCGCCAAACGCTGCGATGAACAAGCGAAACGCATTCAGTGAGATTTCAGAGGACATGTCCGGACCGGTACGCCAATGCCTGAGACTTGGAAAGGGATAGTTGACGCTACGGCATTCGACCATCGCAGCCCATGGATTGACGATTATATATGATTTATATACGTTTCATATATGAAACATATGGAGCCGTTATGGGTATTGTGAAAATCGACGACGATCTGCACGAGGATGTGCGCAAGGCCAGCACCGTCATGTGTCGTTCCATCAATGCTCAGGCAGAGTTCTGGATAAAAGTCGGCATGCTGGCAGAGGCCAACCCGACCCTGTCCTTCAACGAGATCGTCAAAATGGAGCTTGAAAGAGCTGAGATCGCGACAGCAGACCTGGCGCTTGCCTGACATGGTGAAGACACCGGACGAAATCGCGCTGATGCGCATTTCCGGCAAGCTGCTCGCATCGGTTTTCGACATGCTCGACAAACAGGATCTGGCTGGCCGGTCGACCATGCAGGTCAATGATCTCGTCGAACGCTTTATCACCGATGACCTGAAAGCGCGCCCGGCCAGCAAAGGCCAGTATGGCTTCGAATATGTCCTGAACTGTTCAATCAATGACGTCGTATGTCACGGCGTGCCGAGCGCACATGACATCATCCGGGATGGCGACATCATCAATCTCGACATCACACTCGAGAAAAACGGCTATATCGCCGACTCCAGCAAGACCTATCTCGTCGGCAATGTACCTCCGGCGGCACGCCGCATCGTCCGGATCGCGCAAGGTGCCATGTGGAAGGGTATTGAGCAGGTCCGTCCGGGCGCAACGCTGGGCGATATCGGCTTTGCGATTGAACGCCACGCCAAAAAGCACGGCTGCTCCGTCGTTCGCGAGTATTGTGGTCACGGCATTGGCCGGGAGATGCATGAAGAGCCACAGGTTCTGAACTTCGGGCACAAAGGGGCCGGTATGAAACTGCGTGAGGGCATGGTGTTCACCATCGAGCCCATGGTGAACCTCGGCACGCGCAAAGTTTCAACACGGCCGGATGGCTGGACGGTGGTGACAAACGACGGAAAGCTTTCTGCGCAGTTTGAACACACGGTTGCGGTCACGCATGATGGCGTTGAAGTGCTGACCTTGCGACCAGACGAGGCGGACATGGCGACGCGCCATTAGGCGCGCTGTTCAGCCCTCATGCCCGAAAGCCGGACCAATCCATTTCTCATACGCTTTCCAACCACCCACGGACTGGGTGGAGATCTTGCCACGGATTTGCGCAAAGCTCGCTGTCGGCACATTCGAACGCTCGAAATTGGTGCGTGACAGATCAAGTCTCGGCAGATCCAGAAAGCCAAGCATGTCATCTGTTGTGGACTGCGGCTCACTTGCCAGCGTTTCATAATCCACGCGCATCACACGGTCTGGCATACGGTCCTGCCAGAACTGCATCATCTCTACATGCCCTTTCAGATAAGCAGCACTGTCAGAGAGATCATTTCGCCAGCGATTGCCGTCAGCAAAAT
Organism: Ponticaulis profundi; assembly: GCF_042659465.1. Taxonomy (NCBI): domain Bacteria; kingdom Pseudomonadati; phylum Pseudomonadota; class Alphaproteobacteria; order Hyphomonadales; family Hyphomonadaceae; genus Ponticaulis; species Ponticaulis profundi. Next base: position 377,276 of record NZ_JBHSSW010000012.1, on the reverse strand, counting down.
AAGCGCGCCAGGCTGAGAATGCGATGTCGCGCGGATCGCGACGCACCCAGATGAAACGCGCATCCGGCAGAATATGCGCCATCGCCCCGACGAAGAGGTGCAGGATCGCGCCTTTGTCCGTGACCACAGGAGCGCCTTCGCTTCGCATGCCGGACAGACCGCGGAAGACCTTTTCCATGCGGGCCCATTCAACTTTGCCCGGCTCAAACGCACCGGCTTTCTGCATATCGCCCTGCCCCAGATTGCCCAGCGGCCAGCTCGCAATCCGGCTCAGCATGGTTTCACCGAGCGCGCGGGTTCCGGCGGTCGCAGCAACAATCTGTTCTGTCAGAGACGTGCCCGAGCGCGCCGCGCCGACGATAAAGACCGGCCTTGGCCCCTGCACACGCTGTTGCACGGCTGGCAGCTCATCGCCCATCCGATCAAAGGCAGCCTGAATGTCCTTCATGGCATTCAGCTCACCCTGCAGATTAAAGTTGCGGCGCTTGCGATCAAAGGCGTTCGCCATAGACCAGGCCTGCCAGGCCTGTTCATGCTTGCCCTTCTGATGCATCAGGCTGCCGAGCGCGTAGGCTGCGCCTGGCAAGGCATGCGGCGTATTCTTTTCCAGCAAGGCCTGGAGCGCAGCCTTGTCGTCCTGATTGATCCGGTTGGTCGATGCCAGCAAAGCCCAGGCGTCGCCAAAATCCGGCTTGCGACGGATGGCGGCGCGGAACAGCTCTGCCGCCTCATCCAGCTTGCCGAGATGGCCTGAATACACACCGTGAAAATAGTCTAGCGCAGGATTGGCCGGTGCCGACTTCTTCAGTCGCTCCACCAGCATCAGCGCAATTTCGGACTTCCCGACGCGTGAGAAGCGCTCTGCCAGGATCAGCACACATTTCGGATCGCGCGGGTTCTGCTCCTGCATGACCTTGGCGATTTCGAGCCCGGCATCCTCATCGGCGGCGGCGAGCGCGTGATTGAGCAGCTCTTCCCAGCCCTTGCCGATATTGGGTTTCGACGCGGTCAGCCGACGCACCGCATCGATGACCATTTCATATTGGCCCTGCTGGCGTGCGTTTCTGATAATGGTAAAAATGTCAGGCGCCGCCACGAACACTGCTCCAAAAAAGTCTACGCTCCACTGGCCGCATTATTGCCAAGCCCTGCCCGGCGTGATTGACCAGAGCACCCTTCATGAAAGAGGCGAGACTCGATGACAAGTTCTGACACCCATAAATCCCGCGCCAAGGACTGGTTTTCAAATCTGCAGCTGGACATCTGCAAAGAGTTTGAAGCGCTGGAAGAGGCTGTCACCCCGCCGCTTTATCATGGGGAACCGGGCAAGTTCGAGTTCACGCCCTGGGAACGCAAGAAAGGCCCGAATGGCGAAGATCAGGGCGGCGGCCGGATGGGCATGCTGCGCGGACGCCTGTTTGAGAAAGCCGGCGTTCATTTCTCCTGCGTCTATGGCAAATTCTCTGAAGCCTTTCAGGCGCAGATCCCCGGCGCAGATCAGTCCGGCGGTGCGTTCTGGGCGAGCGGGATTTCCCTGATCGTTCACCCGCGCAATCCGAAAGTGCCATCCGTGCACATGAACACGCGCATGCTGGTCACGTCTCAGAGCTGGTTTGGCGGCGGCGCAGACCTCACGCCCGTGCTCGATTTCCAGCGCGATGAGAACCACCCGCTGGCGCAGCAGTTTCACGGCGCAATGAAGGACGCGTGCGAAAAGCACGACCCGGCATACTTCCCGAAATTCAAGCAATGGTGCGATGAGTATTTCTATCTGCCGCACCGTGAAGAGCCACGCGGCATTGGCGGAATCTTCTATGATCGCCACAATAGTGGGAACTGGGAGGACGATTTCGCATTTACACAGGATGTCGGGCGCGCATTTCTGGATATCTACCCAAGTCTCGTTCGTCAGACATATGAACACAGCTGGTCGGACGCTGAACGCGATGAACAACTCGTTCGTCGCGGTCGTTATGTGGAATTCAACCTCCTCTATGACCGCGGCACCACGTTTGGACTGAAGACTGGCGGTAATGTAAACTCGATCCTTTCCTCCATGCCGCCATTGGTAAAATGGCCATAAGCGGAAGCCAGACAGAAAGATAAAGAAATGGCTGCAACAATTGTCCACTCGAACACCGACAAGACGAATGGGCAAGCTGGGCTCATGGCCGATATCGGCATCGTCCTTGCCGTCATCGCGATTGCCGCCCTTGGCGGGCTCGTCTCCGGCGGATCAGGTGATCCCTGGTATGTCGAACTGACCAAACCACCGCTGACGCCGCCCGGCTTTGTCTTTGGCATTGTGTGGCCCATTCTCTACGTGCTGATGGCCATTGGTGCGGTCATGGTTCGCCGTGACACCAGCACCGCGCGCAATTCCGGCGTCCCGCTGGGCATTTTCTTTTTCCAGCTGGCTCTGAACCTCGCCTGGAGCGCGCTGTTCTTTTATTTCCACCGCCCGGAAATGGCGTTTCTGGACCTGATTGCGCTGCTGCTCAGCGTGCTGCTGATGATGTTTTCTTTCTTCAAGATTTCAAAAGTGGCCGCTCTGTTGCAGGTGCCTTATGTGCTGTGGCTCTGCTTTGCAGGGTATCTCAATCTCGGCATTATCTGGCTGAACACCTAAGGCTCAGGCGTTCAGTCCATCCAGGCTGAAATCATTCTCGATCCACGCCGTTTCCAGCGCTCTGAGCTCACGACCGAGCTCCGGGCCGGGCGGCGTGCCCTGTGCGACGAGATCTGCGCCCTTCACCGGAAATGTCGGCGGGGTCCAGGTCATGACGAGTTCAATCGCCGGGCCAAGCTCCAGCGGATCAAGATCCTGATCCGCCATCATCCACCAGAGCACATCGCGTGCGACCTCAGGTGAAACCGCGTAGATCCAGCGTTTCAGCCCGCGCGCATCGGTAAGGTCAGGCGGCAAATCCGCCTTCGCAAAATCAACCAGCCTGCCACGCTCTGCCCGGCTCATCCGCAAATCCGCGGCAACAGAGGACATGACCGCCCGGTCACGCGGCAACAGCGCCATGAAACGCTGCATCGCATCGGCCGTCAGATTGCTGTCCCACTCAATGGTGCGCAGGCATCGAAACCGCTCCACACCCTCGCTCTGAGGCAGGATCACATCCAGCACTCCTGCCCCGGCCATCGCATAGACGGCATCAAACGGATCAGGCGCTGCCAGCAGTTTGGCAAACTCTTTCCAGATGCGTTCGGCGGCAATCTGTTTCAGGTCATCCTTCAGCGCAGCGCAGGCGGCAAGCCCTGCCGGATCGATGGCTTTGCCATACCAGGCGGTGAAGCGGAAAAAGCGCAGATTGCGCAAATGATCTTCGCGAAGGCGTGTCTGCGCATCACCAATGAAAATGATCCGGCGCTCAGCAAGGTCGGCAAGACCACCCGTGGGGTCATGGATTTGCCCCTTGCTGTCAGCATAGAGCGCATTCAGGCGAAAATCGCGGCGCTGTGCATCCTCGGCCCAGTCTTCGGTGAAGGCCACGACCGCGCGGCGACCATCGGTCTCCACATCACGGCGCAGCGAGGTGATTTCAAAAGGGATGTGATTGCAGACGGCGGTGATCGTACCGTGCTCAATGCCGGTCGGGATGGCCCGGATGCCAGCTGTCTTCAGGGCCTTCAGCGTCTCTTCCGGCTTCAGCTGTGTGGCGATGTCGATGTCATCGACCGGCCGGTCCATCAGCGTATTGCGAATACAGCCTCCAACGAAACGGGCACAATCAGCGCGCACGGCTTCCAGCGCCGCCATGACCTTTCGGGTCTCGGCCGCGTTGAACCAGTCGGCTGCCTGCACATCGCTCATCTGGTGTTTTGCGCCCTTCGCTAATCCCGGCTGTCAATGCTGGCATCGCTGCACGGAATGACCTCACCCTGTATGATTTCCCCATCCACAAAACGCGGCGCCGAATAGCATGTCCGGTCGCCATGCGGTTCGCGGAAATAGACCCAGCCGTAAAACGCCGCCGATATGGCAAAACCAATGCCCGTCAGAACCGCAATCGGCCATTTCTGACGTTCGGTGCGCGCATGACGGGTGGCAAACCGGTAAAGCGCGAAAATCGCAAACGGCACCAGAATCAATAACAGCTGCAGCAGAATTCTGGTCATCAGGTCTGATCATCCTCTCGATACAGGCGCTCATACAGTGCACGCAGCACGCCCGCCGTCACCCCCCAAATGTAACGGCCATTATGCGGCATCTCCAGATAGGAGCGCTCAATGCCCTTCCAGTTGGTGGTCTTGCGGATGTGATTGTCCGGATTCATGAGAAAGGACAGCGGTGTTTCGAACACGTCATCCACTTCATGCGGGTCCGGAATGGCAATGAAATCGGGCGGCAGAATGCCGATCACAGGCGTGATCCGAAAGCCAGTGCCTGTCACATAGATATCAGCCCGGCCCTGCAGGTCGACGCTGGTTGGCTCCACGCCCACCTCTTCCTTGGCTTCGCGCAGCGCCGCATGAACCGGCCCCTGATCGGTCGGGTCAACCTTGCCACCCGGCAAGGCGACCTGGCCGGGGTGCGTCGGCATCGAATTGGGGCGCTGGGTGAGGATGACATTCAGATCATTCTCGCCGCGATCCACCACACCGATCAGAACGCCTGCATCGCGCAGTTTCTGATCCTGTCCCTCATCAAGCAGATGCAGATCGCCGCCCACAGGCGCGTCCATATCACCGAATGTCGGGATTAGTTTTTTCTGCAGACGATCAAGAAAATCGTCTGGTCCGTCCCAGCTCATGCCTGTTCGCTCACCGATCCGATGGAGAAAGTCTCACCATGCGAGCTTACCAGAAGTTCGCCATTCTTTTCTTCTGCCATGTCCACCAGTTCATAGAAAGCCGGACGCGCGAGTTTCGCCTCCAGACGACCACGGATCAGCACATAGGGAGATGGCTCCTGCGTTTCAGGATCGATTTCCACGCGAAGCGGATGATCCGCAGAAACCTCCACACTCTCGCCAATATTCGTTGTCACCACGATGACTGGAAGATCATTTTTCCGTGCAAGATCAATTCGAACGCCAATAAAGTGCGCATCTTCCACATGGACGATGACCTTTTCGTAAGGCGTCACCAAATAGGTGGACCCATCCGCATCCTTGCGCAAAATGGTCGAGAACAGGTCAACGAGTTTTTGGCGCTTGAAAACAGTGCCTTCATGCCACCAGGAGCCATCCTTGCGAATTTCCATGCCAATATCAGCGCAATGTTCGGGATTCCACTGGTCGACGGGCGGCAGTTTTCGTTCTCCCTTTGCATTCGGGATAATCGCCTGCAATGTCTTGTTCAGCTGTTCGATATCTGTTGTCGGTTGGCTGACCACACGCGTCTCCTTATCTCTTTTTGAGTCTGATTTAGGTGTAATGTCTGCATGAGTGAAGAAATAACCGCCCCGGAATCTGAAACGCAGCTGGCTGAGTCCGCCATGGCAGACCTCGCAAAGGTCCGTGAGGAGGTCGCAAAAGTCGTCTTCGGGCAGGACCGGACGATCGAGCTGACACTCTGCGCCATCCTTGCGGGCGGGCATGCTCTGCTGATTGGTGCGCCCGGTCTGGCCAAGACGCGGCTGGTGGATTCCCTCGGACATGTTCTGGGCCTGCAATCGGGCCGCGTACAGTTCACGCCAGACCTCATGCCATCAGATATTCTGGGGTCAGAGGTTCTGGAACAGGATGATGAAGGTCGTCGCTCCTTCCGTTTTCTGCCTGGCCCGGTTTTCACAAGCCTTTTGCTTGCCGACGAGATCAACCGCGCCAGCCCGCGTACGCAATCTGCTTTGCTGCAGGCCATGGCGGAACATCACGTCACGATTGCCGGTCATCGCCATGATCTGCCTGCGCCTTTCCATGTGCTTGCAACGCAGAACCCGATTGAGCAGCAAGGCACCTATCCGCTTCCTGAAGCTCAGCTCGACCGCTTCCTGTTGCAGATCCAGGTCGATTATCCCGATGCCGACACAGAGCGCCGGATTCTGGTTGAGACGACCAGCGGCAAGGACACACAGCTTGAAACTGTGCTGACGCCGGAGCGCCTGATTGCCATTCAGAAACTGATCCGCGATCTGCCTGTCGGCACGCAGGTTGTTGAGCGTATTCTCAACCTGATCCGTAATGCACGCCCGGAACAGAGCGCTGATGAAACCGTGCGCAAGCAGGTCAAATGGGGCCCATCCCCACGCGCCGGTCAGGCGCTGATGCTGGCCTGCCGCGCACGCGCCCTGCTGCGTGGACGCCTTGCCCCGTCTGTCGAGGATCTGGAAGCCCTTGCCGAGCCAGCGCTCGGACACCGCATGGCCATGCGTTTTGATCCATCTGGCAAGACGCCAAGCCTGCCAGAGCTGATCCAGACCCTCGCCGCCAAAGCTGCCTGAGATTTATGGAATCCTTCGCCGCACTTCGTGCTCATGTTGAAACGCTGGCTGCTGCCCTGCCCCCATTCGGGTCAGGCTCCGGCTATCGTACGACCGCCAGTCCCGGTGCGGCCTCGCGACAGCGTTCCGGACAGGGCGAGGACTTCTGGCAGTATCGCAGTCAGACACCGGAAGATACGGCAGGTGCAATCGACTGGCGGCGGTCTGCGACCGGTGATGAGCTTTTCATTCGCGAGCATGAGCTGCAGTCGGCGCGACTGCTTTCGCTCTGGGTCGATGGAAGCGCCGGATTCGACTGGCGCAGCGATGCGCGCCTGCCAAGCAAGGCCGATCGAGCGCGCGTCTTGTTGACGGCCATTGCCATGCGCTATTGCGAAACCGGCGATATGGCCGGTGTGATGGGCGGTGCCAATGGTGCGAGCATGACCTCTCACTCGCCGGGACGCATGCTGGATGATTTTCTGCACATTGACGGAGAAAGCCGCGTTCCTGCTGTGCCGGAACCGCAGGCGGCACATCTGATCCTCGCCAGCGATTTCTATCAGCCTCTGGACGATTTGCGCAGCTGGATTGAACGCGAAGCCGGTGAAGGCCGGACCGGCATTCTGTTGCAAGTGGTCGACCCGAAAGAGACAGACTTTCCCTATTCCGGCCGTGTGCGCTTCCGGCTGCCGGGTACGGGGCTCGAGAAAATCTTCGGACGCACCGAAACCATGCGCGATGATTATCTTGCGCGGTTTGCCGAGCGTCAGGATGCCTTGCGCACGCTCTGCCAGAGCGTTGGCTGGCAATTCCTCTCGCATAAAACGAGCGACGAACCGCTCGAAACCGCCTTCGCCCTGCTCCAGCTGTTAAGCGTTGAAGGAGCCGGTTGATGAGCCTAGCCCTCGGTCCCTTGGTGTTTGCAGCGCCGCTCGCGCTGATCGCTCTGCTGGCGTTGCCGCTTTTGTGGCTGGTGCTGCGCGCAACACCGCCTCAGCCGAAAACCGAAGAACTGCCTTCCCTCGCCCTGTTCGGCGATCTCAGACATATGGAAGAAACACCGGACAAAACGCCCTGGTGGATCATCCTGCTGCGGATGCTGGCGATAACACTGGCCATATTTGGGCTCTCTCAGCCCATCTGGTCACCGCCTGCACCGCAAACCACCGAGAGCCAGCGCGATATTCTGTTTCTGATGGACAATGACTGGGCCTCGGCAACCAACTGGTCATCGCGCCAGTCCGCGGCGCTGGACCTGCTGGCCAGTCTGGATCGCGATCGCGGCATCTATCTGATCACCAATACCCAGAGCGAAGACCTGACCGAAGCACTGGCCGAGCGACTGACGCCAACAGAGGCGCGCAACCGCGTTCGCGCGCTGCGACCTGTGGCCTGGCGCCCCGATCTGGCGGGCCTCGCTGAGCGACTCGATGCGTCTGAGCTGAATAATGTCGAGACGCTCTGGATTGCCAATGCGGTCAATGGCGAAGGGTTTGACGCACTGGTGGACCAGCTGAGCGGGCTGGGACCTGTCTCGGTTGTGCCACTCGAAGCCAGAGACGTCATCGCGATCAAGGCGCTGACCATCACCTCCAGCGCGCCCGTGCTGACCCTGTCACGCGCCGGAACCGATGGCGCGCGGGATGTGACGCTGACAGCATTTGATCAGGCTGGCCGTTCGGTCTCGTCAGTCTCTGGCAGTTTCGCGTCCGGCGCCAGGGAACTGGACCTTGCTTTTGACCTGCCGCAGGACTTGCAGACCAATATCGCCTATTTCCGCGTGCTCGGACAATCGAGTGCAGGGGGTGTCTGGTATTGGGAAGGTGCCAGCCGGACACGACGTGTCGGCCTGCTTTCTGAAGCGGCGCAGGTTCAGCCTCTGCTCGCAGACACCTATTATCTCCGCAAGGCGCTCGCCCCCTTTGCGACGATTACCGAAGGCACGCTGGATGAACTGCTGGGTGAAGATCTCGGTGCCATCATCCTGACGGACATTGGCCGGCTTGGAGAGACTGAACAGGCTCAGCTGCGCGACTGGGTGAATGCTGGCGGCGTGCTGATCCGCTTTGCAGGCCCGCGCATGGCCGCACAGACCGACGAGCTGTTGCCGGTTGCTCTGCGCCCGGCCTCGCGCGCCTTTGACAGCGCCCTGTCATGGGACACGCCGCAGGCACTCGCCGCTTTTCCTGATTTCAGCCCGTTCGCCAGCATGGCGCAGGCCGGCAATGTCGAAGTCCGCCGTCAGGTCCTTGCTCAACCGTCACCTGAGCTGCAAAGCCGCACCTGGGCGAGCCTTGAGGATGGCACGCCGCTCATCACCGCAAGCCGTGAAGGCAATGGCCGTCTGATCCTTTTCCATGTGACGGCAGGTCCGGGCTGGTCCGATCTGCCGCTCTCCGGCACCTTTGTTGAAATCATGCGCCGCATCACCCTGCCGACACGCGAACTGGGCGAACTCTCCCTGCAATCTGAAACCAGCCTGGCACCTCGCTTCTGGCTCGACGGATTTGGCTCGGTGCGCACACCGCCGAGCACAGCGCGCCCGATCCAGCCCGATGAAATCACCGGCATCACCGCCAATGGCGAACATCCAGCCGGTGTCTATGAAGGCAACACGCTCTCCCTGCCCCTCAATGCAGGCGAGGGCTTCGATAATGGGCTCGTCACGGAATGGCCTGACAGCGTGACCATCAGCACCGTCGCTGAGCGGACCGGACATCGCTATGCCGCTCCGCTTCTGGTCGCTGCCATGCTCCTGCTGCTGATCGACCTGATTGTGTCTCTGATCCTGTCCGGACGTCTCGCCCTCCCATTTACGCGCAAGGCCGCAGCTTTCCTTCCGCTGCTGGCCGCTGGTCTGTTTATGGCTGCTCTGCCGATCGGAGACGCACACGCGCAAGAAGCGCCGCCTGCCGCGCTCGAACTTAAATTCGGTTATATCGAGACCGGTGACCGCACCCTTGATGAACAGGCCCGCAGCGGCCTGCAGGGTCTTTCCACCCTCCTCTACCGGCGCACAACCGTCGAGCCATCTTCACCCGACGCCATTGATCTGGCCGAAGACCCGATCAGTCTGTATCCGCTGATCATGCTGCTCATGCCCGAGGCTGGCCTGACGCTCGACGAAGACGAGAAAACAGCGCTCGCAGCCTATCTGCGCAATGGCGGCGCACTGGTCATCGACACCCGGCGCGGCGGTGATGTCAGTGCACAAAGCGCCCGTGATACCCGCCTCACCACGCTTTTGCAGGGCCTGGATGTTCCGCCGCTGACGCGCGTGGACGAGGACCATGTCCTGACCCGCAGCTTCTATCTTCTGGACGGCTTTACCGGGCGCTATCCGGACCGTCCGATCTGGATCGAAGCGCCATCGGAGAGCGCCGGCAACACCTATAAAGGTGATGGCATTTCCGGTATTTTCATCACCGATGCCGACCTCACAGCCGCCTGGGCTCTCAATGATCGTGGCCGTCCGGTCTATTCGGTTGAAGGCGGCGAGCGAAACCGCGAAATGGCCTACCGCACCGGCGTCAACATCGTGATGTATATCCTCACCGGCAATTACAAGGATGATCAGGTGCATATTCCATCCCTGCTCGACCGTCTGGGTGAGATCACCGATGGTATGCGTCAGGAGGAGGAAGAGAGCGGCCCACCGGATCTGCGTCCTGACACAGACTTCGAGCTGGAAAACATCATCCGGCCGAACAACAATGGGGAGACGCCGCAATGATGGAAGCTTCCCGTTTCGGCTTTGATCCGTTCATTCCGCTCTGGGCGTTTGCTGCGCTTGGCATCGCCTGCCTGATTGTCTGGGGCTTTTATGCGTTCCGCGGTGGTCGCGCCTGGCTGACCCGCGCTCTCGCCCTGTGCATCATCACGGCAGCGCTTTCCAACCCGCTGCTCATTCAGGAAAACCGTGATCCGCTAAAAAGCACGGTTGCGCTGGTCGTCGACCGTTCGGCCAGCATGGAAGTCGATGGCCGCGAAGATCGCGCCTCCGAGATCGCTGCTGCGATTGAAGACCAGCTGACGGGCTCTGAGTATTTCGAGGTCCGCCGTGTTGAAACACAGGCTGATGCTCCGGAGACAGCGCTCACCACGCGCATGATCTCGGCGCTGTCTGACATGCCGCGCAGCCAGATCGCAGGCACCATCATGATCACTGATGGTCAGGCCCATGACGTGCCGGACGACCTGGAGGGCCTTGAAGCCTTTGGCCCGGTACAGAGCCTCATTGTCGGCCGCGAGGACGAGCAGGATCGCCGGATCGAGATCACGCAATCGCCCTCCTATGGCATTGTTGGCGATGAAGCGCTGTTCAAGGTGAATGTGGAAGCCGAGGCATCTGTTGTCCGGGTGGAAGTACGCGTCAACGATCTGCCCGCCTTCTATGTGCCGGTGCAGCCCGGCCTTGAAAGCGAAATCCCTGTCGAAGTGGACCGTCGCGGCCCAAACACGGTGGTGTTCTCGATTCCCGAAGTGAGCGGCGAACTCACCACGATCAACAATCTGACCGCAGCAACGCTGACCGGCATTCGTGACACGCTGCGCGTCCTCCTGATCACAGGTGAACCCCATCAGGGCGGACGCGCCTGGCGTGATCTTCTGAAATCAGACCCGATGGTCGATCTGGTGCATTTCACCATTCTGCGTCCGCCGCACAAACAGGATGCGACGCCGACCTCTGAGCTCGCGCTCATCGCCTTTCCAACGGTCGAACTGTTTGAGGAAAAGCTCGATGAGTTCGATCTGATCATCTTTGATCGCTATAAGCGCCGTAACGTGCTGCATCTGCGCTATCTGGATAACATTGCGCGCTATGTGGATCGCGGCGGCGCGCTTCTGATCGCAGCTGGCAAACCCTTTGCAGGACCACAAAGCCTGCATCGCACACCGCTTGCGTCTGTCCTGCCGCTGGCACCAAGCGGTGAGGTGTTCGAGGAACCTTTCAAACCGACACTGTCAGAGCTTGGTCGCAAGCACAGCGTCACCCGCACGCTGGATGAGAACACATTCGGCCAATGGTATCGCCAGATCGAGGCACGACGCGTCACCGGCGATGTGCTGATGACCGGGGAAAATGGCGCGCCTCTGCTCGCTCTGGACCGGGTCGGCGAAGGCCGCGTTGCCGAGCTGATGTCTGACCATCTCTGGCTCTGGGCACGTGGTCATGATGGCGGTGGCCCGTTTGCAGAACTCATTCGCCGTCTGGTTCACTGGATGATGAAGGAGCCCGAGCTGGAGGAAGAGCGCCTGTCTCTGTCGTCTGATGGGCAAACGCTGATTGCGCGCCTCACCACACTGACACCTGCACCTGAACCGCTCACCCTCACCGCACCGGACGGCAGTGAGCGCGAACTCGTCTGGCAACAGAATGACGACACGGTCTATGAAATCCGCGAGGATGTGAGCCGACTTGGCCTATACCGCGCCGATTCCGAAGGCTTGCGCGCCCTGCATTTGCTGGGCCCTTCCCAACCGCGCGAATATGAGGAATTGCGCTCGACCACGGAGGTGCTCCAGCCGCTGGCCGATGCAACAGACGGATCGGTGAGACGGGTTCGTTCCGCTTCAGACACGCCGAACATCCGCGCGACCCGAAATGGCGGCGCGGGAGGTGACTGGATTGGTTTGAGAGACCGGGAAGCCTATGTGGTTCGCGACAGCGAAACCCACCCTATTTTGCCAGCCTGGCTCGTCGCAGGTATGCTCTTTGGGTTGCTTCTGCTTGCATGGCGTCGAGAGGGAAAGTGACATCCCCTGCCGGGAATGGCGTCTCTGATGATGCCGCCAGCCGGCGCAGCATGACGCGTTTCATATCCTGCGGACCTGGCATTTTCAGCTGACCACGCGCGACGACCTCAAAGCCCATGCGTTCGAAATAGACCGGTGCCCCGATCAGGCAGGCAAACTGATGGCCTGCTGCTTCGCCTGCACGCAGAGATTCTTCGGTGACGGCCTGACCAATGCCCTCGCCCTGCAGTTCTGGTGACACGGCGATCGGGCCATAAAACAAAACAGGCGTACCACCGATCAGGATTGGCCAGACGCGGCAGACAGCCACCAGTTTCCCATCCTGAATGCCAACGCGCGTGATGTCTGGCAGGGAGACACTGAACTCGCGCACACGTTCAGCCGTCTTGGCAAAATGCCCCGGTCCAAAGGTTGCGTCGAACAGAGTCTCAATCGCCCGACCATGCTGGTCGGGCGTTTCAGGAAGATAAGTAATCATCGCGCGCGTCTAAAAGCTCTTGCGCGATGAAACAAGCACTCTTTTCTATTCGGTTTCGGTTTCCTCGACTGGCGGAGCCTCTTTCAGGCTGGCTGCATAGTCCTCTGCCGCCTTGAGCAGACGTACCAGATTCAGCCCCCAGATATTGGCGAGATCTTCCTCGGTATAACCTTCATCGAGCAGTCGGTAGGTGATGAGCGGCAGGTCGCTGACATCTTCCATACCGGCCACACCGCCGCCGCCATCCCAGTCTGCGCCCAGGCCCACATGCTCGGGACCGGCAATTTCGAGAATATGAAGCAGGTGTTCCAGAAACTCTTCGAACGTCGCTGTAGCTGGCGGGTATTTCTCGTCCACTTCGCGGCGCTTGGCGAGCATGGCCTGATAGGCTTCAGCGGTTTTCGGACCGCCGGAATCCATTTCTGCATAAAGCGCCCTTAGGGCTTCACTGCGCTCCGGATTGTTCGCCAGCTCCCGCACATAACCGCCATAGGAGTTGACCTGGATCAGGCCGCCGCTTTCAGCGAGCTGTTTCAGACGCTCATCATCAATATTGCGCGGGTGATCATAGATCGCCTTGGAACCAGAGTGAGACAGGATGATCGGTGTCTTGGACAGCTCCATCAGATCATCAAACACCATGTCATGCGCGTGTGAGGCATCGACAATCATACCGAGTTCATTGGCGCGTTTGACCAGCTCTTCACCAAGCGGCGACAGACCATCCCATTGCGGACCGGCAATATCGGTTGCGCTGTCAGCAAACTGGTTGTTGCGGAAGTGGACCGGGCCGACCATACGCACTCCCAGCTTGTAGAATGTGTCGAGCATGGAGATGTCTTCACCCAGCGGGTAGCTGTTTTCGATGCTGATATAGACAATCCGCTTGCCATCTTCATGAATACGCTCGGCATCTTCGGAATTGAGCGCGAGTTCAAACTCGTCCGGATGGCCTGCGACCATCTCATGGATGGAAAGCGCTCGCAAAAGCGCTGTATCCCGAATGGTCTGGTAAGCTTTGGTGGTCAGCGGTCCTTGCGGTGAATAGATCACCCAGAAGCCACCATCGAGACCACCTTCCTTCATGCGCGGCAGGTCAACCTGAGAATAGTCTTCATCGGTGGAATAGCGCTGGGTAATGTCAAAGCCCGGCTGAACCAGCAGAGCGGGCGTATCCAGGTGTGAGTCCAGAACGAGCAGGCTTTCGTGAAACGCGCGCAGATCGCTCATCTCTTCGGTTTCAGGTGTTGTCGCGGAGTCAGCCGCTTCCTGCGCCATCGCTGCGCCAGACACAAAGGCGAGCGCTGTGGTCGCAAGCGCAACTGATTTGAAACGGGAAAACATATGGACAACCTCCGAAAATGCCGTGTCGATAAAAAGTCGTGTCCCGCGACACTGCACAAATCGACGGTTGCACCGCAAGCCTTCCTGCCCTTCAATTCCCCGTGCGCGCTGAAATTGAGCAATCGCGATCACAGACGATGCATCAGCGCACAACGCCCGTCTGGCTGGCCGCAGAGAAAAGGGTTTTCTTTCGAACCGGCTGAGTTAGAAATGGTGCGAGTTAACTACACGGGAGAGGAAAATGGGTCTACTCGACGGCAAAACGATTCTGATTACCGGTGGCGGCAACGGCATTGGTAAGGCAACAGCGCTTATGGCAGGCGCGATGGGCGCCAATGTGGTCGTCAACGACCTTGGCGGCACACTGACAGGCGATGACGCGGGCGATGCAGGTCCGGCAGAATCGGTTGCAGCGGAAATCCGCGCAGCTGGCGGCGCCGCGATCTCCAACTCTGACAGCGTCACCGACTTTGAAGCTGTGCAGGAAATGATCGAGTCCGCAAAAAAGGAATTCGGCGGTCTGGATTCCATCATCAACCCGGCCGGTATCCTGCGCGACGGCATGTTCCACAAAATGAGCGAAGATGACTGGGATTCCGTCATCGCCGTTCACCTGCGTGGGTCCTTCAACGTTGCGCGTGCGTCTGTTGAATATTTCCGTGACAAGGAAGCAGGCAATTATGTCTTCTTCACCTCCACAACGGGTCTGATCGGCAATATCGGTCAGGCGAACTATGGCGCAGCCAAGCTCGGTATTGTGGGACTTTCCCGCATTCTGGCGATGGAAGGCGAGCGCAAGAACATCCGTTCGAACGTCATCGCGCCATTCGCCTGGACCCGCATGATTGCGTCCATTCCGGTCAAGGATGAAGCAAGTGCCCAGCGCGTCGAGCGCATGAAGCGCGCCATGCGTCCTGAACAGGTCTCCAACCTGTCGCTGGCGCTTTGTGCAGACAGCTGTGACACGTCAGGTCAGATCTTCTCTGTGCGCGGTAATGAAGTCATTCTCTTCAGCCAGCCCCGCCCGGTCAAAAGCATGGCCAATATTGAAGGCTGGACACCGGAAAGCATTCTGGACGTCTGCCTGCCAGCCATGAAGCCAAGCATGGAAGACCTCGGCCCGACGACCAGCGTCTTCCCATACGAGCCGATCTAAGGTCGGTTTGAACCAGACTGAAAAGACAAAGCCCGCCAGATCACTCTGGCGGGCTTTTTGATATTGGAACTGATTTCGGCCTAGCGCGGTGCGCGTTTCGCCAGAATGCGTTGCAGGGTCCGGCGGTGCATGTTCAGCCGACGCGCAGTTTCAGAGACGTTGTGATTGCACAGCTCATAGACGCGCTGAATGTGTTCCCAGCGTACACGGTCTGCCGACATCGGGTTTTCTGGCGGCTCTGGCTTTTCATCCGGCAGGGCGAGCAGAGACTTGATGATATCTTCCACGTCTGCCGGCTTGGAGAGATAATCAACCGCACCCGCTTTGACCGCTGCAACAGCTGTCGCCAACGCGCCATAACCGGTTAGCATGATCGCACGGCAGTCTTCACGATACTGGTGCAGCACTTCAACCACTTCGAGGCCCGAGCCATCATCGAGACGCAGGTCCAGCACAGCAAAGGCTGGCGGATTCATGCGCGCCACATCCTTGGCTTCAGCGACTGTGCCGACCGCTGACACGGTGAAACCGCGGCGCGTCAGAGCCTGCGCCAGACGCGAGCGAAACGGTGCGTCGTCATCAAGAACCAGCAACGTCCGGTCGGGAATCGACTCCAGTGCCTGATGGATATCGATGTCAGCGCTCATATCGAACCCCCTGATATTGTGGCTAAGTTAGACAAAATCATATGTCACTTAAGCCGTTTTCGTGAGCAGACCAAGTTGTTTCAGCCTCCAAAGCGCTCCGTTCCCACCTTAATCGTACAACGGCGCCATGTTCCGGCTCTGGTCGGTTAAAAGTTGCCACCTCGCCGCCGCTCTGCTCGATCAGCGTTTTGGCAATGAAGAAGCCAAGGCCCATATCGCCGCCGCCGGCATGGGCAGAACTGCGCTCGCTGACATAGGGCTCACCGAGTTTTGGCAGCACGCTGGCGGAAAAACCCGGCCCATCATCGGAGATGGTAATTGTGATGATACGTTCCGACCAGACCGCATCCACACTCACTTCCATGCTGGAGAAGGAGACAGCGTTTTCGATAAACGCGCCGAGGGCGTGAATGATTTCCGGCGAGCGGCGCAGGACGGGTGGTTTTTTCTCGTCATTTTCCGCGTGCGCCAGACAGCGCACATCGACCAGCGGACCGCGCCCTTTGTGCGGGCGAGCGGCCTCCTCAACCATGGCATTGAGCGGCAGCCGGGCATGCAGAATATCTCCGGCCTCGCGCTCCTGTGCGAGGCGCTTGAGGATGGAGCGACACCGCTCTGCCTGTTCGGCGACCAGGATGGCATCCTCGTATTTCGGATCGTCCTTTTCGAGATCCGCAGCCATTTCCTTCGCGACCAGATGAATGGTGGCGAGCGGCGTTCCAAGCTCGTGCGCTGTTGCAGCGGCAAGCGCCCCCAGCGCTGACAAGCGCTGTTCACGGGCAATCACCACTTGTGCGGCATCGAGCGCCCGCACGAGGCGCGCTTCATCGCGCGACACCCGGATGGCCGTCAGGGTGAAGAAGGCAAGCCCGATCACGACCGCTGAAAACTGCCCAACCCGGAAATAGCGCGGCACATCCCAGACCTCTCCCGGCGGAGACGGCAGAGGCATGGACACAAATGCCATGATCACCGTGCAGGCGAAGGCGAGAAAGACGAGGCTGACGGATAAGCGAATATCCAGACTGACCGCAGCAATGGTGGCCGGTGCCATGATCATCAGAAGGAAGGGATTGGACAATCCGCCCGTGATCGCAATCAGGAAAGCGACCTGCACGATATCGAACGCAAATTGCGCCACAGCCTCCGGCGTCGTGGCAAGCCGCTGGCTCGGCATGGAGAGCTGAAGAAAGACGTTCAGCCAGGCGGATGCCGCAATCGCGGCAAGACACAGCGCGAGCGGAACATCATATCCCAGAACAAATTCGACAAAGAGAACCGAGGCCGCCTGACCTGCGATCGCAATCCAGCGAGTCGCGACAAAGGTGCGCACCCGTAAGCGGCCAAATGCAGACCCAACCCCGCCAAGTCCTTCTCTTGGAAGAGAAAAAAGCGTCTGGTTGTCATCCAGATGTCCTGCCAAGTCCCGTTCCCTCGCTTTGCTTACCCCTGAAACTGTCCTATCTGATGGCTTTGATCGTGACCAGAGTAACGGAGCGTTTCCCCTTATGCTTAAGCGAATTTTAGTGTCGAGCCTTGTTCTGCTGACGGCATGTGGAGACAATTCCGGGCAGATCGCCAAATCGTCCGGCCCCCAGAATGTCTGTTCGTCGCGCTCCAGCGCAGAAATCGGCGGACCAATCAATCTGATCAATCAGGATGGTCAGCCGGTCACGCAAGAGGACTTCAAAGGTCAGTATTCGATCGTCTTTTTCGGCTTCACCTATTGCCCGGATGTCTGCCCGTTCACGCTGAACCGCATCCATCAGGCACTGGAAGAGCTGCCTGATGATGTGGAAACGCCGCAAACGATCATGATTTCCATCGACCCGGAACGCGACACGCCGGACCTGATCAAAACCTACATCTCGAATGATGGCTTCCCGGAGGACATTGTCGGTCTGACCGGTTCAGAAGAAGATGTTGCTGCGGCGGCCAAGAACTTCGTTGCCTACTATCAGCGCGCGGAAGACACCTCGAGCTCTGCAGGTTACACCATGGACCATTCCACGCTGATTTACCTGATGGATGAGAACTGGGAGCTGAAAACCTTTTTCACCCATGAATCTCACCCGACAGACATGGCATCCTGCATGGCAAGCTTCCTGCCCGAAAAGGAAAGCTAGCCCTCACCGGCCCGACACGCCCGACGTTGCGCTTCCCACTGGCGGCGCAATTGCAGGACGCGCGGACGAAACCGGTCTGATGACAGAGACACATCGCGCACACGGTCTGTGCGGAAACTGCGAAAATCATTTCGCAGTTCGCACCAGGCGCAGATCAGGCGCACCTCCTCGGCATAGGCGATCAGGAACGGCCATATGGTCCGTTGCGTGACGTTTTGCGTTTCATCGCAATAATCGAGCTGAAGCTTGCTCTGTGTTCGAATGGCCTGACGCACAACGCTCATATCAGCGCTATCGCGTAGGCGATTTCGGAAACTGATCGGCTCCAGGCCTGCATCGACAATAATGGGCTGAAGTTCCAGCGGCACACTGGTCGTGAGTTTTGCGATCAGGTCCAGCGCCGCGCGGGCCAAAGTCTGGTCTCCACGCGCAGCAACCCATCGCGCACCAAGGACCGCGGCTTCCAGTTCATCTTCGGTGAGCATGAGCGGCGGCATGTCAAAGCCCGGCTCCAGCACATATCCGGTGCCCGCCTCACCGCGAATGGGCACGCCCTGAGCCAGAAGCTCGGCCATATCGCGATAAATGGTACGCACAGACGTTTCCAATTCGTCTGATAAGGTACGGGCCGTCACCGGTCTTCTGTTCCGGCGGAGGATCTGGATGATCTGAAAAAGTCGTTCGGTTCTACGCATGGCCCACCCTTACTGACATGCTCCTGACACCATGCTGTCAGGAGCCCTTCGATATCAAGTCATCATCATCGTTTGAGAAGGAGAGAGATGATGACAACGCTTTATGGCTGGGGCCCGATGTTTGGCTGTCCGTCGGCAAGTCCGTATGTGATGAAAAGTGAAATTCAGCTGCAAATGCTGGGCATTGATTTCGATCGGGCCATCGCAGACCTGGAAAGCGTCTCAAAGCACAAAGCCCCTTATGTCCATGATGAGGGCAAAGTGATTGAGGACAGCAACTTCATTCGGGCCTATTTCGAGGAAAAGCTGGGCAAACGTCTGACGGCGGGACTCTCAGAACGTGAAGAAGCTGCGAGCTGGTCCTTCGAGCGCATGGCCGAAGGTCATCTCGCCGCGCTCATCATGATGGAGCGCTGGCTGAAGGAGGCCAATTTCAACAAAGGGCCGCGGCTTTTCTTTGAAGATGCACCGCCGCATATGCGCGATGAGATCTGCAAAACCGTTCGTCAGGAACTGGAGCAGACTCAGATTGGTGCCGGGTTTGGCCGTCATTCCCACGAAGAGAGGCTGCAACTGGCCAATTGGGATATCGAAGCTATCGCCTTGCAGCTTGGTGCGCGCGATTTCCTGTTCGGTGACTGGCCGACAGCGGCAGATGCGAGCGTCGCTTCGATGCTGATTTCCGCTGCCACCCCCTATTTCGATACCCCGCTTGCCCAGATGGTGCGCCGGCATGACAATCTCGAGGCCTATATGGAACGCATGACCGAGACTTTTCTTGCCGAAGACAAATGGCCAGAAATGGAAATGGCCCTGTAGGCGGGCTCAGGCGGATGCCGGGAAGACAGGCCAGCGCTCAACGATCTGGCCGTCTTCATAAACGGCAATATCGCCAAACTGGAGATAGACAGCCTCGCTCTGATGCGGACGGAAGAAGACAAAGTCATCCATCGCCATTTCCAGTTCCGGACCGCCATTCAGCATTTCCTGATTGGATGAGCGTCCAAATGTCTTGTTATATTCCAGCCCGGGCGGGTCGACCGGATCTGCGAGCCAATGGCCGCCATAAATGAAGACGGTTTTGCTGTAATTGGGATTCAGCGCTTTCTGGACACCGTCAGCAAACTCAAGGCCCGGCATTCGCGTCTTGTCCATCGCCTTGATCACAGGTGTGGCGATGAAGCCCGCCGGTAGATGTGGCTCCAGAAGCTCGGTGTCGAAATGGGTGGGTTTGACGAGACAAGACCCGGCCGAAACTTCATTGGCAAGATCGGTATCCTGATAATAGCGATAGGTCGGGCTGCCCGCCGCATTGCGCGTAGCGTTGCGCACATGGTCTTCACCGAACACATCGACCGCCTGCGCCTGACAGGCCCGATACAGTTTCCAGGCATTGGCCTTGGCACGGTCGCGCCAGCCAAGTGCGCTCGGCAAGGACGGCAGATGCGGCTCATAGCCCATAAAGCCTGCGAACCGAAGCGAAGGTGCGTTCTCAATGGTCTCGAGCGTGCCCTGCAGCTCAGCTCCCGGTTCAAAGCCTCCACGGTGTAACCCGACATCAAGTTCCAGATTGATGGCAAAAACCCGGTTCTCAGCACGAGCCAGCGCCTCATAGTCGGCCAGCCGCGATGGGCTATCGATCAGCCACTGAATGTTGTCTGCGGCATCGGAGCGATCTGGCGAAAGCCCGGCGAAATAATTGCGCGCAGCCTGAATGGGCAGAGGTTTCCCCAGCAACTGGCTGGCTTCGGGCATCGCCTCGCTCAGAGCATTGAGCATGGGCTGGTTGAAGGTCATCAGCCGATTTGTACCCGTCCGCTCGCGAATATGGGCAATCAGATCCAGCGAAGGCAGCGACTTGGCGACGATGCGATATCCCATGCCCTCCGGCAGATGGGACATTAATGTATCAATATTCTGGTTCAGCCGGGCCCGATCGATCACCAGTGTCGGCGTCGCGATATTGGCCTCTGCCAACGCCGTCTGCATCTTCAGAAAGTAAGGGTCTCTTGGCCCGCTCTTGTCTTCCGGTCTGCTCATTACGGCTGCCACTCCTGCTGCACCAAGCCCTCCGATCAGGAGCACTCGTCTCGAAAGCCTAGCCATTGAATGTCTCCCCGAAAATATGTGCCAGATGGGGGTTCAGAAACTTACCCGTCGGATCGAGCGTCTTGCGAATGTCGAGGAAGTCAGCGAAACGCGGATAAAGGGACAGGAAGTCTGCCTTGCCCAGCGAATGCAGCTTGCCCCAATGCGGATGACCGCCAACCGCGCGATAGATGGGCTCAAACTCCGAGAAGAAGTAATCATAGCGCTCATCCACGCCCGCATGAATGGCGATGGAGGATTTCGGCCCGTCAGAGAACGGACTGAGCCAGGCCGTGTCGGCAGCGACATTGCGAAACTCCATCGGGAAGAAAGCTTCCGATGTCTGATCAAGCTTGCGAATGACCTGCCGGACGGTCGCCAGCGCGGCTTCGCGGGGAATGTGATATTCCATTTCGACAAAGCGGACCGGCCGCGTGGTCGACAAGAGCGCCCAAGATTCATCGGTGAAGTTCTCGACCTCCCCTGTCGGGATCGCCGTTTGCGCGATCTTCTTCCGAAGCCAGGGAAACCAGCCAAAACTGTCACGCAGCGCCTTCATGGCATCCAGCGTGTCATCGTCCTGACTTTCCCCGCGGCCTTCAATCTCCCCCTCGAACAGGTCGTGCGTGAGCCAGGCAACCATGCCCGTTCCCGTGAGATAAAAGAATTCGAAATTGCGGTGCGTCTCGCCCAGCTCTTCCATCCGTTCCAGGAAGGGCTCGACTTTTTCAACATGCATGCGCCGGTGCAGGTTAAAGGCTGGCACCGTATTGATCGTATATTCCGTGATGATGCCGAGCGCACCGAGCGACACGCGCCCCGCAGCGAACAGGTCTGGGTGACTGGACGCGCTGACATCCAGAATGTCGCCGGAGGGTGTGATGAGACGAAACGCCGTGACCGCATCATGCAAGGCAGACAATTGGTTGCCCGTGCCATGCGTTGCGGTGGCAAAGCTGCCGGCCATGGTCTGCACGTCAATATCAGGCAGATTGGCAAAGGCGCGCTCATGCAGATCCAGCTGGCTCGCGGCCTGAAACAGGCGCGTACCGGCACCAAAGACAGCCTGCCCGGTTTCCGGATCGAAGCGCTTCAGACCTTCCATTGCGCTGATGTCCACCATAATGCCCTCGCTTGTCGCGAGGCCGGTGAAGGAGTGACCACTTCCAACGGGACGAATGGGTGCCTGCGCGCGACGCACCACATCCGCCAATTCGTCTTCGGTTTCCGGGAACAGCATGTCGACAGGCGTTGAACGCTCAATGCCGGACCAGTTCATCCAGCTGGTTTCACCATCCGGTGCAATCGGCGGCGCCGGGTCGAAACCGTTACGGGTGAAGTCTTTCGTCTGCCAGTAGATATGACCGCCGACAGGCATAGCAGCCAGCGCGGCCAGGCCTGCGCCCGCTTTCAGAAAGGTTCGCCGGGACGCCATCTCAGCGGCGCGCCCTGACAAGCAGATCTGAAACAGAAATGACGTCGAACATATATCCCCCCGAACAATTATAGTTTTTACTATTATTATTGATTTTGTCGAACGAGGCAAGTCGCAAGATCTTCGCCTTAAACTGACGAGTTGTAACATCCATCAGTCTGGCTTATGTTGCATTGCAACAATCTGAGTTCGGAGCAGGCCTCATGCTTTACACTATGGTCGAAATGCAGCGCGCGGCAGCCGCCCCAATGCGCATGCTGGCACGCGCCAATCGCATGTTCTTCGAGCATGATCTGAACGCACTGAGCCGGACTGAATTCGGCAAGTCCATGGCGGCCAGCGCTGCGCTGTTCGAGTCCATGACACGGGTGTATGGCAAGCCTGTCTGGGGACTTGAGAGCACCGAAATTGCAGGCGAAGAGATTGCTGTAACGCCGGAAATCGCCTGGTCTGATACCTGGTGCGACCTCATCCATTTCCGCCGCGACCCGGCGCGCCTTTCCGAACTCCTTGGCGAAGACTATCACCAGCCGCGCCTGCTGATCGTGGCGCCGCTTTCCGGCCATTACGCAACACTGCTGCGCGGAACCGTCGAAGCGTTCCTACCGCATTTCGAGGTCTTTATCACCGATTGGACGGATGCCCGCATGGTGCCGCTGATCCAGGGTCGTTTCGATCTGGATGACTATATCACCTATATCCGGACCATGATCAGTGAAGTCGGACCGGGCGCTAACGTCCTGGCAGTCTGCCAGCCCGGCCCACCAACGCTGGCGGCCATCTCCATGATGGCGGAAGACAAGGATCCGAACTGCCCGTCAGCCATGATCTTCATGGGCTCGCCGATTGACTGTCGCAAATCACCGACCGTGCCGAACCAGCTGGCCGAAGAACGCCCGTTCAAATGGTTCGAAGACAATATGATCTACACCGTGCCCTTCCCGTATCCGGGGGCGCTGCGCCGTGTTTATCCGGGCTTTGTTCAGCTCTCCAGCTTCATGAACATGAACTGGGAGCGCCATGTCGACGCGCATTACAGCTTCTTCGAACATCTGGTTGGAGATGACGGCGACAGCGCGCAGAAGCACCGTGAATTCTATGACGAGTATCTGAGCGTTCTGGACCTGTCAGCGGAGTTCTATCTGGACACCATCAAGCGCGTGTTTCAGGAGCACCATTTGCCGCTTGGCAAATTCTATCATCATGGCCGTCTGGTGAAGCCATCCGAAGTGCGTACGACGGCCCTGATGACAGTCGAGGGCGAGAATGACGACATTTCCGGCATTGGCCAGACACAGGCCGCACACGAGCTATGCTCCAGCCTGCCGGAAAGCATGCGCACCGATTACATCCAGCCCGGCGTCGGCCATTACGGCGTCTTCAATGGCTCGCGCTTCTGCAATGAAATTGTGCCGCGCGTGGTCGAGTTCATTCACCGCTTCCACGACAAAACGGTTGAGCGGAACTGGCAGCAGGCCTTCGAAATCGCCGCTGAATAAGCACAAAAAAACACCCGCAGATCAGCTCTGCGGGTGTTTTGTTTCTCGTCGAAATCGCTGAACCTATTCCGTTTCAGCCGGGTCATTCACAGCCGAGAAACCAAGGCTTTGCTTGGTGATCGCGGTTGGGTCTGACATCAGCATTGGCAGTGTCACAGGCTCTTCCGGATTCATTGTGATCGTCAGGGTACCGGACTGCGTGAGGAAGGATGACAGCGCGGTCGACAGTTCCGTCGAAATGGCTGGATCGATCCCGAAGCCCTGAGCGATGGCTGGCAGAGCCGAAACCATGCCGACGACCTGCGCACGAAGTTGCGCCGGATCAGCGCCCTGCTGTGCCGCAACCAGCGTGAAGGCATTGTCGACAACGCCCTGATCTTCCAGAGACAGAGACAGATTGTAGAAGTCGAGGACAGAATAGGCTTCCATCATCATGCTCGTTGGATCCTGAGAACCTTCCGAGAAGGCTTCTGCATCCATATTCTGCATGACTTCACCCAGCTTCTGAACGCCGCCAACCTTGCTGGTGGTGCTCAGACGGAATGCGTTCTCGACCTCGATATAGTTTTTCGTGGAGTCCGCGATGTCCGTTTCCGGATCATAGGTGCTTTCCGCTTCGCCAGTGATCTTCACCTCTTCATAGCCGAAGGCCGCAAGCATTGGCGCAACCTGCTGACCATAGAGACCGCCTTCTGCATCAGCAGAGAATGTCGCCGTAAATTTCGGCATGGTCATTTTGGTTGGCACGCCATCGCTGTTGCGATCGACCTTGTAGTTCATGCTTGGCAGCAGGAAAGAAACACCCGCCAGATCGAAGCTGAGGTCTTCCAGAGCAAAGTCATCAAAGCCCGGATCAATCGGATTGCCATAGGCGATCTGCGTGACGCCAGAAACAATGCCCTCTTCGGTGTCTTCCTCAAGCGCCTTCAGGAAGTCCATTTTCGCGCCATCAACCTTGATCGAACCAAGCTTGAAAGAGCCTTCGGCGTCGGAATCGGTATCAATGAAAGACAGGTTCATGTCTTCCAGAGACATTTCACCAGCCTTCAGCTGTTCGTAATCCTTCACAGAGATTTTGCCGATGCCGAAACGGTTCTCTTCATCGTCAACCGCACTGAGGTTTGACAGAGAGAAGCCTTCGAAGCTGACCGCTTCAGTTGCCGGCATATCCGTCACTTCGCCCGCGCCGAGAATGCCTGCGATCCAGGCGGCAAGCTCAGGCGATGGCTCTTCAAGCGTCAGGTCAGACGCCGTCAGGTCACCTGTCGCGTCTTCATCTGTCTGAACAGCCGTCAGGCCTTTCATCTTCATGGTCGAGAAGAGCGCGATACCTGCATCGTCAACTTCGAGGCCGCTAAAGCTCAGCGTCTCGATATTGAGATCGGCGCCTTCCATATCGACGTCAACGGAGTCATCCGTTTCCATGTCCATATCGTCTTCGACAGGCTCAAGTTCGCTGGTCCGGATGGTCACGTCCTTGAAGGTTGCGTCGCTGCCGGAGACATCTTTCTCCGCAAAATCGACTCGGCCCATGCCGGATTCTTTCAGCGAAAGCAGCTCAAGTGCGGCCTCTGCTTCTTTCGCGTTCCCACCACTGCCGCCGCA
The DNA here is from genome assembly GCF_042659465.1 of Ponticaulis profundi. Lineage (NCBI taxonomy): Bacteria > Pseudomonadati > Pseudomonadota > Alphaproteobacteria > Hyphomonadales > Hyphomonadaceae > Ponticaulis > Ponticaulis profundi. The sequence goes on along the minus strand of NZ_JBHSSW010000012.1, from coordinate 352,070 downwards.
AGATGCCAGCAGAATAGCTGCCGTGCCGCTCAAGAGTAACTTTTTCATACCTGTCCTCATTTCTATGAACCCCTACAGGGTTGTCCCTTCTTCCCCGTGCAGGATGTTGTAACATGACTTCCATGAAGCACCATCGATTCGCAGTCCAAAGTCCAAATGGAACCCGATTTGACGTGGTCTTCAGAGAAAACACCCGGGCAAAACGCCTGATACTCCGTTTAGATCCCAAATCAGGCAAAGCTGTGGTCACCGCGCCATCTTACCGGGATTTCAACGCTGCGAAGAAATTCGTGGCTTCCCGAACAGATTGGCTGGAAGCACAGGCGGTGCGCCTACCGACGCGCCAATCGGTCGAACCGGGCGGATCCATTCTGTTTCGTGGCGAGCGCCACCTTCTCACCCGCTCAGCGGACAAGGGCCGGACAAAACTGATCGAAGGGTCACCGAACGAAATCGACAGTCCGGGCGCCCTGATCACCTTCGAAGACCGCATTCTGTCCTTCTGCAAGAAGTCTGCACGTAAGGATCTGGAGGTCGCTGTTGATCGGTATGCTGCGATCCTGCGCGCATCACCTCAGAAGATCACGCTTCGGGATACGGTATCGCGCTGGGGCTCATGCAGCGCGCGCGGCAATCTCTCATTCTCGTGGCGGCTCATTCTCGCACCGCCTTATGTGCTGGACTATGTCGCCGCCCATGAGGTCGCCCATCTGATCGAAATGAACCACTCCTCGGCGTTCTGGAAACTGGTCGACGACGCATACGGGCCGCACAAGGCGGCCCGGCAATGGTTGAAATCGAATGGAAGGCAGCTTCACTCTTTGGGAAGCGGTGGATTGCTTGGCGGCTGACCAGAGGTCGGCGGCGGCGTTTCCACTTTCGGGTTCAGCTCGGGACCAAAACTGATGATCGTCATGCCTGGCTCCCCCTTCGGCGCCCGTTTCGGCCCGAGGAAGAAGACATTCCCATCCTGAGCGACTTCGGCAACCAGCTCTGCGTCAGGGCGCTCTGCCTTGAAGCGTTCCATGTTGTAAACGTCGGTCAGTTCCGTCTTGTGGAAGACCCATTTGCGATAATGGTCACGGATCAGCGTGTCATAGCCACGCCCGGACCGCATGAGTGTGCGTCCGCGTGTGGAGTCCGGCACGCCGAGCGCGTCGCCTTCCTTATCCGATGTGGACAGCTGATAGGTCTTGTCGCGGCCCAGCTCCGGCCCGAAGTGACGGCAGACCAGCGCGTTGTAATAGTCGTTTGCGCTGACTGCGACACAGGTTGAGAACAGCGCATGGTCCAGGCGCAGCTCTGCGGCTTCGGAGAGCACTTCCCCTGTGAATGCCTGAACGCCTGCCTCACGCGCAGGACGCAGACGGCGAATGTCTGTGTCTGCCATGATGACGCTGACACCAACATCCTTGAGCACTTTGGCAAGGCCGACGCTCCACGGATTAGCACCGACGAGCAACACACCAGCGGGTCCGGACCGCGCGAGCTTCAGGCGACGCGACAGCGGACCAATGGTGAAACCATGCGCAACAACGGTGACAAACACCATTGCGAAAGCAAGCGCGGTGATGCGTTCAGCGCCCGCCAGAAGCGGCTCACCATTTTCGGCAAGTGTTGTCAGACGCTGAGCAAAGAACCCGGTAATGGCAACGGCGACCACACCGCGCGGCGCAATCCAGCCGACTAGCGCAGCCTCCCGCCAGTTCAGCTCGCCGAATGTCGAGACGAAAACCGTCAGAGGGCGCACGACGAAGAGCATGACAATGAGGAAAGCAAGCGTCTGCCAGGTAAAGGCACTCATGATCACTTCCGGCGTCAGGCCAGCGGTGAGAATGATGAACACGCCTGAGATCAGGATAACAGCAATGTTCTCCTTGAAGCGGCGCATATCACGCAGGCTTGCGAAGCGGGAATTGCCCAGCGTCATACCGTAAGCTGTCACGGCAACGAGGCCAATCTCGTGCTCAATGGCTTCGGCCAGCCCGTAACAGGCCAGCACGCTGACGAGAATAATCGGCGCTTTCAGGAATTCAGGGATCAGCGCGTTGCGGAAGGCACGCGATAAAAGATGCCCGGCCAGAACGCCCAGCAGAACACCCACCATGGCTGCGAACACAATCCATGCGACAATCGCAAGCGGGCTGCCTTCGGAAACGAAAACGCGCAGCACTTCGAAAGCTGCGACAGCAAAGAGGGCCCCGACAGGGTCGTTGACGATGCCTTCCCATTTCAGGGCTTTGCCGACGCGTCCACCCAGCTTTGACTGGCGAAGAAGCGGCATGATGACGGTTGGGCCGGTCACGACGAGCACGCCCGCCAGAAGGATTGCCGTGCCTGCACCAAGGCCGGCAATGTAATAACCGGCCAGACTGCCCAGAACCCAGGCAATCGGACCGCCAAAGAAGACGAGCCTGCGAACCGTCGAGCCGGTATCACGCAGATCGGAAAACTTGAGCGCCAGACCGCCTTCAAACAGGATGATGGCAACGGCCAGACTGACAATCGGGCGGGTCAGGTCTCCGAAACTGGATTCCGGATCGACAACAGCCTGCCCCAGCAGAACCGTTGCAGCAGGGCCGACCATGAGGCCCGCCAAACTCATCAGCACGATGGCCGGCAATTGCATACGCCAGGCGAGCCATTGGGCTCCCATGCCGAGAACCCCGATCAGAGCGACCGTTTCGACAGGCGACAGGAGTGCAGCAGTTTCTGCAGCAGTGGACATATATTCAGGCTCCGTTTGGGCGCGAAATGTAGTGAACTGAAAGACGGATGAACCCGTTTACGCTTGATCCTGACTTTCTTCAGACTCTGAGAAATCAAAACCGATGGAACGCGCATCTGTTCCACGATCATAGTGATCTATCGCTTCTGTGAACTGTGCGCGGACGTGATGAAACAACAACTCGTAGAACTCTGTCGGATCATGATCTGCAAGTGGCAATTGAAAGGTATAACTTGGCCCCTCGTCAATGTGCAGCGTGAACTTCTCTCCCAGTTTGTGACACCGCATGGTCAGTCGAATCCAGTCTGTACCGTGAGTTACCCTAACGGCAAGACCGAAAAAGACCGGGCCAAGTGGTCGAAAACCTCTGGAAGGTATTGAGAAGGCGCGTTCAAGATCTGTCATGGGCTTGAACTGACCGACCGGTGGGACGAGGTGCACGCACACGCCGTCCTTGGTTCCGAGATAGGCACAGAAGCCCTCTTTCAGATCAACGGCCAGCTTGCGAATGCGATCATAGTTTTCGGCGGCTCGTGCCTGATAGGCATCAACGGTTTCTACCAATTCGTCGAAACGAGACATGTTCGCGCTCCCTTATGCAGTCCTGATCGAGTGTGGACTGGTTCACAGGATTGCGTCGAGCCCAATATGATTATTGAGACAAATCTGATCTATAAAACTGTGATTTCAAGGCGTAATCGGACCTTCAAAGCCCGGAACCGCGATCTTTCGGGCGGCCGAAGCGAGATCAGGAAATCAGGCGGCTCGAATCTGACGCGATGAAATCATCTGGCGGGCGATGAGCATGAAGACGGCTGCAGCCAGTATGCCAGCAAGGCTGGCGAGAATATCCGGCAGAGAAGCCGTGCGTGTTGGGCTGAGCAGAAGTTGCGCGACTTCCAGACCAACAGCGGAACCGGCAGAAAGGGCCAGAGCAGAATAGAGACGCTTCGGCCCGAGCCCTGCTGTCAGCCACAGCGCAAGGCCTGCAAATGCCAGAAAATGCTCAATTTTATCCTGGTGACCAAAGACACGCGGAATAGGTGGCACCGCATTGAGCGCGCCCCAGAGAATGAGCCCCGCCAGACCAATGGCTGGCAAAAGGAACAGATTGCGTCGCATTGTCTGGCCCATGACCACTTCCTTCAGTTCAACGTTAAACAACGTCAGACTGACTGAGCCTGAACCGCCTTTCCAGTTCGTTAATCGCCCACAAAAGCAAGATGGGTTTCTCCATAGAGGAGAAACCCGTCAGAAACACTCATCCAATGAGAGAGGTTATACGTCGACTTCGGCTTCGAGTGCGTTCGCCTGAATGAACTCACGACGTGGCTCAACGACGTCGCCCATCAGCTTGGCAAACATGTCATCTGCCTCGTCACCATGCTCGACCTTCACGCGCAGCAGGGTGCGCGCATTGGCATCCAGCGTGGTTTCCCAGAGCTGATCCGGGTTCATCTCGCCTAGACCCTTATAGCGTTGAATAGACAGGCCTTTACCGCCAGATTCAAGCACAGCGTCGACCAGAGAGACCGGGCCGAACACATCGACTTCACCGCCCTTTTCCTGACGAAGCACAGCGCGTTCCTTATAGGTCGCACGCACGCTTGCAGCGCGTTCGGCAAGACGACGTGCATCCGGAGAGCGCAGCATGGTTGTATCGAGTGCCATCACGTCTTCAACGTCGCGCACAATTCGGCGCATGACGAGATCGCCGTTCTCGAATTTGCCTTCCCAGGTATCCTCGCCCTCTTCTGCCATACGGTTCAGACGAACCGCTGTCAGCTGCGCCGCATCATCACTGGCGCCGTCATCCAGCGCACCGGCAAGCGCTGCCTGCTCGACGAGTTCACCGCGGGCTTTCAGCGCCATACGACGTACCGTATTACGAAACTGAACAGCCTGCATGACGGTGTCATAAAGGTCATTACCACCGATCTGCTCGCCATCCTGAAGGATCAGCGTTTCGCCACTGGTGCCTTCTTCAATGAGATAGGCTTCCTGCTCGGCATCATCTTTCAGATACCGCTCTGAACGACCGCGGGACACTTTGTAGAGCGGCGGCTGAGCAATGTAGAGAAAGCCTTTTTCGATCAGTTCCGGCATTTGCCGGTAGAAGAAGGTCAGCAGAAGCGTTCGGATGTGCGCACCATCGACGTCGGCGTCGGTCATGATGATGATCTTGTGATAGCGCAGCTTCTCGATCTGGAAACCTTCGTTTGGATTGGTTTCAGAGCGACGGCCAATGCCGGCACCGAGCGCCGTGATCAGGGTACCGACCTGATCGGATGAGAGCATCTTGTCGAAACGGGCACGTTCAACGTTCAGGATCTTACCACGCAGCGGCAGAATGGCCTGGTTTTCACGGTTCCGTCCCTGCTTTGCAGATCCACCAGCAGAGTCACCCTCCACGATGAACAGCTCTGATTTTGCAGGATCTTTTTCCTGACAGTCTGCAAGCTTGCCAGGCAGAGAGGTGATATCAAGCGCTGTCTTGCGACGTGTCAGTTCGCGTGCCTTGCGCGCCGCCTCTCGGGCAGCAGCAGCTTCGACAATCTTCTGCATGACGATTTTCGCAGGCTGAGGGTTTTCCTCAAACCATTGCGACAATTGCTCGGTCATCAGGCTTTCAACAACCGGGCGCACCTCAGAGGAAACGAGCTTGTCTTTTGTCTGAGACGAAAATTTCGGGTCAGGTACCTTAACGGAGAGCACGCAGGTCAGACCTTCGCGCGCGTCATCCCCGCTAATGCTCACTTTTTCCTTTTTCGCCACACCTGTCTCATCCGCGTATTTGTTGATGACGCGGGTCAGAGCAGCTCGGAAACCCGCCAGGTGGGTGCCGCCGTCTCGCTGTGGAATGTTGTTCGTGAAGCACAGAACATTCTCGTGATAGCTGTCATTCCATTCCAGAGAGGCATCAACCGTGATGCCGTCTTTTTCCGCACGTGCACGGATCGGTGCTGAGATCAAAGGGCTTTTCTGACGGTCGAGGTGGCTGACAAAAGCTTCAACGCCGCCTTCATATTCCAGCGTGGACTCGTAAGGCTCTGCCTCACGCTCATCCCGGAAGATGATTTTCACGCCGGAGTTCAGGAAGGCAAGCTCACGCAGACGATGTTCCAGCGTCTTGCGGTCATAGTCGACAATTGAGAAGGTCGATGGCGATGCCAGGAAGCGAACCGCCGTGCCTGTGTAGGGCTTTCCAGCCTCCGTCATCGGAGACGGGCCACGTGTTTCGAGCGGTGCCTCAACACGCCCGCCTTCCACGAAGCGCACCCAGTGTTCATTGCCTTCGCGGTGAATGGTGAGTTCCAGCCAGTCGGAAAGCGCGTTAACAACCGAAACGCCCACGCCGTGCAGACCACCGGAAACCTTGTAGGAATTGCTATCGAACTTACCGCCTGCATGGAGCTGGGTCATGATGACTTCAGCGGCTGACACGCCCTCTGTCGGGTGCAGGCCGACCGGAATACCACGACCATTATCGGTGATCTCGGCAGAGCCATCCGGGAAAAGCGTGACCGTCACACGGTCGGCATAGCCGCCAAGCGCCTCGTCAATCGCATTATCCACGACCTCATAGATCATGTGGTGCAGACCCGACCCATCATCGGTGTCACCAATATACATGCCTGGCCGTTTGCGCACGGCTTCCAGGCCTTTGAGGACCTTAATCGAGCCAGCGCCGTATTCAGGATTTGGTGTCGTGTCGTCAGCCATGCTTGCGATCATTTCTTCTTATGAATCAGTCTTTGCTCAGTATAAGGGCAAACGGTTAAAAAGGGAAATTTTCCGCCTGAGTTTTTTGACAGTTATTCCGCTCTTTTCGCTCTGATTTTCCTGCACTTTTCTTCGCGTTTCGGGCGACTGCACTTCTCGCGCTTTTTGTGCTCAGATTGTGTGCATTCGGAGGTTTGTTTTACCGCGTGAACAGACCTGCTCAGATCTCTGAAACCTGGCCTTCTGCGACTTCGAAAAACTGCGCGCGATCTGCAAAATCCTCGAACAGACTGCGCTCGGTTCCTGTCAGCCAGGCCTGACCCTTCAGGGCAGACAATTCATCAAACAGAGCCGCGCGCCGGTCCGGATCGAGATGGGCAACTGCTTCATCCAGCAGGACGAGCGGATTGCGCAGATTGACATCCGCTTCCAGGGCACGTGCATTTGAGAGGATCAGACCAATCAGCAGCGCCTTTTGCTGTCCGGTTGAGCAGAGCCCCGCCTCCACACCGGTTGGCCGGTGGATGACAAGCAGATCGCTTCTATGCGGGCCAAAAAGCGTACGCCCTGCACCTGCATCGCGTCGGCGTCCATCCCGATAGGACTGGGTCATCAGCTCCAGAATGGCTGAGTATTCCCGGCCTTGCGCCCAGGCTTCCTCGACCGCCCCGTTCAACGAAAGATCCGCTTTCGGAAACGCCCCATCCGGGCGGGTATCAACCGCTTGCTGCAGGCGCTCCAGGGTGACCGCGCGATGGCGCGCGATCGCTGCGCCATGTTCTGCGAGACGTGCTTCCAGTCCATCCAGCCAGACCGGGTCAATACGCCCCTGCTCCAGCAGCGCATTGCGCTCGCGCATGGCGCGCTCATAAGCGGCTGTGTGCCGGGCATGTTCGGGAAAGTGTGCCAGCGTCTGACGATCCAGAAATTTTCGCCTCTCCGTCGCGCCGCCCGCAAACACACGGTCCATGGCAGGGGTCAGCCAGATAATGCGCACCAGATCGCTCAGCGCACCAGCCGTCGACGGCTCGCCGTCCAGCTGAATGACGCGCTTTCCACGGCCCCCGCTTTCCAGGCTGGTATCGATACGGATGGCCCGGTCGAGATCACCATCAAACAGGCGCGCACCAAGCCCCCAGCTCGTCGCCGAACTGCCCTGATGATTGCGGGCAATATCGCCAAGCCCGGCAGAGCGCAGACCACGCCCCGGGGAAAGTTGCGAAACAGCTTCTATGAGATTGGTTTTGCCCGCCCCATTCGCACCGAACAGGCAGACATGCCGCCCATCCAGGTCCATAGCGAGTTCCGGATAGTTGCGAAACTGACTGAGCGCGAGGCGTCGAAGAAAGATACGACCATGACTGGTCATGTCTTCGATCAAACGCGGAGCGGCATCAGAACATAGCGGGATGCCGGATCAGCCGGATCTTTGACCAATGCAGGCGATGCCGGGTCATTGAATTCGAAGATCACTTCCTCGCCATCAATCTGCTGAGAGACATCGAGCAGATAACGCGCGTTGAAACCGATTTCCAATGGCTCTGCATCATACTGGCCTTCAACCTCTTCAAGACCATGACCGGTCTCTGCATGGTTGACGGTCAGCACCAGCTTGTCGTCATCAATCGTCATCTTCACAGAGCGTGACCGCTCGGCAGAGACGGTTGCAACCCGGTCGACCGCTTTCTCGAGCGCCGAGTTGTTGACCTTCAGGAACTTGTCGTTTCCGACTGGAATGACACGGATATAATCCGGGAAGGATCCGTCGATCAGCTTCGTCGTCAGAACCGCACGTCCCGCCGTAAACATGATCTTGGACTCAGATGCCGTGACACCGATTTCACCGTTGAAGCCGTCAATCAGGCGGCGAATTTCAGCAACAGCCTTGCGCGGAATGATGATGCCCGTCAGACCTTCAGAACCTTCCGGCGCATCAATCTCGGAGAGCGCCAGACGGTGACCATCGGTTGCGACGGCGCGCAGCTTCTTGCCGTCATCACTGTCTGCAATATGGAGGTAGACACCGTTCAGGTAATAGCGGGTCTCTTCCGTCGAAATGGCGAAACGCGTCTTGTCGATCAGACGTTTCAGATCCAGCGCATCAACGCCAAAATTCACGCTCCCCTGATCGCGCACCATGGTCTGGAAGTCAGACGCCGGAAGCGTTGGCAGCGCAAACCGCGAGCGGCCCGCCTGAATGGAAAGACGTTGATTCTCAGGTTTGAATTCCAGCTCGACTTCTGCCGTGTCCGGCAACTTGCGGATGACGTCAAACAGCGTCTGAGCGGGCGCGGTGACTGCGCCTTCCTGATCCACGCTGGCGTCAGCGGCATCAACGGCCTCGATGTCGAGGTCGGTTGCCGTCAGCATCAGACTGCCCGGTCCGGCAGAGAGCAGCACATTCGACAGAATAGGGATCGTGTTACGACGTTCTACGACGCTTTGCACATGGCTGAGCGCGCCCAACAGGTCGGATCGATCAATCGTCAGTTTCATGTCTCTCTCCCGGCGAAAAGGGTCGCCGTCGTTTCACGAATCAATTCAGCCCGCTTCGATTCGAAACGGGCTGAAACTTATCCATATTTCCGAACAACAGAAAACCCAAAAGGCACGTCTTTACGGGGGTATCTGGCAAGAATTGGTGAAAAGCGGTCAAAACACGCACAAAACTGACCGCTTATCCGAACTTTCCCTGTCAATCAGTTCCCGCCGCCGGCCTGGATGTCCTCAATTGCGCGCTCAACACGCTCAATATCGTCACGCAGGGTCTGGTCCTGAGATTGCAGGTCTTCAAGCTTGCGCACCGCATACAGAACCGTTGTGTGATCGCGATTGCCAAAGAAGCGGCCAATCTGTGGAAGCGAACGCGTGGTCAGCTTGCGGCACAGATACATGGCGATCTGACGTGGATACGCAATCGCACGGCTGCGGCGTGCAGATTCCAGATCCGTCTTCGTCACTTCGAACACAGCCATGGTCGCACGCTTGACCTGATCAATCGTTGGCGGCTTCTGATCACCCAACTGACGACGCACAGCTGCGCTGACATCATCCAGCGTCACCGGCTGACCGACAAAGGTTGTCGCGGTGAAGACGTTGCAAACCGCACCATAGAGCTGACGGCCCGGGCCACGAACGCGAGAGACGATCAGATCAACGGCTGCATCGTCGAGCACGAACTCAGGATGCTCTTCGCTGATCGCTTCCGCCTTGATGCGAACGATGCGTCGACGCATTTCCTCGTCTGGCTCACCCACTTCGATGGACACACCGCCCTGCAGCTCTTCACGCACACGCGCATTCAGAGAACTGAGCTGAGACGGGCTCTCATCGGCTGTGATCACAACCTGACCACCACGTGCGGCCACCGCACGGATATTGCTGAAGAATTCCTTCTGCGTGCCGCCCATGCCGGCAATCGCCTGAAGGTCGTCGATCAGCAGAACATCCGCGCTCCGCAGACGGGCTTTCAGATCACTTGTGTCGCGGCGCTTCACGCCTTCGACAAACGCGACCATGAATTCCTCGGCGCTCATATACAGCGCACTGCGCTTGTCGCCGCGGGCCTGCATCTCAGCCTGAATGGCATGCAAAAGGTGCGTCTTTCCGACACCGTGACGGCCAAAGAAATAAACCGTCTGAGCCGGCGCTGCATTGGACTCGGCAATCTTGCGACCAACCGTTACCGCAACGCGGTTTGAATCCGACACAATCAGACTGTCGAATGTATGCTCGCCACCTGCAGAGCGAATGCTGGTTTCCAGCTCCGCCTCAGTACCATCATCCTCGCAAACAGCTTCGGCCACATGGTTTGCCTGCTCAGCCTTATTGAGCTCAGCCAGCTCACGCACCTCTTCCGGAAGATCCGCCCAGCAAGATACCGCTACGCGTCGCCCACGCGTGTCCATTGAAGACCAGATACCATTGATGCGACGCAGGTAATCCTGACGCACGCGATCGCGCTGAAGGGAGTTGGCAGCGGCCACCTGGATGACGCCGTCAACCTCTGCGACGAACTCCAGTTCGCCCAGCCATTTACCGAATACGGATGCGGAAATTTCGGCTCGAAGCTCGTCGAGCACGGATTGCCAAATACCAATCGCCGTCATGGACGAAACATCGGCTTCAGCCTTAGTTTGAGCGGGCGTGTTATGTTTTGTCATAGCCCCGAATGCACCCCTGATTTGAGTTCGTTTATAATTCTAGATACCAGCACACACGTCCCTCGTTCGCCCCTTACGGGTCGCTGGAAAAAAGCTCCTTATTCGGACAGAACCGGTGATAGGCTCAGGATAATTAACCGCCGTTTTTCGTCAACTGAACTTAGTTGCTAGTTTCGGTACCGATTCGAAAAATGAAACTTGACCCGGCGTAAGAGGCTGAATTCCTGTGCATTTTTTTTAACAGAAATTTAGCAATAATTTTAAGGCTGTATGTTCATGATATGTTCCGAAATAATTTGGTCAATTCCAGCCACCAAACCGACTGTGGAAAACACCTAAAAATATACAGAACTGTCACACGGGTGACATCAATGGAACCGGCCTGCTTTCTCTTTGGTCAGAGCAGATTCGGCCCGAAAAGCTGACCAATATTCAGAACAAAGGTCAACCAAATTTTATGGGAAAATTTAATCCCGTTACAACTTCTGCGATTCGTGCGCAGAGCGCAAAAATGCGCAGCCTAAGAACTGCGCACTTCAACGAGCAAGCTGTATGAATTGCCTGCAGCAAACCTTTAACGGACGCGCTCGCCTGAGCGCGCCGAAAGGTTATGCCATTGCGCCAACGCGCTTGGACAGACGAGACACTTTACGTGACGAGGTGTTCTTGTGCATCACACCTTTGCCCGCCGCACGCATCAGCTCAGGCTGAGCCGCCTTGAGTGCTTCCTGCGCAGCAGACTTGTCGCCAGACGCGATAGCTTCTTCAACTTTACGCACATACGTACGCACACGCGAACGACGCGCCTTGTTGACCTCGGTACGCCGTGCGATTTTTCGAACCATTTTTTTGGCTGACCGAGTATTGGCCATGCATCTTCTCCAGTGAAATATTCGGAAAGGCGGTCTTCTATGCTTAGATCCGCCTCAGGTCAATTGGTTTTCTCAGAAAACCCCGGATTCATTCGCGCTAATGTGGACTCAGCGGTTCTTGAAATGGGGATCTCTCTTCTCGATGAAGGCTTCCATACCCTCTTTTTGGTCTTCTGTCGAAAACATGGAATGGAAGAGACGACGCTCAAAGGTCACACCCTGGAGGAGCATGGTCTCATAAGCGGCATTCACGCTTTCCTTGGTCAGCATGACAATCGGGCGGGACTTCAGCGTGATCGCACGTGCCGCCTTCTTGGCTTCGTCCATCAGAGTATCCAGCGGCACCACGCGTGATACCAATCCTGAACGCTCTGCTTCCTCTGCTGTCATCATGCGCCCGGTCAGGCACATTTCCATGGCTTTGGATTTGCCAACGAAACGTGTCAGCCTTTGTGTGCCGCCCGCACCCGGCATGACGCCGAGATTGATCTCCGGCTGGCCGAATTTGGCATTCTCGGCGCAGATGATGAAATCGCACATCATGGCGAGTTCACATCCACCACCGAGCGCATACCCGGCAACGGCTGCAATCACGGGCTTGCGGCAGCGGGTGACCCGCTCCCAGTTGCGCGTGATGAAATTGTCCTGGTAGGCCGACATATAGTCGAGCTCTTGCATTTCCTTGATGTCTGCACCTGCGGCAAACGCCTTGGAAGAGCCCGTAATGATAATACAGCCAATATCATCGTCCGCCTCGAAAGCATCGAGCGCCTGTGTCAGCTCGGTCATGAGCTGATTGTTGAAAGCGTTGAGTGCATCCGGGCGATTCAGTGTGATCGTGCCGATCTGATCTTCGATATCAATCAGCAATGTTTCATAGGCCATGATATGTCCTTTTCACCGCTTGCGGCTCCCAACACTGCGCACACGCCAAAATCACATGCGAAAGGCACAGGGCCGATCCGCCCAAGCTGAAGGTGCGGAAAGACCATGAAGACACGGTAAGGTCAACAAGAAGCCCGGCTAATCCGGGCCGTTTGCGTAAACTTCGAGCTTGACTCCGTCAGGCGAACGAAACTCGATCATTTAACAAAGGATTCCGCGAAAGGTTTCAGCAGAAGCGCGGTTTGCGGCGTTTTTATGAACGCTCCGTGCCCGTCACGCCAACAGCCTAGCGCTGGCAGGATGAGCACAGGAATGTCGAGCGTCCCGACTGTACGATTCTTGCGACGGGTTTCCCGCAGGAAACGCAGGGCGCGCCCTCCCGGCCGTAAACCTTAAAACTGTGCTGAAAATAGCCAAGACCGCCCTCGGCATTGGCATAATCCTTCAGCGTTGAGCCGCCCGCCGCTATGGCTGCCGCCAACACGTCGCGTATTGCCACCACCAGCCGATCCGCACGCGCACGCCCGACATTCGCCGCCAGCCGTTTCGGAGATATCCCCGAATCGAAGAGTGCCTCACACACATAGATATTGCCCAGCCCCGCCACCACAGACTGATCAAGCAAGGCTGTCTTGATGGGTGACTTGCGTCCCTGAAGACGCTCATGCAGCACCGCTCCGGAAAAGGCGTTCGAGAGCGGCTCCGGCCCCAGACCCGGAAACATCTCATCATCGGGCGCAAACATCTGCATATAGCCGAAGCGGCGCGGATCATTGAACACGATTCGTGTTCCGGCCTCCGTTTCGAACTCGACATGATCATGCCTGGGGTCCGTCAGCCGGGCATGCGCAAACTCTCCGGGTGTTTTCGCATCTGACGCGGCCTCATGGATCGAGAATCGTCCGGACATGCCCAGATGCATGACAAGGCGTTCGCCCGTGTCTGTTTCCGCTACGAGGAATTTGGCGCGCCGGGTGAGCGACACAATGGTGCGCCCCGTAAGACGCTCAATCATCCGGTCCGGAAAGGGAAAGCGCAGATCGGCACGATTGAGCGCAATGCGGGTCAGACGCACGCCCTCCAGATGAGGCTGCAGACCGCGTCTTACCGTTTCGACTTCAGGTAATTCAGGCATTTCGGCAGATAAGCCCAAATGCCGTCAGATCAAAACTGGAAATAAACGAAAGGCGCTGATTTCAGCGGGAAGAGCGCAAGCGCGATGGCCGTCAGACACCCCAGACCTGCCCAGTAAAGCGAGGGTGAGCGGAATGCTGGCGCCTTAGGAAGCGATTTCAGCCGATCAACCTGGCTCATCAGACTATCGACCAGCAAAAGCCCTGGCACGAAAAAGGCAACAATTGAGATCTGCTGCATGCCGCCCTCGCGAAGCCCAAGGCTGGCCGCCCAGACCGACACCGTGTCTGAGAGGTTTTCCGCGCGGAACGGAACCCATGCCGCAAACACCACAATCAGCGTCATTACGATCCCGAAGGCACCGCCAAGAGCAGGCACGAGCAGACGGTTTTGCGCCCGCCCCATGATGATGCGGTGAAGCGAAAGCGCTGCGCCATGTATCGCGCCCCAGATCACGAAGTTCCAGGCTGCACCGTGCCACAGCCCACCCAGCACCATGGTGATCATCAGATTGCGATAGGTTTTGAGTGCGCCGAGACGATTCCCACCCAACGGAATATAGAGATAATCGCGCAGCCAGAAGGAAAGCGACATATGCCAGCGGCGCCAGAAGACCGTCATGGATGGCGAGGAGTACGGATCGTCAAAGTTTTTCGGAATGTAAAATCCAAACCAGCGCGCGACGCCGATCGCCATCAGGGAGTATCCGGCAAAGTCAAAATAGATCTGCGTGCCAAAGGCTAGCGTCGCAGCCACCAGCGAGCTGTTCGACCAGAGGCCGATCTCTGCAAACACCGGATCCACAAACGGCGCGATATTGTCTGCGAGTGCCGCCTTATAGATGAACCCGATGATAAAGGCCTTCGCCCCGGACGCAATCAGCGCTGATGTCAGCTTTTTCTGGCGCTCAATCTGCGGAAAGAAACTCGCAGCACGGACAATCGGCCCGGCAACCAGCTGCGGGAAGAAAGCGATATAGAGCGCAACGCGGTCCAGCCGTCTTTGCGCCGGCAAATCCTTGCGGAAGACATCGACCAGATAAGAGATCGCCTGGAAAATATAAAAGCTGATCCCAACCGGCAGAATAATGTTCAGAACCGGCCAACTGACCGTCCAGCCGGCCATGGTCAGCATGTCTTCGGCGCTTGCCTTGAAGAAATTGAAGTATTTGAACACGCCCAGCATGGAGAGCTGGAAACCAATCGCCAGCCAGAGCGCAATCAACTGGCCGCGCCGATCGCCCTCTCGCCTGCGGATCATCAGGGCAGCCAGCCAGCTGACACCAATGACAGCACCAATCAGCAACAGAAGCTTGGCATCCCACCAGCCATAGAAGACAGCGCTCGCCAGAAGAAGCCAGTGATTGCGCCAGTCGCCGCGCAATACCACCCAATAAACGAAGAGGACAATGCCCAGGAAGAGCGGGAAAATCGCTTCGGTGAAAATCATTTCAGAGCTCCCCACTGATCAATCTGGCCAGCGAGCCAGTCTGTGTAGACATCTGCGCCATCACGCAGCAAATGCTTGTCATCAAACCAGACCGGGCGCTCGAGCTGTGCGAGCAGGGTCCGGTCAACCGGCGCAATGCATGGAAACGCGGAGAGTTCTCCGGCACAGAGGTCTGCAACATATTCGCGCTCATCCGGAGAGATGACCGGCGGATAGTAATAAGCGACGCGGCGCACACCGGCCTGCATCAACCGATCACGTTGGTCCATGCGGAAAAGCCGCGCCCAGCTTGGTCCATTTGAAGGGGTCACTTCAGCGGGCACTTCCAGAGCCGCGCGGATTTCATCCACCGAGAGCGTAAAAGTATCCCGCGGCGTGTCCTGCGGGTCAAAAGCTGGCACGGCCTCAATATCCGGAATGGACTCACCTGTTGCGAGCAGGCCGATATTCGACCAGTTCATCACCGCATGAATGCCCAGAAAGGCCCAGGCTTTCACGCAACTCGCCATGCCATCGCACTGTCCTTGCGACAGGCCTTTTACCGACCAATAGGCTGCATTCGGCGTCACCTGTTTAATGGCGCGATCAGAAAACTTGGCAACATTGAAAACGTAGGCGGGATCACGGTCGAACTCATCTGCAACTTCCAGAAAGGCCACATCGGGAGCGCGCTGTGTGAGCCGCATGAAATCCCAGAGCGACTGATCACGCTCCTGCAGGGATGCGCCTTGCAGAGACAGGTTGATGACGCGGTGCGGATAACCTTTCGCGCGCAGTCGGCGCGTCAATTCCTCATCATCCAGTGCGTTGCGCGTAAAGCTCGCTCCCAGGAAAACAACCAGAGGCGCATCCGGATCTTCCCGCACCAGATCGGCGGCGTGGACAACGAAGGAATCATATTCGGTTGGGCGCGTGATTTTCTGGCTCTCCGCGCCGATGCGAATGGCAAACCCCGTAATCAGGAGCGCAGCAAAGAACCAGGCAAAGCCTGTCAGGCGATAGGATTTCAACGGCGCACGCAACACGCGCGCCAGTATCAGGGCAAGACACCCGGCCAGTAAGGCTAACCAATGCATGATGTCTCGCCCCTCCCCTCTTAACCCTCGAAATCGCGATCTGAGGGCAAAATGCCGCAAAAGAGCTGAAATCCGGTGAGAATGGCCGTACAAATTGACGTGACCGCGTTAAGAGCTGTGCAAGCCCGTCCAGCCGGGCCCGGCCTCATCCCGCGCCTGAGCGAATTTTACGAATTCTTGGCTTTGAAATGTCATTAGGGGCTTTAAAAATGCCTCAAGGTCCGGTATATGCCGCGCCTCAGTGTGCCGCTTTAGCTCAGCTGGTAGAGCATCGCATTCGTAATGCGGGGGTCAGGTGTTCAAGTCACCTAAGCGGCACCATTTTTCACCAAACTGCGCCATCAAAAGCCACTGTCGCGAGCCATTAGTCGCTCTTGTTTTCCAATGCGGCGACACGCTCTGGAAGGGAATCGACGTTCAGGCCTTCCTCTCGCAGGCGGTCCACACGAAACTTCCGATAGGACTGAACGGCCGTTTCCGGCGTAATGCCTTTTGAGGCGAGCATATCCAGCGCAGCTTCAGGGTCCCCCGAAGCAAAGACAAGATGAGCCTTCGCCAGCCAGTAGCGCCATGGCAATTGACGCTCCCCCTCAATCTCAGCGTCCTCGAACGCTTCCAGTCTCTGACCGGCAGCTTCAATATCGCCGTTCAGAAGTTCCAGTTCGACCTGATCTGCAATTGTCGTTGAATAAAGCCCCGACGCCTTCCCCGCAGCCTTTTCTGCATGGTCGAGCGCCTGAGCGTAATGCCCCATGGCCTCGTCATACTGGCCGAGTTCGCCGAGCGCCGTACCAAGCAAGCTATGCGCTATCGCTGCCGGGAACGCATCGAGATCTGGCCTTTCAATGATCGGCACCATGATGTCGCGCGCACGCGCTGCATCACCCATCACATAGACGGCGAGATCCGCACCGAAAAAGCGAATATCCATGCCGCGGTGCCGGTCGAGCAATGGGCGGCTTTCAAGCAGTTCGAGCGCTTCCAGAGCGATTTCGTAAGCGCGGTCATGGTCGCCAATTCGACGGAAGGTCGAAAGCAGCGCCGAGTAGTAATAAAGACGCTCATTGTCGGTCGGATCGAGTTTCAGCGCGCGTTCTGCCTGACGAATGACCTCCTGATTGTCTTCGTCTTCGAGCGTATTCGCCGCAATCTGATTGGCAATCAGAACCGTTTCATAAGTTGGAATGTCGGAAAGGCTGGCGAAATAATCCCGTGCCTCACGAAAGATCGGGAGCGCCGTGTCCCATTCGAGCATGCGCTGATAGGCAAAAGCAAGGTCGACCCGCCCCTGCCATTTCAAATGTTCAGGGCCATATCCGGCATCAAGCCAGGGCTCGAGCACCTTGATCGCATCCGCATAGTCGCCCCGAAACACAAAGCTGCGCCCGATCGCAAAGACGATCTGAGCGGCATTGTCAGCCGACGCCTCACTCAGCTGATGCGCCTCTTCGGCGCGTGCAAGCATCACCTCGGTCAGCTCGTCCGTCGCCAGTCCGCTTTCGAACAAGCCCTGCAGAGTCTCTGAAAATGCTGCTTCCGACATGGTTGCCATGCGCTCACGCTCGAGCGCATTTTCCGCCTGGACGAGTGCTTTTTGGGTCTGATCAGCCGAATACAGACTAAAGCCGAGCCCCCCGATGAGCGCGATGATGAGCCCTGCAGCGAGCGCTGTTGAAATCGGATAGCGCGAAATGAATTTGCCGGTCCGATAGGCTGGCGCATTGGAATAGGTCTGAACCGGATATCCGCTCAGATAATGTTTCAGATCGTCAACCAAGCCTTCGACGGCCTGATAGCGCGCCTCAGGATCTGCCCGGGTTGCCTTTTCGATGATGGCAGCAAGCTCTGCACTGCCCACAGACGTGTGATCAATCTGAATGGCACCGCTTGTCTGGCGCGCGGGAAGCGCACCGCTCAGCAATGTGTACAGCGTCACACCAAGCGCGAAAATATCTGAGGCAACGCTGTTCAGGCGTTCATTCAGCTGCTCAGGCGCGGCAAAGGCAAGGGTCACCGCCGTCGGCACAGTCGAGGCCCCCGCTTCGCTCAGCTCGCTGCCAATGCCGAAGTCAATCAGCTTCACCTCACCCTCACGAGAAACGAGAATATTGGCAGGTTTCAGGTCACGGTGCAGAACAAGGCGCGCATGCACATAGGAGACCACCTCCGCCACGCGCAGAAATAGCGCCACCACCTGCTTCTGATCGGCTCTTTCGTCGCGTAGCCAGTGGTCAATTGGCGCTCCATCAATGTATTCCATGGCGAGATAGGCCAGATCCTCGCCCTCAACGCCGCCATCAATGATGCGCGCAATCCCCGGATGCTCCAGCCTGGCAAGGCGCTGACGCTCCAGATCAAAACGGTCTCGCTGATTGGGAGAGGCTATCCGGACAACCTTGACCGCAGCTGACTGATCATAAAGCCCATCGGCGCGTTTTGCCTTGTAGACAGCTCCCATGCCGCCATGACCCAGCACGTGCTCAAGTTCCCAGACGCCACATCTTGTTCCTGCCGGGAGTGTGTTCTCCACCAGCGGCCCATCCGGTGCAGACGTTCGCAGGAAAGATGCCATATGACGATCACGCCCGGCAAAATGCTGGATGACCTCTGTCATGTCCGGATCGGTCTGACGGAGTGTGTCCAGTCGCTGACGGGCCTCATCGGCATCCAGCGTGTGCATATGGGTCAGTTCGCTGTCGACCCGCGCCCAATCTATCTTGCCTGTCATTCTGATCCCGCCCCACGCTTTACAACCCCGCCGAGTGAAGCAGAGAATACCAATTGGTTTCAACCGGCTTATGAGGATATACCCAAGCGAGCTCACCCATCAGGGTGAATTCAAACAGAATTTGCTGCGTGAGTGCCTACGCCATGAGCGCCGGCTTGTGCTATCCATTGTGCAGACTCAGTATTCCGATACGCCACTATCCGCCGAGCCTTCGCATGCAGACTGATCCGCCAAACACCCCTTTCGAAGCCGAGGATCTGGCGCTTGCCTCCGAACTCTTCGAAAAATTCTACGAGGATCTGAAGGCCATTGCCTGCGCCAATCGGCGCAAACGAGGGGTGGCTGACACGTTCGAAACGGTCGAGATTCTTCACAATGCCTTTCTGAAAGTCTCAGCCAGTCAGGACAAACTATCAGAAGCGCATTTCATGAGTGTGGCCGCACTGGCAATCCGGCAGGTCATCATCGATTATGCACGAAGGAAGTACGCTCAGAAACGCGGAGGTGGTGAGCCGGTCGAAAATCTGGACGATATCGAAACAGTGCTCCCAGAGTTTTCGGAAACCCCTGAAGAAATCCTGCAGATCGCTCAGCTCATCCGCGAGCTTCACGACACGCATCCACGCTGGTTACGCGTGTTGGATGCCCGGTTCTTTGCTGGCATGACAGAAGATGAAACAGCGCAAATGCTGAATGTTCATGTGCGAACGATCCGCCGCGATTGGCAGGGCCTGAAAGGCTGGCTCGCTCCACGTATGGGTGTGCGATACATTCAGGATTCCTGATTACGACTCGTCTTCCAGCGCCATCTTCCGGGCGTCGCGTTCGAACATCTCACCCTGTTTTTTCCGCGCGAGCAGTGTCCGGGCTTTTTCAAATTCCGGGTCATTCCAGAAGATCATGCATCCATTGCAGCCCCGACCACAGCAGCCTTCAATGCCAAGCCGGGCCGTTTTGAATCGCGTCTCCTTGGTATCTGCGGCGCGCGATTCGATTAGCGCGCCGCGTTGGCGTGCGTAAAGCCGGTCCACGGCGTCTGCATCAACCCGGCCTTCCATTTCGATCTTCATGCCGGTCTTGTCGAGACGGATGCGATCCCATTGCTTCTGCGTGAGCGGGGTTTCCTTGCGCACGATGGTATGAACCGGAATGCGCGCTTTCAGAGAGACGATATCTTCCTGATCGAACAGGCTGAAGGGGATACGGATTTGCGTCTGCGGGCCGCCCGAAACCTTCTCCGTGATGGCACCCGTGGCCGCATCCTCAAACTCATAGATCCGCAGCAGGCTGGTTTCTGCGCCTGCATCCGGCGGCAGAAATTCCAGAACATCGCCTGCCAGAATGCGGTTCTTCACCTGCATGACAAATGCATCATCACACACCTCGGTAATCATGCCCGCAAACTCCCACTCACCAATCGACTGGGTGTCTTCGTAATTGTGGGCATAATTGGTGAGGCGACCATGATGAAAGGCCATCGTGAACCCGCGATTGGACACGTTTCGCAGTTCATCCAGATAGGGTTTCGGGTTCCAGCTTTCCGGGTCCGCATACCAGGCATCAATCGCCGCACGATAAGTCCGCGCAACAAGCGCCACGTAATAAAGGCTCTTATTGCGCCCTTCTACCTTCAGACTGTCCACGCCAAGACGCAGATAGTCGTCCAGCACCGGCATCATGCACATATCCTTGGAGTTCAGAATATAGGACCCGCGGTCATCTTCCTCGATCGGCATCAGCTCACCCGGACGGCAATCCTCCTCGAGCAGAAACTCGAACAATTCCTTGTTCTCATCCGTTATCGGCAGCTCATGCACTTTGCCGTCCTTCAGGCGGACATGCACCTTATAGTGCCAGCGGCAGGAATTGGCGCAATTGCCCTGGTTGGCGCCGCGCTCCGACATGAAGTTCGACAGGAGGCACCGCCCCGAATACGTCATGCACATCGCGCCATGAATAAAGGCTTCAAGCTTGATATCCGGGCATTTTTCGCGGATCTCGACCAGCTCATTGAAAGAGACTTCACGCGCCAGAACGCACAGCTCGGCGCCCTGTTGCTCCCAGAATTTCACTGTCAGCCAGGAACACACATTGGATTGTGTTGAGATATGCAGCGGAATGTGCGGCACAGCCTCTTTCATGAACTGAAACACCCCCGGATCGGCAATGATCAGACCATCGGGCGAAATTTCCCGGATGGTTTCCGCATATTCTGCGAGCTTGGGCACATCCTTGTTATGCGAGAAAAGGTTCAGCGTCAGATACACCCGCTTGCCATGGGCATGGGCAAAGGCAATGCCTTCCACAACCTGTTCCAGCGTGAATTCCGCCTTGGTCCGCAGGGACATATCCGGCGTGCCCATATAGATCGCATCCGCTCCATAAAGGACGGCGACTTTCAGCTTTTCGAGATTGCCTGCTGGCATGAGGAGTTCTGAACGTTTCATGGCGGGCTTTTTCCGGCTTTCAATCAGAAAAGCAATGCGACCAATTTGGCGCAGCCTGCTTTCCGCCCGTGTGGCAAAGCGCGCTTTGCAATCGGTCGAGCTCTGCCCTATCTGGCAAGGGAAGGATGATATCTGCCATGCCACATGACCAAAGCGCACCTGCCCCGGAAAAACGCCTGCGGAGCGCCGAACAGAAACAAGCCGATATTCGCGCTCAGGCCGACGCGATGGGCGTGGATGAGGCCTATATCTCCACGCTTGTGGACACGTTCTACGAACGGGTGCAGCAAAATGAGCTGCTCGGCCCGATATTCGACGAGGTCGTGGATGGCCATTGGGACCAACACCTTGCCACAATGAAAAGCTTCTGGGGATCGATGGCGCTGGGCCTCAACACGTATGAAGGCCGGCCCATGCCAAAGCACATGGCCCTGAAAGGCCTGACGCCAGAGCATTTCGCCACCTGGCTTGAGCTATTCTACAAGACGCTTCAGGACACCGCGCCCAGCAAAGCGGCCGAAGACTACTTCATTGAGCGTGCCGCCCGGATTGCCCGCGGTTTCCAGCTGAATATCTTCACCTACCGCCCAGATGCCTTCGATCCGGAAAAACGCACCTAGCCAGAATTTGACAGCCCTAGCGTCAAGCCGGGTTCAAGGAAGCTGATCTTATTTTCAGGGGCCTTGATTCATGCGTATTCCTGCTTCTCCCGGAACACACCTCTCTGCCTATCCCATCCATACCACCATCACGACGCGCGTTAGCGATATGGACGGATATGGGCATCTGAACGCCATCCGGCTCGGCCAGTTCTATGAAGAGGCGCGCGCCAATTTCTATATGCAGGCCTTTGACAAGCAGCAGAGAGACACGCGCATTCTGGTGGCCGAACTGACCTTTCAGTATCTGGGTGAAGGCTTCTGGCCCGGCGCGATCGAGATGGGCACCGGCATTGCGCAGATCAATTCCTCATCCTTTCTGATGGGTCAGGGACTTTTCCAGAATGGCGAACTCCTCGGCATGTGCAAAACCGTTCTCGTCTGCACGCGGGATGGCAAAGCCTGCCCAATCCCGGACGAGATGCGCAGCATGCTGGCACGGCAAAGCATCAAAACCACCGAGACAGCCTAGCGATCCTTCACATAGTCGACGGGTGGCGGCGTTGCCGTCGGCTCATCGACTGCTGTTTTCTTTGATGCGATCTGCGGCTTCTTCGGCTCCAGATCCTGCGCGGTTGGCGCGGCCAGGGCTCGGTTTCGCACGACATCCAGCTCTGCGCGATAGGTTTCGTGGCGCGGGTGAATGAGCTGCGCTCCATCACCATAGACATAAACGAGCCGCGCCCAGTCTTCTTTGGCGTAGTCAAAGGCCGAGCCATCGGTTTCGATATCGCTCCATTCCGGTTCGCGCGGTGCGTTCGCAGCTTTCTGTCCCCAGTCACGCGCCGCTTTGTCTTCGTCGCGTGCACGATGGATCATCTCCATCAGGCGGCAGACGCGAGAAGTTGGCTGCGTGCCCTGAAGCAGTGGCGCAAGCGCCTTTTCTGCGCCGTCCCAGTCACCGTCTGTAATGGCAAGATCGGCCTTCAGAAGGGCTGTCTCACGATGCGTTTTGTTCGCATTGGCCAGAAGATGCATGGTTTTGCGCGCTGCGGGCTTACCGGAGGCCTCATCCACACGCTCTGCGATGATGGCAATGGCCGGATGCGGTCTCGCGCGCCATGCGGTCTCGAGCGTCGAGCTGGCAGCTTTGGTTTCGTCACGCGCCAGCTGAAGCCGCGCCAGATGGAAAGCCGCTGCCGGCAGCCCCGGCGTCAGACGCAGCGCATCGCCCAGCAGTCGTTCAGCACCTTCCGGGTCGGCTGACATGATGTCATGTGCTTCCGCCACAAGCAGCACACCGCGACGGCGGCGCGCCGCTGCCGCATCTATATGGCCTTTGGATTCGCCGGTGTTGAGCACTTTGCGGGCATCGGCCCATTCAAAGCGCGCGACATAGATTTCAAACAATGACTTGAAGGGCCAGTCACCGGTTTCCCCCTTCATGGTCAGCGCTTCCTTGGCCCGTTCGATCGCCATGGAATAATCACCGCGCTTCACAGCAGCGCCGGTCAGACCTTTCAGGCCAGCCAGATGCGCGCCCGGTTTGCGGGCAAGTTCGGCATAAGCGCGTTCTGCTCTCGTCCAGTCCGCTTCCTGTTCAGCCGTCCGGGCATCAAGCAGCAAAGCGAGGCGTTCATCTTCGGCGTCTGAGAGTGCTTTCTGAGACAGCTTTTTCGCGTCTTTCAGATTGCCACCTTCAACCGCGAGCAAGCCTGACGCCAGCGCGTCATTTCCCTTGCGGGTGCGTGACCGCTTGCGCATGCGTGAAAAACGCCCCGGAAGACGCAGAGCGCCGATGAACAGGCTCCACAGGAGTGCAATCACCGCGCCCAGAAGCGCCATGATAGCTGCAGCGCCCGTCATGCTGAACGCATAATCAGGCTGGTTCTCGCGTTCCAGAACCACGCGCCATGGCACATCATTCAGCCAAAGCGCGCCCAGAACGATCGCGACGAGGACAAGGCCAATAATGACAAGACGGATCATTGCGCGGTCTCCAGGTCCATCACATCCGTTCGCAGACGCTCGACCAGACTATCGGCCTGAACGCGGCGCTCGGCAGCAGCGATCCAGTCGGCGAGCACCTCACCCTGCGGACCATCAATTGGTTTCACTTCGTTGAGCGCCCCCGGCAGGTCGCCTGCCTCCAGCAATGTGAGCGCGGTATCGACACGCTGGGACGCCGTTGCGCCCTGAGCCGTGCCCTCTTCGCGTACGGTCACCACGCTGGACAGGAGATCTCCAAGCCATGCCCACTGACCGGAAGGCGCATCCGGCATGCCTGCCGTGCGAACATCTTCTTTCAGGGTCTGCAGGGAATTTTTCAGCTCAATCGTGGTTGGGATTTCTTCGCCCTCAAGGCGGCGAAGACCTGCGACCCGCGAGTTGGCAGGCAGTTTCAGGGCCAGTTCTTCCAGCTGTTTTTCATAAGGCTCACCTGCCCGCACTGCGGTTTCGAGAGCTGCCAGCGCCAGCACCCGGTCGGCGCGCTTGATCATCGCTTCCTCATTGGCGCTCAGCTTGGCTTCATCAAGATTGGAAAGCCGCTGATTGACGATCTTGCGCAGCGCATTCAGGTCGCCGGTGAGTTGTTCGTTTTTCTCATTGGACGCCTGACGGTCTTTTTGTGCAGCTTGCTGAAGCTGGTTCTGTGACTGTCTGGTCTGATTGAGTGCAGTCTCCAGCGCTTTGACATCTTTTTCCAGGGCATTGATCGCAGCCTGACGCGCCTGCACAGCAGACTGAAGCTTTGCGTCTGCCTGTTCGAGCTGATCGGCGCGCGTTTGCAGAGCCGCAACATTGCGGACGAGCTCTGGAGACGCAGCCTGAGCACCACCATTGCCGCCCGTTCCGCTTTCGAGACGTTCTATCACCTGTGCGAGGGTGATGCCCGGCATTGGCACAGACGGTGTCGCGTCTGGTGCTGGCTCCGGCGTCTCACCCGCATCATCAGTGGCATCCGGTTGCGGCGCGTTTTCAGCGTCGCCTTCTTCCGCCGGGGCTTCCTGAGCCACTGCATCTCCCAGCAGGGCCAGATAGGACTGACGAATTTGCGCGAGTTCCGTCGAGATCGCCTCAAAGCTCTCTTCGGTTTCGATCTCTCGCGTCTCAAGCGTATCATTCGCGGCCTCAGCGAGCGTCTGCACAGAGCGCACATCATCATTCAGGCGCGTCACCTGTTCCTGCAGACTACGATCTGTGTCCTGAAGCTGTGAGATATCGAGTGCGACTTCGCTTGCCTGCGCATAGCGCCCGCCCGTTCCACCAGCGACGACGCCGATGGCGCCGCCCGCAAGTGCAGCGAAGACACCAACCACGATCAGGCCAACCCATCCCGGCCCTGAGCTCTGCTTTGACTGCACCTCCGTCTCTGCTGTGTCTGCAGATGTGAACTCGACATCGATCGGTTCATCCTGAGAGGCGTTGTCTGGCTCAGCCATTTGAATGTGTTCTCCCGAAAAGCGTTTTGATTCTATGATACACTCTTATTGAGTGTTGTTTGAAGGGTCTCGATCAGTTCAGCCTCATTTGGCCGCGCTGCATATGATGTTTTTTGAAACGAGAAAGATTGAAGCGGCGCAATGGCGCGCTCTGAAACGCCAACCAGCTTCATCTTGTCAGTGGTGCCCCCCCAGTTCTCGAGCCAGGCCGCAGCACTTGCTGCGCCTTTTGCAGAATGGATCAGGAGCGTAGCCTCAGGACTGACGATCTGATCCCAGACCAGTTTAACTTGCGACCAGAGCACAGGTTCCGTCCGATAGAGCGGTAGAAATGCGACACGAAAGCCGATGTCTTTCAGGCGCCTCGCCAGGTCGCCCGCCGCCGCTTCGTTTGCGACATGCCAGAACTCGGGCGCCGTCGCAGGCTCAAACACGGTCGCGATCAAATCGAACACGTCATCTGCATTGCCATCGGCGTTCCAGCACTGCGGAAATCCCGCGCCTTCCGCCGCTTGCAGGGTTGCCGGTCCGACACAAATGGCCTGCTTATCAAGCGGCCAGTTCGCAGACTGAACCGCACGAACGCCATTCGCGCTTGTAAAGATGTAAGCGATCTCGTGCGCAGGTGGCTGCTGGTCCGTTTTCTGTTCGCGGATCTCCAGAGCAGGCATTTTCAGCGCTTCATACCCGAGCGCTGCCAGACGCGCCGCCGTTTCGGTCGCACCCGGCTCTGCCCGCGTGATGATCACCTGCTGGGTCATGGCACTCAGCTATCCAGATGCGGTAATTTATCTCCGGCGTCATCCCGGATCGCCTGTCCAACATCCTGCCCGAGCTGCATGAAATCGGCGAGGAAGAGCTCGCTGCCATGAAGCGTGCGTTCTGCTTCATAGCTCGGCGCGCCATCCGGATGTGTGACACTGGCTTTCAGACGGTAAATCCCTGCGCCCTCGTGGAAAAGATGCGCCGCAATGGGGGTTCGGCACGAACCGTCCAGTGCAGCGAGCGCTGCGCGTTCGGCGGTCGCTGCGCGCTCTGTTTCCAGATCGCTCAATTCGACGAGCGCCTGCAACACTTTTTCTTCCAGCCTGTCCGGCATGCCCGCAATCGCCAGAATGCCCTGACCGACGGCCGGCAGGAAGTCAGTCGGATTGAGAAGCTCGCAAGCGTGTTCCGGTACATTGAGGCGGTTCAACCCGGCAGAGGCCAGGAACGTGGCATCTGCGACACCCGCCTGCAGTTTGGAAAGTCGGGTTTGCACATTGCCGCGAAATTCGACGACTTTCAGATCGGGGCGCAATGCCAGCGCCTGTGCGCGGCGTCTGAGGCTTGAGGTGCCAAGCGTGGCACCTTCCGGAAGCTCATCGAGACTTTTATATTTCAGAGACACAAATGCATCGCGCGGGTCTTCGCGTTTTGGATAAGCCAGAATGCGTTGTCCCGGCGGGAGCATGACCGGCACGTCTTTCAGGGAATGGACAAGCAGGTCCACATCATCACTTTCCAGAGCAATATCGAGCTCTTTGGTGAAGAGCCCCTTGCCACCGGCTTCCAACAGGCTGCGATCCTGAAGCTGGTCTCCGCTCGTCGTCATACCAACCAGCTCGCAGATATAGCTGCCCGCCAAAAGCGTGTTCAGCTGCTGTGCGACCCAATTGCTCTGCGCCAATGCGAGCGGCGATTGTCTGGTTCCGATCCGGAGCGTTTTCATCTTTTCCCAGTCATTCCATCATTACGGGATTTGCGTTCGAGGACAGAAGGGCTACAACCGCGCCCACCATGGAGCAAGCCCAGACACCACCCCTTACCGTACTTGGCATCGAAACCAGCTGCGACGAAACAGCTGCGGCTGTTCTGCGCCTGGATGCCAACGGACCGACTGTGCTCGGAGAAGTGGTCGCCAGTCAATTCGATGAACATCGCGACTATGGCGGCGTGGTGCCCGAAATCGCAGCCCGCGCACATGCTGAAAAATGCGATGATGTGGTGCGCGAAACGCTGAAAGCGTCCGGTGTAAGCCTTTCAGATGTCGACGGTTTTGCTGCAACGACAGGCCCCGGCCTGGTCGGTGGCGTGATGGTCGGCATGATGACAGCCAAGGCGCTCTCAATTGCGACCGGAAAGCCCTTTATTGGTGTGAACCATCTGGAAGGGCATGCCCTTTCGCCTCGCCTGTCCGAGACGGTCGACTTTCCCTATCTCCTATTGCTGGTTTCCGGCGGGCATTGTCAGTTCTTGCGCGTCAACGGGCTGAATGACTACCAGCGTCTGGGCTCAACCATTGATGATGCGGTCGGAGAAGCCTTCGACAAGTCCGCCAAGGTTCTCGGACTGGGTTTCCCCGGCGGCCCCGCGCTGGAGCGCGCCGCCGCAGAGGGCGATGAAACAGCTGTGAAGCTGCCACGCCCGTTACTTGATCGTCCGGGGCTCGACATGTCGTTCGCAGGCCTCAAGACAGCCGTTTTGCGCGCTTCAGAAGCCGAACCGCTCACACGCGAACGCGTCTGCGACATTTCCGCAAGCTTTCAGGCCGCCATTCGGGATGTGCTGGTCCACAAGACCCGAACGGCCATGCAGATGGTTCGCCGCGATCTTCCATCCGATGCGCAGCCTGCTTTCGTCATCGCAGGCGGAGTTGGTGCAAACAAAACCCTGCGCAGCGCGCTTCAGGGCCTGTGCGAGGAAGAGGGTTTTGCATTTGCCGCGCCGCCGCTCAAATGGTGCACCGATAACGGCGCCATGATCGCTTATGCAGGTGCCATGCGGCTCGCGCTGGGCGAACAATCGGGAATGGATCTGGCCGCCCGTCCTCGCTGGCCGCTTGATGAAGCATCTGCCGCATCTGCGCCCGTCTTCGGAAGTGGCAAGAAGGGCGCGAAGGCCTGAGCACCTGCGGTTGGCACGAAACTCGCACAACGAACATCGAGAATGTTGTCACGTTTCATTCTCGCACATTTGGCTTTCCTGACCGGCTTCAACCGCACAGCGCTTGAAGCCGATTTTTTTTGAGACCAAAAGCCAACATGTGAGCGTCTTCATAAAACTTTTACGGCGCGCCAAACATGTTCACCCGAAAAAACAGGCCCTCAGACCATGATGTCGGACATTTCCGTACTCGTTATCGATGACAATGTGCACATGGTGCGCATTCTGACAGCGATGCTGCGAGGGTTTGGCATTCGCAAGGTTCACACCGTGCAGGATCCTGCGAGCGCTTTGGAAACGCTGAAGAACACACCGATTGATATGATCGTGGTGGATCTGAGATTGCCGGTTCTGGACGGTATCGAATTTACAAGTCTGGTCAGAAACTCAAAGGACTCACCCAACCCGTTTGTACCGATCATCATGGTCACAGCACATTCGGAACGATCAAAGGTTCAGGCAGCACGGGATGCCGGCGTCACGGAGTTCTGTTGTAAGCCGTTGACGGCCAATACACTGTTTCAACGGATTTCAGCGGTGGTGGAGCACAATCGCCCCTTCATCCGAACCGCGACGTATTTTGGCCCGGACCGGCGACGCCGGAATGACCCGAATTATAAGGGACCGGAAAGACGAAAACCTGCAGATGAGTTTTCACTCGAATAAGACCTCTGCGTTTCTGCCCCACGAACAGAAGCGCCGAAAATCACCCATAAAAGCCAGGTTAAACAGAGAAAGGTATAACCTTCCTCGTCTTCTGTTAACTTTCCCGACCTAAAACGGGACGGACTCTACCAAGCCGGGACTTCGATCCATGAAGACGAGACAGCTCACAGTTCTTGTCGTGGATGACAACATCCACATGCTCAGAATTATTGCGACTATGGTTCGTGGCTTCGGTTTCGACAAGGTTCTGACCGCTCAGGACCCTGCTGACGCATTCGAGATCATCAAATCGAACGCCATTGATCTGATCTTTCTCGACCTGCGCATGCCCGTTCTCGATGGCATTGAATTTACCGATATGATCCGGAATTCACCGGACTCTCCGGACCCTTACGTCCCGATCATCATGATTACCGCGCACTCGGAACGGGTCATGGTGCAAAAGGCGCGGGATATCGGGGTCACTGAATTCTGCTGCAAACCGATCAACGCAAACACGCTGTATCAGCGCATCGTATCGGTTGTGAACTATAACCGGCCTTTCATCAGGTCCTCGACCTATTTCGGCCCGGACCGACGCCGTCGTCAGGATCCGAACTATAAGGGACCGGAACGGCGCCAGACTGAGCCGGAGCCAACCCAACCTGCCTTTGGCGCTGACGCAAACTTCTAGAAACGCGTTCGAAGATCAGGCCTGCCTGACGGGCCTGCGCATCTTCTGATCATGGGTATAGGCGTCAATCGAAAACAGAATTACGCCGATCCAGATCAGCGCGAATGTTGCAAGCCGCACTGGCGTGAGCGCTTCTCCATAGGCAAGCGCGACACCAAATTGCAGGCTTGGCCCCACATACTGCATGATCCCGATCGTCGAAAACCTGAGACGTCGCGCAGACAGGGCGAAGAGGATCAATGGAAAGGCCGTCAAAGGTCCGGCCAGCATCAGAAGCCCGAAGTCTCCAGGTCCATCGCCGAAGACGGCACGCCCCTGCTGCACACCCACAAAGAGCCAGATCACGGCAATCGGGAAGAGCAGCAGAACTTCCATCGTGAAGCCGACACGGCTGTCAATCGGGACCTGTTTACGGATAACCGCATAGCTCGCAAAGGTGGCGCACAGGATCAGCGCGACCCATGGCAGGCGACCAAGCTCGTAAGTTTCAACCGCAACGCCCGCACACGCAAAGGCGACGGCGACCCATTGCAGGCGACGCAGTCTTTCTGACAGGAAGATCGCGCCGATTGCGACATTGACGAGTGGATTGATGAAATAGCCAAGGCTGGCTTCCATCACGCGCTCGGCGCCAACGGCCCAGATATAAAGAAGCCAATTGCCGGCAATCAGGACCGATGACAGCAAAAGCCAGAGCGCCTTGCGGGATTTCAGGAGTGCAAACAGCTCGCTCCAGCGATTGGCAATAACGATCAGCAAGAGGCCTGTCGGCAAGGACCAGGCAATCCGGTGCGCCAGAATATCGGTTGCCGCCACATGGCCAACAAGCTTGAAGTAAATCGGCAAAAAGCCCCACATGACGTAGGCACCCAAACCGGTAAATACGCCAAGGCGCGATTCTGATGACATGAAGAAGCCTCCCGGATCGGCCTTAGCAGACGGGTAAAGAGTTACCAGCCCGAATCTTGCGGAGGCTGCTTTCAGATTGAAACTGTTCGCCAGACAGGCAGACAAACCCGGCTTGCCCAGCCGCATGAGGCAGGCTGATAAGCCGGGGCTGCCGAGGCATTAGCCGTCTTTGTTGATGACGACCTTGGTTTCGAAATCGCTGGCGTCATGGCGCTCAGCAAGCTGCTTTTCACCAAAGGTCCGGTTCACAATACGTCCGCGCTGAACGGCTGGACGCTTCGCGATCTGATCCGCCCAGCGAATGACATGTTCGTATTCGTGAACAGAGAGAAACTCGCCGGCACTGTAGGCCTGGCCCTTCACGAGCGCGCCATACCATGGCCAGATCGCCATATCGGCAATCGTGTACTCGTCGCCTGCGAAATACTCGTTTTCAGCAAGGTGACGGTTCAGCACATCACACTGGCGCTTTGTCTCCATGGCAAAACGGTTGATCGGATACTCCATTTTGTAGGGGGCGTAGGCATAGAAATGCCCAAAGCCACCGCCAAGATATGGCGCCGATCCCATTTGCCAGAACAGCCAGTTCATTGTCTCGGTGCGCGCCTTGCCGTCTGTCGGCAGGAATGCGCTGTCGAATTTCTCAGCGAGATAGAACAGGATAGAAGCGGATTCGAAGATACGTCGCTGGTTCGTCGTATCGAACATCACCGGAATTTTGGAATTCGGATTGATCTCGACATAGCCGGAGCTGAACTGGTCACCTTTGCCGATATTGATCAGCCAGGCGTCATACTCGGCACCGTCAAAGCCCTTCTCGAGCAGTTCCTCGAGCATAACCGTGACTTTGATGCCGTTTGGCGTGCCGAGTGAATAGAGTTGGAGCGGATGCTTGCCGACTGGCAATTCCTTATCATGCGTCGGTCCTGCAATCGGGCGATTGATATTGGCGAACTGCCCACCGCTTTCACTATCCCAAGTCCAGACCTTTGGCGGTGTGTATTCGTCTTGTTGCGACATGTGCAGAGCTCCCTATCAACTGCCTTCGTAATGTTTGCGAGCAGACTAGCATCTGGTTGCTACATTGCGACCATCAAGTCAGCAGGTCTTCAAGAGCGCGTGATCGCAGAACGAAAAAAGCAGCGCCAGTCACCCAGCGCTGCTCTTCAAATTCGAAAATGAATGCTGCGGACCTTATTCGTCAGCAACCGCCGCAGGAGATTTCTCCGGCTTCAGAACGCCGCGATTGAGCAGTTCTTCTGCGATCTGAACAGCGTTGAGGGCCGCGCCCTTGCGCAGATTGTCGGACACACACCAGAACGCCAGGCCATTCTCGACGGTTTTGTCTTCACGGATACGGGAAATGAAGGTTGCCCATTCACCTACGCACTCAACCGGCGTGATATAGCCCTGATCTTCGCGCTTATCGACGACCATAATGCCTGGGCTTTCGCGCAGGAGTTCGGTTGCATCAGCGGCGCTAAGCGGGCCAGCCAGCTCGAGGTGAACCGCTTCAGCGTGACCAACGAAAGTTGGAACGCGCGCACATGTCGCGACCAGCTGGATATCCGGATCGAGAATTTTCTTCGTCTCGACCGCCATCTTCCACTCTTCCTTGGTGAAGCCGTCATCCGTGAACACATCAATGTGCGGGATCACGTTGAAAGCGATCTGCTTGGTGAATTCGCGAGGCTCGGCTTCCTGATTGACAAAAATGCCTTTCGTCTGGTTCCAGAGCTCATCCATCGCTGATTTACCAGCGCCGGACACAGACTGGTACGTCGAGACGACCACGCGCTCAATACCAACTTTGTCGTGGATCGGTTTCAGCGCAACGACGAGCTGAGCCGTCGAGCAGTTCGGGTTGGCGATGATGTATTTCTCTTCATAGCCCATGACCGCATCCGCGTTCACTTCCGGAACGACCAGCGGAACAGCCGGGTCCATGCGGAACGCTGATGAGTTGTCGATCACGATACAGTCCTGCAGCGCGATTTTCGGCGCCCATTCCTTGGCAACGCTGCCACCGGCGGACATCAGACACAGGTCGACCGTTGAAAAATCGAAGTTTTCAATGTCATGGCACTTGAGTTCCTTGTCTCCATAGGAGACGGTACGGCCAATCGAACGTCGAGACGCGATCGCAATCACCTCGTCCGCCGGAAAGAGGCGTTCTTGGAGAATGTTGAGCATTTCCTGGCCTACATTGCCGGTTGCTCCAACGACTGCGACGCGAAGTGCCATGTCTTTTAATTCCTTCTTGTGTACCACGAAGGGCGTGGCTTACAGCAAAATCCGGCCAGTGCAAAACACTCTTGCATAAATCTGGTCAAAACGTTTTAAGCGAGCGCACGAGAGGTATCGCCGAATGTCCGATCTGGAAGCACTCATTCAACGCTATGTCGATTGCTATAATCGCATGGAAATCGACGACATGATGGAGTGCGTCAGCGACTCAGTGACCTTCGAAAACTTCTCGAATGCAGGCCAGTCCATGCAGATGAATGGCAAGGATGCCCTGCGTCAGGTCGCAGAAGCGAGCGCGAACGCCTTCAAATACCGCCGTCAGAGCATCATCAATCTGATCTGCAGCCCGGAAGGTCAGGCCGCCGCCGAGATCCATTTCCAGGGAATTGCTGCCCTGAATTTGCCAAACGGCACCAAAGAAGGCCAATCCATCGACATTCGTGGTGTTTCCATCTTTGAGGCGGAAGACAATCTGTTGACGCGGATCGCCGATTATTCCTGATACGGATGATAGCAGCACTCGATGCATGCTGCTAATGTTCTGTATTCTATGTAAAAATTCATTTTCAGTTTAGGAATGAATTCGCAAACTTATCTAACCAAGGAGGTAAGTTTCATGACTCATTCAGCTGACTTCGAAGCAAGACTGATGGGCAGCGGGCTGCTCACCACTGAGATCCTCTACTATATGCCCGATCACCCGAAGCTCCTGCAGAGCTTTACCTGGCAGACGATGGACAAAGCCCCGGAGTTTGCCCGTCTGGCCCGGTTTCTCGACCATTGGCGCCGGGAAATAGAAGCCGTCATACACTCTATACGCATCGCCCATGCTGACTATATCGGCCCCTCCGGCTGGCGGTCCGTCGATGAGGTTCTGAAAGTCAACTGACCGCATTGCGCCCGCAGACCGGAACGCTTGCCCGTAATCCTGACAGGTGCTCATTGCGAGCGGCGAGTTATTCAATTTCTTTCCGGTCCCGCGGCGCATGAATCGCTGCCACCAGCACGAAGCTGATAATCATCAGTAGATACCAGGCTCCGAGCTTGTGTATGGAAACGGGCTGCCAGACATGTTCCTGACCCGGATAGGTCCAGGCTCTCGCGAATGTCCCTGCATTCTCCGCAAACCAGATGAACAGCGCGACCAGAACCAGCCCCAGCAATAAAGGCATGAAGCGATGCTTCAGATCCGGTCGAAAGCGTATCATGCACGGCCCGTAAAGCAGCACACTCGCCGCAAACAGGCCGAGCCGAATGTCCATCGTGTAGTGATGGGTGAAGAAATTGATGTAGATCGCCGCGGCCAGCAGCCCTTGCGCCCAGAGCGGCGGAAAACGATCGAACTGGAAGTCGAATATCCGCCAGCACCGAGCAATATATGAGCCGACGCAGGCATACATGAAGCCTGTGAACAGTGGCACACCTCCAATCCGGAACAGGCTTTCTTCCGGATAGATCCACGAGCCATGCGCCGTTTTGAAAACCTCCATCACCGTCCCGACCATGTGGAAGACGAAGATGACGCGGGCCTCCTCCCAACTCTCGAGACCCGTCAGGAGAAACCCCAGCTGAATGGCAAGGGCGCAGAGAAAGATGAAATCATAACGGGTGAGCGCGGCCTCGGCCGGGTAAAAAAGATAAGTTGCGAGAAGCAGAAACACCATCGCACCGCCAAAAAGACAGGCCCAAGCCTGCTTGATACCAAAAGACAGAAATTCATAAGCGGCAAGAGACCAGACACCCCTCACCCAGCGCGCCCGAAGCGCAACATGCTGATCATGCAGTCTTTGTCGAACCGATTTCGTCGCTTGCATTTATCCCCCACAAACAAGATTGCTCCTGTTCTCAACAGGCAGATACAAAAAAGGCGGCCATCTGGCCGCCTCTTGATACTTTATGACAACTGGCCTTAGAGCTCCGCCAGAACCGCGTCGCCCATTTGTGCGGTGGTAAAGTCACCACCCAGGTCACCTGTGCGCGCACCTTTCTCAAGCGCTGTCGAGACAGCGCGTGTCACTTCGTCAGCGGCTTCGATGCGTCCAAGGCTCCAGCGCAGCGCCATTTCCAGCGACAGGATAGCCGCAAACGGGTTGGCCTTGCCCTGCCCGGCAATATCCGGGGCAGACCCGTGCACTGGCTCATACAGACCCGGCTTACCTGCGTCTGACAGAGATGCAGACGGCAACATGCCGATCGAACCGGTCAGCATACTCGCCTCATCGGAGAGAATGTCGCCAAAGAGGTTGTCAGCAAGGATCACGTCAAAACCTTTTGGCTCACGGACAAGCTGCATGGCACAGGCATCGGCCAGCATATGATGCAGTGGCACGCCCATGTCTTTCAGTTCCGCGTCATAAATGGCCTGAACTTCTTCTTTCCAGAGAAGGCCCGAATCCATGACGTTCGATTTTTCGACCGAGCAGACGCCACCCCATTTGCGATCATAATTCCCGCGCCCTTTTGCGATGTCGAACGCAACGCGCGTGATACGGTGAATTTCCGGCGTGGTGTATTCCGCATTGTCAAAGCCACGGCGCGTGCCGTCCGGCAGAGTTTCAATACCTTTTGGCTGACCAAAATAGACACCGCCAACCAGCTCGCGGACAATCATGATGTCGAGCCCCTCAACAAGCTCCCGCTTCAGTGCAGAGGCATCTGCGAGTGCCGAAAAGCAAAGCGCCGGACGCAGGTTCGCATAGGTGTCGAGCCCTTTGCGGATATTCAGAAGACCCGCTTCGGGCCGCTTGTCACGGGCGACATCTGACCATTTCGGACCGCCGACCGCGCCAAGCAGGACCGCACTGGATGCTTTCGCCTTTTCAAGTGTTTCGTCCGACAGGGGCGTTCCAAGCTGATCATAACTGATGCCACCAATCAGGCCCTCTTCCAGCGCGAGATCCGGCGCAACCTTCTCGGCCACGCGAACGGCCTGCTCAATCACTTCAGGGCCAATGCCATCACCAGGAAGAAGAAGAAGGGTCTGCGTCATGCCTCGAACTCGCTCTTGAAAGTCATCTGTTCGCGCTGGAATGGCACATTGTCCGGCGATCAGAAAGCCTCAAGGCGCGGAATATTCGCCAAATGGCAAAACCCGGCAGACGCCTCTATGGCGTGACTAGCACTGTGATACGGCGCGTTTCGGCAGGCGGCCCGTCCATTCCGCGGCTAAGCCGAAAGGCAAGCACGACCTTGCCGGGACTTATCGCGGAAAAATCGAAAGTCTGCATGCCTCCAACGCCCACAATGCCACGCGGATTCGGATCGGAGATATAATCACCGCCCCGGAACTCAAAGACCCCGCCGTCAATGTCCTGAGTGAAGTACCAGAGATAACCGGTTGTGGCATTCGACTGCAGAAATATCCGCACATCCCGGCCGGAGGTAACAGAAAGACGATCACCATCCTGAGGCTGGTGGACCTCCATCATGCTACCGCGCAGGGAGACACCCCGGACTTCCGGTTCCGTGTTGAGTTTGTCAGGAATGCAGGCACTCAGCGCCAGCGCAAAGCCGGACAAAAGCAAGGACGTTCGAAGCATCGCATTCCCTTTACTGCACCGCCTCAACATAGAGCGTCACTGTGCGCACCTTCTTGCTGTGGCGATCACTGGCATAGTAGAAATGAATCTCCGAACGGCCAGGTTCTTTCACAGCAAACTGGAAGAGTTGCGCCCCGGCATTCGGCGCGGCGCCCTTGCGACGGTCATATGCGTATTCATCGCGATGGAGCACCAGAATGCGCTTTTCCCAGTCCTGCTCGACAAGCCAGCGATAAATCGCATCAGACGGTGAATCGAGCTTGATGTTGAGCGTCTCACCAACCGCTACACGAACGCTTGCGCCATTACGCGGATTGTTCAGGTAAACCGGCTCACGCGGGACAGGCTTAGGACGG
The DNA here is from genome assembly GCF_042659465.1 of Ponticaulis profundi. Taxonomy (NCBI): domain Bacteria; kingdom Pseudomonadati; phylum Pseudomonadota; class Alphaproteobacteria; order Hyphomonadales; family Hyphomonadaceae; genus Ponticaulis; species Ponticaulis profundi. Next base: position 315,508 of record NZ_JBHSSW010000012.1, on the reverse strand, counting down.
GTGGAAGGCGTCTGAACGGGCGGGCGCTGATCTGGCGGTGTTGTCGTCGGATAGCGGACGATAGGCGGCCGATTGATCGCCGCAGGTGCGCAGGCTGCAAGACTGCACACCATTGCCAGACAAAGACCCGTAAACCGTAACAAACCCTAAGATGCCTCCAGCCATGGCGTCGAAAGCCGACGCTTGGTCTCATATTCACTGATGCGGTCTTCAGCCTGCAGGGTCAGCCCGATCTCGTCGAGACCTTCCAGCAGATTGTGGCGGCGCGATGCATCCACGTCGAAGGAAATCACATCGCCATCCGGCAGCGTGATGGTTTTCTGTTCCAGATCGACCGTGAAGATGTGATTGCCGCCGCGCGCTTCATCCATCAGCCGCTCGACAATATCCTTCGGCAACACGATCGGCAGAACGCCATTCTTGAAGCAGTTATTGTAGAAGATATCTGCAAAGCTGGATGAGATCACGCATTTGATGCCCTGATCCAGCAGCGCCCATGGCGCGTGCTCACGCGAAGATCCACAGCCAAAGTTCGGCCCCGCAATAAGAATGTTTGCATTCTCATATTCCGGACGGTTCAGCACGAAATCCGGCTTCGGTGATCCATCGGAATTGGTCTTCAACTCGAAGAACAGGCCCTTTGAAAGACCCGTACGTTCTGTCGTCTTCAGAAATTGCTTCGGGATGATCATGTCGGTGTCGACATTGGCCATCGGCATTGGCGCTGCGCGCCCAGTGAGTGTCTTAAAAGCGTCCATGATGTGTCTATAGAACCAGTGGCATAGGAAGATCAATCAACATCCGGCTGTGCTTTGTTATCCAGCAACAGCGTTGGAATGCCGAGGTCATGGCTTTTGATACTCATGACCCGAGTCCCCGGCTTGCGCCCGACACGCACATCAGAAACGGTCACGCCCGCGGCGCTGAGGCGCGCATGAGCCTCATCAAGATCGTCCACTTCCCAGGTGAGCCCCCACAGTGAATCCGGCGCAGATTCCGGCGCGGGATTTTCCAGTCGTTTGATGACCTCGAATGTCAGGTTTGAAAGTCGGAAGAAGAGATAGTGGATACCCCATTTCTCTGCGATCCGCTCAAGCGCCAGACGCAAGCCCAGGCGCGCACCATAATTGGCAAGCGCACGCTCGGTGTTACCGGTGTTCACGACCAGATGGTCCAGACGGAAGGCGTGGCCCGGCCCCGCCTCGGCGACCTCTAAAGGTGCAGTACGTTCCTGAAACATGAAGACCTTGAGGCCGCCAAGCGCCCGGTCATCGCACCGAAACCGTGCCCACTGCCGTTCACGCTCTTTATGGCTGGCAGAGAGCACCTCGATATCACCCGGGCGCAATCCACGCCGGCGTGCCACATAGTGCGCATCATGGATATCAGACACACCGAAGGCGAGACTGGAGAGCAGGCCGGGCTTCCCATCCAGGAGTTCCTTCACGCGCTCACCGACAGGCCCCTCACCATTCGGTGCAATGAGCTCTATGGATGTGTTTTCCAGAACAAAGAGCGCAGATGTCGTACCGTCGGCTTCATTGCTATGCTGCCAGCTACAGGCACGCCCCAACAATGTCTGGTAATGCGCGATCGCCTCATCAATGTTCGGGCAAAGGATCACCATGTGATCCAGTCGTTGAATGTCCATCGCGTCCCTCCAGTCGCTTCGCCAGCTGCTTTTCGATCAGCCGCATATTCTTGCGGTGACTGCGATAGCCGAAGTCGAGAAAATCACCAACCAGAGGCACGAGCCCCACGAGATAGTCGATAATCAGATTCCAGACGATCCGCGCTTGCGTGCCTGTGCCAAGGCCAAGCTTCTTTGCCAGCGACAGATGATAGAGACCAAACCCGGCACTGACCGTATCGCCCACCACGGGGACGAGACCGATCAGTCCATCCAGACCGACGCCAAAGCCAAAAATCTTGAATTTATCGTCCATCCAGGACGATACAGAGCGAGCGCGTTCGAAATGTCGCCGCTCATCCTCTGAGAGCTGGCGCAATTGCGCATCTGTGAGTGTGGTTTCCATTCAAATACTCCCCAATCCCGGAAACAGGTTCCAGGATAGGAAACCGGGCTGACGCCATTCGGTTGCAAGCTATGAACGTCGCAACCGAAGTTTCCGGTAATTCTGCATCAGGGTTTCGCCAAGCTCAGATTCCGGAAAAATCTGTTTGAGCCAGAAGACTTCTTCCAGCGCCGCTTCATCATTCCGTTCGACGAAGTCGTCAGGATGACGTTGGTCCATTTCCGACTGTACCAGACGAATGGTCGCCTGAAGCGCATGCATCGCCACGTCTACGGTCTGGCGAATGTCAGTGATCTGCTCGGTGGCGTCCGCATCAACGCTGGTGCGGATGCTGGACTCTTTTGTGAGACCGTTGTCGATCACCTCATTCAGATAGCCGATCAGAGGGCGGTATTCGAAATAGGGAAGCCGCGATATCGAGTCCGCTGAGGAGACGACAACATCCGTGCCAGTTCTCGAGGCGGTTTCAAACCGCCCATCATCGGGTGTGAATTGATGAAATTGAGTGTCAGGTTTCCTGTAAGCCATCCTCTGCATCCCGTCTCTGGAAAGAGCTCATGAGGGTGGAAACGAATGAAACAGGGTTTTGTTTCCGCCGATCAGCGGCGCAGGCGTAGCTCGCGATAATTGCGCAGCAATTTCTGCCCGGCCTGATCTTCCGGGAAAACGCGCTGGAGCCAGAACAATTCTTCCTCACGCGAATGTTCGGAAACTTTGTCGAACTCATCCTGCGAACGCGCTTCCATTTCAGAAACGACCAGTTGAACGGTATTTTCCAGTGTACGCATGGCCCGAAACATCTTTTCGCGATTTTCGCGCAAGCGTTCAGACGCAATTTCGCTGTCGATCCCGGAACTCGTGCGAATCTTCGCTTCACGAGACAAACAGTCGTCGATTGTTTCACTGAGGAAACCGATCAGCGGCCTGTACTCAAAGGACGGTGATCGTTTTTTATCTGAGTCACCGAAAGGAAAACGGTCATCTGTATTTTTGTTATTATAAGCTGCGCTTGCCAATCCGGCCTCCGAAAGTCGAAGGCGGGAAAAATCACACTTTAACCATAGTGTATGTCACGCGTTTACGGGAAACTGCAGTGAAAAACTGAAGCACAGCCATGCAAAAATGGAGAAGTCACGCAACAGCGTGACGAAAACCAGCACCTACGCTTGACCTTTATTTCGGCACAATTTGATCAGGAGCGCAATATTTTTCTACGTGTTCGCCGGGGATATCGCGATGGCGCGAGATTTCTCCGCTAAAAATGGAAGGGCGCGAAATGATATACCATATTCCGCGCCCAGCACCGTGTTCTATGCAAAATTACATACGGTTTCGTAATGTTTGCTTATCTGGCTCTATTTGCTTTTGCTCATAAAGCCAAACAGGTGACCGCCGACCTTGCGCATCTGAATCTCTTCGGATCCTTCCGTGATGCGATAGCGACGGTGGTGGCGATAAATGTGCTCGAACGGTTTGTGGCGTGAATAGCCAATGCCGCCATGAACCTGCATGGCGCGGTCAGCCGCGTTGCAGCACAGACGGTTCGCCCGGTAGTTACACATGGAAACCTTGTCCGACAGATAGATCGCGACATCCGGCTTGGACATCTGATCCATTTCCCATGCCGTCTTGAAGATCAGCAAGCGCAGCATTTCGGCTTCTGTGGCCAGTTCAACGAGCGGGAACTGGATCGCCTGGTTCACAGCCAGAGGCTTGCCGAACGGCTTGCGCTCCTGAGCGTATTTCACGCTTTCCTCGATACAGTACATCGCGGCACCAACAGAGCTTGCTGCCTGACGAATGCGGTTCTCATGCACAAAGTGCTGTGCCAGTGCGAGGCCACCTTCCGGTGGACCGAAGATCGCATCTTCCGGTACCCAGACATTGGTGAAAGACACACGCGGGTGGTCGGTCGGCATGTTGAAGGTCCAGAGATACTCTTCAATCTTCACACCTTCCGCATCAATCGGAACGATGAGGCAGGAAATGCCTTTGGCCGCTCCGTCATCGCCGCTGGTTCGGCAGAATGTCATGATGTGCGAGGCAACGTGCGTGCCAGTTGTCCACATTTTCTCGCCATTGATCAGCCAGCCCGGCTTGCCGTCGCGCGTTTCCTTGACGGCGCGGGTTTCCATATGCGTCGCATCAGAGCCGTGATCCGGCTCGGTGAGACCAAAGCAAGCGATGTATTTGCCATCCAGAGCATCCTGAATCAGGTGCTTCTGGTCCGGACGCGCGAAGTCGCGCAGCATCAGAATCTGAGGGAAGTTTCCGACAATCGAGTGCTCATTTTGCAAATCATTGTGCAGCCCCAGCCCCTTCTTGGCGAAATGCTCGCGAATAATAGCCATGCCGAGATTGGTGCCATCCTTGCCGCCAAACTCTGACGGAAGCGCATAGCGCAAGTGACCTGCCTCATCCGCGCGGCGCTTGGCCTCACGCAGCAGATCTTCCCATTCTTCGCGCGGAAGACCTTCATTCTCGAAATCGGTACGCGCCCATTCCCTGCGATGATCAAAGAAGCGGATATTGTCGTCCTGCTGTTCCAGCGGCTTGATCTCTTTGTCGATAAACTGATCAAGCTCGTGCAGGTAATCTTCGATCTCGGACGGGATATTAAAGTCCATTTTTTCCTCCCTGGAATGCCAGTGAAAGAACTATAGGCACGGTGACGCGAGGTCAGGCTAGCGCCATTTTAAGCGGCTGTTTTCAGGGTAGTTCCTGACAAATCGGGTCAGACTCTCTCCTACCCGCTCGCATTCGCACAAAAAAACAGAACAGCGTTCACTAAATGATGGACAAATCATTCAGCCGACTTATAAGGACTGGAAACAGCTTTATTTATGCTTGTCTTAGGGAGACCCAAATCATGTTTCGATTTGTTTCAATTGCCATTGCATCTTCACTTGTCGCAATGCCTGCGATCGCTTCAACACAATTTGTTGCCAAACTGAAGACGCCTGTCGAAGGAAAAGAGCGCACGACCGCTTATAAAGTGGTCTGGGTCTGCGAGAATGACACTTGCGAAGCGTATCTGGATCGCAAAACCGCAACGGTTCGCGTCTGCAAAAAAGTCGTGAAAGAAATCGGCGCCGTCAGCAGCTTCGGCACCGCTGAGGATACCTTGTCCGAGGACGATATCGCGAGCTGCAACGAAGCGGCCAAATAGGCCGCTCGACACACAGCTCACTCCCCTCGACCGCCGTTATGGCGGTCTTTTTTTGTCTGTCCTTCAGCCGCCGTCATTCAAACCGTCTGTCGGGACCGTTTCTTCACGGAAGGGCTGCCACAGTTCGAGCTTGCGACCATCCGGGTCCATGATCCATGCGAATTTACCGTATGAATAGGCTTCAGGTGGTTGCAGCAGGGCGACATCAGCGGCCCTGACCCGCTCAAGCATGCCATCCAGGTCATCGACCATCAGGTTCAGCATGAAGGGGAGCTCAGAAGGCGCGAAATAGTCCGCTTCCGGTCCAAACGGCGCAAAGATGGTGCGCGCCGCATTCCCAAAGCTCTCAACCGCCTCATCCTGCGCGAAATCGAACCCGCCGAAATCATTGAGGCTCATGCCCAGCACATTCTGATACCAATGCTTGGTCGCCTCAACATCTTTGCATTTCAGAAAAACGCCCCCAACACCCAGAACTTGAGTCATTGAATCACTCCCCTCGCTAGCATTTCTTTATGAAAGCCGATCACATTTTTTCGCCCGGAAGTGCGCTTGCCTGACTGAACCATGATCGAAGCAAACCTTCGTCAATCGCATCCTGCTCACGAATATGAGCATATCTGACATTTGGTTGAGTAGACGTCTCCGGCGGCACAGGATCGATGTCAGATCCCTGAAAGAATGTAATTTTCACGTAATTCGTCGTGCAGCGAAACGCCGTAAACCACGTTGTCCCGTCCATTCCGTATAACGGTGTATTCCACTTTACAGCTTTGCGGACCTCGGGCACTTCAGCCACAATCAATTCATCCAGCTTCCGGCAAACGGACTGCTTCCAGCCCGGAACAGCGTTCAGATAGGCCGTCACCGGAGCCTGCCCCTCCCCCTTGGGAATTTGTGGATTGTCGCCCGACAGAAGCTTCGGTTGCTCCGTCATATCCTTCAACGCTCCATCTCACCATCGTTGCGCAGCCAAGCTTTGCCTGTGTTAACCGGCAAGACAAGCATTGTTGGTACAATTCTTGATGCGATTGGCGATATCCGCCCAGATACGAGCAATTCAGGACAAGTCTCATGACGCGCGCCATACTCAGCTTCTCTCTACTGATCGTCGCACTTTTCGCCGGAGGCATGCTCTATCTGGCAATGGACCGGAATGGAAACTGGCCCGCTGAGGCGCAAAATATCGCCGATATCAAGCCTTCTCCAATCGGCAAGTGCGTGAATATGGGCAATGCTCTGGAAGCCCCGAATGAAGGCGACTGGGGATACCGTATCCGTCAGCGCGATTTCGAAATGATCCGCCAGGCTGGCTTCGATACCGTACGCATCCCGATCAAGTGGACGGCACATGCCAGCGATCTTCCGCCGTATCAGATTGACCCGGCGCTCCTTTCCCGCGTGGATGACGTGGTGCAGCAAGCCCTGCAGTCAGGCCTGAAAGTCATCATCAATGTGCATCACTTTGACGAGATCAGCGAAGATGCCCGCACGCACCTGCCCCGTCTTTACGGCATCTGGGAACAATTGTTCGCCCACTACCAGTTCTACCCGCAGACAGTGTTCTTCGAGTTTCTGAATGAACCGCATTCAGACATGACGGCGCGGCGCGTTGATGAGGCCAATCGCTATCTGCTTTCGCGCCTGCGCGAGATGGATCAGGACCGCTGGGTCATACTTGGCGGCGGCCGCTGGGGCACACTCGATGGCCTTCTGGAGACGCACCCTCCTTATGATCCGCGCGCCATGGTGACCTTTCACTATTACTCGCCTTTTGAATTCACCCACCAGGGCGCCCCCTGGACGCACAAGCCGATCCCGAAAGGACAGGCCTGGGGCAGCCTGGAGGACCGGCGCAAGATGGCGAAGGACTTCTCACGCGCAGCGCGCTGGCGGGACCAGGCCGGCATGCCGCTTCTGCTGGGGGAATTTGGCGTCTACAAGGACGTCGACGAGACTCAACGTGCAAGCTGGATTGGTCATGTCCGCAAGACAGCCGAAACAGTTGAATTCGGCTGGTGTTATTGGGATTGGGCAACTTCTCTCGGAATCTACGATCTTGAGGCCGAAAATTTCAAGCCAGGCATGGAAAATGCCCTGTTTGGAGAATGATCTTTTCGCAGGTGCACCAAAACGCCTTGACGCGAGGACAGTTTCCCCTCCACAAACACGCACCATAGTTAGCGAGATATACGTAACGAGGAGGACACGACCATGAGTTCACAAACAGATCCGGTCGTCATTGTGGGAATGGCACGCACGCCAATGGGCGGCCTGCTTGGAGATCTCTCCAGCTTTTCTGCAAACGAATTGGGCGCTCAGGCTATCAAGGCTGCGCTCGAAGAAGCTGGTGTTACCGGCGAAGACGTCAATGAAGTCATCATGGGCAACTGCCTGCCAGCCGGTCAGGGCCAGGCACCTGCTCGCCAGTCTGCGATCAAGGCAGATCTCGGCACGCATGCCGAATCTACCACCATCAACAAAATGTGCGGCTCCGGCATGCAGGCCACCGTCATGGGTTCGGCCTCCATCCTGTCCAATCTGGCTGACATTGTCGTTGTTGGCGGCATGGAAAGCATGACCAATGCACCGCACCTGGTCGATCTGCGCAAGGGCCACAAATATGGCCACACCGGCATGAAGGATCACATGGCGCTGGACGGCCTGGAAGATGCGTATGCGCACCAGCCAATGGGCAAGTTCGCCGACATGATCGCGGAAAAATATCAGTTCACCCGTGAGCAACAGGACGAATACGCGCTCGAAACGCTGCGCCGCGCGCAGGAAGCAACCGAACATGGTCGCTTCAAGCGTGAGATCACGCCTGTCACCGTTTCCAGCCGCAAAGGTGATGTCACGGTCGATACAGACGAACTGCCAAAAGCGGCTCGTCCGGACAAGATCCCAACGCTGCGTCCAGCCTTCAACAAAGACGGCACCGTCACGGCAGCAAACGCGTCTGCGATCTCTGACGGCGCTGCAGCACTGGTTCTCATGAAGCAGTCAGAAGCTAAAAAGCGCGGCCTCAAAGTGATTGCGAAGATCGTATCGTCTGCGTCTCACGCACACGAGCCGGAATACTTCACAACCGCGCCGGTCCCAGCCATGCAAAAAGCGCTCGAGCGCGCTGGCTGGTCGAAAGACGATGTTGATCTCTGGGAAGTCAACGAAGCTTTCGCGGTCGTACCGATGATCGCCATGAAAGAACTCGGCATCAGCCATGATATCGTGAACGTCAATGGCGGCGCCTGCGCACTTGGTCACCCAATCGGTGCCTCCGGTGCCCGCGTCATCGTCACCCTGCTCGCCGCAATGGAACAGCAGGACAAGAAAAAAGGCGTTGCGTCGCTCTGCATTGGCGGCGGTGAAGGCATCGCGATGTGCCTCGAACGCGCTTAAGCGATAAACACAGCCTGACTTCGAAAAGCCTCTGACAGCGTCAGAGGCTTTTTTTATATCAAGTTCAGTTTTTTCTCTCGAAAAACATCAGCGACGCAAAAAGAACGACCAATGAAATGAGGGCCGCAACACGCACTCTGTATTGGTTAATTCAAGCATCACTTCGACCTGAAAGCGCATTTCGTAAACAAATGCAGCTTGAAAAATAACCCTGACTTAACGCATTCATGCAAACTGAGAAGTCTGGGTATTTTTCTACTTCGGGTTAGACATGACTTTCTCAAACCTAAAGGTCACGACCAAGCTGATGCTTTTGCTTGGGCTTCTTGGTACCGCCATCCTGACCATGGCCATCGCCGGTTTTGTCAGCCTGAAGCGAATGGATGACGCAGCTACGAGCATTGAACGCTCGGCTGAAGAGATCCGCCTCAGCGCCGAAATGAACCAGTTCGTCGTCGAGCTGAACCGGATAGAATACCACCTATCGACAGATCCAAGCTTCGTCGAAGAGGCCCTTCCGGAGATTGAAGCGGACAAGCAGAAATTCCTGAAGGATCTTGAACAACTCAAGTCGATTTCAGACGACGAGCAGATGAAGCTCGTCGAGGAAATCGAAGCCCATTACAAGGCTTATGAAGAACGCCTCAACAACACGCTCGCGCTTGCGGAACAAACAGCCTTCACGCTCAGTGCTGATCAGCAACTCTTGCTGAACTCGGTCGAGAACTCCGCTGAAGAAGCCAAAGCCCTGCGCACGATCCTGGGCGAGTATGTGGCAATGACGAATGAGAAAAGTCACGCCGTCACCAAACGGGCGCACGCTGTCTCGCTCTTTTCTGAAATCCTGATGATGACCCTCGGCGTTGTAAGCATTGTGGGCGGCATGCTGCTCGCCGTCTGGCTGAGCCGGAAATATATCAGCATACCGCTGAAGGCTGTGGTCGAAAGCCTGCGCCGCGTCTCTGACGGTGATCTGGATGTTGCCGTCGACAAGTCGGAACGACGTGACGAAATTGGTGACCTCAACCGTGCGCTCCAGATCTTCATTGAAAGCTCACGCGAACGACTTGCCATGATGAAGCAGCAGGAAGCGGACGCGCAGGCGAAAATGCTTCGCGCGGAACGCGTCAAACAGCTGACCGATCGTTTTGAACACAATATCGCTGAGGCCATCACCGCCCTCGCCGCAGCTTCACACGAAATGCAGACGACAGCCGTCTCCATGTCCTCGACCGCAGAAGAAACCAGCGCGCAGACGCAAAGCGTTTCGGCCGTCACCGTGCAGACCTCTGCGAACGTTCGCACCGTTGCCGCCGCAGCCGAGGAACTTTCCGCAACCATCGCCGAAGTCTCCAGCCAGATGGGGCAGAGCACCAAGATCGCCGCCAATGCGAATGCCTGCACACTCGATGCCGTTGCGCGTCTCGAAACGCTCTCGGCAGCGGCAGGTGAGATCGATGACATTCTGAGCCTGATCACAAACATCACCGGCCAGACCAAGCTTCTGGCGCTCAACGCCACCATCGAAGCTGTGCGTGCAGGTGAGGCCGGCAAAGGCTTCCACGTGGTCGCCAGTGAAGTCAAAGCCCTGGCTGAGCAGACGCAGCAGGCGACGGTCACCGTGACCGACCAGGTACACGAAATCCAGAAAGCCACGAAAGCCGTCTTTGATGCGGTCTCTCAGATCCAGACGGTCGTCGGACAGGTCAACGAAGTCACGACGTCGGTTGCAGCGAGTTCTGAGCAGCAGGTTTCTGCCACCAACGAAATCACCCGCAATGTGCATGAAGCTGCAGACGGCAGCCAGCGTGTGGTGGACTCCATCACCATGCTGGAAACCGCGTCCTGCACAACGGCATCTGCTTCAACGCAGGTTGCAAGCACAGCCGAAGAACTCGCCATGCAAAGCGAGCAGATCAAAACCACGATCGACACATATTTGCAGGAGATGGCGGCAGCCTGACCCAGCACAACAAAGCACTCTTGATATCCCCGACCTTCTGGCCGGGGATTTTTTTTGATATGCCAGATCTCAAACAGGAGAGCAGGCATGGCGGGTCGCGATCATCAGCAAGGCTTTGCGACGGCCGAAGCCATATGCAACCATTTCTCTGAACAGGCCGATTGGTGTGAGCGCCTCGGCTCCCCCTTCACCGCATCGCTTATCCGTCAGTTCAGACGCGACTTCGAAGCCGGAGGCGTCGTCCGCTCGCTTGTTGCAGACCGAACAGGGTTCCCACGTGCCGATGCGCTCGCGCTCAGACTGGCTGGCGTTCTGCACTATGCTGCCTTGTCAGGCCGGAGCGAGGATCTGGCCAGGCTCTATCCGTCTCAAACCCGAAGCGCAAACGTCGAGACACTCTGGCCAGTCGCCAGCGATTTTCTGGAACGCGAAGAGAGCTGGGTCCGGGCCTTTCTCCAGCATCCGCCTCAGACGAATGAAACCCGACGCGCCATCATGATGCTGATCGGGCTCAGTCATGTTGAGCAAATCTTCTCCATGCCCATCCGGCTTCTCGAACTTGGCGCGAGTGCCGGGCTGAACCAGAATTTCGATGCATTCCATGTCGATGCAGGTTGCTGGCAATGGGGCGATGTAGACGCTGCGGTTCAGATAGAAAGCGAGTGGAAAGGCCCTGCTCCGAAGCTTTCCCGACAGTTCAACATCATAGAGCGACGCGGCTGCGACCAGCACCCGCTCGACCTGACGGATGAAGAAACCCGGCTACGCCTGAAAAGCTATATCTGGGCGGACCAGCCCGAACGCCTCGCCCGCTTTGATGCCGCAACCCAACTGGCTCTGCAGCGTCAAACACAGATCGAGAAAGCTGACGCGGCTGACTGGCTGAAAGCGCGGCTCGAACACCCGCGAGAGGGTGTCGCCACGGTGATTTTCCATTCGGTCTTCTTTCAGTATCCACCGCACGAAACACGCACTCAGCTGAAAAATATGATCGAAGACGCGGGTGGGCGTGCAACGCAATCGGCGCCTGTTATCTGGCTTCGATACGAACCAGAAGTCCTCTGGGATCGCTCCGCCGATGCCAAGATTGCGTTGAATATGGTGTGCGACGCGCGCATATGGCCAGGCGACCAACATGTCAGATTTGCCAGATCCGATGGTCATGTGCGGGTCGTCGAAAGCCTGATGGACTAGTCCTGTTCGCTGTCGGCCTTGGCTTCCGGCTTTGGCTTCTTGTCCCGAACAAGTTTCACATTCAGCTGGCTGTCGCCCAGAATACGGATTTCGTCCTGACCAAGTGGCAGATCAATGCCATGCTCTTTGAATTTGTCCCACATGGCGAACATGACTTCAGAGCCAATATTATTGATGCCATTCTGCGGATCGGTGATCCAGAAGCGTGCCTCCATCTCGACGGCACTCTCCCCAAACTCCATCAACAGACATTTCGGTGCCGGGTCGTGCAGGACGCGTGGCTGATCCATCGCCGCATCGATACAGAGCTGTGCCGCAAGTCGCAGATCACTCTCATACTCGACGAGAAAGCGTCGCTTGATCCGCACGAGATTGTTGGAATAGCTCCAATTGACCACCTTGTTCGTGACCAGCTGCTCGTTCGGGATCAGATGCTCCTTACCGTCACGCGTCACGACAGAGGCATAACGAAGGCCGAGCGACATCACTTCACCATAGGTTTCGTCGACCTCGATCACATCATGCGGCTTGATGGAGCGATCAGACAGCAGGATGACGCCGGAAATAAAGTTCGCAACGATCTGCTGCATGCCGAAGCCGAGGCCGACACCAAGGGCACCACCAAAGACGGCGAGACCGCTCAGCGGAATACCAAGGCTGGTCATGGTCAGGAACGCAGCCGCAATGAACAGACCGATCTGAATGGCATTCGCCATCAGAATGCGCAGCGATGGCTCGACCTTTGGAAGCGTTTCCACACGTGACTTCAAGCGGGACGCCAGCCATTGCGCGGCAAAGATAAAGACCGCAGCCATAATGATGGCCCGCAGGACGAATTCGGCATTGATCATGCCTTCGCCGAACGGAATCCCCTGCGAATTCACCATCCGCCAGGCATCATCCAGAATACCCATCGAGCTCAGAATGGCGAGGCTCCACGCAAACCAGGCAACAGGCTTGCGCATATCTTCGGGCATGAACTGCGTGATCAGCTTGATGATCAGCCAGGCCGTGGCGAGGCTGGCAGCGATGCGCACCATGACATGGGGAAGCCCCATGGCAGAGAGCACGACCTCACCGATCCAGAGAAAGGCCACCCAGAGCGCCGGACGCAATCCATGGTCCAGAATAAGCGGCGTGATCTGATTAACCCGGTTTGCCAGGTCTCCCGGAAGTTTCGAAATACCGAAATCAAGAACGCGCCGAATGCGCGGCGCCAGAAACCAGCCGACAAGGATCGCGGCAACGACAACCGATATCTGCGTGCCAATGGCGATCAGGTTTTCCTGCGTCAGCAGATTATTGCGGACCCAGACTTCGCCGCGCTCCAGCAAATTCTGAAGATTTTCACGCAGTTCCGCAATTGTCGGGTCTTCCGCCTCGGCAGGCGCATTATCCTGCACGCCGAACGGGAGGCGTCCAAACAGACCATTCAGGAAGGACAGAAATGTAAAGCCGGTCATCTACGCACGAACATCAAAACTGAAACGATGGAGTGACCCAGAGAATTAGAGCGAAATCAGCGCGCTGTCATGTCTCGTGATGGATAGAACGCACAGAACGGAGAAACTGATGCTTATTCCGCTTCCTTTTCCGCACCGCTGCCGAAACGGGTGCCATCCCCTTCCTCGGTGAGCACGATGTCCGGATTGTCCGGATCCTGCCGTTCATAGCCGCTCTGATCCGGTCCATCCCCGCGAAAAAGATCAAGCTGGTTCGGATCAATCGGCTTTGGCTTTTTCTTGCGTGTCCGGCCCGAGCGAAAATAGAGATCGTCTGCGTGATCTTCCTGCGGTTTCGGCTTGGGCGGCGGCGGTGCAATCTCGCTTTCATCCACCATCCGCCAGAAACTGATGGCGATCACAGGTCGGCCCTTTTCAGATTCATAAATCTGAACCGACCCCGTATTCATCGCCGCCTGGACCGATGCTTGCCATTCTTCTGCGCGCTCAGGTCCGGGGCGCAGCCATTCGGTGTGAAACACCACCGGCTGACCTGCAAGGTCCTGAGCCGCAGCCTTTGTCCGCGCATGCCCTTGGGGCTGCGTCAGAGCTTCAGTCGCAGTTTCGGCAATGGGATATGTCAGGCTCATCAGAGCGCTACCTTATCACGGTCTGAATTACATCACACGTCCGAATGGGTCGCGGCGCAGGATCACGTCTTCACGTTCCGGCGATGTCGACACAATCGCAGCCGGACAACCGACCAGCTCTTCGAGACGGCGTATGTATTTCACCGCTTCACCAGGAAGCTGATCCCAGTCGCGCGCGCCTTGCGTGCTGCCTGACCAGCCCTTCATGGTCTCATAAATCGGCTCGACATTGGCTTGCTCAGCGGCCGTCGCAGGCAGACGATCCAGAATCTGATCGCCAAGACGGTAGGCAACGCAAATCTTGATCTCTTCGAATCCATCCAGCACGTCGAGCTTGGTGATGGCGAGACCATCAACACCTGATACGGCGCAGGCCTGACGCACCATGACGGAGTCAAACCAGCCACAACGGCGCTTGCGTCCGGTGTTCACACCGAACTCATGGCCCACACGGCCAAGTGTCTCACCGACCTCATCCGTCAACTCGGTTGGAAACGGGCCGGAGCCGACACGCGTGGTGTAGGCTTTGGCAAGGCCCAGAACATAGTTGATCGAGCGCGGCCCAAGCCCAGATCCCGCAGCGGCCTGTCCGGAGACGACATTCGACGAAGTGACGAATGGATAAGTGCCGTGATCAACATCCAGCATGACGCCCTGCGCGCCTTCAAACAGAATACGACGTCCGAGCTTGTGCGCCGCATCGAGGCGCTGCCAGGCCGGACCAGCATATTTGAGAACTTCTTCAGAGATTTCCCGCAGCTGCGCCTTGAGTTCACCGGCGTCTGGCGGCGGCAAATCCAGCCCTTTGCGGAGCGGCTCATGGTGCGCAATCATGCGCGCAAGCTTCATATCGAGCGCTGCTTCATCAGCAAGGTCGGCAACCCGAATCGCGCGGCGGCCAACCTTATCCTCGTAGGCAGGGCCGATACCGCGCTTGGTCGTACCGATTTGCGCACCGCCAAGCTGAGCTTCGCGCGCCGCATCAATATCCTTGTGCCACGGCAGAATGAGGCAGGCATTATCAGCGAGCAGAAGATCATCGGGCTCAAGCTCGACACCCTGCTCCCGCATGGCGGAGATCTCGCTGATCAGCTGCCATGGGTCAACGACGACGCCATTGCCGATGACGGAGAGCTTGCCACCGCGCACCACGCCAGACGGCAGCAGATTCAGCTTGAAGACCTTGCCATCAATAACGAGCGTATGACCCGCATTGTGACCACCCTGGAAACGCACAATCACGTCTGCGCGATGGCTCAGCCAGTCAACAATCTTGCCTTTACCTTCGTCACCCCATTGGGCGCCGACGACTACCACTCCGGTCATTCGCTCATCTCCGCTGCAACCGCCCGGAAAGGACAGCTTTTGCGCGCGAAATGCAAGGGGCGATTAGGCCGGATGCGGAAAAGAAACGTGAGAAACCCGCCTGACGAAGATCGATCCACAAGGCAAATGCCCCTCAGAATGCCAAACGGCTCTGCGCAGAAACGCAGAGCCGCCGGGTATTCACGATCCGAAACGGATCGAGAGGTATGAAATCAATCAAACGTGTAGGCGATACGCAGGCCGAAATTGTCCATGCCCTGATTACGTCCATCACCAAGGATTTGGCCATGCGAGAAGTGTTCGTACAGGAGCTGGCCAGCCCATTTGTCCGTGAAGTCCCACGTCAGGGCAAATGACGTCCGGAACAGGTCATCTGAGCCCATCAGGACATGCTCTTCGCCGAAAGCTGTCGCCTCAGGTGTGCCCTGAACGTACGGGTTTTCGTTATACCCGTCATGGAAGACATAGCCGATGCCTGGCTCGAAAGAGAGGCGATCCGTGATATCAAACGACCATTGAACACCGCCGCCATAGAAGCTGGTTTCGCCGGCTGTGTTGTAGGTCGTTCCAAGATAGAAGCGTGGCTCGAGCGCCCAGCTCAGAAAATCAGGCGATGCAAAGACGACCTCTGCAGAGATGTCCGGACCATCTTCCTTATCCGCATTGTCGCAATCGATCAGACAAATATTGTGCTGGAGCACACCAACACGAACTTCGTCGACAATTCCAGCCTGCGCTGAGCCTGTACCAGCCGCAATCAGAGTCGCTGCTGCGATAAGAGCTTTGAATGTCATGAGGGTCCCCGCCTTCTTGCTTTTCTTTGTCGTAGTCTAATTCACATTTGGATGGAATAAAAAAACCAATGCGCGCAGGCAAATGACAAAAAAGGCGGCATGTTGTGACATACCGCCTTTGTTTTCAGGTTTTAAAATTCAGAAATCAGACTTCCTGATTGTAATCGCCAACCGCATCGAACTTCGCGAGACGCGGCTTCACTTCCTTATGGAAGAGGTCCTTCATGTCGTCCTTGGACTGCATGCTCTCGACCACCACAACCAGTTCCGGCTTGTTAGATGAGGCCCGCACGAGCACCCAGGAACCATCATCCAGTGTCACACGCGCACCATTTACGGTGTTCACATCAACGACTTTGCGGCCCAGAATTTCCGTGCCCTTCAGGCCCTCATATTCTGCCACGGCCTTTTCAACGACATCATATTTGAGTTCGTCGTCGCAATGCGGCGACATCGTCATGGACGTGAAGGCTGTACCCAGTTCAGCATGCAGATCCGAGAGAGACTTGTCTGGATTGCGATCCAGCATCTGAAGCACTGCAGCCGCTGCGACCAGACCATCATCGTAACCAAGCCCGATCGGCGGACGGAAGAAGAAGTGGCCAGACTTTTCAAAGCCAGCCAGCGCTTCAAGCTCTGTCGTGCGGCGCTTGATATAAGAGTGGCCGGTCTTGAAGTAATCGACTTCTGAGCCGTTTTCCTTCAGCACAGGATCGGTCTTGTAGAGTCCGGTTGACTTCACATCGACGACGAACTTTGCACCCGGATATTCCTTGGAAAGGTCGCGTGCGAGCATCAGGCCAATCTTGTCGGCGAAGATTTCTTCACCGGTATTGTCGACCACGCCGCAACGGTCACCATCGCCATCAAAGCCGAGCGCAACGTCTGCGCCATGCTCTTTCACGGCATCGGCCATGGCGTGCAGCATTTTCGCATCTTCCGGATTGGCATTGTATTTCGGGAAGGTGAAGTCGAGATCGCAATCGAGTTCGATCACCTCAACCCCCATGGCCCGCAGAGCATCAGGCGCAAATGCACCGGCCGTGCCGTTGCCACAAGCCGCGACAACTTTCAGCGGACGCTTGATCTCAACACCCTTGGTCACGGATTTCAGATACGCATCGCGCATATTGTCGACGCGGCTGATCGTGCCGCCGGAGCGCATGACCGGGGTATTGCCGAGGACGATCTCTTTCAGGCGCCCCATTTCATCCGGTCCAAAGGTCAGCGGCTTGTCATAACCCATTTTGACGCCGCACCAGCCATTCTCATTGTGGCTGGCCGTCACCATCGCGCAGCACGCCGCATCGAGCGCAAACTGAGCAAAATAGGTCATCGGCGACAAGGCGAGCCCAATATCCAGAACCTGACATCCGGCCTGCGCCAGACCTGTCATCAGCGCGTATTTGATCGATTGCGAGTAGTGACGAAAATCGTGTCCCACGACGACTTTCGGTGCCACCCACTTCTCGTGGAAAACGGTGCCCATGCCCTGGCCCAGCGCCTGTACGCCGAGCAGGTTCAGCTCAGGGTCTTTCTCATGGCCTGGCACGCCAAACCACCAGCGCGCGTCATATTCACGAAAGCCGGTCGGCTTGACGAGAGGGACAACCTCAAAGTCAGCAGTATTGGGCTTGATATCACTACGTGGTGTCGGAAGCATTTCGTCTCTTCTCCTCTGACCCTCGGACCCACCCGAAGTTTCCGATTGCTATTGGCTCGCCCCCAGGCGATCAAATTTGACCGAACGGATTTCCACCGTTCTTGATTTCTCCGGCACAACTGGCCGGATTGCGAGATAGTCCACAGCCTGATCCGCGATCAGTCGCTCCGGCACATTCCAGGTAAAACTGTAAGCCTGATAGTCTGGTTGCAGGTCAAAGGCGCGCCAGCCGGAATTGCCTTCCTGACCTGCGCTGTAATTGACCTCAAACGCTGTGGCGCCGCTCTCAGGGCCCGGACGGGCTTCGACGGTCACGCGAATGCGCGAGCCTGCGTAAACATTTTCGAGATCCGCAGCGAGGCGGAAGTGTGGATTGCGCTCCGGGCGATCCCCCAGCAGCCCGGCTCCCACAGTGATGATGGTCGACTGGATCGAACCATTCGAGCGTTGCAAATCGATATCTGCCTGACCTGCGGCCTCCATGCGGCACAGGTCATCGCCCGAAACGGTCACGGTCTGATAATTGGTGCCAGCTCCACTGACAGATCCACAGCTTAACCGATCCCGACCGGGAAGCGCCGCAGCAGCTACAATTGCGAGCGCCAAAACAAGCGCGAGTGGAAAGAAAAGATAATCTTTCATCTGGTACCATACACCCAATCTGCCTCGCACTTGTGTCGCGCCTTCAAGGCAGATGCAAGGCGATTGTGTGCTTTTTATCTTGTTAAGCGGACTTGAACGAATTTGTGAGCTGAATGCCGTCATGTTGACACCAGATCAGATTTCGTTGTCGCCGGAAGAGCTCAGAGCGGCGAACATCAGTCCCGCCACCTATCTGGCGACGGACTTTTTGAATCATTACAACGAAGTCGCCATGCTGATCGACCTTCTGGCCATGGATCCGGAAGTTTCAGAGGATGTGCTCGAATGGTCTCCCATGACCTATATCGACCACTTCTCACAGTCCGGTTTTCGCGACCGTGACCTCGCCATCCATGCGTATCGTCAGGCCGATCCGCAACGCATCCGCGCCTTTGAGGCCAGTTGCCGCGATCTGGACGACAAGATCATCCATATTCAGGAACTGCTCAAGGCAGATGACGTGGAAACAGCAGCATCCCAGAGCAAGGAGCTCTATGCCGGGATTGCCGAGATCAACACGCTGATCGTTGGCGGGGCGGACATTCCACCTTCAGAGAACAACGCACCGGACGACGCCGGCGTCTCTCAATCGGAAATCGACGATCTTTTCGCCTGATCACTGGCAGAAAGACAGGCTGAAGGCTCGACGATTTGCTGCGTACGGGCTAATCGCTCTTCGTTGAATTTGATTGGAGAGGGTTGATGACTGTTCTTGCCTTGATGCGCCACGGCCAAAGCGAGTGGAATTTGCAGAACCGTTTCACTGGCTGGTGGGACGTCCAACTGACAGAAAAAGGGGAAGCCGAAGCGACACGTGCCGGCGAGCTTCTGTCCGAAGCTGGCGTCGATTTTCGTCAATGCTTCACCAGTGTTCAGACGCGCGCCATCCGCACGCTCTGGCTGGCTCTGCACTCCATGGATCGTTGCTGGCTGCCGGTCACCAAGGATTTTCACCTGAATGAGCGTCACTATGGCGGTCTGACAGGCCTCGACAAAGCTGAAACGGCTGCGAAGCACGGTGATGATCAGGTCAAGATCTGGCGCCGCTCCTACGACATTCCACCACCGGAACTGGAAGCGGGCTCTGAGTTCGATCTCTCCAAAGATCCACGTTATGACGGCATTGACGTGCCAGCAACAGAAAGCCTGAAGCTGACGCTCGAGCGCGTTCTGCCTTACTGGAATGGCACGATTGCGCCTGTGCTCACCGGCGGCACAAACACCATTATTTCAGCGCATGGCAACTCGCTCCGCGCTATCGTCAAACACCTGTTTGATGTCAGCGAAGACGACATTGTCGGTGTCGAAATCCCAACGGGCAACCCACTGCTCATCGAACTTGATGATGCCCTGAAACCTGTTTCTGCGCGCTATCTCGATGCCGATCGCGCCAAGACACTTCCTGCGATCAAATGATCGGAAAACGACGCGATCGCCGTTTTATGGGCCGGGCGCTTGAACTCGCCCGGCTGAATTTTGGCCTGACAGGCGAAAATCCGTCCGTCGGATGCATCATTGTCGACGCGCACGGTCATATTGTCGGCGAAGGCATGACACACGTTGGCGGGCGCCCGCACGCCGAACAGATTGCACTCGACATGGCTGGCGAGCGCGCAAAAGGCGGCACAGCCTATGTCACCCTGGAACCGTGCCGCGAGCGTTCAACCGGCGAAGATGCCTGTTCAACCCGGCTGATTGCAGCTCAGATTTCACGCGTCGTTTGCGCCATCGAAGACAAACACCCGAAAGGCGCAGGTGGCTTTCATGTGCTCCGAAACGCAGGCGTTGATGTGCTGACCGGGCTGAAACAAGACGACGCCCTGCCGCTCTATGAAGACTTTTTCGCAACTCACAGTGAGTGACGGAAACACAACGACGCTTGTGGCGTTTCTACAACAAGACCGAAATCCCGTGGAATTCTGGCTTGAACCCAGCGAGAAGCACGCGTAAGCCATCCGCAAACGGAGCCAAAAACTATGGGCGCATCTTATCGCCTCTTCGGGGTCGAGACCTCACCATATACCACCAAAGTGCGCAGCTATCTGCGTTACAAGAAGCTGCCATTCGACTGGACAGCCAAAACATTCGGTACGGATGAGGAATTTCGCGCGCTTTCGACAAGCGATGCGCTGCCCATGCTCGTGTCTCCGAAAGGCGGGGTCGCCCACGATTCCAGCCTGATCCTGTTCCGACTGGAAGCGACACGCAAACCGCCGACTGCAACACCGCAGGACCCGGCATGTCGTGCACTCGTCTCACTGCTTGAAGACTATGCGGATGAATGGCTCAGCAAGGTGATGTTCCACTTCCGCTGGGGCAGCGCAAAGGCCGCAAAAGCCTCTGCAGCACGTCAGGCAGAAGAGTTCTTTGCGGGCTATGAAGTCGAAAATCTCAAGGACATCGAAAAGTCGATTGCCAAGAGCATGACGAGCCGCCTGAAGGTCATCGGCATTACAAAGAAAACCGTGCCTGTGCTCGAAGCGTCCTTTGAACGCTTTATCACCCTGCTGAACGCTCACCTCGAACACCACCTCTTCCTGTTCGGTGGTCATCCGAGCATTGCCGATTTTGCGCTAGCTGGTCAGCTCATCCAGATGAGCATGGACGAAAAACCTGCTGCTATGATGAAGGAGAAAGCTCCTTTCGTCACAGCATGGTGTGAGTTCATGGAAGACCCGCGCCCGGGCGCGGCATTTGAAAGCCTTAATACGGTCCAGGACACCCTGCTGCCGCTGATCCGTGATGAAGTGGTGCCGACCTATCTGACCTGGATCAATGCCAACAATGAATCCATTGGCAAAAAGCGCAAGACAGTCACAGTCGCGCTGCCGGACGGTGAATTCAAACAAAGCGTCCAGCATCACACAGCCCGCTCTTTCGAATATGTCACGGCCGCTTTCAGCAAAGTCGCTGAAACCGACGCATTCGCTGCTTTCATGAAAGAAGCGGGGCTTGCCGAGACCTTCACGCTGGCACCTCCGAAACCGGAAAAGCCGAAAAAGGGCGAGAAGAAGAACGACAAAACGGACGACACCTCGGAAGAAACCTCTGAGGATAATGCTGAAACCGCTTCTGAGGATGTGGTCACAGCTGTTGTGCCGGATGAAACGGACAATGAGGCAACGCCAACCGCCGAAGCGGCTAAAGAACCAGTCGTAGAAGAGACATCGACTGAGGCTGAAGCAGCTGCACCGGAAGCGGAAACCTCGGACGAAACGGACGAGGACAAGAAAGCCGACTAGCGCCTTCCTGACA